>JAEYOY010000032.1 GCA_023411215.1 Bacillota bacterium | reverse complement strand
TGATAGAGAAGCGCTTTGCTGCTGCTTTGCTTGATTTTAACTTGGGCATGATATTTCCTCCTTAATAATTAATACAGCCGGAGGATGCAGGATCAAGATACTGCCCCATCCGAAATACTGTTTAAATATAGTATTTTAACGTTTTTCTGTTAAGAACATGAAGAAAATCTTACCATATCTTTAAGGATAGGTGATAAGGAGGAATAGAACATGGCAAGAATTAAAGGCGGATTGAACGCTAGAAAAAGACATAATAAAGTATTGAAACTAGCAAAAGGTTACAGAGGTGCTAGATCCAAGCAGTATAGAGTAGCAAAGCAGTCAGTAATGAGAGCTTTAACCTCTTCTTTCGCTGGTAGAAAAGAAAGAAAGAGACAGTTCAGACAGTTATGGATCGCAAGAATTAATGCAGCTGCAAGAATGAACGGTATATCCTACAGCAAGTTAATGCACGGTTTAAAGGTAGCTAACGTTGAAATCAATAGAAAAATGCTTGCAGATATGGCAATCAATGATGCAGCAGGCTTCACTGCTTTAGCTGAGGTTGCTAAATCTAAGTTAGCATAAATCGATTAAAAATATATTTTCAAAGAGTAATTGCACCCGTTATACCCCTTAAGGAGTATTTCAAAATGCAATTGCTCTTTTTTTGTGTCATTGAAAGTTAGCCGTATGATTACAAATTGAGATAATATAATCTCTGATAAGTCTATATAATAATAAAGTGAAGATATATTTTAAGATTCTCCAGCTTTAACGTAATAGGATGCAGTCTTAAGCTTATCCGCACACCAGAAAGCCAGATAGAAGTGAGGTGGAAGATATGACAACTCAGGATATTGAGAGAATCATTAGTGAGGATTATGCAGATCTTTTGATTAACTATAGCGGGGATCAGAGCATTTTGAACCAGTTTCAAAATGCAACAATAAATATCATTAATTACCTTTATGCAGTGGTCCATGTCCCAGTCTCGGAGATAACCGGATCTACGATAGTTCAGCTGGGGTACTCAGCATTTCCATCCCTTTTCGGATTGATCAGCGAGTCAAGTCTTGAGGCATCCGGTATTATTCGCCTGCGTAATATATCGAACTTTAATCTTCGGGGCCAGGGGGTACTGATAGGTATTATTGATTCTGGAATAGATTATCGTAATCCGATTTTTAGAAAAGCAGATGGTACGACAAGAATAGCTGCTATATGGGATCAGACTATAACCAGTGGTAACTTTCCTGA
The DNA here is from genome assembly GCA_023411215.1 of Bacillota bacterium. Lineage (GTDB taxonomy): Bacteria > Bacillota > Clostridia > Lachnospirales > Lachnospiraceae > Mobilitalea. Next base: position 85,214 of record JAEYOY010000032.1, on the reverse strand, counting down.
AAACATTTTTTATGGAACGGAATACACCAGAGAACAGATTGATGAAGCACTGCTAAGTGAGGATCCGTTATCCATCGTCCAGACTACTGATGAAATCGGACATGGAACTATGATAGCAGGGATTGCAGCCGGGAATGAAGTCCCTGAAAGTGGCTTCTTCGGTGTTGCTCCGGATGCAGAACTGGTTGTTGTAAAACTCAAGCAAGCGAAGAGATATCTTCGTCAGTTCTTCATTGTTCCTGAGGACGTTCCCTGTTATCAGGAGAATGATATTCTATTTGCTGTTGATTATATCATAAGGGTAGCGATCAAACTGAATCGTCCTATGGCGATATGCCTTGCCTTGGGAACCTCTCAAGGAGCACATGATGGGCGAGGTACCTTGAGCAGTTATGTGTCTCTTGTGGCTGAAAATATTGGTTATGGTTTTATTGTGGCTGCCGGCAATGAAGGGAATGGTAGAAGACATTTCAGGGGAACGATTGATCCGAATACAGGAATGGATACCGTAGAGCTCTTTGTGGGAGAGAATGAACCGGGGTTCTCCATGGAGATATGGGGGAATTCTCCGGGATTATACGGGATTGATATTCTGACCCCTTCAGGGGAATATGTACCTCAGATCATCCCCCGTTTGGATGAATACAGAGATATATCCTTTATATATGAACAAACTGAGATCTCTGTGAACTATCAGATTATCGAATCACAAAGCGGGGATCAGCTGATTTTGATACGCCTAAGAAATCCGAGTACCGGAATATGGCGGTTTGGGGTGTATGGGAGAGGAGACTTGGCGACGGGTTTTAATGCCTGGCTCCCAATGGCGAACTTTATCTCGGACAATACCTATTTTATTCGCTCTGATCCATACACAACAATATTGTCCTTGGGAAATGCCAGTGTACCAATAACAGTTACTGCATATAATACAGAAGATGGCAGTCTCTATCTGAATGCCAGTCGTGGATATTCAAGAACCGGTGTGATTAAGCCTGAGATTGCAGCTCCGGGTGTTAATATTCTGGCACCAACGCCGGAACAAGGGTTTGCTACTGTTACCGGAACCAGTGCCAGTGCTGCACATACCACAGGAGTGGCAGCGATGTTACTGGAGTGGGCAATCGTCCGTGGTAACCAACCCAATCTCAACACATTGGATATGAAGATATTCATGATTCGCGGTGCGCGGCGTGAATTAGATATACAGTACCCGAATCGGGACTGGGGTTATGGGATATTGGATGTATATGAAGTATTTGATTCATTGAGAGCCGTTTTGACACCTATGTAGTTTTTGGATAGCATATCTTTATTCAGTGAATATCTGTTGAATGAATACTCGTAGTGCGAGTTGGAGGTGTAATTCGGATGACAGCAGAAGAAAGACAACGAATTGTAAGTATTGAGTATACAGATTTTATCATCGAGTATAACCAGAATCCTAGGCGTTTTGAGCAATTTACCGATGCGGTTGTTCATATCATGAATCCTCGTTTTGCGATCGTTTATGTTCCGGTTTCTCAGCTGTCTGGGCGTACTATTAGTCAATTTGGTTATTCTGTCCTCCCTGCCTGCTATGGTTTGAACAGTGAGATAAGCTTGGCGGCCTCAGGTATCACTAGGTTGCGTCGTATTCCTGCATTTAATCTAAGGGGATCCGGTGTATTGGTTGGATTGATCGATACTGGAATTGATTATACGAATCCGGTGTTTTTGCGCAACGACGGAACAACAAGGATAGCTGCAATCTGGGATCAAACCATAGAGAGTGAACGATTTCCGGAGAACTTCAATTATGGAACCGAGTATTTTGCCAGTGACATTAATCAGGCATTGAATAACACAGACCCCTACTCCATCGTCCCTAGTGTAGATGAGATTGGCCACGGCACTATGCTTGCAGGTATTGCGGCCGGCTCTGAGATAGAGGATAGTAATTTTAGCGGTGTCGTACCTGATTCGGAATTGGTCATAGTAAAACTAAAACAGGTGAAGCAGCCTCTCAGAGAGTTTTATATCTTACCTGAGGGTGTACCGGCATATCAGGAGAATGATATTATGTGGGCATCGCAATACATTATTGAGTTTGCTAGGAGATTACAACGCCCGGTTGCCATCTGTATTGGAATTGGATCCTCCCAGGGGTCCCATGACGGAAGGGACGCTTTAAGTGCACTGTTATCCGTCCAAGGAGACTTTCCCGGTGTGGCTATCAGTATTGCCGCAGGAAATGAAGGAAATATGCGCCGGCACTACTTTAGCAGAGTGGATAATCAGATCGGTTATAGTACGGCTGAGTTGAATGTCGGGGAGAATGAACCGGGCTTTACGATGGAGTTATGGGGAGCAGCGCCAAATACCTATTCCATTGATATTCTGTCTCCGGCTGGAGAATATATTCCCAGAATAGCGGAAGGTCTCAGGGTAAATCGGGAGATCAATTTCGTTTTTGAAAGAACAAGAATTTATGTGGATTATCAGTTGATTGAAGCACAGACTGGAGACCAATTGATATTTATGCGTTTTGTTGCGCCCTCCCCAGGAATCTGGCGATTTCAGGTCTATACCAGAGGTGACCTGGAGGGCAGCTTCAATATCTGGCTACCCATGAATGAATTTATTTCAGAGAGTACATTTTTTTTACAATCGGATCCATATACAACCATTACTTCTCCGGGAAACGGTCTTATACCGATTACAGCGACAGCCTATAATCCGACCAATAAAAATCTGTATCAACGAGCAAGCAGAGGCTACACCAGAATCAATGAAATAAAGCCTGACTTAGCTGCACCAGGGGTCAATATTCAGGCACCGACTCTGCAGCATGGGTTCACTGAGATCTCAGGAACCGGTGCCGCAGCCGCCCACACCACTGGAGTTACAGCAATCTTACTGGAATGGGGAATTGTCCGTAACAATGACCCTGGTATTGATTCAATGGGAGTTAAAAAATTATTAATCCGTGGAGCCAGTCGAAGTCCGACTCAGACCTATCCCAACCGGGATTGGGGCTATGGTATACTGGATATCTATAATGTTTTTGATCTATTGCGAGCAGAGGTACAAAGAACATAGGTTATGCTAGGATTTATGTTTCCTGGTCAATCTGCCAACAGACCGAGCGCAGAGTTGATCGGCAATGAGATACAGCTACCTTGACCGTTTGTTGCAATACCGGCTGCCTTATTGATACTTTCCATAACCTGTTGTTTAATTTTATTTGAAACGATGATAAGAAGCACATCCTTCTCCGGTTGAATGGTGATACCAAGAAATTTGGCTGTTTCTTCATTTGCCACACCTCTTCCATGGAGAAGGGTTCCGCCTTTTGCACCGGCTGCTCTGACTGCCTCGATAATCTGGTCGTAGTAACCATGATTAACAATTGTGAGTATGAGATTGTGTTCTTCTATCTGAGACATAAACTTATCCTCGCTTTCTATCTGCATGTTCCTTTCGGAACTCATATATAACTGATTTAAGATATTGCTGATACCATTAATAGGCAGGGTGAATGCAATGCCCTTACCTGGTGATGCCAGATGAAAATCAGCAGAGAGCTTCTCAAGAAGCTTATGTGCCATATTCTCTGTGATAAGGCTTAGGAATATGGCTTTTTTATGCTCTCCGAAGCCTAACATATTGTATAGCTCCGGTTTTGCTGCGCCATACCCGTGGGTAAGGATATTGATGGGAATGCCATAATGTTTATAATATTCTTCAGCTATTTCTATATGGCTGTAATCAATGATGGTTACCAAAACCAACATATTACAATTCATCGGCTGGGCGATCATAATTATCCTCCTGTACAAGTTGATTTGGAAAATCGGATATACTGCTGTGATTATACTCTATAATATAATCTTCCTCAAGTGGAATTGCCTCTTCTTTGACAAGATTTCGTGATTTAATACGATATATGATACCAAGGCATTGAATGGTAATCAATGGAGTCATAGCTACCATGGCGACGATGCCAAAGGCATCCGTCTGAACATTGCCCCCGATTGCCGTCGTTGCTCCCATGGCAAAGGGGAGAAGGAAGGTTGCTGTCATTGGTCCGGAGGCAACACCACCAGAATCAAACGCAATTGATGTGAATAAAGAGGGCGAAAAAAAGGTTAGAATTAAGGCAATTGCGTAACCCGGAAGAATCAGGTACCAGATAGAGATACCGGTCAGAACACGAAGCATAGCAAGACCAACTGAGATAGCAACACCGATGGAAAGACTGAGACCCATTGATTTACCGGTAATGTTACCGTCGGTTATATTCTCTACCTGCTCCTTCAGTACGTGAACTGCCGGCTCGGCAGCCACAATAAAGTAGCCGATAATCATTCCAAGAGGAATGAGCAGTGAATCAAAGGAATGCTCCACCAGTTTCATACCCAGAAGGTAGCCTACAGGCATAAAGCCAACATTTACGCCGGTTAAGAACAGTACAAGTCCCAGGAAGGTATAGACAATACCGGAAGTCAGTCTTAACAGGGTGCGCTTTGTAATGTGCAGTGCAAACACCTGGAACAGGAGAAAGATGGCAATGATAGGCAGTAATGCCACCAATACTTCTTTGCTATATTCCGGAAGAGCATGTAAGAATGCCAATAGAGCCTCAGACAGACTGTTTACCTCAGGAGTCGAGACGGAGGAATAATTACCGGAGGAAGAATCGAAGAAGGTTCCAAGGATTAATACGGTCATGATCGGTCCGACCGAGCATAAAGCTACCAGACCAAAACTGTCCTCTTCGGCTGTTTTATCACTGCGAACGGAAGCAAGACCGATACCGAGGGCCATAATAAAGGGTACTGTAATGGGGCCGGTAGTAACACCTCCGGAATCAAAGGCAACGGCTAGAAAATTCTCATGGGTGAAGATGGCCAATACAAATACGATTGTATAGAGGCCAATCAATAGGTAAGAAAACTTAATCTGATATAAAATTCTTAAGAAGGATATTACCAGAAAAATACCCACCCCTATAGCAACAGCTATTATCAAAAGCGTATCTGGGACAGCAGGTGTCTGCTTGGCTAAAACCTTTAGGTCCGGCTCAGCAATCGTAATAAATACACCGATAATAAAGGTGATAATAACGATTAATTTGAGTTTACGCGAGCGGGTTAGATGGGCACCGATCTTCTCGCCCAGTACCATCATTGATATGTCAGCACCAAGAGTAAATAAGGCCATACCAAAGATAAGCAACAGGGAACCGATAAGAAATAGAGCTATGATATAGAGTGGTAGGGAAGCAATCGTAAAGTTTAAGATGAGAACGATTGCAGTGATAGGAAGCACAGATACTAATGCTTCCCTAAGTTTAGTAAGTAATGGATTGCTCAAAAAATCACCTCGTAGCTTTCTATGTCTGTGGACAGGAATCAGACGGAGTGGTGTTCCGACATATTAAAGTTTACTGAATTTTATGAGCAATTACAACCCCTTTTAATAAATTTGTTAAAAATCACAGAAGCATTTTTTTGAGTTAGCATCGGATAAAGTATTAGGAGGAACAGAATTTTGTTGTACATTTTTGGAGGAAATAATAAAAAAGCTATTATGAGATTAATACCCCACAGGGTCAAGAAGAGGAAGCCTATCATTACCGTATGCCTTCTGCTATTTGTCTGTTTATTGTCTGGCATCAAAGGGATGGAAATAAAGGTTCTGGCTGCTGCGGAAAGTAATGTATCCTATACGGTTAAGAATACTTTCGATCCGGTAGATAAGCAGTATCAGAAGTGGAAGACCTATAATAATAGGACGAAGCAATATTATATGCTTCGTTCTTATCTGGAGCTTCTGGAGAAGCAGGGGGGAGGGACTCTTATCTTGAGTGCCGGAACCTATGAGATATGCAATGCTCTATATGTTGCTTCAAATATTACTATCATTCTGAAGGATGGTGTTGTAATACGTAAGACGGAGGATACCGGAACAGAGTCAATGAAGAGCTCCTTCTCCCTCTTCCAGTTAGTGGCACCTTCCAAGGCTAAAATCTCCGGTGCTTACTCTGCTTATGACGGAGAGAGCGGTATTCGATTACTGGGAGAGGGCAATGCTACCATTGACTTGAATTATGTGAGCGGAGCAATTGGCATTATCTTCGCACATAACAGTGAGATATGCGTCAGCGGGATTACCTTTCGCAACATGCAGAGTGGGCATTTTATCGAATTGGATGCTTCGAGGGACGTAATCATCGAAAATAATACCTTTTCTGGACACAAGCCCTCTAGGAGCGGAAGCAAGGAGGCAATTAATCTGGACACTCCTGATCGCAGCACGGGTGGCATTCATGTTGCCTGGACCAGTTATGATCAGACACCGAACCTGGAGGTCATCATTCGCAATAATCGCTTTAGTAATCTGGAACGAGCCATAGGAACCCATAAATACAGTGAAGGCAAATATCACGAGAATGTTCAGATCCTGAATAACACCATCGAGAATACGAAATCCGATGCAATCAGGATAATCAACTGGAGGACACCGATCATCACAGGCAATACCATCACTAATGTGAAGGAAGGCAGTGGTACAAAACGGGCAATCCTGGCTAGTGGTCTCATTCATCCGGTTATCCGGGATAATACCTTTAAGAATGTTGCCCGACCAATCCAGCTGATGCCTTGGAGGAATAACGGAGCGGGAGGCGAATATAGTATTACATATAATGAGGTTAGTTACTCCGAAATTGAGCATATGCTGATGAATTTCCTGGAGCAGGTGAGAGAGCCGTTTATCCGGGTGAATCAAGTCTACAACGTATTTAATACGAGTACCTTAAAATATTATTATTCTGCAGAATACAAGAAATAAAACAATGGGTTAGAAAATGATTAAAATAATTAGAGATTGAAGTTTTTTATTGAAGTTCCTCGTTATATGAAGTATGATGGTTGCATAAACTCAACCAAATATATCCATTAATCCTAATGATTGGGAGGAATTAAAAATGAGAAACAAATTATCAAATGTCTTATGGGGGTTATTTTTTATTCTGATCGGTGTAGGAATCGCCGGTAATGTAATGAACATCTGGGATTTCCATCTATTCTTTGACGGATGGTGGACATTATTAATCATCGTACCCTGCTTTATCAGTATGCTTCAGACAGGGTTTTCCACCGGTTCCACCATTGGCTTTATTATTGGTGTATTATTATTGATGAATTACCAGATTGATTTTAATTTTAACATCTGGCAGCTAATTGTACCGGTAATTCTTGTGTTCATCGGTATTCGAATTATGTTTCAGGGGGCATTTCGTAAGAAAATTAATTATGAGGAGTATACCTACAATGCCGGCCAAAGCAATGGCTTTAGTCAAAGCACAAGCGGAACTAATTATTCGAATGCCAACAAGGGAGAATACAGTGCTGTATTTTCCAGTAACCATATCCATGTCACCGAGCCTTTCTACGGTACCAGCCTAAGTGCTGCCTTCGGTGCGATTGTATTAGATTTAAGAGATGCTCAGATAGCCGGTGATGTAGAGATCAATGCCTCCGCAATCTTTGGTGGAATAGATATCTATCTGCCGAATGGAGTGAAGGTAAAGACCAGCAATGTTCCGATATTTGGAGGTGTAAGCAATAAGTATACACAGACCACAGATCCCTCTGCACCGACCATATATCTGAATTCCACCTGTATGTTTGGAGGTATCGATATTAAATGAACAGCATCCAAAGAGTGATTAAGTATTGTGCGATTGCCTTTGCAATCCTGCTTGCTATCGGTATCATTTCCTTCATAGTCAATGTGGTATATGGAGTAGTGACCTTTGCATCAGGCTCGCGATTTCGGCCAAATAATAATGATTATAAGACCGTTGATTTTGATAAGACCTTTACCGGGGTTACCGGCCTGGACATTGATAATTCTACCGGGACTTTAGGGATCGAAGTGGGTGATTCCTTCCGTGTAGAAGGCATTGATGTATTTGAAGGCTTCAAGGCAGAGGTTGACAGCGACGGAACACTAACAGTAAGTGATAATGAATCTGGCTTCGAGGCCTGGGGCTTCAAATTAAACGGATTTAACAGCCCGAACTCAAAGGTTACAATCTTTGTCCCGGCAGATTTCGTAGCAGAGGAAGTTAGAATTGAGACCGGCGCCGGTGCAGTTAATCTTGAGGATTTCTCCACCGAATATCTTTACATCTCTGCCGGCGCAGGGAATATCAATGGTAGAAATCTAGTAGCAGATAAGGTTAAGGTAGAAGGTGGAGTCGGCTCGATCAGACTTGGCAATGTAACCTTTAAGGATACCAAGTTTAACTGTGGTGTAGGAAATGTATATATCAGCGGAGTTCTTCTTGAAGAGAATAGCTTTGACTGTGGTGTGGGGGAAGTAGAGCTGGAGCTCACCGGCGATATTGATGATTATGACCTGGATATTGAGTCAGGAGTAGGCTCAGTCCGTGTCAATGGCAAGAAGCTTAAGGAGCTCAACCATACCAACCGCTTTGCAGATAATTCCATCGAGGTAGATGGCGGTGTCGGAAGTGTTCGGATAGATATCGAATAGTTATTACCAAAAGTTGTTGCATTCTTCGTATACAAATAATAAAATTAAGGAAGAATAACCCTAGGAAGCACGCTATGCGAGCTTCCTAGGGTCGTGTAAATCAAGGAGACGATAATATTGAGACCGGAAGAAGTATGCTATGCGAACTCTCCGGTTATCGAGGGTGCGTTCGTGGGCTGTTGTATAATGAATTGTACTTACGTTTATCAATTTTGCAACAGCCCTACTTCGTTTTACCTTCGCATAAATTAGTAACGTCCCTCTTTGACTGAATTAATAGGAAATATTTGTACAAAGCATGAAGGAGAAGGCAATGAACAAGAAGAGTTTACTGGGGTTATTACTATTTGCTTGTCTGGTAACTGCAGGATTATATGCAGGTGCTAATTATTTCATCAGCTTAGAAAGCAATTCCTATACAGGTATGCAGGAAGAAGCAGGTGCTACAAAGGATGGGGTGGGGCAGGATACCTCAGAAAGCAATACGGCAGTGACTGACGCGCAGAATCAGGTGAAGGCAGGGGACACTGGCAATAGTGATTCGGTGGATATCGGTACGCAGGAACCCTGGCTCAGTTCAAATCCAAGTGATATCGGTGAAGCGAATATACAAACGGTTCTATCTCCGACACCGATGGTTACCGCACAGGGGAGCGAAGCCGAGAGACAAAATACAGAGGATACCTTTAGTACCTCGGTCAACGAAGCAAAAGCTCCGGAGTTGATTGTTGATTGCGAGAAGGTAGACTACATGTCCTATATTCCGGAGATTATCATGGATAGTGAGCTGGAGGTCGCCTTTGATATCTCTAATCCGAGTCTTAACGTCGATGCGGCGGCAGCCATTCTATTTGATGCTGATACCAAGAAGATTATTTATTATAAAAACGCACTTCAGGCAGTATTTCCTGCCAGTACAGCAAAGCTATTAACTGCGCTGGTGGCACTGGATTGGTGCACCGAAGAGGAAGAGATAACCATTGGAGATGAGATTACCATGATTGGCTCTGGCTCTACTACTGCCTATCTGAAACAGGGCCAGATACTTACATTCCGCAATTTATTGGCAGGAATGCTCCTGCCCTCCGGCAATGATGCCGCATATGCCATTGCTGCCTATGTCGGCAGGAAATCCTTACAGGACAAAGAGGCAACAAAGGAAGAGGCAGTTACCGAATTCACCCGTCTCATGAATCTGGAAGCGAAGACTTTTGGAGTTAAGAACAGCTGCTTTAAGACTCCGGATGGATATGATGCTATCGGTCAATATACCACAGCCTATGATATGGGACTGATTGGTGTGGCAGCAGCAGAGAGTGAGCTTATAGTAGAGGTTACAAACAAGGGGAATTCCCGTAATATATTCCCGAGTGGTGAGGATGTTACCTGGTATAATACGAATAAATTAGTTAAACGAGGATATGGACAATATTATTCCAAAGCCATCGGTCTCAAGACCGGAACAAGTACCATGGCGGGTAAATGCCTGGTAGCAGCTGCAGAGGAGGACGGACGTAAGGTGGTTTGTGCGATTATGGACTCCAGTTCCTCCGGACGCTGGGATGATGCCATAGCATTACTAAAGTATGGTCTTAATCATGAATAAGAGGCAGATGATGCCTGGAAGTAGGGGGACACATGGATCAACAAGAGAAGAAGCAAGAGGATAACCCGGAAATGAATCTAAATGATAACCGGAACCTGGATCAGGGTATCAATCAATACAATCAAAATCACAGGGAGCAGAATCAGCTGTATACCGATAACAGTCAACAAGGAATGTATCAACAGTATAACTTTCCTCCGAATATGGCTCCTCAGAATCGCATTCTGAATGTGTATCCAGCGGAATACAATAATGAAGATAATACGTATGGAGCAGATTCTCAACCGCCAACCAAGGATGCTCTTAGTAAAGCAGCGTTTTATCTTTTTCTAATGGGTGTCTCGGTTTTATTATCCCAACAGCTGGTCAGTATGGCAGTGGACAGCTTCTGGCCCTGGATTAGTGAGACAGATTGGTATGTATGGGTTCTCACTGCATTTTCTATGATCGGTATCGGACTCCCGGTGTTTTATCTACTCACTAGACGTATGCCGGAGCCGAAGAAGGGTGAGGTCGTGAAGCTTAAGCCCTTGCAGTTTATTTCGATCTTCTTTATTAGTACAGCGGTAATGTATATTACGAATTTTTTCAGCGTATTTCTGACCTTTGTTATCGCAATTTTAAAGGGCGGAAATTATTTGGATCTCAATCCTTTGATGGATATCATGGTTGACAGTAATATGCTTCTGAGAGTCCTATATGTATCCTTTGCAGCACCGATTGTCGAGGAGATAATCTTCCGTAAGCTGTTATTGAATAAGCTGCGTAGCTATGGTGATATACCGGCAATCCTTATTTCTTCTATTGCCTTTGGTTTATTCCATATGAATATAGCTCAGATGTTCTACGCAACGGCGTTGGGTATCATATTTGCCTATGTTGCTATCCGCACCAATTCGATACGTTATAATGTCCTTTTACACATATTGATTAACTCTATGGGAGTGCTAATAGCACCACTTGCTATGAAGCAATCTGTGATATTTAACTTTCTGATTGTGGGATGGATGTTCACTTGTATCTTATGCGGTATTCTATTCTTTATCTTGAATGTGAAGAAGATAAGACTTTTTCGTTTACAGAGACCTATGGAGAAGAAATCCGGATATTTGCTTAATATGGGTACTATTCTTTATACAATCTTATGTATGATCATGATCGTTGCACAGATTATAGCATCTTAATGAGCAAATTGGAGTGTCGTAATCAGAAAACCCGCCAGGTTTCATTTTAACCGGCGGGTTCTCTTTATCAGCAATTTTTCGTGGTAAGTAATATCGTGCTCTATCTTAGCCTTACGGCAGTACCGGAGGCTGTTACCATAAGCATACCATTATTCGTGCCGAGTACCTCGTAATCGACATCTACACCGACGACAGCATCGGCACCCATCTGATGAGCTCGCTGTGCCATCTCCTGCATTGCCTGCTCTCTGGCTCTGATCAGCTCATCCTCATAGGTTCCGGAACGACCGCCAAAAAAATTAGACAACCCTGCGGCAAAGTCCTTTACAAAATCTACTCCGGAGATTACTTCTCCGAACACAATACCGAGATAATCTGTAATCTGTCTTCCCTCAACGGATGGTGTGGTTGTAATAATCATAAATTCATTCTCCCTTCGCATTCCTGTTATATTCGTTATTTAGTAAAAGCTATTGTTATATCACCGCTACTCAACTCGGCCTTAATCTTTCCGGCACCCTTACCACGGGTATTAACATGATCCTCGTAGTGGTTCTCACCAACACGGATCTTACCATAAGAGGTATCTAAATCCAGAGAGTAGTCGCTTGATGCACCCAGTAAACCGAGGGTTACATCGCCGTAGCTGTTACTGATATCCATCATTACCGCATCACCCTTTATAATCTCACAGTCACCGCTACTTAAGTTTAGCTCCAGATTATCCGCAGTAAGGGTATCCATTGTGATATCACCATAGGAATTGGTGATATCGATGGAGTTACTGTTTAAGTCTTTTATCTCAACATCGCCACTTGACATAGTCACATCGACGAATTCCCAGATAGTGCCTTCGGGCAGCCGTAAGGATGTGGTATTGATGTCGGTAAAGGTCGCATTTCCATAAGAATTGGTATATTCCAGTTCACTTACCTGGAAATCAGAGATTCTGCTGGTGCCGGAGGACAAGGTGATATCGGCGTCTGCTGCTGCGGCCTCCTTCATCGTGAAATCTCCGTAGGACACGGTGACATCAAGCTTATCTGCGATGAAACCGGTGATATTTACATCTCCGGAGGAATCTTCAATACTGATGTTTTTCAAGTTGCTGTTTTTCGGAAGATAAATACGGATGTAGTTATCAAGATTAAAATTGATGGAGTAGGAATTTGGGTAGCAATCACTGTCATCAAAATGCAGTTCTCCATTCTCGAAAGAATATTCCGGTTTCTCATCCCAATAGAGATAATCAATCTCTACATAGAACTGTTCTGCTTCGATTAACTCCACCTCTGCTATACTGGTTTGGATGTCAATATTCGTAATTGGCGCTACCTCGGTTTTCTCTACCTTAAATTCCTTAGCGTCATCACGGTCAAGTCGATTGGTTGCATTGATTACGTATGTGAAGCCGCAGCCGGTCATCAGTGTAATACCGATTACAATAAACAGTGCCAAGCCAAGCATTTTAGTCCGTTTCGTTATCATTACATACCTCCCTATCAATATGTTATTTACATTCTTTACCATAATATAGTCTACTGCGTAATCGTTGTCAAGGGCACGTGAAGCAGTTTAATTGACTTCTAATCTCAGCTTTAGCTGCCTATAATCGAATAGAATAGGTAAGCTCATATTAGTCATATGTGTGATATCCTAGGAAATATATAGCGAATTATCATGAAGTACAAAAAAGAAAGAAAAAAATACATGGTAATCTATACAAATATCCTATATGATTAAAGTAGACAGACGAATAAGAAGTCATGATTTGGATTATTTATGAAGTGAACTAGGTAGAAAGGGAGATCATTGCATCCTTTTCTAGATATCAATAATTTTTTATTTTTTGAAAGGAGATTTTATATGAACAATTTTACTTTTTACAGCCCTACTTATTTCGTGTTTGGTAAGGATACCGAGATGGAAGCCGGTCATTATGTGCGTCGTTTTGGAGGAAATAAAGTGCTGATCCATTATGGCGGCGGATCTGTTGTACGCTCTGGATTATTAGACAGGGTGAAAGCTTCTCTTGATAAGGAGAATATCAGTTATGTTGAGTTGGGAGGGGTGCAGCCGAACCCCAGAAGCGGCCTTGTATATACAGGCATCGCACTATGTAAGGAGGAGGGCGTGGACTTTATTCTTGCCGTAGGCGGCGGAAGTGCGATTGACTCAGCGAAGGCAATTGCAGCCGGGGCAGTATATGACGGAGACTTCTGGGATTTCTATGAAGGTAAGCCAGTGACTAAGGCACTGAAGGTCGCTACTGTTCTTACAATTGCGGCAGCAGGCAGCGAAGGCTCCGGTGATACCGTAATTACGAAGGAGGAGGGGATGTTGAAACGTGGTTCCGGAAGTGAGCATCTTCGCCCTGTATTCTCCATCCTTAATCCGGAGTTGACTCAGACGCTTCCGGCCTACCAGACAGCAGCAGGTGCTACTGATATCATGGCACATGTATTCGAGCGTTATTTCACCAATACGAAGGAGGTCGAGATTACCGATCGCCTCTGTGAGGCAGTACTGTTGACCATGATCAAAGAGGTTCCGAGAGTAATTGCCGATCCTAATAATTATGAAGCAAGAGCGAACATCATGTGGGCAGGTATGGTAGCTCATAATAATCTTGTTGGCGTTGGTCGTGAACAGGACTGGGCTAGCCATATGATCGAGCATGAGCTTTCCGCTCTGTATGATGTGGCTCACGGCGCTGGACTGGCAGTAATATTCCCCGCTTGGATGACCTATGTCATGAAGCAGGATGTGATGCGTTTTGCACAGCTTGCAGAGAGACTTTGGGGCTGCCATATGAACTATATGAATCCGGAGGAGACAGCGAAGGAGGGAATCGACAGACTGAAGAAGTTCCTGACCTCTATCGGCATGCCAATCAGCTTTGGCGAGCTTGGTGCAAAGGAAGAGGATATTCCTTATATGGTGAAGACCATAGGTCTGGGAGATAAGGACACCATAGGAGGCTTTATGAAGTTGAATGCGAAGGATATAGAGAACATATATCGTTTGGCATTGTAAGAGATAAATCGATACCTTACCAGAAATAGAAGTTAGTCGGATAGAAGAAAGTAATAAACTCTTAAGTAGATGAGCAATGTAAAACCGCGGAAGTGACGATGAAAAAGTCACAATCCGCGGTTTTTTTCCTACCAACTATTAATCAGGAGATGATATTCATGTTACAAATTCCGACTATATGTATTCATGAGGGAAGTCACTTTCGGACTTCTTTAAAAATTGATATATGATCAACATTTATTTATAAAGCCATAAGCTCTAATCAAGTGCCTGAGACAGTCGGTAATAGGTTCTGTTCTTCAGCATCTTACGAAGCATTTGGAGGAAGGAGGCGTTCGTATCGTCCCGATAGAGAATCTCTCTCGCTAGAGCAGGGTGATCAGTAATGATGACATCGACATTCAGGGATTTCATTCGCTCCATCTCCCTGGCGGTGTTGACAGTCCAGACATGAACTTCTTTGCCGGCGCGGTGAGCATTGGTCACCAATTCTTTGCTCGCGAAGTTATACCGTATACTAAAGAAATCGATATATTCTGTATCGACGAAGTCACCATAGACCGCCGAGAGAATTAGGCCCGTATGAATATCCTCATTTAGTTCCTTTACCTTACGTAGGGTATTGTAATTCGAGGAGGATATGACACATTGATCCTCATAATGATACTCTTCCAGAAGAGTGACGAGTTGCTCCTCCAGAGTATTTTCCTTTCCGGTAATCTTAATCTCGATATTGAGCTTTATGCGATCCTTACAGTAAATCAGAACCTCCTCTAGAGTCGGAATTCTGGTATTCAGATATTCTAATGAGAACCAGGAGCCGACATCCAGTTTATTTAACTGTTCATCGGTGAGTTCCCAGATGAATTCGTTCATTCCGGCGGTTCGTCGCAGGCTCTTATCATGTAGCAGGACCAGAGTACCGTCCTTATTTTGTCGGATATCAATCTCCGCATAATCGGATTCGGCCATGATAGCACTCTCCAGAGCTGGAATCGTATTCTCCGGAGCGATGTGAGAATTGCCACGGTGTGAGGAGATGACGATACCGGACAGAGCCTGTGTAAGGTAGGAGGAATCATTATAGATTGAGAGGTAGAGATTGATGAACCCAGCAATCAGCATAACGATGATTGAGCCATTGATGGCATAACGATGTACCTTAGTCCGATAAGTGAAACGATATTCAAAATCCGGATAGCCGGGAAGGATATCCTGCAAAGCCTCCTGCTGATAGGTGTTGAACATTGATGTAGTCAGGTTGATATGAAAGGTGAAGGTAATCATGCCATAAAGCAAGGTGGCATACAGATTAATCTTAGGATATGTCGATAGAAAGACGGTAATAATCAGATTCTTATCTGCAAAGAAATAAGCTCCAAGGGCAGTAAGGAGCAGTAAGCCATAGTAGAGGGCAAAGAAGCCCAGGGTTAACAAGGTATGACTAATCAGAAGGATCCGGAAGGTTTGTTTACCTCTACCCTTCAGTAACTCCTTGGAATACTGAAGTGCCTTAGAGAAGGAGATATGTTCATTCATATAGTAGTGCAGGGCGAAGATACCACGGAAGGAGATAAAACTCAAGAGGATCAAGGCAGCAATAATTAAGACCTTCATCATCAACTCATCGTCTGCGCCACTGGTGAATTCAATATCGGCCAGAAAGGTGACCCCGATCAGGACGGGAAGGTTGACAAAGATATAGAAGGGGAGGGTGAAAAACAAGGCTGCAATCCTGCTCTTATGAAGCTCGGATAGGGTCTTGAATAACCCGAAATAGATGAGTCGGGATAGCGGTGGGCGATGGGAATAGCCTTCTGTGTAGCAATAATATAGGAGAGATGACAGCTTGGTCTGCAGGAATAGGAGAACTACAAAAAGCAGGAGAGTGAGCAACAGGAGTGCGTGAGGTGTAGTAAGCAGCGAAAGTGCGTTCTCCTGAGTAATATAGCTGACCTTCGAGAGATCCATGATCAGCTCCAGTGTATGGCTGGCAAAGGGAATTAGAAACATAATAAAAAATATATTATAGAATGTATCCACCAGAAAGAGAGAACGGCTATGATAGCGAAGATATTGGTTTTTTAGATGCATGATTTTCTTCATTGTGAGTCGCCTTTCTTTGATTATTAATAGAGGATATGGTCCATCCTATTCTATGTATTATGCACGAAATTGTAGAAATAGACAAGAAGTTTTAGGTGCTGATACAATACTTTTAATAGATTTGCGACATATGTAATACCATGTAGGATGGGCTCGATTGATGATAGGATTAAAAACTTGACATCCATTTCATATATGATACAATACTTATGTTCCTGCATTTTCCGTGAGGTTAAGAACACGTTCATAAACAGTGTCTTGCTTCTGAAGTAAGCAGGGATATTTCATATTATTAAGATTAATCGAAGGGGGTTCTGCTTTGACTGAATTATTAGTAAGATTATTCATAAAGGATTATAAGAATACGGAGAATGCGAAGGTTCGTACTTCTTATGGCATCCTGTCGAGCCTTGTGGGGATTGCTTGCAATGTACTGCTCTTCTTAACTAAATTGATTATCGGAATGCTGATCAACAGTATATCGGTCATGGCGGATGCGTTTAACAACCTGTCTGATGCAGCTTCTTCCATTATCAGCTTTATCGGTGTAAAGTTAGCAGAAAGACCGGCCGACAAGGAACATCCCTTCGGTCACGGGCGTTTTGAATATATTTCTGCCCTTGCGGTAGCATTTATCGTATTACAGGTAGGTTTTCAGCTGTTCAAGGGAGCATTGGATAAGGTGCTTCATCCGGAGGAGATGACCTTTAATCCGGTTCTTGTTGGAATATTGATCTTATCTGTACTGGTGAAGATCTGGATGTCCTTGTTCAACCGTAAGCTTGGTAAGCGGATTAATTCAACCGTGATGCTTGCTACCTCCGCAGATTCAAGAAATGATGTCCTCGTAACTTCGTCGACGATTATCTCTACCCTTATCGTAGCCTTCACCGGAGTGAATATCGATGGGTATATAGGACTTCTGGTATCGATCTTTGTCATGTATGCGGGCTTCAATATCGCCAAGGAGACGCTAGAGCCGCTCCTTGGGCAGGCAATCGAGCGAGAGGTATATCAGAAGATTACCTGTATGGTGGAAGGCTATGAGGGAATCTGCGGTACCCATGACCTGATCATTCATAATTACGGACCAACCCATCGTATGGCAACAATCCATGCAGAGGTGCCGAATAATATCGGTTTCGAGCATGCTCATGAGACCATCGATCAGATCGAGAGGGATGTACTGGAGAAGCTGGATATCTTCCTGGTGATCCATATGGACCCTATTGAGGTAAATGATACAGCGGTAACCGAGAAGAAGGAGATGACCCTCGGTATCGTGCAGAAGCTGGAGGCGAAGGCAACCATCCATGACTTTAGAATTGTGAACGGAGAGCATCAGATCAACCTGATCTTCGATCTGGTAATACCGTATTCCTATACGAAAGAAGAGGAACAGAAGCTGCTATCGAGGATTGTGGAGGAAATTCGTTCAAAAGATCCGAGATATCAGTGCATCATTACGATGGAAAACAGTTTCGTAGCAGAGGAATAGAGGGCGGATTGGATTAGAGGTATGAACTAGCAGAGGAGGAGCTGGAACAGTGATAATACTTCTGGCAAAGCCTGTAAAGTACCATAACTTACCAAATAAAACTTGTCACAAAAAAATAAAATTAGGGCTTGCAAAATAGATAGCCATACGTTATAATATCATTCGTGGCAGTCGTCACTACCACAAATTGAATAACCCTTGGGGTATCGCCAAACGGTAAGGCACTGGACTCTGACTCCAGCATTTTAAGGTTCAAATCCTTATACCCCAGTAAAACCCTTGAATTTCAAGGGTTTTTTTTCTACTATCGCAACTTCATCTTAAGAGACGCTAGATTATTACCAATATATTAAGGTAATCTAGTGGCTTGTTTTTTATCAAGATAATTTTTAAGATATCTATCTGTAGTCTCAATTTACAAAACAGCGAATTGATTGGAGGCACCCATGCTAGGCTATAACTGTATTATGGTCTATAATAAAGATAAAACCAAGCTCCTGTTCTGCAAGAGGACCAAGGATCCCTATAAGGGACTTTATAACTTTAATGGCGGCAAGATCGAATCAGGCGAATCTGGTATGGAAGCTGCTTATCGCGAGTTACAGGAGGAGACTGGAATTACGTCTCAGGATATTCAGCTTCATCACATGATGGACTTTACCTATTATAATCAGGACTGTTATGTAGAAGTATATGCAGGAAGCTTAACCAAGGATATTGATCTGATGGAAGAAACGCATCCACTGGTATGGTTGGATCTGAGTGAGAATTTCTTTGATATGAGTCGGTTTGCCGGAGAAGGGAATATCGGACATATGGTGGAGCAGGTGAAGTGCTTTGGAATGGATTTGTACTAAAGAAGAGATAATGCTGGAGGGGAGCAGAATATGTACAATAGTGAAACATTGATTCAATTAAACGAAGAAAAGTGCGTGGGTTGTAACAAATGTATCGTCAACTGTCCGATTTTAGGTGCGAATATCGGATACATGGTTGAAGGAAAAAACAAGGTTAAGATTAATCATGAGAAATGTATTCATTGCGGGGAATGTATTAAGGTGTGCGATCATGAGGCAAGAGAATTTAATGATGACACAGAGGACTTCATCCGTGATTTGATGACCGGTAAGAAAATATCTATGATTGTTGCACCATCCATTCGTGTAAATATCCCGAATTATAGAAAGCTTTATGGATACTTAAGGACAATCGGAATTAATCTGATTTATGACGTATCCCTTGGTGCTGATATTACGGTATGGGCTTATCTTAAGGCCATGAAGGAGAAGCAGCTATCCTCCATCATTGCGCAGCCCTGTCCTGCCATTGTGAATTATATTGAGAAATATGAGCCGGAGCTGATCGAGCAGCTGGCACCTATTCACAGTCCTATGCTATGCACAGCGATCTATATGAAGAAATATAAAAATATTAAGGATAACATCGCCTTCCTATCTCCCTGTGTTGCGAAGTCGGATGAGATTCATGATAAGAATACCCATGGCTTTGTTAATTATAATGTTACATTTAAAAGACTTCTAGAGTATATTGCCGACAAGAATGTGAATATTGACAAGTTCGAAGAGTATGATTATGACGATATTCAATGTAGCCTAGGTCTGTTATTTAGCAGACCCGGTGGTTTACGTGAAAATATCGAGCTTAAGGCTCCTGATACTTGGATACGGCAGATTGAGGGACAGCATCATGCCTATGAGTATTTAAATCAATATAAGACTCGCAGAGCATTAGGGAAGGAAATCCCTAATGTGGTTGATATACTGAATTGCTCCAACGGCTGTAATGTCGGCAGTGCTATCTGCCATGACAATAATTTGTTGATGGATGATTATGATTCGGAATTCAATCATTTGAAGAGGAGTAAGCTGAAGCAGCAGGAGCGATCTTTTCTGCGCAAGAAGAAGGATTCTCTGTTTGATATGTTCGATAAGACCTTACAATGGGAGGACTTTATCCGTAATTATCATCATTATGAGGTATCCTTCCATATATCAGAGCCCAGTGAAGCAGATTACGATGTAATCTATGGTAGTATGGATAAGACCCTAGATTGGCAGAAGAATATCAATTGCTCCGCCTGTGGTTATGGAACCTGTAAGAACATGGCGAGGGCGATTCATAATGGTCTAAATGTATCGCACAATTGTATCAATTACAATCGCCAGGAGGTTCTGAATGAACAGCAGCAGTTGAAGAATAAGAATGAGCAGATGAAGGTCTTAGAGGAGCTGAATCATTTATCCGATGAGAAGGTGAAGAGCGCAGAGATATTAAAAATTAGAGTTTCGGAGATTATTCATTCCGTTAGCCAGGTATCACAGGGAAATGAAGAAGCTGCAAAAGCTATCGACAAGATTTCTAAGGATATCGCGGATGTATTTGATACGACAAAGATTCTGAGAGACAGTGTAAGTGACATGCAGGATAAATTAGATAAGTTCTCATCTGCAGCAGGACAAATCGTCTCGATTGCAGATCAGACGAATCTTTTGGCTTTGAATGCGGCGATTGAAGCTGCAAGAGCCGGAGAATCCGGCAGGGGCTTTTCTGTTGTTGCAGATCAGGTGAAGAAGCTTTCCGTTCAATCAAAGGCTGCAGCCTCCTCGACCCAAAATGATCAGGGTTCCATGTTGAAGCTTATCGCTCAGATATTCGAAGTATCAAAGGCCTTGACCGATAAGATGGAGAGTGTAAAGTACTCCATCAATGATATTACCGCTGTAACCGAAGAGGTATCTGCTAATAGTGAAGAGATCTGTGCAGTTGCCTCCAGCTTGCTAGATAAGGAATAATCCCAATTTTGGTTGACAAACAGAAATCTTGTGCTATACTAAGAAAATATTAAACAAATCAACAAGAGGGTTGTATGTGTCTGCATACAACTCTTTTTTTATAGAAAACTTCATAGTATTCCACTAATTACACAGCAAAGGGGTTATGTATCGATAGGATATATAACCCCTTTTTCTGTGTGAACATAGTAGATACACGCTTTTTACAGAGCCTGAAGGGCTCGAATTCACCCCCCGTACATATGCCAATCGGCAATGTGTTATAAAGAAGAGAAGAAGAAAACATTACAGGAGGTAAGGAAATGAAAAAATCATTAGCTTTATTGACGATTCTGACCGTAATGGTCATGATGGCAGTCGGTTGCAGTTCCTCAGGTGGCAAGACCGAAGGCGCAAAACCTGCAGAAAGTGAGGTGGCAGCAACAGAGACACCGGCTAGCACGGAAGCTCCTGCGGCAGAAGTGGCTGCAAGCACCGATACAGCAGCGAATATTAAGGTTGGGATTATTTATATCGGTGATGAGAACGAAGGCTATACGGCAGCTCATATGGCTGGAATCGACCAGATGAAGACAGCACTTGGTCTAACCGAGGATCAGGTAATTGAGAAGACGAATATTAAGGAGGATGAATCCTGTTACGATGCAGCAATCGACCTGGCAGAGCAGGGCTGCAGTATTATCTTTGCCAATAGCTTTGGGCATGAGGACTATATGAAGCAGGTAGCCTCCGAATATCCGGAGATTCAGTTCTGTCATGCTACCGGTTACCAAGCGGCTGCTTCCGGGTTACCGAATATGCACAACTATTTTACAGCAGTATATGAATCCCGCTTTGTATCCGGTGTGGTTGCGGGCTTAAAGCTGAAGGAAATGATTGAAAGCGGTAAGATTACGGCGGATCAGGCTAAGATGGGTTATGTAGGAGCATATCCCTATGCTGAAGTGGTTTCTGGTTACACTTCCTTCTATCTGGGTGCAAAGAGTGTATGTCCTACCGTCACAATGGAGGTTCAATATACGAACAGCTGGGCGGATATGACGGCAGAGAATGAGGTCGCCGCCTCCTTAATCGCAGATGGCTGTGTGTTGATCAGCCAGCATGCAGATACCACCGGCGGACCGACTGCATGTGAAAAAGCGGGTGTTCCCTGCGTTGGTTACAACGTGGATATGATTTCGGTAGCTCCGAATTCCGCGCTGACCTCCGCAACCATTAACTGGGGTCCTTATTATACCTATGCGGTGAAGAGTGTGATTGACGGTACCGCAATTGCACCAGACTGGTGTCAGGGATATGTGGATGATGCTGTAGCAATTTCCGCATTAAACAATGCAGCAGTAGCTTCCGGTACAGCAGATAAGGTAGCAGAAGTGGAAGCAGCCATCAAAGCGGGTTCCCTGCATGTATTTGATACAACTACCTTTACGGTAGGAGGGTCTTCCATCGAAGATCTGATTACTGCCGGTGGTGACTTTGCTAAATATTCTGCCTATGTTAAGGATGGATACTTCCATGAATCAGAGCTGATCTCCGCACCGGCCTTTGATTTACGGATCGATGGTATCACAGAATTGACGCAGTAATCTGGACAGGTATTTTCGGATTTAGCAATAAATCATAAAAGATGCGGAGCTGCTTGGTATGTATATTTTACATGTCGGCAGATCCGCTACTTTGCTTTACGAGGAGGTTATTTGTGGAACAGAGCTATGCAATTGAACTAAAAAATGTCACGAAGCGATTTGGAGAGGTAGCAGCGAACCAAAATGTAAGTCTATCCGTCAGAAAAGGTGAGATTCTATCTATATTAGGAGAAAATGGGAGTGGAAAGACGACCTTGATGAATATGCTTGCAGGTATTTACTTTCCTGAGGAGGGACGAATTTATGTGGATGGGAAAGAAGTTACCATAAGATCTCCGAAGGATTCCTTCTCACTTGGAATTGGAATGATACATCAGCATTTTAAATTAATTAATATATTAACGGCAGCAGAGAACATTATTCTGGGGCTACCCGGAGAAGAACGTCTTAGAATGAACCGGGTGAATGAAGAGATCAATCAGCTGATCAGACAATACGGCTTTGATCTTAATCCGGCTCAGAAGATTTATGATATGTCTGTATCGCAGAAGCAGACGGTTGAGATCATAAAGGTACTATACCGTGGAGTGGATATTCTCATACTGGATGAACCGACTGCTGTGCTGACGCCTCAGGAGACACAGAAGCTATTCGCAGTACTACGCAATATGCGAAACGCGGGAAAATCGATTATTCTGATTACTCATAAGCTGAATGAGGTGCTGGAATTGTCCGACCGGGTATCGGTACTCAGAAAGGGTCACTACATCGGCACGGTGAATGCCTGTGATGCTACGGTTGACTCCCTCACAGAGATGATGGTGGGAGAGAAGGTAAGTCTGGACATTTTGCGAACAGAGCCGGTGGATACTAAGATTAAACTGGAGATGAAAGAGGTAACCTGTAGGAATAAGGAGGGGATACCTGTATTGAAAGAGGCATCCTTTATCGCCTATAGCGGGGAGATTCTTGGTATTGCGGGAATTTCGGGCAGCGGACAGAAGGAATTACTGGAATCCATTGCGGGATTGCAGGAGATTGAGGGAGGAGAGATATTTTATTATTCTTCGGAGGATAAGCCTCAGAAGATTTCTGAAAAAGGAGCCGCTGATATTATCGACCAAAATATCCGCCTTGCCTTTGTGCCGGAGGATAGGCTTGGAATGGGGCTGGTTGCTTCCATGGACTTGACGGATAACATGATGCTTCGAAGCTATAAGGAAGGCAAGCATTTCTTTGCAAACCGGAAGAAACCGAAACAGCTTGCTCTTGATATTGTGGAACAGCTGGATGTCGTTACGCCCGGGGTGACAACTCCCGTTCGCAGACTTTCCGGCGGTAATGTACAGAAGGTTCTGGTAGGTCGTGAGATCGCCTCCAGTCCGTCGGTTCTTATGGTAGCATATCCGGTGCGCGGACTTGATATCAATTCTTCCTATACCATATACAATTTACTAAGCCAGCAGAAGCGGCAGGGAGTCTGTGTGATTTGTGTCGGAGAAGACCTGGATGTGCTTCTGGAGCTCAGTGATCGTATTCTGGTGTTACATAACGGTAAAGTAGAAGGAATTGTGGATGCAAGAAAGTCATCAAAGGAGGAGCTTGGACGAATGATGGCAGGTTCCGGAAAGGGGGGATGGTCTTATGAACAGAGAAATTCCTATAATAAATAAAGAACCTCTGGTACGAATATCAAAGAGAGATGTAATATCAAAAGCAAAAGCATGTCAATTCAGGCTGTTAGCAGTCCTTTTCTCCCTTGTAGTATGTGCTCTGGTTATTGTTGTGATAACCAAGCAGAATCCTGTGAAGGTATATCTTGGTATTATCGATGGAGCGGTCGGTACAAACCGGCGTCTATGGGTAACAATCCGTGATGCGCTTACTTTACTAGTTATTGCTGTGGGTCTGACTCCGGCCTTTCGGATGAGATTCTGGAACATCGGAGCGGAAGGACAGGTTTTGATGGGAGGAGCTGCAGCGGCGGCTGTTATGATATACCTTGGTGAAGCTTTGCCTAACTGGCTTTTACTCCTTGTAATCATCGTGGCAAGCAGTCTGGCTGGGCTTTTATGGGGGCTGTTTCCTGCAATCTTTAAAGCCTACTATAATACGAATGAGACGTTGTTTACCCTCATGATGAACTATGTGGCCATGCAATTTGTTACCTTCTGCATTGTGTTCTGGGAGAATCCTACCGGCTCCAATACCGTCGGAATGATTAACGCAGCCACAAAGAAGGGTTGGTTTCCAAAGCTTTGGGGAACCAATTACGGATTGAACATCCTCCTTGTATTAGCCCTTACATTAGGCATACATCTTTATATGAAATACAGTAAACAGGGATATGAAATTGCAGTCGTGGGTGAAAGTAAATTCACGGCAAGGTATGCCGGTATCAATGTGAACAAGGTAATACTACGAACCATGATGATCTCCGGCGCAATCTGCGGTATTGCCGGTACCATCATAGTAAGCGGCGCCAGCCATACGATTTCCACCAGTACCGCAGGAGGAAGAGGATTTACCGCAATCATCGTTACTTGGATGTCTAAGTTTAATCCGGTTGCCATGATTGTGATTTCTCTGTTTCTGGTATTCATGCAGCAAGGCTCCATACAGATTGCAACCCAGTATGGATTAAATGAGAATGCATCGGATATTATCACCGGAATCATTTTGTTTTTTCTGATTGGCTGTGAATTCTTCATCCAATATAAACTGGATTTTCATAAACATAAGGAGGAGGCATAGATTATATGGAGCTGATATTAACCTTTCTTCAAAAAGCAATCTGTCAGGGCATTAGTATCCTGTTTGGAGCCTCAGGTGAAATCATGACCGAGAAATCCGGCAATTTGAATCTGGGAATCCCAGGAATTATGTATATGGGTAGTATTGCCGGTTTGATGGCAGCTTTCTTCTATGAGAAAGCGTCGGAGGTACCCAATAGCCTCGTAGGCTTATTAATTTCTTTTATAGCTGCAGTGTTTATATCCTCTCTGGGAGGCTTGATCTACAGTTTTCTGACAATAACCCTCAGAGCAAACCAGAATGTGGTCGGTCTGGCATTAACGACATTCGGTGTGGGTTTTGGTAATTTCTTTGGTGGCTCCATATCGAAGTTGGCAGGCGGTGTGGGACAGATATCGGTAGCTAAGACAGCCGGTGCCTATCGTGCTATGATACCCGGTCTATCTGGGATACCGGTTCTCGGGAAGCTGTTATTTTCTTACGGTTTTTTAACTTATTTATCGATTGCTCTGGCTTTGTACCTTACCTATTTTCTGACCAAAACAAGGAGGGGATTAAATCTTCGTGCAGTTGGAGAAAGTCCTGCGACTGCCGATGCGGCAGGGATTAATGTGACTAGATATAAATATGTTTCCACTGTAATCGGATCTGCTATCGCAGGTCTCGGCGGTCTTTATTTTGTAATGGAATATCTGGGAGGAACCTGGACAAATAACGGCTTTGGCGACAGGGGATGGTTAGCAATTGCTTTGGTAATTCTAGCGCTTTGGAAGCCGACGAATGCTATCTGGGGCTCCTTCCTGTTCGGAGGATTGTATATTCTGTATATCTACCTACCTGGGCTGACACGGGCAACACAGGAGTTGTGTAAGGTTCTTCCTTATATTGTTACCATACTGGTATTAATCATTACCAGCAGACGTAATAAACAGGAGAATCAGCCTCCAGCCAGCCTGGGGGAGGCTTACTTCAGAGAAGAGCGCTAGAGAGGAAAGGAAGGGGTCTGGATGCCGGTTATTGAGGAGTTTTTGAATCAATATGCGAATAAGATTGATTTTTATAGAGAAGCTGGTAGAATCTGTGCTCATTTATGTGAAACCAATATGGAGCAGATGGGTATTCGAACGATCGTAACCAGTAGGGCTAAGAGAGTAGATCGATTAAGAGATAAGCTTGAGAAACGCAGTATAACAAAGAACTACTCATCCTTTGAAGAGATTGAGGAGGATATCGCTGATCTTGCTGGAGTCCGTATTGCATTGTATTTCCCGGGAGATTTGGTTAAGGTACAGAAATTCATCGAGGCCAATTTTCAAGTAAAGGAGTGCAGAGTATTCCCAGGAAATGAGGTTATAGAGGATACGATGAGCTGTCCCTACCAAAAACGTTTCTCTGGATATTGGGCAACTCATTGCAGGGTATATCTGAAGGAAAAAGATCTGTCCGAGGATACTGTAAGATATGCGGACACCGTGATCGAGATTCAGATCGCATCCGCCTTAATGCATGCCTGGGCAGAGGTAGAGCATGACCTAATCTATAAGCCCTATAGCGGTGATCTGTCCTATGAAGAGTATCAGATACTGGATGAGCTTAACGGACTGGTGTTGGCCGGTGAGATAGCACTGCAGAGACTCCAGAAGGCAGTGAAGAACCGAGTCAGCCAGACAGGCAAGGAATTTAATAATCACTATGAGGTTGCGATGTTCCTTCATACCAATTTGGGCTCTGCCTCTGAGGGGATGCCGATAGAGATTGTGTTAGGTCGCGTGGATCTTATGTTTCAATGCATTAAAGCCTCTGAGTACCAGAAGCCTGAAAAGTTGAAGGAGCTGCTGATCTATGTGGATATTTCAGACCAGGACCGATCTGTAGTGGAACAGCTTATGGAGCAGCTTCGAATTAGGCAGCCGGAACTATATGAGAGTTATAAAAATATGATACAAAGCGAAGAGCTAAAGTATCAATTAGAGACCTTGCAGATCAACCGTGAAAGCGGCAACCGTCAGGGAGAAGCCAATACCTTAGCGAATATCGGATATATATACACATCGAAGGAAAAGTACGATGAGGCAATCAGGTATTTTACGAAGGCATTGCAGATCAATATAGAAATAGGTGGACGCCAGGGGGAAGCGAATCAGTTGCTGAATTTGGGATCAACCTATCGGCTGTTAGGAGACATGATTAAGGGTATGGATTATTGTAAGCAGGCATTAAAGCTTCATACAAAGATTTTCTATAAGCAGGGCCAAGCAAATACCCTCAGTATGATTGGTAATATCTATGCGGATGAGGGTAATTATGAAGAAGCCGCTCGTTTTCATCAGGATGCTTTAAAGATATACCGGATGACAAATTATAAGGTCGGTGAGATATTACAGCTCAATCATCTTGGACTTTTGAGTGCGAAGCAGAAGGACATTGAGCAGGCAATCCTCTACTTCCAAAGAACCCTAGAGGTATGTAGCAGCTATGAGTATAAGCAGGGCGAGGGCGAAGCACTGTATCAGCTTGGCAACCTGATGGTATCCCTGGATAAATATGAGGAAGCGGTGGATTATTATAGCAAGGCTTTAAGGGTTCAGGAGGAGAGCAGTAATCGAAAGAATAAGATTAATCTTTACCTAAGTCTCGGAAAGGCCTTTGCTCTTCAAGGGGAGGTTGAACAGGCCAGACAATGCTATACAGAGGCCTTGATTATCAGCAAAAGTATTGAAGCCAAGGGTGTTGAGGAGGATGTGGTAGAGTACTTAAATCTTTTGAAGTAGCAAATAATCATTCACTTAACCAACATTCACCAATTTGCTCGTCTACACCCAGGTCTTAGCGTGATATAGATTATAGTTCATTGAGCAACTGTATGAAGTCGCCACTAGGTACTTCATCCAAGCGTAACGTGTTGCGAATGAACTATGATCTGTAACACGCAATCAAAGATTGAAATTGTGTAAATAGACGAAACAATATATTGAAATGGGTTTTTGACATTGCAATCATATCCTTATAATGATACCACGCTATTCCGAATGGCATAGATAGCAAGCTGAGTTCTGTCCTTTACTCTGAATTTTGATATAATTTCTGTTACATTGTTTTTCACTGTACCTTCTGCAATATAGAGAGACTGACTGATTTGCTTATTATCATAGCCCTTTACTATCATTTGAAGAATCTCAAGCTGTCTCTTTGTTAAGGTTACCTTAACCCCATCCAATTCTACAGAACGAATATCAATTTTGTTATTATTTTTTCGGGTAATGATATTGCCCAGCAATTCTCTCTGAATGACGCCAAGGCCGACCGCTGTACTTTTGATAGATAGTATTAATTCTTCGTACCCAATGTCCTTGAGAAGATATCCGTCAGCTCCGTTAAAAAATGCTTCCGATAGATCAAAGTCATCTGTCGACGATGTAAGGATAAGAATTTTTATATGTGGGAATTTTGACTTAATCAGTTTCGTTGCTTCCAGGCCATTGCACACAGACATAAAGATATCCATTAATACTAGATCCGGCATGTACTTCTCGCAATATCGATAAGCTTCCTCACCGTTTTCGGCGCAGGCTACTACTTGAATATCACTATTCTGCTCAATAATGCTTTTGAAGCTATCTCTTAATAATCGGTAATCATCTGCTATCAATACTTTCAAATCTTATCACCCCGTCCTTAAACTAAGTTCTTAAAGTAGGTATTATTACTTGCATAATAACATAAATTGTAAAATTGAACAATAAAATAATCGAATTATGTAAAATAGTGTTAAGACAATTCGTTCATAATATATGCTTATTGCACATTTTTCTGTGACCATCGGTACTGTTTCAGCCGGAAGGATATTGTATAATTATATTGGACGAATAGTTGAATTATTGGATAGGCTATTGTTAAGGGATGTAAGGAGGGGGAAGTTATGAAAATAAAAAGAAGTTTATCAATTCAACAACTAATCATTTTAACCTTTATTTTTACATTTATAAGCAGTGTTGGCACTCTTACATACTTGAATTTCCAATCCTGGAGAAGTTCTATCGATAGGACAATAGAAGAGGTAGAGAATAATACGAATAGTGATATCCTGAAGGAGATTGATGATATTGTACATATGCCCATTAATATAAACGAGACTAATTATTATTGTCTCCAAAATAATACGGTCAATCTACAGAATCCAATGGAGAGAGACCCATTTTTTGCAGGAATAATGAGAACAAGCAGTAAGGAAATCTATAGCGTCAGTTATGGAATGGAGAATGGGGAGTATTATGGAGCGCGAAGGAATAGTAGGAATGAAATAGAGATTTATCATAGTAATTCGGAGACAAAGGGACATGCTTTTTATTATTCAATAACGGATGATTTAACCGAAAATCAATTTATAGAAGATTATGGGGAATTTGACCCAAGAAAAAGAGAATGGTACAAAACAGCAAAATTGATGGGGATGCCAACCTTTGCTCCATTATATAAGCATTTTGTCAAAGAAGATCTGGTACTGTCTGCTACATATCCCATATATAAATTAGGAGTCCTTCAAGGTGTACTTGGAACTCACATCACCTTATCCGGATTGAATACCTACTTAAGTGAGTTGGTTCATAAGAGAAAGGGAGAAGCATTTATCATTGAAGCAGATGGAGGAGCCATTGTTGCTAATTCTCTGAAGCAATCCAATTATATTACTTCAGCTGAAGGTGCTTTGGAACGAATAACAATAGATAATATATCTGAAGATCCCATTTTACAAGCATATCGAAAATATAAGGAAGAAAATCTAAAAAACCAAGTTATACGCAGTGGTGGGGAGAAACTACATATAAAGATATCGGAATATAATAATTATGGGTTACACTGGTTGGTTGTCACCAAATTGCCGGAAGGAGCTTTTATGGCTGAAATGAACCGGCAGATTGGTAATTCTATACTTTTATTGGTATTCGCTTTCCTGTGCTCTATAGTTGTTTACATAAAGATTACCTCGCATTTATTGAAACCGGTTAATCATCTGGTACTTGCAGCGAATAAGTTTTCCAAAGGCGATCTTGCAGGACGCGCGAAAATAAGCCGCAATGATGAGATAGGAAAACTGGCAAAAGCCTTCAATCATATGGCCGATGATTTGCAGTCTTATATCATCCATTTGGAGGAAAAGGTAGCAGAGAGAACAAAAGCGTTGGAAAAAGCAGTAGACAAACTTAAGAAAAGTAATGAAGAGCTAATCAGCTCAAAAGAGAAGGCAGAAGCTGCTAATATTGCCAAGAGCCAATTTTTAGCGAATATGAGTCATGAAATTCGTACACCTTTGAATGGAATATTGGGATATGTCCAACTTCTGGAGGACTCGAACTTATCATCTGTGGAGCGTGAGTATATCGAAATGATTAAATGTTCATCGGGTTCTTTAATCACGATTATCAATGATATCCTGGATACTTCCAAAATTGAGGCGGGAATGATGCGGTTGGAGATGATACCCTTCCATTTAAGATCGATGATAGAGAGCGCCGTTACCTTATTTGGAGTAAGGGCAAAGGAAAAGGATTTAGAGCTTAAGCTGTTAATTAGCCAGGGTATCCCGGAGCAAGTAGTCGGTGATCCCATGAGAATTCGTCAAGTGATTAATAACTTGGTCAGTAATGCCATAAAATTCACTGCTCACGGTGAGATATATGTTGAAGTTACTATGATTAAAGAAGAGGAGAAGGAAATTGTTATATTATTTAAGGTGCAGGATACGGGTATTGGCATCGACGAGCAGGATTTGAAGAAGCTATTCGTACCTTTTAGTCAGGTGGATTCGTCATTGACTAGACAATACGGTGGAACAGGTCTTGGGTTATCCATCTGTAAGAGGTTTGTAGATCTGATGGGTGGTGAGATCTGTGTGGTCAGTGATAAGGGCAAGGGGAGCACTTTTTACGTTTATATTCCTTTGATAAAACAGGAAGGTGCGGTTGAACAGTCTTTATCTAATTTCTATACTATGGAGAACAAATCAGAAATACATGAAGCTATTTATGATAAAAAGTTGAAGATTCTACTGGTTGAAGATAATGAAATAAATAGGAGGTTTTTCGATAAGTTCTTAACGAATCGAAATCTATTCTGTGATATAGCTTGTAATGGAGAAGAAGCAGTCAAGGCCTGTACGATAAAGAAATATGATTTGATATTCATGGATTGTCAGATGCCTGTTATGGATGGTTATGAAGCAACAAGACAGATCCGTATTCAAGAAGGAGAAGAGAAGCATACGGTAATTATCGCTATGACGGCATTTGCAATGGAGGGGGATGCAGATAAATGCTATGAAGCAGGGATGGATGATTATATAAGTAAGCCGATCAGTAAAGAGAAGGTGTTAGAGATTCTGCAAAAGTATTCTCTCAAGGAAACCGATAATCGTGATTTGAGCAGCGAAGAGAATTATTTTGAAGAAGTTGTTAGTACCTTAATGGAGGAAGTTGATTTTAGTAGAGAGGATTCGGAAGAACTAGTTGATGATTTTGGCAGACATGCTCTAAGTATCCTTAATAAGGTGCAGCAACTATTAAAGGCTGGAAGGTTGGAGGAGACCAAGGTATATCTTCATCAGTTGAAGGGATCCGCCGGGAATATCAGAGCGAAGGAAATTGTGTCATTAGTAATGGAAGCAGGACAGGAGTTAAAGGATGAGAAGATGGACCAATTATACAGGAGCATCGAGGAAATTAACAAATTAGCCAGGAAATTAGCGGTAGGCAGGAAAGAGGTGTCTGTATGACGTATATTCTAGTCATTGATGACGCCCAACCATATATAAGCAGATTATGGATATGGTGTACAAGGATTAGCTTAGAAACGGAAATAATAAATAATATAGTATAATAAACGTTAAGGAATATATAAATTAAAAGTACAAGGGGCTATCGCAGTACAAGACTGATATTTAACCTGTCTACTTGACAGTGTCATATCATGACCTATTTCGCGATAGCCCCTGTTATTTTGCCTAGATAGCTTCAGGGTTATTTCTTTTCTCTTCCTTTACCAGTTTAACTGTAATTACAAGGGCAACTATAATAAATCCAATGCCCCCTATAATTCCAGTGGGAGAAGGTCCTACGAAAGGATTGCCTCCATCTATGGAGTAATAGATTCCTACCGCAGCAATGGAGTTTAGTCCTCCGTGAGCAAAGATTGCAGGAATACAGCTGTTGGTTTTAATGGTTATGTAAGAGAAGATAGTTCCCATTACGATACAGAAGAAGATCATAGCAAGAATTCCGGTATAAGGAAAGCCTGGATAACTTGTGCCGTAATTATGACCGAGAGCAGTCAGCGGCGCATGCCATACACCCCAGATAACACCATTGATGAGAAGCATCAGAAGGATTTTGAATTTATTCTTCATTTTTGGGAGAAGATATCCTCTCCAGCCCCATTCCTCACCAAAGCAATTGAGTACATTGATTAAAGGTCCGATAAAGAAGGCGGTAGCTATCTGAATAAGCATTGTGGTCTGTAACCGGGATGAGGTCATATCTAAACCGGAGCTCTCATAAGCTTTGGCTAGATTTGATAATTCGGGATCGAACTGTCCGGGATTGAGTGCAAAGTAGATTAATGCACCGGCAGCGGTTAATATTGAAGGTCCAAACCAGGCAAACAGATAATAACGCCAATTGTCCTTAAACCGTGGTAATTGAAGGAGTGTGTTGTGTAAGCCTTCTTTGGTTATCAGTCTGGTCAGTAAAACACCAATGGCAGGAATAAACATTACCATCCCTATTAAGGACTGACCTAGTATTGCTTGCTGTTGGTCCTCACCGGTAAGTAAGGGGCGTATCACTCCTATCTCTAGAGCATAGGTAAAAATAAATGTAATTGCCAAAAATAACAGAATTCTTTTTGTTTCTAGCTTTGGATCCGTTCCATGATGAATAGATTCTTGATCTTGCTTCCCTTGAAGCATTTTGTTCATATCCATAATAACCTCCCACTTATTTTTGAGACTATCATAACACAAAGTTGCAGGCATTACTATATTATTATATTTGCTTGCGGCGCTGGAAGCTGCCGGAAGCCCAAAGATTAAAGTAAGAAACAAACCGTATATCAAGGTACCTTGACAAAATTCAAGAAAAGATATATCATAATATCAAGGTACCTAACTAAATAAAACCGGACTAATTTACTGTCTTAGTGAAAGAAGTGTGATGCTATGAACGAAGGACTGCAATTGTATTGTGGCTTATGTGGAAGGAATTGTTCCACCAATCATCTTCAATGCAGGAGAGGTCAGAAGTATTTTGACCAGCAGACTCAGAATAATTTCGATTACAATGATAAAGATGATACTGATAACAGAAAAATAAATATGATTGAATATAAGGAGGATAATTATATGAGTGAAGATTACAAAGATATTGATAAGGAGAAGAACCATCATAGCCATTTTGAAGCATCGGATTTCACACATCAAGAGGAGGATTTGCTAGGCCTTTTACTTAGAAGCAGCCATTTCCTACATCACAGACGTGGTGGCAGGCGCGGTCAGGGTAAGATTCTTAAGATACTGTCGGAGTGTCCACAGCTCAGTCAAAAGGAGTTACAGGAGCGGCTGGGGATTGAGTCCGGATCGATGAGTGAGCTAGTAATTAAATTGGAGCATAAAGGCTTAATCACAAGAGAAAAGGATGAGTCGGATAAGAGAATGACAACGCTGAGGATTACAGAACTTGGATTGTCACTTTCGAAGGAGCTGGAGGTAGAGGCTTCCGGTAATGAGCAATCTCTGCTGAAGGGATTAAGCATCGAGGAGCAGGAGCAGCTGAAGCAATTACTAACAAAGCTGCTGACCGGCTGGGAGGAAGCCAATGAAACCTTCCGTGGAGTTACATGTCACAAGGGCTGTGGTCATCACGATCATCATGGCTGCCATCACGGCCATCATAAAGATCACGATCATGTTGGTCATCAGATGGGTCATGGTAAAGAGGAGAAACGTGAGCATCATGGTCATCACAGGGATCATGATCACCACAATCATCATGACCGGACTGGGAATGATCAAAAGGATCATCGTACGCACTAATAGAGAATATCGTTGCTTACGGTGGTATAGAACATCCCTTTAATCAGTTCGGGGTCATTGGTCTGACCGAGGATCCACATGAGCTTACTAACCACAGCTTCTGTAATCATGTCATAGGCTTCTATGATACTTACCTTATTCTTCAGTTCATGGCCAACCTGATAGATATTCATATCACTTCCCTCGTTTGGCACCTGAGTGGTCATAACAACGGTTTTACCCTGGTCGATCCATTTCTGAATAATACTAAGGTAATGATAATGGGGTAGTGAGGGAATACCTCCGACACCGTAGCTTTCGATAATAACAGCATCGTATTTAGTAAACATATAATCGAGAATATCGGAATCAGCTCCCGGAGTAAGCTTAAATAAGCCTACTCTGGGATTTAATTTATCAAAAAAGATAGGAGTCCCCTGCTTAGGCTGACTGATATATTGAATCAAATGACTGTCCTGAATGACGGCAAGATAAGGATAATTAATGCTTGAGAAGGCCTGAAAGCTCTTGGAATGGGTCTTTCTTGCTCTTGTACCGAGAATAACCTTACCATTGAATACAATCTGGACACCGCTGGACAGTTCAGAAGCAGCATAAAGGAAGCTGTCAAAAAGATTGGTCTTTGAATCGGTTATGTCCATGTTGATGGGACGCTGTGCGCCGGTCAAAACAATCGGTTTTGGTGAATTCTGAATGAGATAGGACAGGGCAGCAGCGGTAAAAGCCATGGTATCAGTACCATGACTGATCACAAAGCCGTCGTATGTCTCATAATGATTGTGAATTGTCTGAACCAGCAATACCCAGATATCCGGCGAGATATTTGTGCTGTCCATATTGCATACCTGAACTGTATCAACCTCACATATCTGAGAAATACCCGGTATATACATCAGTATTTCCTCTGAAGTCAGCTGAGGATGAAGGCTGCCGCTGATTGTCTTGGTAGAGGCGATGGTTCCACCGGTTCCGATCATAAGAATTTTCTTCATAAGGTTATCCTTCTTAAGCTATCTATTTGTTCTGTTATATTAGTATCATAATATAGTCAGTATGGTTTATCAACAGGATTCTATTATTTGGTTTATCATCAGGCTTCTATTAAATAGAAGATTATCGGATTGACACCTGCACTAAATTAAGTATAATTAAGCAATAGGTTCTAAAAAATCATAAGATTTTCAAACGGCATACAATAAAAAGTACGCTTCGCATTCTTTCTATTGTCATGAATTATATGCTAGTGTGATTGCGTAGAGATAAGATACGTTCGATTGAACGATGAAGGAGAAGCAGAATGAAAACATCAAAGAAAACCATAAAGTTGGCGATCTTATTCTATAGTCTGGTTCAGATTGGTGCAATCTGTATTACCACGATTTTGGCAAGAATAGCAGCGCTTTTTCCCGAGTATAGCGTCACAACAATACAATTTCTGGCAACCTGTTCATCGGTGGTCATTATTTTCATGTCTCTTTTGACGGGGAAGCTGGCGCAGCATATTGCCAAGAAGTATCTGGCTCTTTTTTCGGCCTCAATGTTTATCCTATCAGCCCTGGGAGGGTTTTTATTTCATGGCTCCCTCATTCTACTCTTTGTATGGCAGATTATATTGGGAATAGGCATCGGAATTCTTGTTCCTCTGGGGTCCTCCCTGATAGCAGATTATTTTACAGGGGAAGAGCGTAGTGGTCTGATGGGGCTTCAAAGTGCATTTATCAGTATCGGAGGCGTGGTATTATCCCTGCTGGCAGGTGCACTTGCTACGATTGACTGGTATTTTAATTATCTGGCATTGCTACTGATTATTCCGGGCTTTTTGCTGTTGCTGTTCGGACTGCCTCTGGACCATCCTCATCCCGTACACGAATTAAGAGGCGAGCGAAGTAAGGTTACTATGAGGGTGGTGCTGTTCTATGGAGTGATAGCCTTCTTATTTATGCAATTTTTTAACGTTATCTCAACAAACTTAGCAATTCATCTGAAGGAAAACGGGATCATGGGATCCGTGTATTCAGGAATTGCGACATCGGTATTTATGTTGAGTGGAGCAATTGCGGGGGTTATGTTTAAGTTCTTTAAGCGATTGCTCGGTGAGCGGGTGATTGCCTTAGGCTTCTTCAATTTGGCAATCGGCGGTATTATCATTGGAATGGGAACCAGCTTTCAGGTCACTTTGATTGGTGCATTTATCGCCGGCTTTAGTCTTAGTATCGTAATGGCACAGGTGGTAATCAGCATAGCCGAGAAGGAAAAACCAGTGGTGGTGACCATGAGTATCGCAATCAATATGGCGATTAACAATCTTGGAGCCTTTCTGTCACCAAGCTTTACAAAAATCACGAAGGTGGTTCTAAATAGCGATAAAGCAGCAGACAGATATCTCCTAGTGGGATGTGTGGCTATGATAGCTTCAGTGATTTTATTTTTCTTATTGGGAACACCGAAAAAAGAGAGAATTCACGGATAGAAAAATACCCTTTCACTTATTTGCCAGAGAGCTTAGCTACATAATTGCGTATTTTAATTACTTGTTCCAATAGGAGCTGATTCAAAACATATCTAATCATATTAGGCAAGGATAACAGCATCTTTTATTCACAGGTTGCCGTTATCCTTGCCTTTTTATTCATGACAGTGTGTCCAGCGAAGCTGGGCCACACCAGAAAGTTCACAAAGCGTATTTCTGTCTTTTATGAATGTTTGGTAGCAGCTTTGTTGGATATCATATTGGAGAAAGAAACATTGATTTTATAGGAGATTTTTTATACCACGGAATATTTTACCGTTTGCAAGGGCGACGAGTCCTTCCAACTTCTTGTTACTCATGCTGCTGGCCATTTTCATAGAACGAAGGGGCATCTCCAAGGCGGATTTTTCCACCATTAATCGCATGGACGGATCATCCGTTTCTTTTAGCATCTTGTTCATAGCATTTTTTACAACCTTCAACATTATTTTGCCGATTAAGGTTTCCTTAATATCGTTCAGCGTCGAATCCTTGGTAAAAGGCTTACCTGTAGCATCCGGCTTCGGTGAATAACCGAGCAGCTTATGGAATTGTTCGTCACTGATATGAAGGGGAGTGCCGGGCTTCTGATACTCGGTTAAGTGCATGTAATCGTCGGCTAGAAGAGTCTCCTTACCATCACCGGCAATCGTTATCTCGGTGCTTAGGCGAATATCGGCGCAGGAGGCTGCCGCAAGGAGCTGATAGGATCCACCTTCCACACACCAATCCTTAGCCTTGGTATTATAATAAGCGAAGCTTCGCTTATCAAGCATTATCTCTACTTTCTTCGTCTCACCGGCTGCAAGGAATACCTTGGCAAACCCCCGGAGTTCCTTCTCGGCACGGAAGATGGAGGAAGAATTGCAGTGAACATAGAGCTGCACAATCTCAGCACCGTCCTCCTTACCGGTATTGGTAATGTCTAAGGTTACGCGGTAGCGGTAAGGCTCCATCTCCTCTACGAGGAGGTTGCTGTATTCGAAGGTGGTATAGGATAAGCCATAACCGAAGGGGAAGAGTACAGGCTTCTTCACGGTATCGTAATAGCGGTAACCGACATAGATGCTCTCCCGGTATTGAACGGATTTGCTTGTACCGGGGAAATACAGGTGACTGGAATTATCCCGGAGAGCCATCGGGAAGGTCTCAGCAAGCTTACCACTGGGATTCACTTTACCCAGTAGAAGATCAGCGGTGGCCGCTCCTCCCGCTTGGCCAGCCAGATACATCAGCAGAATACCCTTCACCTGTTCCTTCCAGGGCATTAAAACAGGTGCGCCTAGCTGGAGAACAACAATCGTATTGGGATTTACCTTTGCTACTTCTTCGATAAGCTTGTTATGACTGTCAGGCATGGAAAGGGTAGTACGGTCAAAGCCTTCACTTTCATATTCATCCGGGAGACCG
This sequence comes from Bacillota bacterium, assembly GCA_023411215.1. Taxonomy (GTDB): domain Bacteria; phylum Bacillota; class Clostridia; order Lachnospirales; family Lachnospiraceae; genus Mobilitalea. The sequence continues at coordinate 47,080 of JAEYOY010000032.1, read as the reverse complement.
GCAAATACAAGAGCAATATCACTTTCCCCGGCCAGCTTGCAGGCTTCTTCCAGCTGTTTGGTGTCGATCTCTTTTGAGCTAAGGTGGTAGCCCTCCGAGTAGGTGACGTCGACACCTGCCTCTTTGAGCGCATCAAAGGCATTGTCTAAATAGGCAGGGTTGATACGACTGCTTCCGGCACCCTGGTATCTGGGCTTCTTAGCCATCTCACCGATCACGGCTACCTTTGCGGTAGGACAGATTGGAAGAAGGGAGCCTTCGTTTTTCATAAGTACAGCAGATTTGGCAGCTATCTCACGGGCGAGAGCATTATGTTCCTTATTCGTATTCTTAGGAGCTTGCTTCTTCTCCATGCCCATTAGGATGAACTCTACTACGCGTTCCGCGCATAGATCCACCTCTGCCATGGAAAGTGTGCCGTTCTTAACGGCGGCTACCACCTCATTATCGCTGTCAGCATTCGTACCGGGCATTTCCAGATCCATACCGGCGCGTACATTATCCACCCTATCATTCACCGCACCCCAGTCACTTACGACGATTCCTTCAAAGCCCCATTCCTTTCGGAGGATATCTGTTAATATGTATTTGTTTGAACAGGCATAGGTTCCATTAATTTTATTATAGCTTGCCATTACGGTCCAAGGTTTGGCCTTCTTGACTGCTGCTTCAAAGCCGGCAAGATAGATTTCACGAAGAGCTCTTTCATCCACCTGTGCATCCACCGTCATTCGTGCGGACTCTTGGTTATTAACAGCATAATGCTTCAGGGAGGTACCGACTCCTTTGCTTTGAATACCTTGAATTAGAGCGGTGGCCAGCTCCCCTGCCAGATAAGGATCTTCGCTAAAATATTCAAAGTTACGTCCGCATAAAGGATTTCGCTTGATATTGATTCCGGGTCCAAGAATTGTTGCTACCTCTTCCGAGATACACTTTTCACCCAGTGCCTCACCCATACGTCGCAGCAGCTCCGGGTCGTAGCTACAAGCAGTTGCACTGGCGGTAGGAAAGCTGGTGGATGGAACGCTGTCATTTAGACCGAGATGATCTGTATCACCGGCCTGTTTACGAAGACCATGAGGACCGTCTGTAACCATGATAGAATTAAGCCCGAGTCGTTCGATTCCCTTTAAGCGCCAGAAATTCTTTCCACTCAGGAGTCCTGCTTTTTCTTCCAGGGTCATCTCTTTAACAAGATTCATTGCTTTTGTCTTATAATTCATTAATACCCCTCCTTCATTCTAACTAATAAGATGGATCATAACAGGGAATAACGATATTACGATCCATTTATGAGGCTATGTTAAAATCGGCCTTTGGTAAAATTGTATGAGAATAACAATTCTATCATATCAAAAGTATACTTATTAGCTATAACAAATTTAAGATAATTATTCTTAATTTAACATTAAATGATATCCCTTAGAAGCGCAATCTGATATAATTAAAATAAACTTCAAAATGACAGGAGTGAGATTGTGAAGGTACCGATTAAGACAGGTTCTCTTAAGAATACCTATTATAGGGATATTCCTAAGGATATTGTGAAAGCGTATCGGCAGGCGATGTTTGAACAACGGGAAATGCCGGATAGTACAATCCCGTACCGTACGGAGGAGAAGCTATTCAGCTGTGTCAGACAGGGTGAACCGGAGAAAATTGAGGACTATCTGTCGGAATTTGCAAGTGATAAGCTTATGGGCTGTATGTCAAGGGATCCCCTCAGACAGGTCCAGTATACCTTTATTGCAGGCATCACATTGATGACACGCTGTGCAATCGCAGGCGGTATGCCGGAGATTGAAGCTTATAACCTAAGCGATGTGTATGCTCAAAAGGCGGATGTGTGCAAGAAAGAGGAAGATATTATGAGGCTATTTGCAGTAGCGCTCTTTGACTTTGCGTCGCGTGTTCAGCAGGTGAAAAAGAAGAAGAGGTATTCTTATCCGGTATCTCTCTGTATCGCTTATATATCAGATCATCTGCACTACCAGATTACCTTAAGCGACCTGGCGAAGCAATGCATGCTGACGCCCCAATACTTATCCACACTTTTTCATAGAGAAACAGGAAGAACCATCACAGATTATATAATGAATGAGAAGCTTGAGACAGCGAAGCAGATGCTAACCTACTCGGAGCATACACTTCAGGAGATTGCCAGTTATCTGGGCTTTAGCTCCCATTCCAGCTTTACACTACATTTTCGTAAGCATTATAGGATAACTCCGAGCGAATATAGAAACAGCTCCAGATTTATATCATCTGGAGCTGCACCACATTGATGTGCGATAGTTTACGAAGGCAAGGATATCCGAGACCACGGAGGCAAGGATCGGGTCTCCGGTAAGTTACTCTTCCCGATAAAAACAATTGGTTAAGGAGGTTGACGACATAGGGAAAGGGTACTTATTCGTATCTTTGGTTATGCTTCGTAGAAATATATGTATATTGAAAATGATTATCAATATCTACAAATATAAAATAACATAGAGCATGGGAGGTTGTCAATAATAAATTTAGAAAATTGATAATAAAAGTAGCCATATAGTATTTTTACGTGGTTTTATAAAAAATTACATTTCTTCACAACTCTTTCACAACTTCGGGGAATACTAATTCTGAAAGTTAGTTCCCTACCTGTTGTTTATAGAGAAAGTGAGGGAGCTGAATGTTAAAAGCGCGATTATTTGGATTTGCTATTGCAACAGCAGTAGCAATCACAGGAATTAGCCCGGTTACTGCCTTGGCGGCTGCAACGGAGACACAGACGATAGAGATGTCAGAAAAGGATAAAGATCATAAAGGCAACAGAGCGCTCTTCGAGGAGAAGATGAACAATGCTATAAAAAAATGGAATACTTTGACGACAGAGCAGAAGAATGATGTTTATGACCTGCTTGAAAACGAGATAAAAGCACAAAACAGGATAATTGATCAGCTGGTAAAGCTTGAGGTTATGGAAAAGGAAGACGCAGCAATGCTGAAAGCGGAGCGTATGGTCCGTTTCAGCAAGCTGAAAGAAAGTGGGGAATTTCCGTTAATGAAGCCTAAGGGCATTAAGAGGGACAAATAATAGTTGTGAATCAGAAAAGGAACGATTGATATAGCAACAGATAGGAATTAACTTTCATTTTAAATGGATTAATCAGAATTCTGAAAATAATTAGTATCTAAAAAGCATAATATACAAAATTCATTAATCCTTATCTCGTTACATTATTCACCCATTTCATAGATTTATACCGCCACAAAGTCAGGGGGATTTTTGTTATCTCATCACTCATCAGTATCATATAGACTACAGGTATCGGCAATCGGAAGACAAATGCAGCCAGGGCGCCAAGCAGAATGGAACCACACCACATGGTAGTAGCATCTAAGAATAGACCGAAGTTCGTATCTCCGCCGGCACGGAATACTCCAACAACCAGGGTGGTGTTGAAGGCTTGACCGATCGCAAAGTATGACATGACGAACATCATGAAGCGCAGATAATTTCTTGCTTCATCACTTAAAGACAGAGTTTGTCTGGCAATCTGGGAAGCAATGAGTATAACTCCGGCTCCGATGATACCTAGTAGTATCGTAAGACGGATGAAGCGCTTGGCATAGGTTTTAGCAAGCTCATCCTTACCCTCTCCGAGAGCCTTACCGAGAATAATGGCAGTAGCATTCGCAACACCGAAGGCTACAACCATTGCCAGCTGGCGGGTGACCTGGGTAACAGAATTAGCAGCTACCACAGATTTGCCGAGATGACCGATGATAGCAGCATTTACACTGGTTCCTGCACCCCAGATAAGCTCGTTTAACATAACCGGAATAGAATATTTCATAAAATCACGGAACAAAAGCTTGTCGTGTATGAATAAATCCCTGATATGAAAATGTATCATTTTGTTTTTAAAAACTGCATAAACAATTACAATAACAAGCTCCAATATTCTCGCAATTAATGTGGCAAGTGCCGCACCGCGAATACCCATTGGCTCCAGGCCAAGGAGACCAAAGATGAAGATTGAATTTAGAATGATATTCGTAATCAGAGAAGCGGTGTAAACCAAAGTGGCGATGATAACCCTCTCCACGCTCCTCATAATGTTCAGGTATATAATGGTGATTGCCATAATTACATAGGAGAAGGCAATGATACGAAGATAATCAGCGCCCTGCTCGATTACATCGGCTTCATTGGAGAATATATGCATTACAGGGATGGGAAAGAGCAGTACCAATATCGTAAAAAGGATCGATACCATAAGTGCAATTCGCATGGTAATTCCGAGAATTTTCTCTATGGTACGGAGGTCCTTCTTACCCCAATATTGTGCGGTCAGGACGGCAGCACCGGAGGTGAGTCCGAACAAAATAAGAGACATAATAAACTGAACCTGACCCGCAAGGGATGAGGCAGACAGGGATGTTTCGCTGACTTTACCCAGCATAACCACATCGGCAGTTGATACGCCTACATTAATCAGGTTCTGCAAAGCCATTGGTAACACTAAGGAAAATACCATTTTGTAAAAATTACGCTTTTCTTCACGTTCTTTAGTATGCTTCATATCTTTCTCTCCACGTTTCCAAGGATTTTTGTTTGTAAATAGTCTCTTTTGAAGTCTGCATCCTATGCTTCGTCATTGAGTTTGCTCAATTCTCAAGTATTACTTTATATAATAACACCTTATTTACACTGTCTGCCCTTCTAAGTGTGAAATATGTCTTTCAGTGATTCACACTATTATGAAAGGTATCATTAATGGATGGATAAGTCAATGTGGAATCCGATTGTTTTCTGAATACCAATCATGACTGCCCTTTATATTATATATGCCTAGTGAGAAGTAAAATTTAATTCATTATTAACGTAGTGAACGAAACTAAGTTCTCGATATGAGTGTTCTAAATATTGACGAAACAAGAATTCAAGAGTAAAATAACTAAACACACGTATGACAGAGAACTCTAATATGAAGAAGGAAAAGGTAATTACTATGTATGAACAGAAGAACTTAGCAAAGGGAAATGTAGCCAAACTGCTTATTCGCTTCGCCATCCCATTTATTATTTCTAATATCATTCAGACCCTATATAGCGTAGCTGATATGGTGATTGTAGGTCAATTTAACGGAACGGCCAGCATGTCCGGTGTGAATATAGGCGGACAGGTTACCATGATTATTTTGAATGTAGCCGTTGGTATCAGTACCGGTGGAACAATTATGATTGCGCAGTCCGTCGGAGCTGAGAAGACCAATAAGCTGAAGAAAATCATTGGTACCTTGTTATCTACTTTAATTATTTCGGCAATTATTTTAACCTTACTGATGCTATTCCTTAAGGACCCAATTCTTAAAATGATACATACACCGCTGGAATCCTATGAGGAAGCAAGTACCTATCTCATGGTAACCGCCCTGGGAACGGTATTCATCTTTGGATATAATGCGTTAAGTGCGATCATGCGTGGAATGGGAGACAGTAAAAGTCCCCTTTATTTCGTGACAATTGCTTGCGCGACTAATATTGTCTTGGACCTGATCCTAGTCGGGATATTTGGTCAGGGAGCCTTTGGCGCTGCGATTGCAACAATTATATCACAGGCGCTCAGCATGATTTTATGTGTTATCTATCTTCGCAAAAAGAAATTTGTATTTGACTTTAATTTCAGTTCCTTCCGGATTGATTTTGAACAATTTAAGAATATTCTTAAGCTTGGTATTCCGCTTACGATACAGAATCTGATCAGTAACCTATCCTTCCTGTTCTTGACGGCTTTAGTGAATAACATGGGTGTGACTGCTTCCGCAGCGGTAGGAGCAGTTGGTAAATACAACGGCTTTGCCATCCTCCCGGCAATTGCCATGAATGCAGCGGTATCAGCAATGGTAGCTCAGAATATCGGTGCCCAGAGGGAAGACAGAGCAATCAAGACGATGCTTACGGGAATGGGCTTGGCATATGCGATCTCTATTCCGATTTTTATACTCACGACCATTTTTCCGCAGGATGTACTTCGTATGTTTTCCGCCGATCCGGAACTGATTGTTGTAGGGATTCCATACCTTCGAATGTTTTCCATTGATTATCTTCTGGTACCGGTTGCCTTCTGTCTTATCGGCTTCTGTATTGGAACAGGACATACGACCTTTTCCTTATTCATCAACATTATATCGGCAATTGTAATACGTATCCCGATGGCATATTTGCTTAGCGAAGTAGCAGGCCTGAGACTCCGGGGAGTAGGACTGGCTGTTCCGCTGAGTACGCTTACAACGATTATTCTTGGCTTATTTTTCTTCTTCTCCGGCCGATGGAAGAGAAGAACGGTCAAGATAGAAGAATAACCGGATCAGATCCGGTTATTGTATAAGGCATATTTCTTTGGGGATAACCCTACCGTCTTTGTAAAAGATTTTAAGAACGTACTATAGTCCAAAAACCCACACTGCTCGTAGACTTCATTGACACTGGCCCCCTCACTGAGTAAGGCCTTGGCAATGCTGATTCTGCGGGCAGTTAAATATTTATTGACCGTTGTACCGGTCGATTGTTTGAAGATGCGGCAGATAAAGGATTTGCTCAGATAGAAGTTATCGGCAAGCTGCTGAATTGTGATTGGTTCGTTGATATTGGCATTAATATATTGGAGGATATCGTTAACCTGCTGATCATACTGACAGGTAAATTGATTGGTGTCCTCCAGTTTCTGTACTCCGGTATTGAATTCCTTATTGAAGAAAACCATCAGTTCGGTAAATGCTAAGCGTTCCAGAATATCCTCCCCATAGCCTGACAGTCCGGTTATCTTATGGATATAGTACATGAACCTTTGCTGCCTGCTTTTATCAAGAGGAATACGATGGCTGAAGCCCGGTTCCCGATGATGGAAGCAGTAATCCAGTTCTGTCTTCTCTGTGGAGAGAGAGCGGAGAAAATCCGGATGTATTGAGATGACAATACGCTCATGCTCGTTCTGGTCAATCTGACTCAGGTAATGACTTTCATACTGATTGATGAAGAACAAATCCCCCGGTTCAATCTTATAGGTCTTGTTGTCAATGAGGAACTGCTTACCTCCGGAGATAGAGTAATATATCTCATAACAGTTATGAATATGTACATTCATTGTCTTCTCTTCAAAAAAAAGATGTGCGATTGCAAAATATTTATTCGTTATGCAGGAATCAATCGCTGCTTTACAGGAACTAAATTCCTTCATATTCACACTCCATTCCATTAACCTTATAGTGCTTTAACTATAATGCCATTTGTATCTTTCACTCTTGCATTCCTATATTCTAGCATTACTGTTCATTAAATTCAATATTTTTAATAATAAACGGCAAGAAAAAGAAAATACGATATGATAGAATGATAGTAGATTAGCATTGCTATGACGGCATGAAAGATCATTATGATTTGAGAATAATCTAACCATAAGTAAGGGCGGTAATTAAAGTACTGTAGCTATAAAATACTATTATTAAAAAGGAAGGGGATAAGGATATGGAATTAAGAACAGCAGTATCGCCAAAGGATGTAAAGCACTATACCACTGAGCAATTACGTGAGGAATTTCTGCTGCAGAATATGTTCGTGCCCGGTGAGATCAAGACAGTCTATAGCCATATTGACCGTATCATCATAGGTGCTGCGGTGCCGATCACACCATTAACCTTAACGGCCGGAGAAGAGATCAGAGCGAAATATTTTCTCGAGAGAAGAGAAATGGGTATCATCAATATTGGTGGAAAAGGTACCATAACCGTAGACAATACAGTATACTCACTGGATTATAAGGATGGTATGTATATCGGGATGGGGGCGAAGAATATCGTTTTTGCAAGTGAGGATCAGAAGAGCCCGGCCTTATTCTACTTTAACAGTGCACCGGCGCATAAAACATATCCGACCGTACACATCAAACCTGAAAACTGCGTGAATGTAGAGCTTGGTTCTCTTGAGACCTGTAATCATAGAGTAATCACAAAGTATATCCTGCCCGGGCAGGTTGAGAGCTGTCAGCTTGTTATGGGTATGACCAAGCTGAAGCCCGGTAGTGTATGGAATACGATGCCCTGCCATACTCATGACAGAAGAATGGAGGTATATCTCTACTTTGATATGCCGGAGGATGCTTTGGTATTCCATTACATGGGAGAACCTACCGAGACAAGGCATATCGTAATGAGAAACCGTGAGATGGTAATATCGCCAAGCTGGTCCATTCATTCCGGCTGCGGAACTCAGGCTTATACCTTTATATGGGGCATGGTTGGTGAAAATCAGGATTTTGATGATATGGATGCGGTTGCGATGATGAATATTAAGTAGCCTTGATTCGTTGGTGATGCAATTTGTGCCTGTATACAAAGGTGCGTAGAATCAGTAGGATTATGAAGCGCAGGTTATGAGAAAGGATGGGCTATTATTATGAATAATATGTTAGAACAATTCTCTCTGAAGAATAAAATAGCATTAATTACCGGAGGCTCCTATGGTATCGGTTTTTCGATTGCAACAGCCTATGCCCGGGCCGGTGCAACCATCTGCTTTAACGATCTGAATCAGGATATGGTTGACAAGGGATTGAGGGCTTATGAGGAATTAGGAATTAAAGCGCATGGCTATGTTTGTGATGTTACGGACGAAGATGGTGTGAAGGAATTAATAGACAAGATCACGCAGGAGGTTGGTGTGATTGATATTCTTGTTAATAATGCAGGAATTATCAAACGCATCCCAATGACGGAAATGACGGCAGCAGATTTTCGTAAGGTAATCGATGTGGATCTGAATGCGCCGTTTATCGTAACGAAGACAGTAATCCCCGGTATGATCGAGAAGGGTCACGGTAAGATTATTAACATCTGTTCTATGATGAGTGAACTAGGGCGTGAGACGGTATCGGCTTATGCTGCAGCCAAGGGTGGACTAAAGATGTTAACGAAGAATATTGCTTCCGAATACGGCGGCTATAACATTCAATGTAACGGTATTGGACCAGGTTATATTGAGACTCCCCAGACGGCACCCCTTCGAGTACCAGGAAATCCGTTTAATGAATTTATTATCGCCAAGACTCCTGCAGGAAGATGGGGAAAAACCGAGGACCTTATGGGACCGGCTATCTTTCTTGCTTCAGATGCATCCGATTTCGTGAACGGTCATATACTTTATGTAGACGGAGGTATCCTGGCTTACATCGGAAAGCAGCCAGCAAACGATTAATGAATGTCAGTTGAAAGCACCATTAACGAGCGTTCTATCATAATAAATACCCCACAACCCGTGAAGCTGCTAAATGACAGGAGGTAAAATCCTGCATAAATGGCTCTTCACGGAATGTGGGGCATTTCTTTGTGCTTAAAATTATGTATTTTGAAAGTCTATGTTATAGTACTGAGATTGGGTAATAAAGATCACATTCTGAATAATTCTTATTGCATTTGGAATAATGGATGAGCTCAAAGTGGAAGTTCTCTTCCAATTGAAAGTCAATAGTCGGCATCCAGGTATCAAAAACATACTTCCATATAGATTCAAGAGTCTTTGAGGAGATATCCTCCGGGCGATGAGGTCCCATATACGTGAAAACACCGTATTTATGCGCTTTGATATGCTTTACCTTCATGTCGGGAGGAATGATACTGTTATCATTCACCTCGATGGAGGGTTGATAAACCGTATAGCCGGTATTAATCTTCGGAATAGAGGTAAAACCGATGTAGGAATCCTTTTCAACCGGATTGATTACTCTATGACGGTGGTTATAGAAGAAATCATTACCATGTCGGTTCGCGATCTGGTTGCGGAGATTCTCCTCAATACTGACTTGATATTCTATTCCTGCAATACGAAAAGCCGGCAGCACGGAGATGGAACGAAAGAAGATCAAACCCTCCCCGGCACAGTTCATAAAGTCGGCATTGAAACAATCCAGAATCTTCACCGGCGTAGGATTACGCCTCCATTTAGCAGGAGTGGTATCAAAGGCTTCCTTGAATACACGGTTATAGGTACGCTCACTTCCAAAGGAATATTTGGAGGAGATATAGTCGATGCTGTAACGATCATTCAGCAGATCACCGAGGGATAAGGAGATTCTTCGTAGCCTTACGTATTCCATAAGGCCGGTGGTCGTTGCACCCTTCCAGATCCGAAGTAAATGAAACTTGGAGATATTGACATTCTCAGAAATGGTATCCAGATTAATTGGCTCCAGTAGATTATCTTCGATATATTCAGTTGTATTCTTGATTATTTCTAAAAGGTAATTATCCATTGCAACCATCCGTATCTATATAATTATTGGCTTTGTTACTTTGATGCAGAACCGCATCATTATAGCATATGGCATCTTACTTAGCAATTTTTGTCTCTTTTGAGGACGTATATCAGCAATTTTTGTCCTCAATTCTTAAGTTGTAGATGTATAATAGTAAACACGAAACCAGAACATACGTTTTATGATATAAAGAAAGCGTAGTGAGCATGCTGCAAGTTTACTTGCAAGCATACGAGCGGAGCTAGGGATCATAAATAAGCACTTCATTTATGATATATTGGAACATAATGGCAAAAAAATCAATAGTAAATATGCCGAAAATTAGTAGGTACAGACTAGGTGAGACATTTTATTATACATTAGGAGGTTGGTGTATGGAGAAAATGGAACAGGAGCTGATTAGGCAACGATACCTGGAGGCAACCAAGAGCTTCATCGATAAGATAAAGGAGGATCCGAATGTCATTGCAGTCATTGTTGCCGGAAGTCTTGCTTATGACCAGGTATGGGAGAAAAGCGACATTGATATGACACTTATTGTAAGGGATCAGGTACTAAAGAACGAATCCTATTGTATTGTCGAGGATGACATAACAATTAATGTATATCTGATTGTGCGCAGTGGCTTCAAGCGTTACCTGGACAGCCTGCAGGGCGGCTCCTTTGGACATTCTTATCTCTCCAGAGGTCAGATCATGTATTGCACCGATGATAGCTTGGTTGAATATTTTGAAGAATTCAAGCATATGGGTAGTGATGATCAGGCACTCTCTGTATTTATCATTGCCTGCGAGCTGGTGCATCACTGTGATAAATGCCGTAAATGGCTGACTGTGAAGAAGGATCCTTTATATGCACAGTTCTATCTTCTTAAGGCGGCAGATAATGTAGCCCGTATGGAGGTATGCCTTCATGGTGAATCACCCTCAAGAGAAGCCATTCTTAAAGCATATACGTTAAATCCGGATATGATAATTCCTTATTATCAAGGAGCAATGTCTCATCATTATAGTGAGGAAGAGATAGAAGCAGCTATATTGAAACTGGAAGGGTATCTTGAACAGCACCTTGACATGATTAAGAAACCGGTGGTGGAGTACATGTCAGATGGAGAGATGAAGACGGTAACTATGATAACGAAATACTTTCATACGGATAGTCATTTTATCACGGGTATCTTTGATTTCCTCTGTGAAAAGGGTGTCATAGTAAAGGTTTCACAAACCATTCGTATCACTCCTAAGAGTCGGAAGGCTGTCGAGGAGATAGCATATCAGTATTATCAGTGATGGCCCAAAGTTTTAGCGGCTATGAGAAAGGCGGGTTATTTGCATGGCGGTTCGTACCAGTATTGAAATATCAGGAGCTAAGCAGAACAATCTAAAGAATATATCCTTGGAGATACCGAGAGACAAGCTGACTGTCATCACCGGAGTATCCGGCTCGGGCAAATCATCACTGGCCTTTGATGTGCTTTATGGCGAGGGACAGCGGAGATTCCTGGACTCGATATCTAATTTTGCCAAGAGTAGAATCAGTCAGCTGAAGAAAGCAAAGGTAGATTATATTAAAGGGCTATCTCCGGTTATAGCCATAGAGCAGAAGAAGGGAAATAACAATCCCAGGTCTACGGTAGGTACCGTTACCGATATTAATGATTATTTAAGATTGCTTTATGCTACGGCTGGTGACGGGCGATGCCCAGAATGCGGGCATAAGTTGGAGCAATTATCAGCTGCTCAGATTGCAGAGCATATCTCAACCCTGCCCGTGGGAACGGTGATTGAACTGCGCGCTCCGGTCTATAAGATTTACGGCGAGGACAATAATTATACCTTCCAGAGCCTGCGTGACAAGGGGTATAAGAAGCTGTTAGTGGATGGAGAGCCCTTTTCTCTTGCTGAGAAGAGGGAACTGGATGAGACAAAGGATTACTATATTGAACTTATTATCGACCGGTTTACATTGAAAAAAGATGCTTATATCCAAATCACTAAATCCATCGAAGCTGCGATGCTGGCTCTGGATGAGGATATAATGATTAAGGTTGAGGTGATAGGAGAGGTAGATGACTCCTTCTATGAAGGATATGCCTGTCCGAAGCATCATATGTTCTTATGCGATATGCAGCCCTTCCACTTCTCTTTTAACACCGGAGCTAGTGCCTGCCATACCTGTCTCGGGGTCGGAATGTCCTATGTAGTGGAACCAAGATTTTTGATTGTAGCTCCGGAGAAGAGCATCAATAAGGGGGCTTTAAAGAACACCGTATATAATGTAAACGGGAAGGACAGCTATCGTACGGTTATGATGTATAGTCTGTCCGAACAGTATGGCTTCAGTCTGGACACTCCTTTCCGAGACCTTCCAAAGGAGATCCATGATATCATCTTCTACGGTACCAAGGGCGAATTAGTTAAGATGCAGCAGCCGCCGAATTCCGGCAAACGAAATTGGATTGTTGGCAGAGAGATACCCTTCTGGGGATATGTTCATGAGCTGGAGCACTGGTATCGCCAGTATATTCGACGAACCTCAACCACAGAGGCTTTTGAGCCTAGCTTCATCAAAGATTGCATGATTGAGAAGATCTGTCCGGAATGTAACGGAGCGCGTCTCAAGAGACAGAGGCTTGAGGTGACGATAGGGAATAAGAATATCGATGATTTATGTAGGATGCAGCTGCCCGAACTACTGGAGTTCATAGAAGAGTTGCATTTTAAGCCGGCTATTATGGATGTGACAAATTCTATTCTATATGAAATTAAGACGAGAGTTCAGCTTCTGATTGATATAGGGCTTCATTATATTAATCTTAGCCGGAGGAGTGACAGCATCTCCGGCGGTGAGATGCAGCGTATCAAGATGTCAACACAGATCAGTAGTGAGCTGATGGGAATGCTTTATGTGATGGACGAACCGAGTATTGGTCTTCACCCGAGAGATTCCGATCGGGTCATTGAGACGATGAAGAAGCTGAGGGATATCGGAAATACGGTAATTGTTGTAGAGCATGATATCGAAACCATAAAAAATGCAGATCACATAATAGAGATCGGCCCCGGTCCGGGTATTCATGGCGGTAATGTTGTCGCCAGCGGTACACTACAGGATATTACGAGAGAGAAGACCTCTGTCACTGGACAATATCTCTCGGGAGCCAGGCAGATACCGCTTCCAAAGAATCGAAGAAACCTGGGTGACAGCTTTTTGTCCATTCAGGGTGCCAGAGAAAACAATCTGAAGAATGTGGACTTGGATATTCCACTTGGGGTGTTCTTGTGTGTGACCGGAGTGTCCGGTTCCGGCAAGAGCTCCCTGATCAATGAAATATTATATAAACAGCTTAAGATCGATAAGACATGTGCCCGGATTGTGCCTGGAGAGCATGACTTTCTCTTTGGATCGGATCAGATTAACAATGTGATCAACATTGACCAGTCGCCTATAGGCAGAAACAGCAAATCCAATCCGGCCACTTATATTGGTATCTTCGATAAGATTCGTGATATCTTTGCCTCCCAACCGGAGGCTATGGATAAGGGCTACACCGCTCTGGATTTTAGCTTAACTCATGCCAATGGTACCAGATGCGAGCATTGTGCCGGGGATGGCATAATCGTAACGAACCTTCAATTTATGGCAGATATTGAGACGATCTGTCCTATGTGTAAGGGGATGCGCTATAGTGAAGAAGGTCTGGAGATAAAACACCGGGGTAAAAGTATTGCCGAGATATTGGAGATGACAGTAGAGGAAGCACTTGATTTCTTCAAGGAGGACAATTATCTAAGACATAAGCTCACTATCATGAACGAGCTGGGTCTCGGATATCTCTGTCTTGGTCAGAGTTCTACTACATTATCCGGTGGGGAAGCCCAAAGAGTGAAGTTGGCTTATGAGCTGGCTAAAATCAAGAAAGGTGCCCATAACCTGTATATTCTGGATGAACCGACAACCGGACTGCATCTTTCCGATATTGCGAAACTGCTGGAATGTTTAAATAAGCTGGTAGATCAAGGACATTCCGTTATTGTAATTGAACATCATCTGGATGTTGTCAAATCAGCAGACTATATTATTGATCTAGGTCCTGAGGGCGGCAGCAAAGGTGGGTATGTTGTTGCAGAAGGAACACCGGAGCAGGTGGCAAGGGTGTCAGAATCATACACCGGTAGATATCTAAAGGAACTTCTTCATGAGTAAAATAAGAGATACTATAAATTAAGTTAAGAGTATTATAAATAGATTAATAGATATATCATAATTAATATATTATATGAATATGATTAATTAAAGCGCAGGCTGGCTTTCATTAATATATGATACAAAAGTTCTAAAGCAACTTTTTGTATCCATGTAAGTCTCCGCATCGGATAACTTACAAAGTGGGTAGTAGGAATAAAATAGAGCTGAAAAAGAAAAGCTGTGTCTGGGGAGATACAGCTTTTCGCGTTAGGGGATATCGGGTGCCGCTACGACCAAATATGACAATTATTTCATGTACTTTGATGCGATAAAGCTAATTCCTATCAGTTTTATATGATATGCACAAAGAGGAGTGTGCAATCGCAAAAAGAGTAGCCATATTCACTATTTTTTGAAAAAATGTTTTCAAATTATTCATAACGTGTTATACTAAGCACAGTAAATGTAACATGGAGTACTGGGGTTACTTGTAAGTTGTGTAAAAGATTGTTACAAACTTAACAATTGCAAATGCGAAATTTTTCGTAAAATTTGCATGAAAAAACAGTAAGGAGCAGACATGGAAAAGAAAATTGTTATTGTCGGTGCCGGTTACGCTGGTATATTGGCAGCAAAAAAATTAGCAAGGAAGTTCAAAAAAAGGAACGATGTCAGTATTACAATTATTGACAAGAATCCTTTCCACACCATGCTTACTGAGCTTCATGAGGTTGCGGCTAACCGTGTGGACGAAGAAAGTATCAAGATCAGTCTTAAGAAGGTATTTGCCGGACGTCGGGTTAATGTGAAGATGGATACGGTTACTTCGATTGATTATGAGAAGAGAGCGGTTGTTGCCGAAAACGAAACCTATTCTTATGATTACTTGGTGTTAGCGGCTGGTTCGAAGCCTACCTTCTACGGAGTACCCGGAGCGGAGGAATTCACTTTCAAGCTATGGTCCTATGAGGATGCAGTAGTACTTAGAGATCACATTCAAAACACATTCCGTATTGCGGCTTGTGAAACGAATGCGGAGGAGAGAAGAAGATTACTTACGTTTTATGTTGTCGGTGCCGGCTTTACCGGTGTTGAGATGATCGGTGAATTAGCCGAATATGTTCCTTTTTTATGCGAAAAATTTGACATTGATCGCAGAGAGGTAACAATGGTTAACGTGGATGGTTTAAGCAGACCGATACCGAACCTGACAGAGAAGTTGTCAGCTAAGGTGGCAAGACGTCTCGAGAAGATGGGTGTTAAACTTATCATGAATGCCTTTGTTTCCAATATCGGCAGCGATTTCATCGAGCTGAAGCAGGGAGATAAGATAAACCACTACAAGGCGGGAACGATTATCTGGGCTGCAGGTATCCAGAGTGTAGATGTTGTTCAGAAATCTGCGGATGCCTTAGAGGTAACTCGCGGTGGTCGTGTTCAGGTGGACGAATATCTTCGTTCTACTAAGAATCAGAACGTATATGTTATCGGCGATAATATGAATTACATTGCACCGGGTGAAGAACGTCCGGTTCCGCAGATGGTTGAGAACTGTGAGCAAAGTTCCCACACGGCAGCACATAATATAGAAGTTGCTATTAAGGGTGAAGGGAAATTAGAGGAATACAACCCGAAGTTCCATGGTGTTATGGTAAGTATCGGCGGACGTTATGCGGTATGTCATGTAGGTCTTCCAGGTCATTTCTTCAGTATGCCTTCCTTCCTGGCTATGTTTGCAAAGCATTTTATTAATATTATATATTTTATCCAGGTATTAGGCTGGAATAAGGTATTCCATTATTTGAAGATGGAAATCTTCACTATTCGTAACTGCAGAAGCTTTGTTGGTGGACATTTTTCCAATCGTACACCAAGCTTTCTATTAATGCCGCTTAGAGTATGGCTCGGTGCTGTATGGCTATTCGAAGGTATTATGAAGATCGTAGAGGGATGGGTTACCGGACCAAAGCTTACCGGCTTCTTCGGTGGAGCAAATGCTTGGTACAACAGTATTCTTTATCCTCAGGCAGCAGGTGAGACAGATGCCGTATCCTCTGCAACCACTGCAGCAGCAGATGGTGTTGTTAAAGCAGTTCAGATGGTAGCTACGAAGGCTTCCCATGCAATCCAGTTAACAGCGGATGCGGTGTCAGGAGCAACCAGTGCAGCAGGAGCAGCCGGAGCGGCGGATGCTGTATCGGGAGCGACCGGAGCAGCAGAAGGTGCAGCCGAAGCAGTACAGCAGATCGGTCAGGTTTTCATTAATTTTGATTTCCTTGGACTGTTTAAGGTTATCCTTTTAAGTGGTAAAGATTTGGCCCATTCAAAAATCGGTGATTTTGCTTTCAAGCTGGATGTACCGCTTATGAATTGGTTTGTAGATAAACTGATTTTACCTTACGATAATGTGCAGCTTATCATGCAGATATTTATCGTTGTTGCAGAGATTATAATTGGATTAGCACTAATGGGAGGATTATTCACAACTCCTGCAGCAGCTGTTTCCTTAGTTCTACAGTTCATGTTTGTATGTACTACCGGCTTATATCTGGGGACTTTCTGGATGATTTTCGCTGGAATCGCTGTTCTGATTGGAGCAGGTAGAACCTTAGGACTTGATTACTACGCTATGCCCGGGCTGAAGAAGCTGTGGAAGAAACTACCATTCGTCAGAAAGTGGTATATTTATAATGACTAACAAGATAAAACAAGAAGTTAATATCGAATTAATCCGCTCAGAGGAAGCCCTGGAGCTGGTGATGCAGGAAGTAGATAGAACGCTTTCCACGTCACCGTTGATTATTAGAGAATATACGAAGCATCTAATGACCTCCAGAGGAAAATTCATCCGTGCTGTCTCAGTGCTTATCTGCGCTGAAGATGAGAACGGAATGATCCATAAGAATGCAGTGAAGATTGCAGCAGCAATCGAAATTCTGCATCTGGCAACACTTGTTCATGATGATATTATTGATAATGCTGAGCTTCGCAGGGGAGATGTAACCCTGCAGAAGAAGTATGGTAAAAAAACAGCGGTTATCTGTGGTGATTATCTGTTGAGTGTAGCTCTTCGTATGGCTGCTTCCATAGAGAATAAGAAGGATTATCTGGATATGGCTTTACCTGATTATGTCGGAAGGGTATGCTTAGGTGAATTAAACCAGCATGTTAACAATGGTAACATTAATCTATCCATCTTCCGTTATCTTAAAATAATATCCGGTAAGACCGCAGCACTCTTTGAAGCATCTTTCTTCGCAGGAGCAATATTTTCTAATTGTACTGAGGAGCAGGCGAAGAGATATCGTCAGCTTGGGTTTTATGTCGGTATGATATTTCAGCTATCCGATGACTGTATTGATTTTGAAGAGACAGTAGAGGGTGCCAATAAACCGGTACAATCGGATTATGAGCAGGGTGTAATTACTCTTCCTCTGATCCATGCCTTATCCCAGCTCGGTGATTTTAAAGAAAAAGCAATGGCCCATGCAATCACCAGAGAGGATATTAATGCAGCAGTCGTTAAGGCAGGTGGACTTAAGTTCACCAGGCTGATGATAGATAAGTTCTATAACAAATCCATGAGGATTATAGAAGAGCTTTCTATGCCTTTACACAAAAAGGAGCAATTGATTAATGTGTTGAAGAAAGCATCCCGTTTATCCTAAGGAGTTCAATTCTTCTAATAGAAATTTTATACACATAATGTCTTACTGTTTTCTTAATCTTACATGTCTCAATTATAATTGGGCATGTAAGAGTCAGAAAGCGGATGTCAAAAACAACATTGAGGGAGAGAACTATGATAAAGCGATTTTTAGATTATGTAGAGATAATGACGAAAATAACCAGTACCTTTGCATTTCTAATTACGATTGCTCTGTTGGTGTATCAGGGACAGCCGATAAAATGGGGCCTTACGATGTTGTTCTTTGCCTCTATGTTTCTGTTTGATTTAACAACTACTGCAATTAATAATTACATAGATACGAAGAATAATCATCAGACACTGCAGTTTAATAGAAAAACAGCACTCATTATTATCTATGTGTTATTTATAGTCAGTGCTGCGTTGGGATTATTACTTGCGTTTCAGACAGATATCGTTATATTCCTGGTTGGCGGTCTATGCTTCCTGTGTGGTGTGTTTTATACCTACGGACCGGTACCGATATCCAGGCAACCCCTTGGAGAAGTGTTGTCAGGAGCTTTTTACGGTTTGTTAATACCGTTCATTATCCTTTATATTAATCTTCCTGCCGGTACTTTTTTGAGCATGAGTGTTAATTTTGAGACAATATCCCTGGAATTTCAAGTGCTTCCATTATTTTCACTTTTGTTATTTTCTATAGCACCGTTTTGCACAACAGCCAACATAATGCTGGCGAATAACATCTGTGATCTGGAAAAGGATATCGCGGTAAAACGACATACACTGCCATATTATATAGGAAAAAAAGCGCTTTATCTTTTCGCTGCTCTCTATTATGCGACCTATCTGGCAACAATCGTTATGGTGATTGTCGGTATTCTATCACCTGTTTGCTTGATATCTCTGATTACGATTATTCCGGTACAGAAGAATATCAATACATTCTTCCAAAAACAGGAGAAGGCAACCACCTTCCTGATGGCAATTAAGAATTACATTCTGATTATGGGTTTTAATTCCCTAATCATCTTTATCAGTGCCTTTGTGGCAAAGTAATACGGTATTTTTTCCATTAACAATGGAATTAATATAAATGTTACACAAAAACAATATAACCCAATATGGAGGAAAGATCTATGAAGAAAATTATGGCGATGTTACTTACATTAGTAATGGTAATGTCATTGTTTGTTGCTTGTGGTTCAAAGACAGAGCCCGCAGCAACAGAGCCCACAGCGGCACCTGCAGCAACAGAAGCACCCGCTGCAACAGAGGCACCCGCAGCAACAGAAGCACCCGCTGCAACAGAAACAACTGCAGCAGCTGCGAAGACTGGTCTTGCAGTAACTACATCTCTTGCTAAGAGTGCAAATGCAGGCGAAAAGGACGGTTTGGCTCAGGTTGATTCCGTTGTTGTAGCTGTTTTAGTTAGTGCAGATGGCAAGATTTTAGATTGCAAGCTTGATACAGCTCAGACTAAGATGAACTTCTCTAAAGAAGGCAAGCTTGTAACTGATATTGCAACTACTTTCAAGTCTAAGCAAGAGCTTGGCGCTGAGTATGGTATGGCTAAGGCTTCCAGTATTGCTAAAGAGTGGAATGAGCAGGCAGATGCTTTCGCTGCTTATGTTATCGGCAAGACTGTTGATGAAGTAAAAGGTATCGCTGTAAATGAAGAAGGCGTTCCTACCGATGCTGATTTAGCTGCTTCCGTAACCGTACATATCACTGATTATGTAGCTACTCTTGAGAAGGCTGTTGCTAATGCTCAGGAATTAGGTGCAGTAGAAGGCGATCAGTTAGGTCTTGGTATTTCTACCGATATGGCAAAGTCCAAAGATGCTAGCGCAGAAGGCGAAGGCTTAGCTCAGGCATATTCTTACTATATCGCATCTACCTTCAATGCAGAAGGCAAGATCTCCAGCTGTGTAATCGATGCTTCCCAGGGTAATGTTAACTTCACAACCGCTGGCGTTATCACTACAGATTTAGCAGTAGCACCTCAGACCAAGCAGGAATTAAAGGATGCTTATGGTATGAAGAAGGCTTCCGCTATCGGTAAGGAGTGGTATGAGCAGGCTAACGCATTCGCAACTTATGTTGTAGGCAAGACTGTAGATGAAGTTAAGGGTATTGCTTTAACAGAAGGCAAGCCTGCAGATGCAGACTTAGCAGCTTCTGTAACAGTACATGTTAATGCTTTTGTTGCTGATATCGAAAAGGCAGCAGCTAGCGCAGCTAAGTAATATCATTAAAGTGTAACTGGCATACAACGGATCTCTCGTAACTCGGGGAAAAGTTGATGTGTTATAAGGCTGTTGCAAAACATTGAACAGTAATGTTTCGCAGCAGCCTTATTTATTTCCGCATAAGCAAATGTGAGCAATTTGAATAAACAATGTTTGCTCAATTTAGTAAGCTCACTTACAAAATGCGAACGCGCACATGCGAATAATGCCTGCGAGCAGAGCTATGAAGCGTTGTAAATACTCTTGATTTAGGTAACAGATAGATATATGATAGGAAGAGTAGTCTGAATGAAGTACAAAAGTTAATTTCATGAGATAAGAAGCTTGTGGATTAGAAGGTTACAGAGTTGTTTGACAAGTAGAATGATATGAGGTGAGTCCTTGAAACGCAAATTTATAGTTGTATTAATGATTACAGTGATAATTTTAAATATGACAGCCTGTAAGAAGGAGCCTGAGCTGACCAGATACCAGGCACAGTTTTTAGAGCTATTTGATACAGTAACAACTATAGTGGGATATTCTGATAACAAAGAGATTTTTTCTGAATTTGCACAATCTGTTTATGATGATTTGAAGGTATATCATGAACTTTATGATAAATATCACGATTATGAAGGTATCAATAATATTAAGACAATTAACGACAATGCGGGAATTGCACCGGTAGAGGTGGATCATAAAATTATAGATATGCTTCTATTTAGCAGAGATGCTTATGAATTGTCGGAAGGTACAGTGAATGTAGCTTTTGGTGCAGTTCTTGAGGTTTGGCATGATTACCGTGAGGCAGGGACAGATGACCCGGAGAATGCCGAGCTTCCTCCCATGGAGATCCTTAAGGAGAAGGAGAAGCATACGGATATCAGTAAGATGATTATTGATGAGTCGGCATCCACGGTATATCTGGAGGATCCGGAGATGAGTCTGGACGTCGGAGCGATCGCAAAGGGTTATGCTACGGAACAGGTAGCACAGCTGGCAATGGAAAAGGGTTATACGCATGGACTCCTAAGTGTAGGTGGTAATGTTCGCGCTATCGGAAGCAAGGGCTATAGTGTATTGGCTGAGATGAACGAAGGAACCGATGTCGGAGTGGAGGCTTCATGGAATGTAGGTATTCAGAATCCTGAAAAGGATAGTGAAGAGAAGTATCTCTATATTCTTAATTTAGAAAACTTATCTCTGGTTTCTAGTGGAGACTATGAGAGATATTATACGGTGGACGGAGTTGAGTACCACCATATTATTGATCCATCTACTTTAATGCCGGCGGAGAAATTTACGGCAGTATCCATAGTGACTGAGAATTCAGGCCTGGCAGATGCATTATCCACAGCTATTTTTAATCTGCCGTATGAAAAAGGTCTCCAACTGATTGAAGACCTTGAGGGAACGGAAGCCTTATGGGTTATGAGTGATGGAACCATGCGCTTTAGTAGCGGCTTTGAAGCGATGATCAAACAAGACGTCGAATCAGCTGAGGAATAGATTAATAAGGAAAATTATATATAATTGTTTGAGAAACCAGGATAAGAATTTGTTGGTCCGGCCGGCATATTCTTATCCTGGTTTTTTTCATAGATTTCTTCAGTAGAGGTACTCCGAATACATATAAAAGCAATAAAGTAATAATTACTGATCATTTCACAAACTTTACATTAAATCTTTTCTTGCATTTCATAGTAGGTGGGGTTAGAATTAGGTATTATTATACATTTGAGACGTGAGGATAGATTGAAAAATCTCTAATATTACAATCTACAAATTTGTGCTGCCGCTCAATTTCGCGGGTTTACGGCAGAATGGAGGGATAGTGTGGATCATATTGATAAGCAATTGTTAATTATGTTGCAGGAGAATGCCAGGGTGCCGTTAAAGCAATTAGCGGAGAAGGTCTTTTTATCCTCGCCGGCCGTAGCGGCAAGAATTACACGTTTAGAAAAGCAGGGAATCATTAAAGGTTATCATACCGATATTGATTGGCTGAAGCTTGGGCACCATATTACTGCATTTATCAATCTGGAGGTTGCACCTAGCCAGAAACCAGAGTTCTATCCTTTTATCAAGGCATGTCCAAATGTAATGGAATGTAATTGTGTTACTGGAAATTTCTCGATGTTAATCAAAGTGGGGTTTCAAAGCACCATGGATTTGGATGCTTTCATCGGTGAGGTTCAAAAGTTCGGTAAGACAAGCACTCAGATTGTGTTCTCCACTGCGGTTGAACATCGTGGTATCCAGATGTTATCAAATCAGGATAACGAGTGTACGGAAGGCTGATCCCTTCGGGATGTTTCGTTTTTAATTTATATCAATATATACTATTAGAATTAGAGGAAATTTGCTATGATACAAACAATAAAAATGAATTTGGATGATATAGAGAATCTGGCATCCGTCTCAAAGGCGCTATCCTCTGAGACCCGGATTGAGATACTAAGACAGCTCCGTCATAAGGATTTGAATGTGAATGAGATTGCTGAGCTTTTAGATATTCCGGCATCTTCCTCGGCGGCTCATGTAAAGGTACTGGAGGAGGCCGGTATGATTAAGACCTCATTACAGCCTGGTATTCGAGGATCGATGAAACTATGCCATATTGTACTTGACCATATCTATGTAGAGATGAATACAACGAAGAACCTGGAGCAGGAGGAAGAGATTATCAAGATGCCAATCGGTAGCTATGTTGATTATCAGATTGAACCTACCTGCGGTATTGCAAGCATTAAGGGTCCGATTGGCACCGAGGATGATCCCAGGTGTTTTTATCTTCCGGAACGTAGTGAAGCACAGCTGATTTGGATTGGACGAGGGTACCTGGAATATCGCTTCCCGACGAATTCTATCATCGGGAAGGAAGTTCAACGTATTGAGCTTTCTATGGAACTATGTTCAGAGGATCATGAGTTTAATCTGAATTATCCTTCGGATATTACCTTATGGGTAAATGGTCTGGAGGTTGGAACCTGGAACTGTCAGAGCGATTACGGTGGCAGAAGGGGCAAGCTAAATCCGGATTGGTGGCCGGATAAGAATACCCAGTATGGTATACTGAAAACCTGGGGTATAACAGAACAAGGCTGTTATTTAGAGGATGAGAAAACTATGGATGAAGGGCTAGCATATTTTTCTCTTACCGGGAAGGATTATATTTCGGTTCGAATTGGAATAAAAGAGGACGCGAAACACTCAGGCGGCATGAATCTGTTCGGAGAAGGCTTTGGCGATTACCCTCAAAATATTATCATGAAAATCGTATTTAAATAATGGATTATGGTAAGAAGCCTCTTTACAAAATTGGTAGAGAGGTGTATTATATAATCAAACAAACAGAAAATATGTTATATAACAGAAATTATGAAACAAATAGATCTTACAGTGCTAATTCAGTCCAGGATATGATTATAAATTAATGGTATATATGATTATAAAACAAATAGCATAATAGCATACTTTATAACGAATACAAGCAGATTGAAATGCATGTAAGTTTTCTCAAAATAATGATGCACTAATCATAGATTATAAAAGAAGGAGGAGAATGAATGATGAAGAAGGAGCTGCTTCAGAAGTTTGAAGAGGTTTTTGGTAAGGAAGGTGAATATCAGGTATATTTTGCACCGGGCAGAGTGAACCTGATCGGTGAACATACCGATTATAACGGAGGGCATGTGTTTCCATGCGCATTGACCATCGGGACCTACGCGGTGGCAAGAAAGAGAAATGATGACAGGCTGCGTTTCTGTTCTCTGAATTTCAAAGATCTTGGAATAATTGAGAGTTCCATTCACAATCTGGAATTAAAGGTGGAAGATAATTGGGCGAATTATCCCAAGGGTGTCATCTGGGCTTTGCAGAAGAAGGGCTATCCGATAGTCGGTGGTATGGATGTATTATATTTTGGTAATATCCCCAATGCCTCGGGTTTATCCTCCTCCGCTTCCTTAGAAGTGTTGACTGGTTTTATCTTAAAGAATTTATTCCAATTAGAGATAACGAATACCGAGCTTGCGCTGATCAGCCAATACTCTGAAAACAATTTTAACGGAGTAAACTGTGGAATTATGGATCAGTTTGCGGTAGCTATG
Organism: Bacillota bacterium; assembly: GCA_023411215.1. Lineage (GTDB taxonomy): Bacteria > Bacillota > Clostridia > Lachnospirales > Lachnospiraceae > Mobilitalea. The sequence goes on along the minus strand of JAEYOY010000032.1, from coordinate 22,600 downwards.
GGTAAAAGGAATCATGCCATTTTCCTCGATACGGCAGACCTATCTTACGATTATGCGCCCCTTGAGCTTGGTGATGCCAAGATAGTAATCATGAATACTAATAAGAAACGTGGTCTTGGAGATTCTAAATATAATGAGAGAAGAAGCGAGTGCGAGGCTGCTCTCCGTGATCTTCAGAAGGTACTTCCGGTAACAGCCCTTGGCGAGCTGACAGAGGAGCAGTATGAGGAATATAAAGAGGATATTAAGGATCCGGTTCAGAGAAAGCGTGCAAAGCATGCGGTTTATGAGAATCAGAGAACCATCAAGGCAGTGGCTGCTTTAAAGAAGAATGATCTGACACTCTTTGGACAGCTGATGATTGCGTCCCATAATTCTCTTCGAGATGATTATGAGGTTACCGGTATAGAGCTTGATACCATCGTGGAAGCAGCATTAAGACAAGAGGGTGTCGTCGGTGCAAGAATGACCGGTGCCGGCTTTGGCGGTTGTGCAGTAAGTATCGTGAAGGAAGCAGCAGTGGATGCATTTATTAAGAATGTAGGTAAGGAATATAATGAGAAAATCGGTTACCTGGCAGCCTTTTATGTAGTTGAAGTGGGCGATGGTCCGATTATATTATAAGAGATTGACTTGTTCAGATAGATAAGGAGGTTTTACTATGACGATTTTGGTACTTGGCGGTGCAGGCTACATTGGTTCCCATACTGCTTATGAATTAATTGACCGTGGCGATGAGGTTGTTATCGTGGATAATCTGGAGACCGGATATATTCGTGCCGTACATCCGAAAGCGCGCTTCTACCAGGGAGATATTCGTAATCGCGAATTCATTGACAGTGTTTTTGATAAGGAGAAGATCGATGCAGTAATCCACTTTGCGGCGAATTCACTGGTGGGTGAGAGTATGGTGAATCCTTTAAAATATTATGATAATAATTTATGCGGAACCAAGGTTCTTCTGGAATCCATGGTAGCACATAAGATAGATAAAATTGTATTCTCCTCTACAGCGGCGACTTACGGCGAACCTGAGAGAGTTCCTATTCTGGAGACAGATCGCACTATGCCGACCAATACTTATGGGGAGACAAAGCTTTCTATGGAGAAAATGTTCCATTGGACCTCGGCCGCTCACAAGCTGAACTATGTATCCCTTCGTTATTTTAATGCCTGTGGGGCTCATAAGAGTGGAACCATCGGAGAGGCTCATGATCCGGAATCCCATCTGATTCCCTTAATACTTCAGGTAGCCAACGGACAACGGTCATCCATCAGTATCTTTGGAGAGGATTACGATACCAAGGATGGTACTTGTGTACGTGATTACATCCATGTGACTGATTTGGCACAGGCTCATATCCTGGCGGTGGAGTATCTGATGCAGGGGAAGGAGAGTAATATCTTCAATCTGGGTAACGGTGTAGGCTTTACCGTGAAGGAGGTTATTGATGCGGCAAGAAAGGTAACCGGACATCCGATTAAGGCTGAGACAGTTCCGAGACGTGCTGGTGATCCTGCGAAGCTTATCGCCTCCAGCGAAAAGGCGAGGACGATCCTCGGATGGAAACCGCAGCATGCAGACCTTGAGGAGATTATCTCCTCTGCTTGGATCTGGCATAAGAATCATCCTTTGGGTTATAAGTAGGTAGATTTTTGGCTAGCTCAAAGATGCAGCATGCCATGCTTGAATGAAAGGAATTACATATGATTTATGAGCAAATTACCAAACTGGTTATGTACGCAGAAAGAACCGGTCTGATAGAGAGAGAAGATAAGATATATGCCGTGAATCGGCTGCTGGAATTGTTTGATCTGGAGGATTTTAATGAGTGTGAGGTTAATCCGGAGCAGCTTGATCTGGAGAAGATATTGAACTCCATGCTAGATTATTCCTACGAGAAGGGGATTATGAAGGAGAACGGTATTGTATATCGTGATCTGTTTGATACGAAGATCATGGGAGTATTAACACCACCGCCCAGCGTAGTATCAAAACATTTCTGGGGGCTTTATCAGGAGTCTCCGAGGAAAGCAACGGACTACTACTACCGGTTCAGTCAGGATAACGACTACATCCGTAGATACCGTATCAAGAAGGATATCAAATGGATTACCGAGTCACAGTACGGTGATTTGGATATCACCATCAACCTGTCAAAACCGGAGAAGGATCCTAAGGCGATCGCCGCAGCGAAGAATGCAAAGCACAGTGGTTATCCGAAGTGCCTGCTGTGTGCGGAGAATGTGGGTTATGCCGGAAGAGTGGATCATCCGCCAAGACAGAACCATCGGGTAATACCAATCACAATCAATGACCAGGATTGGGGCTTTCAATATTCGCCTTATGTATATTATAATGAGCATTGTATTATATTCAACATGGAACATACACCAATGCAGATAGACCGAGCAGCCTTTCGTAAGCTACTTGATTTTGTAAAGCAGTTTCCTCACTATTTTGTTGGCTCCAATGCAGATCTCCCGATTGTAGGAGGATCTATTCTTAGTCATGACCATTTCCAAGGCGGCAATTACGAATTCGCTATGGCAAAGGCTCCCATCGAAAGAACCTTTACAGTAAAGGGTTTTGAGGAGGTAGAGGCAGGAGTGGTCCGTTGGCCGATGTCAGTAATTCGTCTTCGCAGCAGGGAGGATGATCATCTGGTAGCGTTGTCGGATCACATACTTACAAAATGGCGCGGATATACGGATGAAGAAGCCGTAATTCATGCATTTACAGGAAATGAACCTCACAATACGATTACACCGATTGCCCGAAAACGAGGAGATTATTACGAGATGGATCTGGTACTCCGGAATAATCTAACGACAGAGGAGCATCCTCTGGGATTGTATCACCCTCATGAGGAGCTTCACCATATCAAGAGGGAGAACATCGGACTGATAGAGGTGATGGGACTCGCAATCCTTCCGGCAAGACTGAAGGAGGAGATGAGCCTGCTTAAGGATTATATTCTTTTGGGCAAGGATCTTCGGTCCAATGATCAGATTGAAAAACATGCAAACTGGGCAGAGGAATTCTTACCGGGACATCCAGAGATCAACGAGGAGAATATCGATGATATTCTGAAGGAGGAGATCGGGAAGGTGTTCTGTAAGGTTCTGGAGCACGCCGGAGTATATAAGAGAACGTCGGAGGGGCAGGCAGCCTTTGACCGCTTTCTTGCTGCATTATCCTAGTGATACCAATGGTTAGATAGAATAACAGTTGCTGCAAAGCCAATTACAAAGGGCAGCTTTGCAGGTATCTATGATTAAGTAATAGACAAGGGATGTTACAGGTAACAAGGACTTATGTCTGTAGTAAGACAAGAGCAGCTGTTACTTGCTTACATCCCTTTAATTATTATACGTAACATAGGTTATTTGTATGGACGTATATTATTTATATGAATTGGTCTTATGTAGTCTACAGGATGGATATTATTAATTTTTATACTGGATTATTATCGGAGCTTGTATTATACTATTTGGAACAAGCCTCTGAGAAGAGTGATAGTGACCTTGGACGGAGAAGACTTAATAAAGGAAGGTTTTTAATGAATAATATAATTCTGATTGGAATGCCCGGGGCGGGAAAAAGCACAGTCGGTGTAATTTTGGCTAAGGTAATGGGGTATCATTTTATTGATTCTGACCTATTGATACAAGATAGAGAGAAATGTCTGTTAAAAGACATTATTGAACGTGATGGTCTGGAAGGCTTAATCGCCATAGAAGAGCAGGTAAATAGTAGTATTGAGACAGAGAATGCGGTAATAGCCACCGGCGGAAGCGTAATATACGGTGAGAAGGCGATGGAGCACCTGCGGAGTATCGGTACGGTTGTATATATCCAGCTAAGCTATCGTACCATCAGTAAACGGCTGGGCAATATCAAACAGCGTGGGGTCGTATTCCGGGAGGGGCAATCCCTTCAGTCCTTATACGAAGAACGCTGCCCCCTTTACGAGAAATATGCACACATCACCATAGATGCCGAAGAACTTGACATGGAGGACCTGATGTCAAAGATCAAGGACACGATAAACAGTTACCAATGACAGCCCTCTTGTAATACTGCCGCAAAGGCTTCCAGCCCCTTTTTGTCCTCTTCGTCGAAGCGTTCAAGTAAGGGGCTGTCTATGTCTAATACACCTACGATAGTAGCTCCGTTTCTTAATGGAATGACAATTTCAGAATTAGAAGCACTATCACAGGCAATATGACCGGGAAAGGCGTGAACGTCCTTCACCAGCTGGGTTCTATTTTGAGATACTGCGCTACCGCATACACCCCTGCCAATCGGGATATGGATACAGGCAGGCTTACCCTGAAAGGGACCCAAAAGCAGTTCGTTTCCATTCATCAGATAGAAGCCAACCCAATTTATATCTTTCAAAGCACCGTTAAGCAGTGCAGAGGCATTGCTTAGATTTGGTATTACATTAGGCTCACCCTCCAGCAGTGCTTTCAATTGTTCGATCAATAGTATGTAAAGCTCTGATTTGTTCTCGGGGTACATGGAACTCAATTCTTGCATTATCTGCTCCTTGTCAAAGTTATTCAAATAGCCGATTCATCTTATCTCGGATTTTTTTCTCTTTTGTTGTTTTTGCTTCAATATCCATTTGATACATATCATCTGCATCCTGTAAAAGGCAGTCACCCTCCCTGCAATCCAGCGGAAGCTTGTACTTTGGAATTGAGATATAGGATTTATCCTCCATCTCACATACTGCGTAATTGCCTTCAAAACGGTCGATAATAAACTTCTTCATAAGGAAACCTCCCTTACTTTCGTTGTTCTAAGTCTTGCTCTGTAATTGTGTAATCCTTAGTATTTACGGAAATGGTCTGCCCATTGGTGGTAAATACTACAGTGCCCTGTTCGTCTGTCCGATATAGTTTGATGTCATGGTCAATCATGGCTTGCAGGGTTTCGGCATGAGGATGTCCATATTCATTATCCTTACCCACACATACAATTGAATAGGAAGGGTCTACCGCCTCCAAAAAATTATTACTGCTGCTATAAGCAGAACCATGGTGACTTAGCTTCAGAACATCAGCCGAGATATTTATCCCTGTTTTTATCATTGCATCTTCGCTCAGCTTCTCTGCATCACCCGCCAATAGAAAGGCTGTATCGCCGAAAGAAAGCTTGATGGCAATACTGTAATTATTAATCTCATCATAGTCTGATAAAGTCGGTGCTAGAATGGTAAAATTGGCCGAACCAAGAGCGTAACGGTCTCCAACCTCGGGAGCAGTGATGCTCAGATTATGTCGCTCCAATGCATCCAGTACCTCTTCAAAGGTCTTGGTGGTATGTGTGACATTAGGCATCAGAACCGTTCCGACCTCAAAGGAATCAAGAATGGTATCCAAGCCACCGATATGATCACTGTGAGGATGGGTACCAATAACATAATCCAGCTTTGTAATTTGCTGTTTAATCAAATATTCCTTGACGAGGGTGCCTTTATTATTCTCGCCTGCATCAATCAGCATTGTAGAATGTCCTGCTTCCACTAAGATGGCATCACCCTGCCCGACATCAATAAAGTGTACCTCCATAATATCAGTCGGTTTTACGGCGTCTTTAGAGGTTTCCTTCTCAGATTCAGATATGAATTGATTAATTAATATGGAGAGCATGGCTAGAAGCATAATACTGATGATTCGGACCAGAAATTGCTTCGCTTTTCTTCTCATATTCTTAATCTCCTTACTAATATTATAGCGGAAGAAGAGGGATATTACAATGTATATATATTACTAAAAGCTTGAAATAAGTACATTTATATCCTTTCAAAAAAAATGCATTTAGGATATAATCGAGAAAAGAAAAGCATAGGAATAGTGTGAAAATTAAAAAGCAATTTTCACACTCACAAGTTTGCGCCTGCGAAACCAAAGTGTGAAAGACACACTTGGCACAAAACTAGCGCAATGGGCAGGCATGTTAAGTTATTGTGTTGAACGAACACAGGATTAAGGAGAGCTTATGAGATTGTTTATTGCGATACTATTTGATCAGGAGATAAAAGCGTCATTATATGATACGGTTGAGGAGCTGAAGCTGGCAGCAAGGGGAGGAACCTTTACAGAGATGGAGAATCTTCATCTTACTGTGAACTTCAACGGTGAGACGAAGCGGCTTGAGGAGGTTAAGGACGCCATGCGTACTGCGGTAGAAGCATCGAAGGCAGAAAGCTTTCCCTTAAGGCTTCAGGGCTTTGGTCGCTTTAAACGGATGGAAGGAGACATTTACTGGGTAGGTGTAGAGCACAATGATGTATTATGGCGACTACAGAAAGAGTTGGTTAAAAAACTCAAGGAAGCAGGTTTTTACGAAATCGATGACAGGGATTATAAGCCACATCTAACCTTAGGACGCAGAGTCAGAGTCGGGCAGACATTTGATAATAAGGCTTTTGAGGCTGGGATTAGGCCATTACAGATGAAGGTAGAGAGAATCAGCTTAATGAAATCGGAACGGATAGAAGGTAGATTGACTTATACGGAGATTCATCAGGTAGGATTAAAATAAAGCGGAAAATGGAGACGGACGAATGAAAATATTGGTGGATGCGGATGCATGTCCGGTTAAGGAAATCATTGAGAGAGTTGCGAAAGAACATGGTCTGCCGGTTGTGATGCTAACGGATACCAGTCATATTTTAAGCTCAACATACAGTGAGGTTGTTCTGGTAAGCAAGGCTCCGGATGCGGTGGACTTTGCACTAATTAACAGAACCGCCAAGGGTGATATCGTGGTAACCCAGGATTACGGTGTGGCTGCCATGGCTCTGGGTAAGGGGGCTTATGCAATTCATCCGAACGGTAAAATCTATACGGACAGTAATATCGAGGTATTGCTGATGGAGCGAGATATCGCAAAGAAATGCCGGAGAGACGGAGCGCGTATCAAAGGGCATGCCAAGAAGCGCACGAATGCAGATGATGATCATTTTACCCATGCGCTTATTGGTCTATGTGAAAAATAGGTTACAGTTCAGCCTGGTCTAAGTCTAAAGAACAAGACGAGGGAGAAATGATTCCCATGGTGAGTATTTGCATTCGTCGGTACCAATGTACCGCTACGTAATGCAATTAAGTGGGAACGGCTCATCCATGGGAACATTTCTTCCCTCGTCTTATCAATAGCTTGGTAGGCTGAACCGTAACAAAAATAGAACAAACATTCGAAAATGTATTGATTTTACATTCCTGCTATGATAAAATGAGCTAGTATCTATCGTGTGTGCCTGTATACCAAAGTGTGAAAATGGCACTTGGAGTAAGTAAAATTCAAGGGAAAGGCATGATATGTTAATCTCGTATGGAGGTAAGTGAAGTATGGAGTTCAGATTAGCATCGGAATATACACCGACCGGTGATCAGCCGGAGGCAATCAAAGCCCTCGTTGAGGGATTTCGAAGCGGTAACCAATGTCAGACGCTTCTTGGTGTAACAGGCTCAGGTAAGACATTTACTATGGCGAATGTGATCCAGCAGATTCAGAAGCCTACCCTGATTATAGCGCACAATAAGACCTTAGCAGCTCAGCTGTATGGCGAGTTCAAGGAATTCTTTCCGGACAATGCGGTAGAATACTTTGTTAGTTATTATGATTATTATCAGCCGGAGGCTTATGTTCCCTCCACTGATACCTATATAGAGAAGGATTCCTCGATCAATGAGGAGATTGATAAGCTACGACATTCAGCGACGGCATCTCTGACCGAACGTAAGGATGTCATTGTAGTAGCCAGTGTATCCTGTATTTATGGCTTAGGAAGCCCAATTGATTATCAGAACATGGTAATCTCCCTGCGTCCGGGTATGACAAAGGATAGGGATGAGGTTCTTAAGAAGCTGATTGAGATACAATACGACCGTAATGATATGGACTTTAAGCGAGGCACCTTCCGGGTTCGCGGAGATGTAGTCGAGGTGTTTCCGGCTGCTTCTGCGGAGATTGCGGTCAGAATTGAGTTCTTTGGTGATGAGATTGAACGGTTATTGGAGATTGATACTCTGACCGGCGAGATTAAGGGAAGTCTGGAGCATATTGTTATATTTCCGGCTTCTCACTATGTTGTCGAAAAGGACAAGCTGGAGAAGGCCATTAATAATATTGAAGAAGAGTTGGAGGAGCGTATCCGATATTTCAAGAGTGAGGACAAGCTTCTGGAAGCGCAGAGGATCTCCGAACGTACGAACTTTGATATCGAGATGCTGCGCGAGACCGGCTTTTGTTCGGGTGTTGAGAATTACTCCAGACATCTGACCGGACTGGAGCCGGGTTCACCACCTCATACTTTGATGGACTATTTTCCTGAGGATTTTATGATTATCGTTGATGAGTCTCATATAACACTCCCACAGGTCAGGGGTATGTATGCCGGAGACCGGTCTCGTAAGACAACCTTAGTCGAATATGGCTTCCGTCTTCCTTCCGCCCTGGATAATCGTCCTCTTAATTTTGAGGAGTTTGAGAGTAAGATCAGTCAGATAATGTTTGTATCGGCTACTCCATCCGTCTATGAGGCAGAGCATGAGCTGCTGCGTACGGAGCAGGTAATTCGACCTACCGGATTATTAGATCCGGAGATATCCGTACGTCCGGTTACCGGACAGATTGATGACCTTCTGGGAGAGATTAATAAGGAGGTTGCTAAGAAGAATAAGGTGTTGGTAACCACTTTGACAAAGCGCATGGCAGAGGATCTTACCACATACCTCCGTGAAGTGGGTATCCGGATTAAATATTTGCATTCTGATATTGATACCCTGGAACGCTCCGAGATTATAAGGGATATGCGTATGGATGTATTTGATGTACTGGTTGGTATTAACCTACTGCGAGAAGGGCTCGATATCCCGGAGGTAGGCTTGGTCGCCATTCTGGATGCAGATAAGGAAGGCTTCCTCCGCTCTGAGACTTCTCTAATCCAGACCATCGGGCGTGCAGCACGTAATGCAGAAGGTCATGTTATCATGTATGCGGAGCATGAGACAGATTCTATGAAGCGTGCGATTTCAGAGACCAATCGAAGAAGACAGATCCAGCAGGCCTATAATGAAGCGCATGGTATTACACCGACTACGATTGTGAAGAAGGTTCGTGATCTAATCAGCATCTCCAAGAAGGCGGAAAAGAATATTAAGGACATGGAGAAGGATATAGAATCCATGACCCGTCAGGAGCTGGAGGAACTGGTGAAGACAGTGACCAGACAGATGCATACTGCGGCAGCCGAGCTGAACTTTGAGTTGGCAGCTCAGCTGAGGGATAAGATGGTAGAATTAAAGAAGCAGCTTTTGGATTTGTAATATCAGAATAAAGCCGATAAAGTTATATTAATATTCAAGAAAGAGTTGTTAATCAGGTGATATTATGTCAGAGAAGAAGAATTATATAAGAATCAGAGGAGCAAAAGAGAATAACCTGAAGAATATTGATCTAGAGATACCCAGAGATCAATTTGTGGTATTAACTGGTTTAAGCGGTTCAGGTAAGTCCTCGCTAGCCTTTGATACAATTTATGCGGAGGGTCAGAGAAGATATATGGAATCTCTGTCATCCTATGCGAGACAATTCCTTGGGCAGATGGAAAAACCGAATGTGGAGAGCATTGAAGGTCTGCCTCCGGCTATTTCCATTGATCAGAAGTCTACCAATCGTAATCCAAGGTCAACAGTAGGAACCGTTACCGAGATTTATGACTATTTCCGTCTGCTTTATGCCAGAATAGGAATACCACACTGCCCGGAATGCGGCAAGGAGATAAGAAAGCAGACAGTGGATCAGATGGTGGACGAGATCATGAGTCTGCCACAGGGTACGAAGATACAACTCCTTGCTCCTGTTGTACGCGGTCGTAAGGGTGAGCATGTCAAGCTGTTCGAACAGGCAAAGCGTAGCGGATATGTAAGAGTCAGAGTAGACGGTAATCTGTATGAGCTTACCGAAGAGATTAAGTTGGAGAAGAACAATAAGCATAATATTGAGATCGTTGTTGACCGTCTGGTGGTTAAGGAGGGAATCGAGAAGAGATTAACCGACTCCATCGAGAATGTACTCAAACTGGCGGAGGGGCTATTATACGTTGATGTTATTGATGGGGAGCAACTCACCTTCAGTCAGAACTTTGCATGTCCGGATTGCAGTATCAGCATCGATGAGATAGAACCCAGAGTCTTTTCCTTTAATAATCCTTTTGGTGCATGTCCGGAATGTCATGGCATCGGTATCAAGATGGAATTTTCTGAGGAGCTTTTAATAGGAGATCCCACAAAGAGTATTATTGATGGGGCAGTATCCGCTCCTGGGTGGCAGTCAGTCGTCGATAAAGGGAGCTATACCCGATGTATCATGGAGGCGCTGGCTAAGGAATATAACTTTGATCTCAGTACTCCTTACAATGAGCTTACCGATGAGGTACGCAATATGTTTATCTACGGTACAGACGGTAAGTCTGTTAAGGTACATTACCGCGGACAGCGAGGAGTCGGTGTCTATGATGTGGTTTTTGAAGGATTAATCCGTAATGTAGAACGCCGTTACCGAGAGACTGGTTCGGAGTCAGCCAAGCAGGAATATGAAAGCTTTATGCTTACGACACCCTGCAGTATGTGTAAGGGAAAGCGTTTGAAGAAGGAAGCTCTGGCCGTAACGGTGGGTGATAAGAACATTGCAGATGTTACGGAGTATGCGATTCATCAGCTGGCACATTTTATGGAGCATCTGTCACTTACCTCGATGCAGCAGAAGATTGGAGAGGTCGTTCTTAAGGAGATAAAGTCGCGTATTCGTTTTCTTATGGATGTCGGTTTGGATTATCTGACCTTGGCAAGAGCGACAGGCAGCTTATCGGGTGGGGAAGCCCAGAGAATACGTCTGGCGACGCAGATCGGTTCCGGTCTTGTAGGTGTGGCTTATATCCTGGACGAGCCAAGTATAGGCTTACATCAAAGAGATAATGATAAGCTACTGAAGACATTAAAGAACCTTATGGATCTTGGGAATACCCTGATTGTTGTTGAACATGATGAAGATACGATGTTCGCTGCGGACTATATCGTCGATATAGGTCCTGGAGCTGGAGAACATGGTGGAGAGGTCGTTGCAACTGGTACGGCTGAGGATATTATGAATACAGAAGAATCGATAACCGGAGCATACTTAAGCGGACGATTAAAGATACCGGTACCGAAGAAGAGAAGAAAGCCGACCGGGTTTCTTACTATCCGAGGTGCGAATGAGAACAATCTAAAGAATATTGATGTTGATATACCTTTGGGGGTCATGACCTGTGTTACCGGTGTATCCGGTTCTGGTAAGAGCTCCTTGGTTACCGAGATTTTATATAAGAGATTGGCCAGAGATTTGAACCGAGCTCGTTGCATACCTGGTAAGCATGCAGATATGATTGGTATTGACCAGCTTGATAAGGTAATTGATATTGATCAATCACCTATCGGCAGGACGCCAAGATCCAATCCGGCAACCTATACCGGAGTATTTGACCAGATCAGAGATCTGTTTGCCTCAACCCAGGATGCGAAGATGAGAGGCTATAGCAAAGGACGCTTCAGCTTCAATGTAAAAGGCGGTCGATGTGAAGCCTGCAGTGGAGATGGTATCCTGAAGATCGAGATGAATTTCCTTCCCGATATCTATGTACCCTGTGAGGTCTGCGGCGGTAAGAGATATAACAGGGAGACCTTGGAGGTTCATTACAAGGGTAAGAACATTTATGATGTTTTGAATATGACCATCGAAGAAGCCGTTCGCTTCTTTGAGAATGTACCTTCGATACGTAGAAAGATAGAGACTTTAAATGACGTAGGCTTATCCTATCTGCGTCTCGGTCATCCCTCGACCTCCTTGTCCGGCGGTGAAGCACAGAGAATCAAGCTGGCTACCGAGTTGAGTAAGCGAAGTACCGGCAAGACCATCTATATTTTGGACGAGCCTACTACCGGTTTGCATTTTGCAGATGTCCATAAGCTGATAGATATCCTGAAACGCTTCTCTGATACCGGTAATACGGTTGTGGTAATTGAGCATAATCTGGATGTGATCAAGACAGCGGATTATATCATCGATATCGGCCCGGAGGGTGGAGATAAGGGTGGAACCGTAATCGCAAAGGGTACACCGGAAGCAATCATAAAGAATAAGAATTCCTATACAGGTATGTATGTGAAGAAGTACTTGGAGAACAAATAGGTTATTATGGAGGAAAGAGTGAAGGAAAGGTATCTCCGCTCTAAGATTTTTGTGATGACGCAAAGCGTCATAATGGAGGTGAAGTATGGAGAATAGCTTCTATGCCATGATGTCCAGAATGAAGTATATAGAACGTTGGGCTTTGATGCGTAACTCGATAACGGAAAATATCTGTGAACACTCCCTTGAGGTTAGCATACTGGCTCACGCCTTGGCAATCATCGGTAAAGAACGTTTGGGTAAGCAGTTAAATGCGGAGAAAGCAGCACTGATCGGCATCTATCATGATGCTACTGAGATTATTACAGGAGACATGCCAACTCCGATTAAATACTTTAATGATAGTATCCAGGGAGCTTTCAAGGCCGTTGAACATGTAGCGGCGGAGCGTCTTCTGATGATGCTGCCGGAAGATATTCGAAGAAGCTATGAGACACTTTTTTTCCCGGATACGGAGGATGCTTTTCTTTGGAAGCTGGTGAAGGGTGCCGACAAGTTGTCCGCTTTGATCAAATGTATGGATGAGAGAAAAGCCGGTAACAGTGAGTTCTTAAGTGCCGAAAAATCACTTCGCGGTATATTAGAAGCCATGAAGTTGGAAGAAATCGATATCTTTATGAAAGAATTTCTACCAACGTATGATAAAACCTTAGATGAACTTAATTCATGACAATAGAAAGTTCGCGAAATGTGCTTTCTATTGTAAGCAACCTATGGTTGACAAAATGTTATAATTAGTTGGTGGATTCCGGCGTTATAATCCGATAAGCTGATTCATGAAAGAGATCAATCATGAAGAAAGGCAGGGGCTTTTAATGAAATTCCAGGAAAAGATAAGTCAAATCAGAAAAGATAAGGGATTATCACAGGAGGAGTTAGCGGAGAAGCTGGGCATATCAAGGCAAGCGATTGCAAAGTGGGAGGCAGGCTTAAGCTATCCGGATGTAGACAATCTGATTACTTTAAGTTCTTTATTTCAGATTAGCATTGATAGCATGCTAAAGACAGAAGAAGATAGCTGCAGCTCCTTTCAACCTAGCAAGAAATGTATCTTAAGTGATCAGGTCATATCATTCTTGTGCGAGGCAAAGAAGGAATGCTATGCCAAGAAAGGGAATAAGATTGATTCTTCTCGACCAAGCTCTTATGATTACCGTTATGCGGAAGGCGATTGCATATATTGGGATTCATACTTTGGCGGAGAGAAATTTATCGGAGAAGAAGTACTGTATGTCAAGGAAATACCGGTTTATTCCATGAATTATGTGGGCAGAGTTCTTGGGGAAGGTTTTTCCGGTGATTTTCTTAAGGAAGCTTTACTACTGGTGCCTGAAGAATATCCATATCGTGGGCCATACCTACACAGGAACGGGGATTATTCCTACCATTGTATAGTCAATGGGGATATTGAGTGGTACCAGGGCTATGAAGAGATCTTTTTACTAGATAAGCGTGTCTATGAGTGCCATTTTCATGGCGGTAGTGTGAATTAATGAAAAGCATAATTCTCACTTCCATGTTTGTGCCTGTGTCTTCCTCGGCATAAACTTACTCAAAGTGCAGATATGTAAAGTTATTAATAAAGAAAGTAATTCTAATAAGCAGAAGAAAAGGGGAGAAGGACGATGGTTGAGATTGATGGTAAATGGATTATGGAAGGGCTTGATCGATACGACAGCAGTAGGATTAAGTCAACTGCGGAGCTAACCAAATTCATTGATGAGCTTGGATTTCTCCCTTTGTTTCGAAATGCAATAGAAGGCTTTTCGGTAGAGGAGATGACAGCGGCAGAGGGTTGGTTTGGCGGCATTCCTGACGAGGATCCTTGGGCATGGCGTGAGGTAATAGCGGCAGAAGGTAAACTTGCCTATGGTAAACTCTTTGCCAGCAGAGCAGGCTTTTTATCCAGAGAGTGGTATCCCATCTTCGCTGCATACCGAAGGAACGGTTATGACTTTGATAGCAGGTATGAAGATGGATTGGCGAGCTACCGGGCTAAACGCATTATGGATGTTCTGGAACAGGTGGAGTTCCTCCCCTCCAATGAGATAAAGAAGCTTGCCGGTTTTGGCAAAGAAGGCGAGAAGGGCTTCGATGGAGTAATGACAGCTCTTCAGATGCAAACCTATATATCCGTACACAGCTTTCGCCGTAGAACGAATAAAAGGAATGAAGAATATGGCTGGCCGGTTGCTAATTTTATCATCAGTGAGAAGCTGTTCGGAACCGAGCATGTGCGCTCTGCCTACCATCTTGCACAGGAGGAGGCAAAGAGAAAAATCATAGATCGAGTTAAAGTAAATTTCCCTTCTGCTTCCGAAGCGGATATTGAACGGGTGATCCGTTAGAATACATTAAATATGAAAGTAATAAATATGAAACATCTGATTGTCGGTAGCATAGTTCTGTTTATCGATAACCAGATGTTTTTTGTACGATGTTCCCTTTTGGATGAAGAGATTACCTCAAACGGAAACAGATATCTTATCAGAATTATTTAGAAATATACAGACATATACCAAATTTGTGAATAATTTCTTAAGATTTTGTGGAATAATTGGATAAGCTTGCACGATCTGTATAAAAAATGTATAATCAAGTTAATTGAAAAGGACTGATCGGGAGATTATGTCATGTGATTATCAAAAAAGCACGAAAAGAGACAGCTTTATATCTGGGTTTGAATCAGTTTAAGGAAGGGGTATAATTATGAGAAATGAATTGTTACGTAAGGAGGCACAAAGTTTCTTTGGACCTCTCAAGTATATGATGTCTTTTATGTTTTTAGCATTTGTATTAATTGCTTTAAGTAGACCGGCTACGGTGCTTGCTACCAGCGTTTCAGGATCTGTGATTGATGTAGTTGTCAACTATATCGATGAGACAGCAGTAATTACGACTGCTCCGGCCGGAAGTACTAAATTCTACATAAGCATCGATAATAAGAAGACCTGGGAAGATGTGGGCAGAGAGGTGGATATCTCAGGGCTGTTATCTACCAAGGCGGTAGATATATATTTTAAAGGCAATAAAGACACAGGTATTACAAAAGTCACCTTGATGGCGGAACCAAATACGGTTACAGCTGCTTATGTTGTTAGAAATGGTGCTGGTTACATCGATTATAAAACGACCGGCACACCAGTGGAATATCGTAAAGGGTCCAACGGTAATTGGAAGACACCTCCGGTTAACTTTTTGACAGCTATCTATGAAATAAAAGGTGCTACACTACAATTTAGATCAGCAGCCGTTGCAGGGATGCGTGCCGGTAAGATCATTACTGTTAAGATACCGAAGAGACCTGCTCCTCCGTCGGTAAAAGTGGATGGTAGCAAGCTTCTGATTAGTGGTATTAAAGCGAATGAGACGCAATATTATGATCCGGTAGCTGGATGGAAATATGTAACTACGGATAGTAAGGTTAAGACCATTAGCTTATATGACTTAGCTAAAATAAGTTCGACCGCATATACTACTCCTATAACAGCAGGTGCTTATGAGTTTCGTAATTATGTACCGGATAAGAAGGTAATATCCGGTGCTAAATTATTGGAGGTTCCGCTACAACCGATTTGTCCTGATACCATCGTAATTCAAGGATCGACTGTGACAATTACAGATACTACAAAAAGAGCATTTGAGTATTGTAAATTATCGAGTACGACTCCCTATAATGCGTCTATAATGAAGTGGACTGCCATTCAAGCCAATAAGCCAACGATAATACCAAAAGCAAATGTAACAGATGTTATTTATGTAAGACTTAAGAGTACTGTGGATAAGCAGACCAAAGTAGTTACTCCGGCATCAACCTGCAAGGTTCTTTATGTTACTTCAATTACTACGAAGTAAATTTATTAATCGATGGTTTTCTAAGGAGCACATCACATATAAATAAATGAAAAAGGCTGTTTCAACATGGTAAGTACACTCTGTTGAAACAGCCTTTCTATCGTTTGTGCGTACGTGAAGGGGCTAGAAACACTATAAAGCTACAAGCCATCTTAGTTGCCAGCTGTTACACGACTGTCAACACGCGGGCTGTAAAGTAAAGCTACAAGCCATCTTAGTTGCCAGCCGCTACGCGACTGTCAACACGCGGGCTGGCGCCCGCTTGTCATAAATGGAAAGCTTCCTTACAAGAGCAAGCTCTTGCAGGAAGCTTTCTATTTATGACATGTTGGCTTGTAGCTTTACGCGATCATTCCCACTCAATCGTTAGTACTATATATTGTATTTATTATATTCTTTTTGAACTATATTTTGTATTTGTGTTCTGCGTATTCCATAATTTCCATGGGTTTTTGAATGATTATGCTGACAAAATGACGACATTATATTTTGTCTTTCTACGCAATAAATAATTGAAAAACGTTGTGATTTTAGTTTTATATTGTTCCTTCAATCGGCACATTAAAAGTTTGCAAAGAATCCTTATATTGCATCTGCATAAGTTTATCATCTAGAGTGCCAGATTTATATGCTGCAACTATTTCTCGTATCACATGGTTCAAGGCAGTTGATAATACTGAACTATAAAAATAAATTCCAGACAGAGTTTCCCCATCAAAAGAGTTCGTCTCTCTTTCAATCTCAATTCCTAATTTTTCTATGGCGGTTACCATTGAAAGATATTCTGCATAAGCATTAGCAGCTTCCCCAGTAGCTTCTAATAATTGAGAATGCTTGAATATAGCACAGCTTACAAAGGTTCCGATCCCGGATCTTTCAGGAGCTGTTGCAATTTGTATATCAAATCCATTTCTGGTTAATTTCTCAAATAAAAGAATGAATTCATTTACCTTTTTAATGCAATAAGTGGTATTTACAAATGGCTTATATTTTTCTTGTACTTTTGCCTCGTTTCTCTTTTCAGATTCAAGATTATCCAGAGGAAATCTGTACTTCCACAGGGGATATTCTTTGTTTTTCGAATCGGAAGAGTCGGAATCTGTTTGAAGTTGTAATTTTGCTCTATACCAACTATCAAGATTGTAGTTGGTAAATCTGAATAATGGATGTTCTATATCAAAAGATAACACATATCGATCAACTTCTTTTACTATTACCAGTCCGTAATTTTCCTCTATCTCAAATAAAACCTGCATCATATCCAAATCAGAATAAATGTCATGATCCTTTAATGCAGATACATCTACATCTAGTGCAGCTGCGATCTCTTTGAGTTTATCGTCTTTAGGAACCATTTTATTGCTTTCATATTGTCGTATTCGTACATCTGCAGTAGTTGAAGAAAATCCGGCTTTTATACCTAGTTCTTTTTGGGTCATACCTCGAAGGTCACGTATGGCTCTTATTTTGTGTCCAACTGACATTTGTAAAATCACCTCATTTTCTTAATTATGAACTCATTCTACCATAGAATAAAAAAAATAGAAAGAACAGAAATAAAAATATTTCTGATTTGCACTTGACAGAAATAAATATATTTCTGTATAATAAACGTAAATAGAAACAAATATATTTCTATTACAAATATTACACGAGAGGAGAATGACATATGGAAGTTATGAAGAAGACAGTCTATGTAGATGTAAATGAGGTATGCACTGATTGGGGAGTATGTCGGAGTAAAGGATACTCCATTATTAAAGAATTATCGGAACGAATGAAAAAAGAAAATCCGAAGTTGCTTGTAATGAGTGGGAAAATCAATCGAATCTACTACGAAGAAGCATGTATGAAGAGGTAACTGATGATGAAATTAGAGAAAAGAAAAAGCCCCTGTTGGCGCAGGAGCTTGGGTGCACGACAAAGCATGCAAATTATGTTCAAAAGGATTGTAGCATAGTCGGCACTCCTTTTCAATCGAAAGGGGTGATTGATTGGCAGTTTTGAAGAACAAAACCCAAGGTCTGTATGTGAATGTCAGTAAAGATATTTTGATGGATCAAAGCCTTAGCTTGAGAGATCGAGGAATGCTGGTAACAATATTATCCTTATCAGATAATTGGGATTTTAATGTGAGAGGGTTTTCTAAAATCCTACCAGACGGAGTGGACTGTATTCGATCTAGTGTGAATGAATTGATAAAAAGAGGATATCTGACTGGTGGACAAGAAAGAACTGGGAATGGACGATTTGGTAAGAATGTTATTGAAGTGCATCAGGTACCGGTTCCACCGCGATTGGAAACTCCGATTACGGTAAATCCGTTCACGGAGAAATCGAACACGGTTAGTTCGATTACGGATATACCGCATGCGGAAAATCTAACACAAGTAATTAATAACAAAGTAAATAGTAATCGAGTAAATAATCATCAATCCATCTGTAAGAGGAATGATGGAGAGTCAGATATTATGACCACGATATCAAGTCAATTAGTTTCAATGAAGGAGTTAATCGAAAATTTTGGATATAGTGAGCTATGCCAAATCCTATCATATCAACATCTTTTGCAAGAATGTAAAGAGTGTCAGTTATCGCAATTTGAAATCAAAGAACGTGTCATAGAAGAACTGAAATATCTGATTAATTATGAAACATTAGTTCTCGATGGATATGGTTCAATGGCTGATGCTTTACTTGACTATATGAGTGAGATTATTGCTGTAGGTAGAACAATTACCCTTAATAATGGAGATACCTACGACGCAAGGTCTATGGGTAACCAATTTTATAAATTAGATAATGAAGCGATTCGATATGTCTTGGCTAAATTTGATGAGGTTTCCCAGGATACAAAGATTATGAATAAAAAGAATTATTTGATCCGTATGTTACTTACGGCAAAGAGTGATTTGGAAACGAGTATTAAAAGTGATGTAAATTATGATATGGCACATTGGCACGAGAGGGGGAATGAGTAGTGTCAGTTTTTAAAGATAATTGGAATGGATATGATGGTAAGCGCTGGAGAGTATCAGTGCGCTATACCGACTGGCAGGGGAAAAAGAAGCAACATGATAAACGTGGGTTTGAAACCAAAAAGGATGCATTGGCATATGAACGTGAATTTTTAGCAAAGAAAAGCAAGGATATTAATATGGGATTTGGTACCTTTATAGATGTTTATCTTTCGGATATTAAACCGCATATTAAGCTAAATACCTTTATGACAAAGGTTCATATCATCAATACTCATATTAGATCGTATTTCGAAGAAAAGAGTTTATCGGAAATCTCTCCTACGGATATTTTGCAATGGCAGAACGAGCTTTTAAGTAAACGAGATGAAAATGATAAGGGTTATGCTCAAACGTATCTGAGAACCGTGCAAAATCAACTGACAGCAATTTTAAACCATGCAGTTCGTTATTATGACTTGCCTAAGAATCCATGCAGTAAAGGTAAAAAGATGGGGAAAGCAAAAGCAAAGGAGATGTTGTTCTGGACTAAAAATGAATATATAAAATTTGCAGATGTAATAAAAGATAAACCAATTTCTTATTATGCATTTGAAATTTTGTATTGGACAGGGGCACGAATGAGCGAAATGCTTGCATTAGAGCGTGGAGATATCAATTTAGATAAGCGAACCTTAAAGATTGATAAGCAGGTACAAAGGATTGAAGGAGTTGAATATACTACAACACCAAAAACGGACAAAGGAAATCGTGTAATTGAATTACCAGAATTTCTTTGCAATGAATTGGAAGATTATTTTGCTATGATTTACAAACTCGATGAACATACGAGATTATTTAACATTACTAAAAGCTATTTGCATCATGAAATGGATCGTGGATCGAAAGCAGCTGGTGTAAAAAGAATTCGTATTCATGACCTACGCCACAGTGCATGTGCTGCATTGATCGAGCTTGGCTTTTCACCAGTTCAAATTGCAGAACGATTAGGACATGAGAGTGCCACAATTACCATGCGATATGCGCATTTGTATCCATCGGTACAGCGGACAATGGCTGACAAATTAAATGATATGTTTCATGATGATGCGGATCTGGAGGATGAAAGTGAAAGTGAGGTTGGAAAGTATGATTGAGGGACGTTTAGGCTATAACAGCTCGAATAATAGGTACGGACTTTTAGTATCTGATCTATGGGAAAATGACGGATTTCATTGTGGAGAAGGGATGGAAGTACTCGTGGATAATAAATGGATTCCGACAAGAATCGAGATGGCATGGAAAGAAAATGGAAACGCGTGGTACCTGGTGGGAACTCCCTATTACAGTGATTTGGAATATGTAAGAGCAAGGATTTAAATCCTTGCTCGGATAGGAGAATATTATGAGTAAAATATATCGACGTACCACACTTCTTACGGGTGTAAATGCCATCAAGAAGGAGAAGAATCGAAAACGCAATGTCATTATGAATTTCAGAGTTTCACCAGAAGAAAAACAGCTAATCGATGAGCGTATTGCATTATCTGGTCTTATGAGATCTGAATATTTTATCGGTAGTTGTGTAAATCAAGAAATTTATGCGATGGGAAATATCAGAACCTTTGATGCAATAAAAAAGCGTATGGAACAGATAGACAAGCATTTATGTAACATTAAGATGTCCGAGGAACTGGATTTAGAAATCTTGGAATCACTCCGGACAGTATTGGAATTGTTAGATCAATTGTATGGTAGCAATGAGTAGCTACAGAAAGAGAGGCGACTATGTTTATTAGTGATAGAAGATTACTGGTGGTAGGTATTGATCATGGGTTTTCTATGATGAAGACTCCACATGCAACATTTGAAAATGGTGTTGAAAAACTTGGAGGAGAAGCAACACTTACCAACAACACATTAATTTATCGGGGGAATTATTATAAGGTTGGAGAGGGAAGACTCCCGCTTATGCAGACAAAGACAGAGGATGAAAATTATTTTTTACTAACGCTGGCTGCAGTTGCAAAGGAAATGGATATTTATCAGCAACACAAAGCGGATGTGATTTTAGCAGTCGGGTTACCATTTAGCAGATTTGGAAAGGAAAAAGAAGATTTCTATAATTATCTGCTACGTGAAGAGAATATTCAGTTTAGTTATTGTGGCAGAGAATATGCAATTCAGATTTTAGATGTCTATGTATTCCCACAGTGCTATGCAGCAATTGCAGACAAGCTTAGAGAATATGGAAGAGAAAATTTGATTGTGGATATTGGATCTAAGACCATTGATGTGATTCATACAAGAAATTATGTGCCGGTTGAAAGCGAAAGCACTTCGATTCCGGCAGCCTTGATCCAATGTATGGAAGGAATAAAAAGCAATGTGTATCAAAACTGTAACCGTAGGGTCAGTGAAGATATGATACAGCAGATGATACTTGAAAAGGACGTAAACATTCCTTCAGAATGCAAAGTGATTATCAGATCTGGTCTTTCAGATTTTGCAAAAGGGATTGAAGCAAAGTTGGCTGAACTGGGATTCGATCTTGAGATGTTCACTGTAATCTATGCAGGTGGTGGAGCTACGCTGATGAAGAATTACGGAACTCAGAAAGGTGCAAGTATTCACTACCTAGAAGATATTCGGGCAAATGCAAAAGGATATGAATTCTTGGCAAAGCAAAAAGGTAAATTCTAGGAGGTGCAAGACAAAGATGATATTTATCAAGAATAAGAGGTGAGGCTATGGCAGGAAAAAGTGAATTACAGAAATCTTTGACCTTTCGATTAAATATATCAAAAGAAGATGAAAGAGAATTGTACGTAGCAATTTTGGAGCATAACCGTGATAAGGCAAATGATCCTTATGGAAGTAGTGGGGCTTATATTAAAGCAGCATTGAAATGTTATCACGGAAATGAAATGCTAATGGAGCAGCAAGAACATTTCAAAGAAGAGATGCAGGAGTATTTACACATGCAGGCAAATGAGCAAAAAGAGATATTCTTAAAGGCGTTAGAAATCCATGATCAGAAGATGGTAGGTATGATTGTAGAGTCCGTAGCAAGTGCCTTGGCAAGAATGGAATTACAGCCTTCTATAAAACAACCCAGGGAAGAAAATAATACTTCTTCACGGGAGAAGGTACAGGGTAAAAAAGCAGATATCTCTCAGGATACGATAGACGAAACTATGCCAGAAGAAGCCTTTTCTTATGTGCAGAATTTATAAGTTTACAATGTGGGTGTTACACCTTGTATTTATTGTCTTACATATTGTATGACACATGTTCAGATGAAAATCAGATGTGTTGCATATTGTTGGACAAGTATAAGAATGCAATACTCGCTATTGTGATAGAGGGTGTAGGAAGGGGTATTTCGTCTACGCTGTAGCCGAGTGATTTGAGTGTGTGAAGAAAAGTCTGTAAATGACTTTCTATGATAATAGGATTAAGGATGTTGTGGCTGTTTCTAAACAGTCCAATCCTTGGATACACTATAAACAATAGCAAAGAGCATGTCAAGAAAACT
>JAEYOY010000068.1 GCA_023411215.1 Bacillota bacterium | reverse complement strand
TAGATTTCCACATCTTATTAGATCTTCTATGAGAATGACTCACAGCGATTCCAAAGTGAGCACCTTTATCACATATTGAACATTTAGCCACCGAAAGCACCTCCTTAGGTTTAATTATAGACCCAATATTGGCCCTACAAACACATTTATTCTATCAGAATATGAAATATAATGCAAGCATAAATTTGCATACATGGCAAAAGATATCGTAACTATTCAGAATGCACCGAGAAATCCGTAGGATTCTGAGTTGGCCAGTGCCAAAATATGCGTCTTTTTAGCATATTTTGTGTGCATAGGCATCGCGAGATGCCCTGTAACTGTGAAGGTACTGAACAGTTAAAAGATTTCTTCTTACTCATGCATTGTGGCTTCGGTCTGGCTTTTCAGTACCTCTTCCACTCTCTCATCCATCTCTTCCTTCTTCTTGCCGCCCTTGCTGAATTTATTAATCAAATCTGGAACCATATCAATAATCTTGGTGATACTGTCCTGATCCTTAATATTTACAACCTTGGAGGAACCGTTCTGAATCACCAATAAGGAACTGGGGCTGATCTTCCCCCCCATACCGCCGCCGGCATTGTTCTTAGTATCCCCGGTAAATGCACCTGCTGCCACACCAAAGCTAACTTCTACTAAGGGTAAAATAATGGTTCCGTCGTCAAATTTCACAGCATCACCAACAACAGTTTTTGTTGTTAAAAAGCTATCCATGCCCTTAAATAAGGATTCCACGGTTGAATTAAAATTGTTCTCCGCCATTTATAACGCCTCCTTTAAAATCATAAAGTTGTTTTTCAGTTGTTTAAATCTTTTATCAAATATAAGCTTAACTACTATTATGAGAATTGTAACTAATCTTATTCTTCCCCTAGCAAAATGCTCACCCTCTAAAATACTCCGTTCAAAATCCGGGGTAATCTGAATTCGATCTCCGTAAAAGCTGTATAGAATACTCAAGGCTCCAAGAGCTTGTCCGGTGGAACAAGGATCTCCTGTTCCAAAGGTTATCTTTGATTTTAGCTTAGTCGGTAAAACATGCTTTAGCAGTCTTTTCAAACTGAAAAAGGTAAGATGCATTCCTTCCTTATTCATTTCGTCTCTTAAAAAATTCAGTATCGCTTCCAGTTTAACCCGTAACGAGGAAACAGTCGAAAAGCTTCGTCCTATCTTCGCCTTCCACACCAAGAAGGTAGAGACAATTTTATCTCTAATTCTTCTAATTCGTTCCTGTAGCTTTTGAAAGAATGACTTCCGCTCTAGCCTGGCTCTATCAGCAGAAGCCGAATTCTCTTTCGACGACTTTATGTTATCCGTTTTTACTGCCTGGGCTTCCTTTTGCACCGTAGTAATTCCGCGTTCAATAATTGAATCAGTGCTGATCCAACTTGATTTCGCTTCCAATGTATTCTTACTTTCAACAGTATCTGTTGCATTTGGTGTGATTGTATTCTGCGATGACTTTGACTTTAACTCCAAAGCTGATGACGAAGCATCCTGGCCACTCTTCCTCACAGTGTGCTCCTTCAAGTCCTCGTTTCTTTTTGCGACCTTATTACTAGCTGCCTTATTCTTTACTGCTTTTTTCTTTATTTCCTTTTTCTTTGTTTCCTTTGGTTCCTTCGGCTTTCTAGGCTTCAGATTATCATAGACTATAAAACCAAATAACCTGGCCTGAATATGCATCTGTCCCTCTATATGTGAAATACTTAGATGAACGATATGCAATAACCAATGAATTCTACCCTTTAGGTAAAATAAATTCTCACCATGCTGGGCTGCCACTCGGTATCTTATCGGAACAAACAAGGTTGCCAATAAAGTCAACAGGATAAGTCCAAGTATACATAGCAATAGCATCCCTATTATTTTTAATAGTAATAAAATTATATGAAGCATTCTTATATACTCAACCGCCCGTCATCATTATTATTTACATGAATCAATATACTATCCTTCCAGGTCCATCCTTACCACTCTCAAGTTTTCCTATGTATAATAAGCACGGACATCAAACTCTCCTGTCTTGTTATAAACCTCCATCAGCAAGTCATGGACTAAATCCACAGCCTCCTGCTTACCGCTGGCCAAACCAATGATTTTAATTTCAGTATTCTTATAGTGTGGAAATAAGAGCTCATTTGCCTCGTAGATATCAAATAGGTTACTCGGATGAGAAGCAAAGGCTATGCAGTATACGCCAAAGGTAGCTTCCCTATTATCTATGGAAGCAATGGCCTTGTCCTTCTTTTTTTTCATTTTATCACCGACATAAACTCGCGAATTCCATAAAATCATACCAAACCTCATCATACGCTTCGCGGCATCTCTAACCGCTTTCTGCTCCAATCGCATATTGCAAGCAAGCTTGCAATGCGAGTGTCTTTCTCACATTTTGCTCACTACGCTTTTATTATATCAAGTATACCACATATTACCAACAATAATACAGTATTATTCGGACATTATGTCATTTATTATCTCAACACATGCAGCTTTCTCATACACATCAGAGCAACGCTCGATACTATAACGCACATAATCCATAACTTCTTTATGATCCTTGAAGAATACAGGCATCTTACTCAGGGTATTGGCCATAATGGCACGACTAACTATTTTATCCTGGTTACCAAACAACGTTTCCAGCTCCTCTGTCAGTGCTTTGGTTTCAGCTTCCAGTAAAGCTTCATCCACGATGTTTTCCTTTTGTACCTCATCCAGGTCGATAAACAAACTGTTTGATAAGAGCTTCTGGGATCTTAATAGTATCTGAAGTAATTGATCCAGCATCATACTTTGGGCCAGCTCCTGATGTGAATGCTCCACCTCATACAGCGCATCCTCTAAGAGGGTAAGCTCATAGGATAATTCCTCCTGGACGCCCTCCATATCAGAAAACTTATCAATGAGTTCCTCGTTAAGCTCGGTTTTCTCGGTCTGTGTGAAGGCAGTATTTATCTCCTGAAGAATAATCATAGCCGTATCAGTTGCCACCCTAAAATCATTATCCACCATTCCTGCATAGGTAGAGCAAAGCAGCATTGCATACACTTCATTCACAATCTCCTGCAATCCAAAATAAATCGTGGTATCTATCTCAAGCATAAGAGTTGCGACCTGCAATGAACCTACACATTGATCATAAGCTTCCTTTGTGATATTCTTATAATCGACTTTTGAAAGCTGGTCCATACGTTTGGCCAGTTCGGGATAGCAGTCCTCCATCCCCTCTTCGCGATACAACATTGCTGAAGTCCGAAGCATATAGAGATAGGTCTGAAGTGACGCTTCATCAGCGCCCAGATATGATTTAAGACTATCCTGTAGCAGATCAAAGTATTTCTGCTTGGTTATACGAATCGGCAATTGACCGATGATCTCTCTGATCTTCTCATTGATAACCAGATTATCTTCCTCAGCAAAGATATAACGAAGAATTTCCCTTTCAACTTCCTCCTCATCTACAGGCTCAATGATCTCTTTAAAGCGATATTCCAGACGGTTTAATACAAATTCATAGACCTGGAAAATATCTGTATATGCGGTAAGTACATTCATACGTTTACTGATTTCCTTACGAAGCATGTCCGTCTCACTGATTGCTTTCTCTCTTGCTTCTCCGACACATCTATTTAGGATATTCTCTCGAATGATATGATTGATACAGGCTATGGTCTCTTTCGCCTGTCCCCCCCATGTGCTCTCTTCGTCCAAATATGCTTCATAAAATGAAAAGTAATGCATCGTAAGTCTTACACTTGCATAGGTTTGATAATGATCCGCCATCGTATTAAAAAGTTGTGGAATGTTCTCCTGTAGCTGCTTCCCACTGCGTACCTCTTGGCTTAAGTTTCTAATCCTTTTGTTCATAATAATTTTACCATCCTGTCCAATCATTTCATTATTATCTAAAACTTCCTAATGCCGATTCGTGTTCTATGAGTTCGATTATACCAATTATTTCATAAAAGCACCATAGCTTAGAGGTTGGCATAGAAGCTTATTTCAATTAGTAAGAAGTGCCTATTATTAACATAATAAGCACCCTGAATACATGATTCAAAAATATCTGCGAAGCTGATATTTTTGAATATTTTGTTCCATATGAAATTGTATTATAAAAAATCAATATAATATCCGTTTTAGCTTTACTATTTTTTCACATGCTCATGCGTGAATAGATGATCCATGCAATACTCATAATTTCCGTCACACTTTGAGCAGAATCGGAACTCTAATTGATCATTGTCCAGCTCTGTTCTTCCACATACCGCACATTTATGGCGAGTAATCACATTCTTACCACGAAACTCCGTCACATTACCGCTCTTTCTTCCTTCGTTCATCTGCCTGCGGTAAGTTGCCTTCCGTTTATACTCGCCGGGAGAGATTCTCTGATAATTTCTGGTTGCGAAGAAAAAGATGAAAAAGTTCGCAAAGGATACCGCTAGCGGAATAATCATCACAGGAGTCCCATTTACGATATAACCAAATACGGTATAAAGGTAGACAGCAGCCTGTAACCATGCCAAGTACTTTGCCTTAATCGGAATGATGAAATACATCATAAACTGCATATTCGGATAGGTTGCTGCGAAAGCAAAGAACATGGTTCCGCAGACAAAGCTAAGGCTCGGAGGAAAACTCACACCTATAATCAGGTAAGTAATCAGTGAGGATAACAGATTGAATATTATACCGCTAAAGATATAAAGGTTAAACCGGAAGGCTCCCCAGGCATTCTCCAGCGCATTTCCTATAATATAATAGAAATAGATCGAAATCAGCTGCCACAGAATTCCATTCATGGAACTAAATGGAATAATCCATGTAACTAATCGCCAAACCTGTCCCCTCATAATTGAAGGGAAATCCAACGCAAGCAAATAGCGCAAGCTATTATTAGGGACAATCCCAAGCAATAGACCTAATATAAAAATACCTGCAATGTATTTCATCAGATTGGGAATGGCAAATCTACCAAATCTGCGCTCTAGTCGATTCAAAAAATTCATGTCATACACCTGTACCTTTCAAATAACTCTTAAAACAGCTTTTTCTTGCGAAACACTAACACCACAATCACCGTTAGGATTAGGGCAGCCAGTACACTAAAATAAAATCCATATGGATTATCTGCTCCAGGTATTACATCAAAATTCATTCCATAAAAGCTAGCTATCATAGTAGGAATTGATAATACAATCGTAATTGCTGCCAAAAATTTCATTACTAAATTCTGATTGTTTGAGATAATAGAAGCAAAAGCATCCATCGTACCACTTAAAATACCACTATAAATATTCGCCATCTCAATTGCCTGTTTATTTTCGATAATCAAGTCTTCCAGAAGATCCTCATCCTCCGGATAATGCTTAATGGTCTCTAACTTCAACATTTTCTCAAATACAACCTCGTTGGACCTTAAGGAGGTGGTAAAGTACACCAAACTCTTCTCCAGCTCCAATAGCTCAATAAGTTCTCGATTCTGGGTTGAGATATGAAGCTTACGCTCAATCTCCTCACTTTTTCGGTCAATGGTTCTAAGGTGCTGTAGGAAGGTTGACGCATTCCGGTACAGCATCTGAAGGATAAAACGTGTCCTCTTATAGGTATAAAAATCTCTTACCCTTCCGTCAATAAAGCATTTTAAGATAGGAGTCTCCTCAAGACACACCGTTATGAGGTAATCCTTTGCAACGATTATGCCAAGCGGGATGGTAACATAACGATCCTTATCGTTTCTTTTCTCTAATGTAGGTATGTCAACTATTATTAAAGTATAGTTGTCCTCCACTTCAATTCTTGCTCGTTCTTCTTCATCGAGTGGTGCTCTGAGATGATCAACCTCAATTCCTGTAGCTTCTGCGACTTCCATCAGTTCGGTTGCTGAAGGGGCTGTCATAGTTACCCAGCTTCCCTCCGTTATTTCCGTTAATCGCTGTAATGCACCATCAGTTGTTCTATAAATATCAATCATAGTATGCTCCTTTCCACTGCAGGCTAAGCAGTGGATTGAAAGCCTATTATACGAAAGGTGGATTTCACCGGTCTAGTCTTACAATCTGCTGCTTATCACAGTCCCTATTATGTTTTTTTGATTGCTCTGCTTCTGACTACTACCAGGGCCGGCTTCCATCCTTACCACATCCTTTTTCTTTGAATTAATTTTTTAGACCACTTACTTCAAAACAATTATATGTTTTTATACTACCTTTGTCAAACAAAACAAAATGTAATAGTCCTTCATATTCCTTAAAAAATGATTAAAATGTATGGAAATGATCCTCCTCTTTCCATAACTATGCTCCCCAAAAATGCTGAATCATAAACACCTTTTCTGGGGAGCCCGCTAATTATTCCTCATATTCGATAATTGGTACATTTAAGGTAGTTCCCGGCAGAAGAAATAAATCATTCAGATTATTTCTTTGCATCAAATCCGCCATATTTATCCCATGTCGCTCTAAGACACTTCCAAGGGTATCCCCTTCTTCAACCAGATACGAAGTATAATCCATAACGTTATTGCTTGGTACACTGATCGGAATACATATTACCTCTCCAACCATCAGATTGTATACATTGGCTAAGGGGTTGGCTGCCATAATCACAGCAAGGCCGATATTAAAGTGTCGGCTGATTGAATAGAGTGTATCCCCTTTCTGAACCACATAGTTGATACAGTACATTGAGATGCTCCTTCCAAGCATATGTCTGCCTTTATTTTAATATATTCCGAATTCCCAAAAGGGTTCTGTCATATAATTTTTATACTTTTATTTTTTTAACTATCATACCTAAATTTTTTAGATTTATTTAATAAATTGTTCGCTTTTGTACAAAATTATGTTGTTGAACTTCAAAGCTTTGTATCGTATAATATAGAAAGCTTATTTTTGGAATTACAAATTTTTACGGACGCGATGTAAGGAGATATAAGACATGGCCATTAACAATAGATTAGGAATAGATATCGGATCAACCACAGTAAAAATTGTGATCATTAATGAAACTGGAGAATTACTATTTTCCGATTATGAGCGCCATTTTGCTAATATTCAAGAGACACTTGCCGGTTTGGTGAAAAAGGCACAGGATTCGCTCGGAAACTTAAGCGTATCTCCAGTGATAACCGGATCCGGCGGTTTAACTATATCAAAACATTTGGACATTCCTTTTGTCCAGGAGGTAGTTGCTGTTTCTACCTCTCTGCAAGATTATGCCCCTCAGACGGATGTGGCAATTGAACTGGGTGGCGAGGATGCTAAGATCATCTATTTCACCAATGGAATAGAGCAACGTATGAATGGTATCTGTGCCGGCGGTACCGGTTCTTTTATTGATCAGATGGCAAGCTTATTAAAAACAGATGCCTCCGGTCTAAATGAATATGCTAAGAACTATCAGGCTATCTATCCGATTGCAGCCAGATGCGGTGTTTTCGCTAAGTCGGATATTCAGCCTCTGATCAATGAGGGTGCCACGAAACCCGATCTCTCCGCCTCCATCTTTCAGGCGGTAGTGAATCAGACGATCAGTGGATTGGCCTGCGGTAAGCCGATCCGTGGAAATGTAGCATTTTTGGGAGGTCCTCTTCATTTCCTGAGCGAACTTAAGAATGCCTTTATCCGTACCTTAAACTTGTCCGAAGATCAGGTAATCGCTCCAACCCATTCCCATCTTTTCGCAGCAATCGGAGCAGCGATGACATCCAAGTCTGATGTCAGCAAGGAGCTTAAATATTTACATGAACTCTTATCTAAGGGCATCAAGATGGATTTTGAAGTAAACCGAATGAAACCATTGTTTCAGGATGAAGCGGAATATGAGGATTTTAAGAATAGGCATTCTTTACATACTGTTAAAAAAGGAAATCTAAGAGATTACGAAGGCAACTGCTTCCTGGGTATCGACGCCGGTTCAACCACAACAAAGGTTGCTCTGGTGGGCGAGGATGGTTCACTCCTGTATTCCTTTTATAGTAACAACAATGGAAGCCCTCTTAAAACTACTATTCGTTCGATTAAAGAAATTTTTGAACTGCTGCCTGAAAAGGCTAAGATTGTACGTTCCTGCTCCACAGGCTATGGAGAAGCCTTAATCAAGGCTGCGTTGATGCTCGATGAAGGTGAAGTAGAGACTGTTGCTCATTATCACGCTGCTGCATTCTTTGAACCTCAGGTAGACTGTATCCTGGATATCGGCGGTCAGGATATGAAGTGTATTAAAATAAGAAATCATTCCGTCGATAATGTACTTCTGAATGAAGCCTGCTCCTCCGGCTGCGGTTCCTTCATTGAGACCTTTGCTAAATCCTTAAATTACGAGATAGAAGATTTTGCCAAGGTCGCCTTATTTGCTCAAAATCCCATTGATCTGGGCACCCGTTGTACCGTATTCATGAACTCTAAGGTAAAACAGGCGCAGAAGGAAGGAGCAACTGTAGCAGATATCTCTGCAGGCCTTGCATACTCCGTTATAAAGAATGCTTTATATAAGGTAATTAAGATTACTAATCCAAAGGACCTCGGTGCAAAGATGGTCGTTCAGGGAGGTACCTTCTATAATGACGCGGTTCTTCGAAGCTTCGAGACCATCTCCGGCTGTCAGGCAGTCAGACCGGATATTGCAGGTATCATGGGTGCATTCGGAGCTGCACTAATAGCCAGGGAGCATTATGTGGGAGAAGACAGCTCCATGCTCTCCATCGATGAGATTACCCAGTTAAAATTCGATACTGCTCTGTCACGTTGTAAACGTTGTACCAACAATTGCCTCCTGACCATTAACAAATTCACCGGTGGCAGACAATATATCACCGGTAATCGTTGTGAACGTGGTCTGGGTAAAGAGAAAAATGTTGATAATATCCCCAATTTATTTGAATATAAGATGGAACGTTACTTCTCTTATCCGGTACTATCAGAGGAGGAAGCCAAGCGTGGTGTTGTCGGTATACCAAGAGTTCTTAATCTATATGAGAATTATCCTTTCTGGCATACCTTTTTTACAAAACTGGGTTACCGTGTTGCTCTATCTCCTACCTCCAGTAGAAAGATCTATGAGCTTGGCATCGAATCCATCCCCAGCGAGTCCGAATGTTATCCGGCAAAGCTTGCTCATGGACATATCAAGTGGCTGATTGACCAAGGGATCAAGTACATCTTCTATCCCAGCATTCCCTTTGAGAGAAAAGAGATTGATGGAGTAGGTAATCACTATAATTGTCCGATTGTAACTTCCTATCCGGAGAATATTAAGAACAATGTGGAGGAGCTTAAGGACTCTTCTATCCAATTTGATAATCCCTTCCTTTCCTTTGAAAGCGAAGAAATATTAACTACCAGGCTGATTGAAATATTCAATGAAAAGGGTATACCTGCACATGAGATTAAGACTGCTGCGGCCTCTGCCTGGGCAGAGCTGATGGCAGCCCGTGAGGATATGCGCAAGAAGGGCGAAGAAACCATGGCTTATCTGCGGGCTTCTGGACGTAAGGGTATCGTACTGGCTGGTCGTCCTTATCATATCGACCCTGAGATTCATCACGGTATTCCGGAGCTGATCAATTCTTATGGTGTTGCTGTTTTAACTGAGGATGCGATCTCTCATCTTGGCGAAATTGACCGCCCTACCATAGTAATTGACCAATGGATGTATCATTCTAGGTTATATGCAGCAGCTTCCTATGTACGGACCCAACCTAATTTGGAATTAATACAACTTAACTCCTTTGGCTGTGGTCTTGATGCGGTTACAACTGATCAGGTGAATGATATTCTCACGAAGTCCGGTAAGATCTATACCGTGTTAAAGATTGACGAAGTAAATAACCTTGGTGCTGCAAGAATTCGTATTCGTTCCTTGTTATCCGCTGTTCGAGAGCGTGAAGCTAAGAATATGAAAACTACGGTAAACTCCTCTGCCCATCACCGAGTTATATTCACTGAGGAGATGAAGGAAACTTATACAATCCTTGCACCGCAAATGTCACCGATTCATTTCGATTTACTAGAGCCGGCACTTCGAAGCGGTGGGTATAAAGTCGTCGTGCTTCCGAACGACAACCGTCGTTCCATTGATGTAGGACTGCAATATGTTAATAATGATGCTTGCTTCCCATCACTGATGGTTGTCGGACAGATTATGGATGCTCTCTTATCAGGCAAGTACGACTTAAATAAAGTTGCTGTTATGATTACACAAACCGGTGGTGGTTGCCGTGCTACGAATTACATCGGCTTCATCCGCCGTGCGCTGGAGAAGGCAGGTATGTCTCAAATTCCGGTAATCTCTCTGAGTGCGTCAGGACTGGAGAAGAACCCGGGACTCAAAATCACTCCAAAGCTGTTAATAACAGCAATGCAATCTCTGGTCTACGGAGATGTATTCATGAGAGTTCTATATCGTACCAGACCCTATGAGATGACACCTGGTTCAGCCAATGCATTGCATAGTAAATGGCGTAATATCTGCATTAAGAGCCTTGAAAACGGAAGCTGGACTGAATTTAAGCGTAATCTTCGTGGTATCATCCGTGAATTTGATAACTTGCCTCTGGATGAGACAGTGATTAAGCCCCGAGTCGGTATCGTAGGTGAGATCTTAGTTAAGTTCCTGCCCTCAGCCAATAATTATCTGGTGGAATTGTTAGAAGCAGAAGGTGCAGAGGCTGTCGTACCGGATCTTTTGGATTTCTTTATGTATAGTGCCTATAATAGTAATTTTAAAGCCCAATACCTAGGTAAGAAGAAAGCCAGTGCACGAATTGGTAATCTGGTTATCTGGTCATTAGAGCAGCTCCGCAGGACTGCTAAGAGGGAATTAGCAAGAAGTAATCGCTTTACTCCTCCTGTACCGATTAAGAAGCTGGCACAGTATGCTGAGCCGGTTGTCTCCATCGGCAATCAGACCGGTGAAGGTTGGTTTTTAACCGGTGAGATGCTTGAGTTGATCCATTCGGGAGTAAAAAATATAGTTTGTGCCCAGCCCTTTGCCTGTCTCCCGAACCATATTGTCGGTAAGGGTGTTATCAAAGAGCTTCGAAGACAGCATCCGGAAGCAAATATCGTTGCAGTAGATTATGATCCCGGTGCCAGTGAGGTTAACCAGCTCAACCGTATTAAGCTGATGCTTGCTACAGCTGTTAAGAATATCAATAAGGCGGATTAGGGGAAATCCGTTTCATTCTAAAGAAATGAAAGCCAGCCAGAGCTGGCTCCATTTTCTGTATTGATATCCATATAGGAGGGAAACCTCCTATATTATATAAATAAAAGCAAGATAATAGGGCACCCAGTATGAAGAAAAAAGTCTCTTCACAAAGCGATTATCCTTTCGCTTAGAAAGAATTGCAAAGTACGCTTATTGGAGTAAACTTCTTATTCATCAGGGTCATTGTGGAGAGAAAGGAGTATTCATTATGTTTAAAAACAAGGAGGGCAAGGTTCGATCCGGTTGGAAAATCGCGATTGTTATGGCTATCTTCTATATTAGCATTTTCGCTGTGTCCATAGTTATCGGAATAGTGGTATCCGGTATTCTTATGGCTTCCGGTGATCTGCTGGCCGGTGCTAATGCATTCTCGTATACCTATACGGAGCGAGGCCAGAAGATCATGGAAAACGTCAATATGATTATGATGTTTATCCAGGAAGTAATCACGATCTTAATACCAATTCTGGCATGGAAAATATCTACCAAGCGTAGGCTATCTGATATGGGCTTTACTCCGCTCAAGTCAGATTATAAAGAGCTGTTGGCTGGTCTTATCTTTGGTATCCTATCGATCAGCGTAGTATTTGCTGCTATCCTTTTATCCGGTCAAGCAGAGATTGCTACCTGGAAGCCTCATTTTGCAACATCACAGCTACTGTATTTGTTTATATTCATTATGGTTGGCTTTGCCGAGGAGCTGCTTAGTCGCGGCTATATCATGTCCGTATTAAGACAAACGAAAAGTATTGCTGCCATCATGATTATACCCAGTGTTATTTTTGCATTATTACATAGCTTCAATTCCGGAATCGGTATTGTTGCCTATATCAATCTTACTCTGGTAGGTATCTTATTTTCTTATATGTACCTAAAATCAGGGAATATCTGGATGCCGATCGGATATCACATCACCTGGAACTATTTCCAGGGTAATGTATTCGGCTTTAAGGTAAGCGGAACAGAGGTGGTGGGAATGCTATCCACCTCCTATACTAAGGACAATATTCTGAACGGCGGTGCCTTCGGACCGGAAGGCGGTTTATTTGTAACAGGAATTTTATTGATCGGTTTTGTAGTTGTTAATCGATATTATAAGAGCAAAAAGTTTGATTTTCTCTCTATGGATCCTCTTCCGGTAACTGAGTCCATGGTGGATCAACCGGTTCTTGTAGAAGATATTAAGCAGACAATCGGGAACGAAGCTCAATAATTCCTTAAAATTTTACGGGAGCATCAATGTATGTGTGGTTTTCCTTTCATACATTGATGCTCCCTTTCTATACATGACAATAAAAGGTTAGCAAAGTGTGCTTTCCATCGTTTCTAATTAAAAACCTCTCTAGCTGAATTTCTAGAAATTATTCAAAATAATCATCATCCTCATCATCAAATTCATCCTTCTTGCTACAGCTCTCATTTCTCTTGTTGTTATTCTTCTTCATCCCTGTGAGCTCCTCTGACATTTCCTGTGAATAGCCCGCATTCAATCTACGGCGATGCAGCCTTTCCATATCCTTCGTTTCCCCTTCTCTACCTGAGATCCACATTATACAATAAATGCCTGCATAAAGCACTGTCATAACAATACCGGCAACTAGACCGGAACCTTGACCTGAGATAAAGGGCATACTAATAATGACAACAATGATTCCGATTAAGGCAATCCACGAGGTATAAGGATATCCGGGCATCTGACATTTTCCCTCCGGAGGGCATCCATTACATTTACGAAAGCGGATATGAGTTGCCACAATAGCAGCATACGTTAATAAAGTAGCAAATCCTCCGGAGCTGATTAAGAAAAGATATACTCTGGGAAAGAATAAACCTGCCCCCAACCCGACCAACATTGCAAATCCAGAAAACAAGATTCCGCGAAACGGAATATCTGTCTTCTCCTTCAACCATTTTGGAGCATGACCTTCCTCCGCGACAGAGCGCATCATTCTGCCTAGTCCGAACATGGAGGCCATCATCGTTGATAATATTGCTGTCACCAGAATAAAGTTAATCACAGTTCCTGCCCAACCCATGCCCCATCGGCTGAGCGCAGCAACCATCGGACTCACATCCTCTGTCAAGGAGGCTGTAGGTATTAAAGGTAACAGAACCAATGTTGATAATATATATAAACCTACCAAACCAAATACAGTATAAGTAATCGCCTTCGGTATCGTCTTATTCGGATTTTCAGCCTCCGATGATGCAAGTCCAATAATTTCAAAGCCTGCGTATGAAAATATGACAATCAGCATGCTTCCCGGAATACTGCGTATTCCACCAGGCATCAAAGGCTCTCTGGCTATCTCTCCCAGGCCGATCGCGCCAACCCCTCGAATCAGACCGACAATTAAAAGAATTCCGATAATAATAAAAGCGATAACAGCAAATACCTTAACTAATGCCAAACTGCTTTCCAGTTTACTTAATTTATCCGCACCTAAAAGATTAACCAAGGTTGTTCCAATGATAATCGCACTACCCAGTATAGGGATTGAAATATTCGGTATCCATTCCTTTACAAGAATAGACACCGCTGTTGCTTCACTGGACATAGCAAGTACCATACCGGTCCAGTATACCCATCCTACAACAAAACCTGCTCCGGGTCCAAATACCTTAGCAGTAAAGGTATAGAAGGAGCCAGAATCCGGATTAGCAACTGTCATCTCCGACAGTGCATATAAGATAAAATAAATCAAAATTCCACCTAGTATAAAGGATACTATTATAGATGGTCCCGCTGCCTGAATTGCTACTGCAGATCCCAAGAAGAAGGATCCACCAATTACGCAGCCCATCGCCATCATTGTCAGCTGCCAGGCTGATAACCCTTTCTCATGCTTCTTCATTATTATGTCCTCCGATTAATTCATCCTGAATTTTCATCAACTATAGAATAAATTCTTCCTTTTGTTAGGAACTATAACTATTATTCCAAGTTTTATGAAAATTAACCATTGGAACTCACTTAACGAGTTTCTACTATGCCTGATAGCAGGCATTATTCACATACACGCTTGCATATTGTGAACCAACCGCCTTTGTTCACATAGCTTACTTTGCTTACGTGTAATTCAGGGAACTCATTGAATTAATTGAACTGTGAATTTCCTCGCATGAATTGAAAAAGCCCTAAGCTAATATTATTAACTTAGGGCGAATGTATCATCCGTTATACCACCATAATCGCAATTATTATAGATTTTCAATCTGCCAATCAATGGGCTCTATGCCGGTCTTTTGCAGAAAGGCATTTGCCTTGCTGAAGTGCTTACTACCAAAAAAGCCACGATATGCAGATAAGGGACTTGGATGTGGTGCCTCCAGAATCAGATGCTTCGGATTATTCAGCATGGACTTCTTCAGTTGTGCCGGTCTGCCCCACAGAAGGAACACGATTGGCCTATCCTGAGCATTCACTGCTTGTATCACCGCATCCGTGAAACGCTCCCAACCCATGCCCTGATGAGAATTAGCCAGATGTGCACGAACAGTTAGAACGGTATTCAACAACAACACTCCCTGTCTTGCCCATTTCTCCAGATATCCATTATTCGGTATGTAACAACCCAAATCCTCCTGCAGCTCCTTGTAGATGTTAACAAGGGATGGTGGAACCTCAACCTGAGGCTTTACCGAAAAGCACAGGCCGTGGGCCTGCCCTTCATTGTGATAGGGGTCCTGCCCCAGAATCACAACCTTCACATTACTCAACGGTGTAAAGTGAAATGCATTAAAGATGTCCTCAGCATTCGGATATATGACAGCTTTGCTGTATTCCGATTTTACGAATTTGTATAATTCTGTATAATAGGGTTGGTGAAATTCCTCACCAACCGCCTCCAACCAATCATTATTAATAGCACTCATATTCTATCTCCTAATCTCCTATTAAATTCAACCTGAAGAAACATAGTTCGCGGGCTTCTTCCGGTTCGCGGGCGCGTTCACATATATACAAGCAAGCTTGCTAATGCTCACTTTGCTTACGCGTATACAATAGAAAGCACGCTTCGTGAGCTTTCTATTATCATGAATAAAAGCCGGTTGGATCTAATGCAGCTCCCTCCGGCTAGTTTTTAAATATAATTTTCTTTCACCTCAAACTGCTACGTAAACGAAAGGTCGTTGCTAAAATCTCACACTAATTCCCTTGTCCTTCAGATAGCTCTTCAGATCCAGAATCTCCATTTCTTTATAATGGAACAGGGAGGCTGCCAATGCCGCATCCGCTTTGCCCATTGTCAGAGCATCATAGAAATGCTCCATCGTTCCAGCTCCACCGGAAGCGATTACCGGCACCGGTACACTCTCGGATATAGCTTTGGTTAACTCCAGATCATAGCCGTCTTTGGTACCGTCACAGTCCATACTGGTCAGAAGTATCTCTCCTGCCCCCAATTCGCAGGCTTTCATCGCCCACTCGACCGCATCGATTCCCATATCGACTCTTCCACCGTTCTTATAGATATTCCAGCCGGAGCCATCTGCTCTTCGTTTTGCATCTATTGCCAAAACGACGCATTGACTGCCGAATTTATATGCCGCTTCGCTAATCAAAGTGGGGTTAAGAATTGCTGCTGTATTGACCGCAATTTTATCCGCCCCTTCTCGCAGGATCATCTTAAAGTCTTCTACGGTGCGGATGCCACCACCCACTGTAAAAGGAATGAATATCGTTTCCGCCACTCTTCGTACCATATCTATCTTAATGGTTCTGGCATCAGAGGATGCGGTTATATCAAGAAATACCAATTCGTCAGCTCCAGCTTTATCATAGGCTGCTCCAACCTCAACCGGATCTCCGGCATCACGCAGATTTACAAAATTGACCCCTTTCACTACACGCCCATTATGCACATCCAAACATGGAATAATTCTTTTTGTCAGCATTATCTCTTTACCATCCTTTCTTATCTACCTTGCAATTATGAAAGATTTGCAAAATTTTTCAGAATCTGAAGTCCAATTTCACCACTCTTCTCCGGATGGAACTGACAGCCAAACACATTAGCTCTCTCTACAGAAGCATCGATTAAAGTACTATAATGTGTAGTTGCCGCCACATCCTTTGGATCATTAGCTTTCAGATAATAGGAATGGACAAAGTATACAAAGGCTTGCTGTTCAATACCCTGATACAACTTTGCACCCTCCTTGATGGTTAAAGAATTCCAACCCATATGTGGGATTTTTACACCTTCAGCGTTAGGAATCCGAAGAATATCTCCCTTTAGAACAGATAACCCCTCTACTCCCTTGCATTCATCACTGCTCTCAAAAAGCACCTGCATACCAAGACATATCCCTAGAAAGGGAGTCTTATTCTCGATAATTTCCTTGATCACCTCAACTAATTGATAATGGTGCAGCTTTGTCATAGCATCTCCAAAATGGCCCACTCCCGGAAGAATAACCTTATCCGCTCTCATCAACTGAGCTTTATCTCTTGTTATCAGAGCTTCCTCTCCAAGATGAAGCAGCGCCTTCTCCACACTCTTCAAATTACCTGCATCATAATCAATAATAGCAATCATGTTTTCAGTCCCTTCCTGTATTTCTTAATTATTCAACTTCTCTAAAACAACATCATAAACCGCTAAACTATAATCTTCTTTGTTGTCATACGACAATATCTGCATCGCATCCGTCTCAGTAATATTGAATACATTATTCAATTCTGCAAGAATCTGTGACCTCACATAATCCAAATCGGATTCAATACCAAGCATAGTCGCAAGCTCGATATATTTATCATAGCGGCTGAGACCCTTAAGCAAGGAATCCAAGGCCTCGGGATATTTCTCCAGAGCATAATAATTATTATAGGAGTTTAATTGCTTATTTACAAACATAACTGTCTGAATTTTATCATATAGTCCGATATCTTCATCTTTAATATCCACACCATACACTTCATTATAGGCTTGGTTATACTTATGATGATTAAAATAACTCGTAGCATACTGGATGTTTAAGGCGTAGGTAACCATATTGGTTCCAGCAATTAAGATAATCGCAATAATTCCACAGAAGAAAAATACAATAATAGCGCCTAACCGATTGATCCGTCCTGGATCCTCATCAATTTCATCAATGACCTCAATTACTTCTTTTGTCTTCTTCTTCTTTTCTGCTATATCCTTCTTGTCTACCTTCTTAGCAGCCCTATCCTTGCCACCCTTCTTTGCAACATTAGACTCTTCTTCCTCATCGTTGGAAGTAAGATTATTTTTATCCTTACCCTTAACTTTCTTTTTCTTCTCCGCTTTGGGTTCCGTCAGCTTACGTTGCTCCTCTTCAAACTCTGCGGCGGTCTTATCATCCTTAACATTTCCGAATAGACGTTTAAAAAGACTTATTTGGGAATTATCCGAAATTGTTTCTTCTTTCTTATTATTTTCTTTCGAATTCTTTTCTTTTTTGACTTTCTCTTTTTTGCCTTTTTTGCCCTTCTTAGTCTCCTGATCAGGAACGTTATTAAGAATCGATGCTTCTTCTAATTCATAGTCGTTCAGTGAGGAAACAGCCGTGAGCGCATCCGAAAATACCTCACCTACATTACTTGGTATATTGCTGCCACTGGAAGAATTCAGATTGCCGGCTAGCATATCACTAATTGCACGGATATCCTCGGCTGACTCATCCTCATCGGACAATTGACCCAATAAGTCAAGAAAATCATCATGCTCTGCTTCATTCTGTTCGATGCTACTTTCCGAACTTTCACTTGAAACATCGGAAGCTAGTAATTCTGCAACATCATCACTACCAAAGGTGCTAAACATATCCTCGTCCGGATTATCCGTATTCTTCTCTGCTGTCGCTTCTGTGCTTTGTGTATCAAGGCTATTCAGCAACACATCTAAATCAAGATCGATATCTGTTTCTTCCGATAAATCGCTATAATCCTCCTGGGGCTCCTCATATTCCGTTACCACTGAAGCTTCAAAGGTTTCATCAACTATCATAGTGGCAGTTGCTGTATCATCTCTCTGTAGCTCAGCAGAGAACATCTCTCCTTCCGGAGCTACTTCATTGAAGGCTTTTAATATATCCTCTGTATATGTATCTGCTGCTTCCTCTTCATCATCTATGTGTCCAGCCGTTTGTTGTTCATCATAATATGCAAACTCGACAGCCTTATCTACTTCTGTCTGTATATCAGGCTCTTCTTCAAGACTATCTACTTCTCCCAACAAACTGGATAGGCTTTCTCCAAACAAATCTTCATCATTGATAATAAGATCACTATCAATACCACTTAGATCTTCCTCAAAATCAAATTGTTCAAAATCTTCTATGTCACTAAAATCAACCCTGTACAAATCATCTTCCTCGGTTACAGGAGTACGTTCAGGCCTTTCTTTTTGCCTGAGCTTAGAATCTTGTTCTAAACTGTTCCTGCTAACCTGATTGATGTCCTTGTCAGGGCTGTTACTATTCTCTTTTTTACTGTTCTTTTTCTTATATATATTTTCCACATTAGGATTAATTTTAACGGAACTTAATAGACTGTCCAGATAAGACTCATTCGCTTTCGTGCTTAGCTCATCTTGGCAGTCCTTACAGTATAGTGTATCCTCTGGAATATTAGTCTTACAACTCTTA
Source organism: Bacillota bacterium (assembly GCA_023411215.1). Classification (GTDB taxonomy): domain Bacteria; phylum Bacillota; class Clostridia; order Lachnospirales; family Lachnospiraceae; genus Mobilitalea. Next base: position 7,742 of record JAEYOY010000068.1, on the reverse strand, counting down.
CATTTTGCCATCCACGCACCGTCCAGTATATTTGTAAAGAAATTCTAACATATATACATATATCGAACAATCAGCCAATTTAATTAATACCATTTATGAAAATCATGAATTAATCGATACAAATGTCTTGATTTACCTCTTTAAAAATCCTTCTGTAATCAAGTATTTCAATAATATAATCTTCATGAGTCAATATCCCTTGCACTGCTGCCTTGAAAGTTGTTGATAGCTTCTTTCCCGGCTTTGTGATTTGATTTGATATTACTCTGTGAATACCTCTTACACTGTCTACATGAAGTGCAATATTTAAATCACAAATACTGGTTACAATAAGCATCTCATTGATATATTCATCTACATTACCAAGCTTAAGAACTTTAACTAGATTGATGATTGGTATAAGGAAATCCCTCGGTTTAATGATACCTTCAATACAAGGATTAGCATTGGGTATCAAAGTAGGTTTCGTGCTAAAGGGCAAAATCTCACGAATATCACTCACATTAATTCCGTAAGAATTGCCACCAGCTCTGAATTCTAAAATTTCTATTTCTGTTGCTACCTCATTCACTTGGTTGTCTCTTTCCATGCTATTACCTCCGTATGTATATCTATCAGCTTTTTCATCCTAATTGTATATAAAACTACAAATCATCTAATTATATTATAGTGTTAAACTTTAGTTTTGTAAAGTCTAACACATAAATGAAAGAGCGGCATTCCATTCTTCCTTTAATAACCCATATCTAATCTCATCTTCCCATCTATTATTTTTAAACCTTACTTTTTTAAAGAAACCTTCCTTATTCATACCCAGTTTTATCATTATATTTTCAGACACTTGATTATTTGAATTACAACTTGCTATCACCTTATGTATATTAGAATTTGTAAACAAATAATTAATTAAAGACCTTGCCATTTCAGTACCAAATCCTTGAGCCCAATATTCCGGTTTTAAAAAATATCCAATCTCATAAATCCCACCATTTTGATGGTTTAAAATCACCTCATAATCAACTAACCCTATTTCAATATCAGTATTTTTAATACTTGCTACATATTGGACGCCCGTACCCAGATGATTTTGACTTGTCAGTATGTTATTAAATATTTGATTTGCTTCTTCCCGTGTTTCAATCCTATCGAGATATGCGTGTGCCATAACCCTGACATCTGAATATAACTCATAAAATAAATTAAAATCATTATATTCTAATTTTCTATAGATCAATCTATTACTTTCAAACATACAATTCTCCATTCATCTCTTACCTTCTAGCATATTGATATAGTATAAAATTATTATATTCAATATAAAAACCCTCTTTTATTGTCGAGTAATTCTCCGATTCTATACCAAATGAGAAATCCGCTTCCGGACCGGAACCCGTCTGACCCACTGTAATTCTCCTTTGTTCCTTATCATATAGTATAGTTCCATCTATCTTGCTACTCCAGGAAAATGTACCGTCATTGTTGAAAATACCATTATATACAAATTCTCCCCCTCGGTAATTTAAGTCATACTTAGTGCGAAAACTAAAATAAATATCGTTACCTCTGTTCCATATATTATCTAGAATAATATTAGTATTATGTATCTTTAACATTTTTTCATTTAAGGTCAATTTACTGTCTGAATCAAATGGAATCCATTCCGGTTTAATAAAAAGAGTTATGCTGATTGGTTCTTGAACCTGGTTTAAAACGTAACCGTTTCTATTCTTAACCTTCTCTAGTATCCCGTGATCGGAATAGTTTGTATCATAGTAATGATAACTCAGTGATAAAACAAATACACCTAAGATAATTGCAACTGATATTTTTCTTTTCATACCATACCTCATTTATATTTACTATCTTTTTGAACTCTGTGTAAGTATTCCGGTGTCAAACCATAAGCGTCCTCCTAATAATCAATCTGCAATAGAAGATTTGTTCTCTGCCTACCTATAATTCAATCCAATATCGTTGCTCAAGAATTCCATCGACCTCTATCTCATTTTCTAAAATTCCTCCGTTATTCATAATACTTTTCGCTGAGCCAATGTTATTTCTATCACAGACCATCAGTACTTTATTAATTCCAAGCTGTCTACACTCCTCTAAAGCTAAGCCGATCATTTCTGTAGCATAACCCTTCCTTCTTTCAGACGGTCTGATTCCATCTCCGATATGCCCACCGTTTAATAACAAAGCTTCAGTTAAGTAATGTCTAATATTCACGGCTCCGACAAATATATCTCGATCAACATCCAAGCAGAACAGAGTTGTTGCAGGAACATGTCCCGGCTCTCCTTGATCCTCGTTTGCAAGGCCTTTCATATATGTATCAAAATCTTTATAATCATTCTTTCTGATGGAATATGGAACTATTTTTTCATCAGTTGCACTCCATTCATTCATCATATCAAATAACTGTTTTTTATAGCTTTGGTCAAGCTTTACTAACTTCAACATATGTATCCTCCAATTGTTATCATATAAATTAATATTCAAATTAAGCGAAAGAAATGAGGTTCTCGGTGCTGCAAGTAGCCTAATCCAATAGTGTCAGCTTCTTTCCAATAACTAATCATATCCGTATGTATCCATTAACTGAGATTACGGCATTCCCACCAATATAAATCGTACTATCATTTTTGATTCTGCTGCGGATAACAGATGGTTTTCCCATGCATTCACCCTGGATAAAGCTGTTTTCATCCTTATTGCTGATAAAATTCATTTTAGATAGATAGAATGTAAGTGCACCATTAGATGTTCCGGTGGCAGACTCTTCATCAATATCGTATAGCGGTGCAAAATTCCTGCAGAAGGCAGTTACTTCCGGAGTTGCTTCATAGAAATACATATGAATTCCAATCACACTATATTTTTTTGAGATTTCGATAACTTCATTGCGGTTAAGAACGGCCAGATCAAGTTTTTCTTTACAATTGACCGGTAATAATATATCTGATAATCCTGTACTGACTATGCAGGGAGTTAAATTCTCAGGCATATCCTGAATATTAAGTCCGAAAGCATGATATATTTCTATACTTTCACTGGGAGTAAGTTGCTTAAGTAATTCACCTTTAGCCATTTCCATCCATATATACTCCGATGCTACTACAATATTAAAATCTCCTGCCAAGGTTTTTAAAACATAATCTCCTGTATTAAGCTTTTTCTCGTTGCGTAAAACGGTAAATGATGAAATTGTGGCATGTCCACACAGTTCAATCTCTTTATTTGGAGTAAAATATCTTATCTTGAACGTATTATGATTTACTTCTTTCACAAAAGCAGTTTCCGAATGTTTCAGTTCCGTAGCAATTTTCTGCATAACTGATGCTTCCGGAAAATTTTCTAAATTACCCAATATTACAACTCCTGCTTGATTACCTCCAAAAATCTGATTTGTAAATGCATCTACAATAAATAATTTCATATTGTCCTTATATGATTAATTAAGAAGTAATAATCATATATTCCTTTCCTTTTGATTAACTTTGTGACCATAATACATTCAGTTTTTTATTCAAAAAATAAAATTTGCCTAATATAGGTCTGAAATTTCATAGCTGGTCTCCAAAATCTTAATCAGTTTCTTTATCAGTTAGCTCCTCATAAATTCTATGCAACATGGTTTAAACCGGTTCTTACTCTGCGGTTCCAGAAATCTTATTATTACTATATTTCTGAAAGCTCGTAATAACCGTATATCCGAGTAATATTTGAAATATATCCACATGATCCAATCCAAATCTCATCAACCAAAGCAATGGATATGCTATTATAGTTAGCATAAATTGACTATTGCCATAGATCAATATACCGGCGATTGAGAAATATAATGATGGTAGTCCAACTAGAAGCATTTTAGGATAATTGATCTTCCAAATTCCTTCTTTGCTTTTTTCTGATATAAAATGTTCTAATCCAATCAGTAATCCAATACTTATACCTAAAAGTAAGCTTATGATCAAATAGCTATAATTAGATTCAAATCTATAATACGACGATATAATTATACTACTGATATATCCCCATAAAGCTATCATAACGATGATTACTGTAGTGAATATCAAATATCTTAGCCATGGTTTTACTTTCATTTTCCCTCCCATTTTCCCAATATATGCTTATCTATATAATTGTGAAACACATTTGTAACGAATCACCCCATACAATACTGAGGATATTCTGAGTAAGTATGTAACAAATATTTATCGAAGTACATCTTCCACTTTTTTTCTCCATATCATGTGATGTGCATCCTCGCCCCAATAATTTTTTAAATAGTATTGAGGTTTTCCTAATTTTTTCGTCCATATTCTCTGTGCAATACTATATCCACTATCCAGGCAAAATTCTTCGACACCGTTTTTTTTCATTTCCATTAATATCGAGATAAACATCCTACTGCCGATCCCTTGTCTCTGATAATCAGGATGTATAAAAACAGTTCCTATTTCTTTAATCTCTTTCAATTCCGTATTGGTACATGATAATATCAAATCATTCGGTGGTCCATATTCAGCTGATCCTACCACCAGGTTCTTATCTTTTGCTATAAGGAAACACCTATCTTTTCCTGCACTTTCGAAATCTTGGTTCAGACAGCGCCGTTTATCTTCAATTTCATCATTTAATGTATCTACTAATTCTGATATTTCATTTTTATTAAATGTATCAATGAGGACCACTCGAAAAAAATCATTAATCAATTCTTTATCTTCAATTTTGGCTCTTGAAATATCAATATCTAACATAGAATAATCTCCTCCTCCGTATAGTATCACCTTATTCTTATATGGTTTTAATAGCTGGTATTTTTAACTTTATATCTGGATCATCCAGAGTATAACTCAATTTTTATAGGATTATATTATTTACCACACCTCATAATGCAATTTTGCACTATCGTACCTATCTTCTTCTTTCCTTTCTTCTCCTTTATGTCCAAGTACCACCATTCCTATTGGCACGATATGCTCCGGTAAAGAACATATTTTTGCTACTTCCTCTGTAAGATGTGTGATCGGATATAATCCACACCATACTGCCCCAAGACCAATACCATGTGCTGCCAAGAGAATGTTTTGAATTGCTGCCGAGCAATCTTCTATTAAAAAGCCTGTCTTAGTCTGTTTTCTCTTATCGCCACATACTATGATGCCAGCTTCTGAATGAGGAAGCATTTTTGCATAAGTATGGGCTTTTGCTATTCTCTCCATATTGCTTTTATCTCTTATAATAATAAATTCCCACGGCTGATAGTTATGAGCCGATGGCGCTTGGAAACCTGCCCTTAAAACTGTCTCCATATCCTTATCTGTTAAGGGCTCCCCCGTAAACTTTCTAATACTCCTTCTTGTGAAGATTGCTTCTAATACATCCATTTAAATATCTCCTTCAATTCATCAATTATATTTATCATAGCGCCACTCAATATAAACCAATATACATATACTTAAATTAATTAATCAACCATCCTCAGGTAAACATTTATACAATCCCTATATTCTTGATCCATTCTTTCAGGAAGTCCATGAACGTTCCAAAACCTCAAGCTTTTACTTTCCTCCATATCAGGCATTACATCGCCCGTATAATCAGAACTTGTATACACAGCAGTAACTGAATAGAATTCATCCCCGTTAGGATTTTTGAAAAAATATTCTGGACCGGATAATACATCAAGTAATATCAAATTATCCACCTTTAACCTAGTTTCTTCATATACTTCTCGCTGCGCAGTATCAATTAGTTATTCTCCTAAATTCATCAGTCCTCCCGGTAATCCCCAAGAACCATCATTCCGTTCCTGCAATAATATTTCTCCTATGTCGTTTACAATAATAACGACTGAGCCAGGAAGAATTATAGGTCTATGACCAACATACTTACGCAATTCTTTATAATACTCCATGCTATTACCTCCAATATGAACAAGAAATCTGCTATTACTCATCTTATGGTCTGATAATAGCCGCAAATCCATTGGTTTAAAACCCACAGTCAATATTAACAATCAGTATCTGCATCCGATTACAATCAGCTTGTCCTTCGATAATGGAAAGGTAATTACATACTCTTTCTTTTGATACACATTCCACACATCTATTCAATTCTACACATGGGGGATTGTAACCTGCTCTCTTTGCATTCAACGGAGATGCTACATTTTTGACTCTATCAATGGCTTCATCCAGCGAATCTACAATCTTATTTCTACCAACTACAATTATTACTTTATCAGGTCCAAATGTCATTGAAGCCACTCTATTACCACTATGGTCAACATTAACAATCCTCCCATCAACAGATATCGCATTTGATCCGGTAATATACCAGTCTGCTGTAAGAGCTTTCTTTTTTAATACCTTTATATCATCCTTAGTTGCTGCAAGTTCCTTATCATATACCATGTTACCCCTCTGTATGAAGGCGGTTGTCATATCCATCCTTTGCAATGTGTCGGAATGTCCTATCCCAATCGTCGCATCAATTGGTATCCTCTCCAATATATAAGTCATTACCTCATCAAAACTCTCAAAACACTTTACTTCAATGTTCCTCTCTTTGAAATTTTCCTTTAGTTTCATAATTTTTTCTATATTCATGTCCTATCCCCCTTATGAACGATACCTTCAAATTGTTGTTACAATCCCTCTCACTTCATAGCATTTAAATTTAGTCTCTGCCACAACATGTAGTTGAAATATTTTATTTTAGATATTTATTATATCTTTATTATCTTGAAAACATATTTCACTATTGTATCCTTAATTTTGTCCCACTCATACTCCTGTTTTGGGAAAATATCATAATTGTTATTAATAACACTTGCAACTGGGATAGAAATACCAGTATTCCATTCTTGTGAATAAGGCATTAATTTCAATTGAATGGTATTAAGAGCATTAGCTATTGTATCATTAACCATAGCTTTATAACTTGATAATGCCCAATCAGAGCCACCACCATGAGATATAATTCCAGTAGAAATGCCGTATACTTCTGATTTATAATTGCTATCTTTTGCCCAGTGTAAAAAAGTAATTTGTTCCATTTTTTCTAACAGCATACATAATTTTGCTGGTATCGGAGCGTAGTGTGGAGATACAATAAAAAGTATGTTACTGTCAATAATTTTTTCATATATACAATTAAATGACTTATCAAACATACATCTATGAGTCTCAAAACACTTACCACAACCATTACATGGCTGTAATTTATATGTACGTAAGTCAACAATTTCTCCAATATACTGCTCATTCGGTAAACATTCTATGATTAATTTACATAGCTTAATTGATGTACTATCATCAAATGCTTTATTTATGATATTTGACGCAGAAATACATAAAACTTTCATCGTATGCCCCCATTTCTACATAATAAAGCTTCATCATATCAACATAATGCTGAGATATAGCCATTTTTTAACTCGCTCATATTCAATTATTGCTTACCTAAATATAATTCTGTAGTTCTGGCCTATTGTAGGCATCCCATATATTGGCATTTAACTTATTGTAAAGCACATGTTCTAGCAAGTCAATATACAATAAAATCAACACCTGTATTACATATACAAAAAGCTCAAAGCAAATATGCTTTGAGCTAATCTTCTTAATCGTAATTCTACTATATCGTAAATAAAAAAACAGAAAAACCATAAGTTCTCCTGCTTGTTTAACTTATTGACTTACTCTACACACGAAAACGATAAATTCATCCAA
>JAEYOY010000069.1 GCA_023411215.1 Bacillota bacterium | reverse complement strand
ACATTAGGTCGTCTCTCTTCAGAGATTGCAGCAGTTTTAAGAGGCAAGAATAAGCCTACTTTCACACCTCATATTGACACAGGTGATTATGTAATAGTAGTGAACGCAGATAAGATTAAGGTTACTGGCAAGAAAATGGGACAGAAGATTTACTACAATCACTCCGATTATCCGGGTGGCATGAGAGAAACAACTTTAGCTGAGATGATGGCTAAGGACTCTGCTGAGGTAATCAGACTTGCAGTTAAGGGAATGCTTCCCAAGGGACCTTTGGGAAGAGAAATGATCACAAAATTACACGTATTCTCTGGCGCTGAGCATACACATGCGGCTCAGAAACCGGAAGTATTAGAGATTAAATATTAATCAGTGAGGTTGAAAGGAGGAAATAACATTGGCTAAAGCAAGATATTACGGAACTGGAAGAAGAAAAAGCAGTATTGCTAGAGTATACCTTGTACCTGGCACAGGTAAGGTTATCATTAATAAAAGAGATATGGACAACTACTTCGGTTTAGATACCTTAAAGTTGATCGTTCGTCAGCCTCTGGTACTTACAGAGACTCAGGATAAATTTGATGTATTAGTAAACGTTAAGGGTGGCGGTTTCACTGGCCAGGCTGGTGCAATCAGACACGGTATCTCCAGAGCATTATTACACGCAGATGGTGATTACCGTCCTGTACTTAAGAAAGCAGGCTTCTTAACAAGAGATCCAAGAATGAAGGAAAGAAAGAAGTACGGCTTAAAAGCAGCTCGTCGTGCTCCACAGTTCTCAAAGAGATAATCTATACGATATTTCAAACCCCGAAAAACCAGTGTTTATCGGGGTTTTTTATTGTGTTCGGTGATATAAAAACGTGGGCTCTGTGTCAATAGTTGGGGTGGGATTCTCTGAATCCCACTCTATTACTATGTTTAGAACTTTTTAATGTTTATATCTATAATTCATATTTCTGGGCATGCCAAATAAGCCTCTTGATTCTACGTCGTCCAATCTAATCAAATAGAGCAGTGTATTATTCTTGTCCGAAATCGTTCGAAGTTACGGACTCCAAAAGATATTCTCTTAAGTACCTTGATTTTATTATTATAGCCCTCGGTAGGACCATTCGTATATTTATATTTGAAGGCATTTAGTATCCCTTCTGACCAGTTCCGGTATGTCTTTGCACACCCTTCAAATTCAGGAATTCCTGATTTTTCAGCTGCCTTAATCCAATCCCAGAAAGCTGTTCGTTGATAGGAATATTTGTCGCTCTGGCAAATATCATAGAACCATTCCTTCAGATAATGAGCTTTTCGCAGATCGTCATTATAAAGTAGCATGAGGTCACAGGCCTTTTTGTTATCTTCCTTTAGTTTTTTGTAACGAGTTAAAATTAGCCTGCGGCTTCTCTTATAGTATTTTCTTAAGCTTGTAGGCATTGTTTTTTGAAGCCTTTTTCTGACCTTTTCAATGGCCCATGTTACGTATCTTATGAAATGATATTTATCAATAATAATGGTTGCGTTGGGGAAGTATGCCTTTGCAAGATCTACATAAGGTTCCCACATATCACAAACGAAGAATTTTACACGATAGCGTTCTGCCCGATTCATTTCTCTGAAATAGGAACTTAAGTGACTCTGTGTTCTGTCCGGTAGGATGTCTAATATACGGTGCTTTCTGGCATCTGTAAGAATGCATTGGTACTTACCGGCATCCGTATTTCCCTTAAATTCATCAATAGATATACATTCTGGAAGAGAGGGTGCAGGATAATGAACGGTGTCCAAAAGCCTGGTAACAGTACTTACTGATACATTCGTAGTTTCTGCAACGGACTTGATACTTACGAGATTTCTGAGCTGGTCAATAATCTTATAGGAGAGCCGTAAAGTACGCCGTTGATAAGAAGGAAGAAAAGGATATTTTTCAGTAAACCTTTTACCACACTTACAAACATAGCGCCTTTTCTTAAGGATTAAGTATGTATCTTTCATCTGGAAAGGGAGATCCTTAATTTTCTGATAACGGTAATCGTGAATGCGTTTGGTTTGATTACCGCAGGAAGGGCAAGTCTGTAAGGAAGGATTCGTTTCAATAAATACCCTAACATGGTGATCACCATGAACAACTTTTTTAATAAAAACATCTTCTAAATTTAAAAGATTCTTGGTACAATTAGAGTGCATCTATATGAAACCTCCTTTTAAAATGGTGTTTTGGACGACGTTCATTCTATAAGAGGCTTCGTATAGATGTATTTTAATATAAACTAAAAAATGTTGGAAGTATGTTTTTGCATACCCCAACATTTATTATAGAACCTGTATTTTTGTAAATATATTATTAATTTAGAAAGATTGTATTTTAGCAAAAAAAATAGTAAATACGAAATAAAATATTAGCACAATTTATAACTAAATAAGTAAAATAATAAATAGTAATAATCGACATTAGTCGACCAATGGGAACATATATTGACATTATTTTGGCACAAATGTATAATATATGCAAGAATGTATGTGAGTGTTTACTACTAAGGCTGGTGAAATATGGAAGAGAATATATTACATAGAAAAGAACGAATTATTATAACGACTATAGATATCATTGATGAAATTGGAATATTAAGTTTATCAACTAGAGAAATCGCTAGAAGACAGGGAGTATCTGAAGCTACACTCTTTCGGCATTTTAAAAGTAAGAATGATATTTTAATAGCTGTCTTAGACTATTTTTCTCAGTTTGACACAGTTATATATCAATCGACAATATTAAAAAAATTAAAACCATTAGATGCTATTACATATTATGTTACTTCTAATAC
>JAEYOY010000064.1 GCA_023411215.1 Bacillota bacterium | reverse complement strand
TAATATAACGGACATAATTTCTCTGTCACATCATAATGTCTTATGATATCCTCTTCCCCTAAGTCAAACTCTAAACACAAGGCAGCCGTTAGGGAAACCAGCGAATCGTAGGTAGCCTCATTAAAGCGCCCCGTCTCATCCTCATGACAGCACTCAATTGATAACGTATCGTTATTACGATTATTGGAGGCAAAGGCAATCTCGTTCAGTGGTATGCATTGTATTATTTCCCCCTCAAGGCCAATGATATAATGACTACTGGCATAAGTCGTATGTTTCGATGCTAGACCTTCAAAATAACTGCGGTTATTCGCTGCTGTGGTACCCGGATTAGCCGTATAGTGAATTACAATGGAATTGATATCCTTAAGAGGATCCTGTGGTCTGGAGTATTCATTCGGTGTCAGATACTCACTTCTAATTTCCTCTCCGTTTGAAAGTACCCCTCCGATTGAGGCAATCCCGTCCCGATTATTGCCCAAAAGCTCATTTTTAATATCATGGAGTAAGCCTTGATTGGAGATATTGTCCCTTTGTACTAGCTCATATGTGATAAATACTGTCATCGCCAGTATTGCAAGAGTCAGAATAAGAATAATTAAATTCAATATAATTCTATTTCTCCGCCTTCTCCTGCTCCATTCTTCTCTCGTTAATATTCTTCTCATATTCCACCTTTTAATAATGTCTCTTCTATTTCTTTCATTAATGCCTTTTGTTCCGTATCAGGAATCCATTCCGTGAGACGAGCTGCAATCATAGGCAGCCGCCAACGGTCAATCTCCGCTTGGGTAAGACCGGATCGTTTCTTATAATACCTAAGATAATTTTTCAGCATACGTGCTCTCATACTGCCTATTATTGCCTTAACGATAATCGGTATATCGCCTGGCAAAGCAGAGTCCTTAATCAATAAAACGGTTCTGGCAACATCCATACTGGGCACCCCGCTGGCAGCGGTCATCCAGTCCAGAAGTACATAATTCTCTTTTGTTCTAATTACATTGCCCGGATGAAAATCCCCATGGCAAAGGAAGTCCCCTTCCGGTAATTGATCGAGTATTTGAAGTATCGTTCGTTTAACATCATCTGTTAGGGCATTTGTATGATTGATATTCCATTCTAACGCTTCTTTATAGCTACTCAGATTCTCTGCCTTACATTGGTGCATTTCATATTGTAAATCAACCAGATGCTTCACTAATTGTCTTGCCCTCCAGGGCTTTATTGCTATTAATTTGAGCATTGATTCACCGAAAACCCTCTCATATACGATACCGGTTCTGCCGTTATACTCAATAATCTCTTCTGCTTTCGGGATTGGAAGCCCCAGTCTCTCTATATCCTTATTTATTCTAAACTCCTTTTCGATCCCATCCAGCGGAAATTCCTTTCGAAACAGCTTAAGTATCTGCCCTTCCTTCCAGGAATATACCTCAGCCGTGTTACCCTCACCAATTATTTTTATATCCATCTCCTAATTCCTTCCCCTATTTTATTCATTAAGTCATAAGACTTAATCCGTTTCTCAACGTTCAAAGCTTCGCCCGATACTTCTCCATCTCATATATACCAAATGAATATCTGATAAATAGACGAAGGATTACATGAGGCGGTTTCAATACATTATAACGATTCTCGTTAGGACTTATCTTCAAGCCTAGTAAAAAAGCTCCTTTTCGAAGGCTAGTCTTTACAACTACCCATTCCAAAAGGAGCTTCTATCAAATATTATTTAGTTTATTCAGACTTAGTGGATTCTTTTATTCCTCTACACTATAATTCGGGGCTTCTTTGGTAATATGAATATCATGAGGGTGACTTTCCTTCAATGAAGCTGCAGAGATTTTTACAAACTTACTCTTATCCTGTAAGGAGGTTATATTCGAGGCTCCACAGTATCCCATACCGGATCTTAAACCACCGATGAGCTGGAATACAGTATCTTCGACTGTACCCTTATAAGCTACACGGCCCTCGACACCTTCCGGTACCAGCTTCTTCGCATCGGTTTGGAAGTAACGGTCCTTACTTCCCTTCTCCATCGCAGAGATGGAGCCCATACCACGGTATACCTTGTATTTTCTACCCTGATATAACTCAAAGGTTCCGGGACTCTCATCACAGCCGGCAAAAATACTGCCCATCATACATACGTTGGCACCAGCTGCCAATGCCTTTGTGATGTCACCGGAATACTTGATCCCACCGTCTGCAATGATCGGAACTCCATATGCTTTTGCCGCTTCATAGGAATCCATAATCGCGGTGATCTGAGGCACACCGATACCAGCTACAACTCTTGTAGTACAGATAGAACCAGGTCCGATACCAACCTTAACCGCATCTACACCTGCTTTGATCAAATCAACAGTTGCTTCTGCCGTTGCTACATTACCTGCAATAATCTGAACCTTCGGGTATGCCTCACGCACCATCTTTACTACCTTAAGAACATTCGCAGAATGTCCATGTGCAGTATCGATCACGATTGCGTCTACCTTTGCTTTTACTAAAGCATCCACGCGCTCTAATATATTGTTGGTAATACCTACTCCGGCACCACATAACAGACGTCCCTGTGCATCCTTTGCAGATAACGGATATTTAATTTGCTTTTCAATGTCTTTGATTGTGATAAGACCCTTCAGATTACCCTCATCGTCAACAATCGGAAGCTTTTCTTTCCTTGCCTTTGCCAGGATCTTCTTTGCTTCCTCCAGGGTGATTCCTTCTTTTGCAGTTACTAGACCCTCTGAAGTCATAGATTCTTTGATTTTCTTAGAGAAATCAGTCTCGAATTTTAGATCGCGGTTCGTAATAATACCTACCAACTTTTTGCCATTTACAGTAATCGGAACACCGGAGATTCGATACTTCGCCATCAAATCATTGGCATCCTGCAGGGTATGCTCCGGAGATAAATAAAATGGATCGGTGATAACACCATTCTCTGAACGTTTTACTTTATCTACCTCTTCTGCCTGCTCCTCAATTGACATATTCTTATGAATAACCCCTATGCCTCCCTGTCTAGCCATTGCGATAGCCATGCGGTTCTCTGTAACTGTATCCATGCCGGCACTCATTAACGGGATATTCAGCTTAATTGTTTTTGTCAGGTTAGTTGACAAGTCAACTTGATTTGGTAATACCTCAGAAAAAGCAGGTACCAATAGTACATCGTCAAATGTAATTCCTTCACCGATAATCTGACCCATTTTGTTATCTCCTCACTTTCTTATTAATGTTATTTTGAACAAAAGCCACCAAGAGGGCTTTAGGTAAACTATCAAAACTTATAGCTAAGGAGTAAAAGCTCTCACTTTTACTCCTCAAAGACTTTCTATGATTTTTAAAAGTATATCGAATAATCCTTCTAATGTCAACTACGAAATATAGAAAAGGATAGAACGTAGAGTAAGAAGAGTTACTGTTCACACCCTGTCAGTAATGTAGCAAAATGAGTTTGATCAATGATTTTAAAATCGGAGTAAATATCTGCGAAGCTGATATTTTTGAATATTATCAAGGTGTGAACAGTAACTAAGAGGATGCATTCTCCAATACATTACCTTGGAAAATGTATCCTCTATCAGGTTATGTTAATATTGTGAAATCTTTCTGGGGCTCTTCTGTTTCATCATGGAAAGCATCTTCTCACTCGGTTCAAAGGTGATTCGATATTTTTTATCCTCTACACTTGCGATAATGACATAAGGCTTAATATTCTTATCTCCGGAGGAGAAGTCCTTATTCACTAATTGAGTATAGGTAAATCCATCTAATGCATGAGATCCCTTAGGAGCGACAATTTCAACCTGCTCCATATCAATTCTCAGCATCGTTTTACGCTTTGCTTTACCGATAATTCTGTCAAAATCGATCTGCCCATCCACAAATACATACTCATACTCAATATTGAGCTTCGGAAATAGATACACCATTGCTGCTACCAACACAATACCAATAATTCCGAAAACACCACCAAGCATCAATAGTATGACACCGACTACCACCCCTATAACCAGCAGCGCACGAAGACCTAAGATCTTGCCGTCATCCTTTCTCTTCGCTCCTGCTTCTGCATATAACTGATTCATTCAATACCTCCCTAGACTTCTATGGTCCAATTATGATCATCTTTGATTTTTCCTAATTGAATACCTGTAATTGTATCATATAATTTCTGACTGATCGGTCCAATTCCACCATCCTGAACCTGCATAATATTCTGCTCCCAACGAAGCTGACCTACCGGTGAGATTACTGCTGCAGTACCGGTACCCCATACCTCTTCCAATGTACCTTTTTGATAGGCATGATAGATCTCATCTATGGAAATTCTGCGTTCTTCTGTCGGCAATCCCCATTCTCTACACAGCGCTAGAACTGAATCTCTGGTTACACCGGGCAAGATACTTCCGTTCAATTCCGGTGTAATGACCTTACCGTTGATCTTGAAGAAGATATTCATTGCACCGACTTCTTCTATATATTTTCTTTCAACACCATCCAACCATAAGACTTGAGAATAACCTTCCTCATGCGCCTTCACCTGCGATTTCAATGATGCCACATAGTTTGCGCCGGTCTTTGCTTCACCGATACCGCCTTTTACTGCTCTTACATATTCATCCTCAATCCATATTTTCACCGGATTCAGACCCTCCGGGTAGTAAGCTCCAACCGGTGAGAGGATAATAATAAACAGAAAACGATCGGACGGTCTTACACCAAGGTAGGGATCCGTAGCTATAATGAAGGGTCTAATATAGAGTGAAGTTCCTTCCTTTGTCGGAATCCATGCTTCATCCACTGAAACGATTGCCTTTATCGCTTGCAGAAAATCGTCCTCCGGAATTTCCGGAATACAGATTCTACGGTTTGTCTTATTGGCACGTTCTATGTTTTTCTCAGGACGGAATAATAAGGTCTTTCCATCCTCTGTTTTATATGCTTTCAATCCTTCGAACATTTCCTGTCCGTAGTGAAATACCATAGCAGAAGGCTCAAGATTGAGAGGTTGATAGGGTATCACTCGGGGATCATACCAGCCTTTTCCCGTCTCATAATTCATAATAAACATATGATCCGTGAAAATAGTACCAAATTTCAATGGATTATCTGCTCCTGGTAACACCTTTGGATCTTTCGTCTTCTCAATTCTAATATTAAGCATACTTATTCATCCTTCCTTAACCTTTTTCGTTCGCCTGCAAAAATTTATATCCTTTATAGTAGTCTTACTTCACTAATTTTTCAAGCATTATTTACGAAAAACTCCCAATTTAATGGTTTATTAATCTCAAGAAGCGATTCCTTCAAAAACAAACCATTAACAACTCTTTCTACGCTCATAGCGACAGAATGTATAAGTAAGGTCATAGTAGGTATGCTCCTCTGTCTCTTCTACCATTACCCAATCCTCCATCTGATCCAGATTCGGGAAATAAGTATCAGCCTGATAGGCAAAATCAATCTTTGTAATGTGTGCCACATCACAGTAGGGTAACATCTGACGATAGATACTGGCACCGCCAATGATATAGATATCCTCTGATTTGTAATTTTTTGTAAGTTCTAAAACTTCTTCAATGCTGTACACAACAATGGCATCCTTCACCTTATAGTCCTTTTCAAGCGCAATCACAATATTAGTTCTATTTTTTAAGGGTTGTCCACTCGGAAAGCTCTCCAGAGTATTCTTTCCCATAATAACCACTTTTCCCATGGTCTCATCACGGAAGAAGCGCATGTCTGCAGGAATACTGACAAGCAGCTTATTCTGATACCCGATCGCCCAATTATTATCGACGGCCACAATAACATTCATTCGTATATCCACCTTTCATACTAAAACTTATGCTTTTCAATAATTAACACTATACGGCGATGGGTATCTCTACCTTAGGTCCGTAATGATAATCTTTTAATTCAAAGTCCTCAACCTTAAACTCATAGAAGTCCTTCACTTCAGGATTCATCCAGAAGGTCGGTGCATCGTAGGTGGGTCGCTCAATCAGCTCCTTGATGATCGGAATATGACGATCATAAATATGAGCATCTGAAATGACATGCACTAGCTCACCCACCTGATAACCGCAAACCTGTGCCAACATATGTAACAGAACCGAATATTGGCATACATTCCAGCTATTTGCTGCAAGAATATCATTCGAGCGTTGATTAAGAATCGCATTCAGTACTAAGCGCTCACTATCCTTATTCTTAGTAACGTTGAAGGTCATGCTGTAAGCACAAGGATACAGCCTCATCTCATGAAGGTCCTGATGGACATAGATATTCGTCATAATTCTTCTGCTGTAAGGATTATTCTTTAGATCAAATATAACACGGTCTACCTGGTCCATCTCTCCTTCTTTATATTTATGCTTCACACTCAATTGGTAACCATATGCTTTACCAATAGAGCCATTCTCATCAGCCCAGGCATCCCAGATATGACTGTTCAAATCGTTTATATTACTGGACTTCTTCTGCCAGATCCATAATATTTCATCAATACAGCTCTTGAAAGCCGTTTTCCTTAAGGTCATCGCCGGAAATTCTTTCGACAAATCATATCGATTCACAACACCGAATTTTTTAATCGTATATGCGTAAACACCATCTTCCCACTTAGGCCTTACCTTCTCTCCTTCGGTGCTGACACCGTTCTCCAAGATATCCTTACACATCTCAATGAAAATATTATCTGCCATACTCATATTAGCTACCTCCTGGCTTATCTTCCTTTATTAATGCCACCTATTAATATATTTATAACAAAAACATCCAAACATCGGTGACTTCTCAATACATAATTGTACCCTATATCCCCTGCAGAGGCAACTAATAAATTCAAAGCTTATATGTGGCGAAATAGTATATTTGCTATAATAATTCTACCTATTGGAATTTGTATTCTCAGCAGAAAACCAAAATATGTCGATTATATACTTTTTAAATTTGCTTAATCCAACTTTGTGACCAAAGAAACAATGTATTGGACATTTTCTCAAAATCAACCGTACCGCCATTCTTCAGGCTCAAAAATATTTTTACGATTGCCTGTTCTTCTGTACTTATAATATCAAGCAAATCTCCTTGCCGGGTAATATAGTTACCTGTCTGTTTGAAGCAGATTGCTTGCACCACAAAGGACGCAGACTTATACAGGCCTCGCAAGATCTCCTCACTCTTTTCGTACAGCATATTATGGACACAGCCATGATAGATATTACAAGCACCAATTTTAATTGCTCTATTAACGGCAACATGATCAATATGTAACAGTAATTCATCAAGACTGCCTTTGATTGGTTTGGTATCATAGTAGAACTGGAAAAGGTCTGATGCTTCCCAATTCAGAATTTCGTCTTTGCCCGAAAGGAAACCGCAAATCATTTCTCTATGAGGAAGTTTATCCAGCATATTGTTATAGGATTGAATATCCACAGAGGACATTTCGTGGAGTATTACGACAATGTCAATATCGCTTGTCTCGGTTGCTTCGCCACGACCATAACTTCCTTGCAGACCAACGAACCATACTCGCTCTCCAAAATTTGTATGCAGTAACTGTAAAAATTTATTCATCCAAGTAGTAATTTCAATCATATTATCCCCCTATAAATTCCAAGTATTTAAGTTATTTATATTGCTTATAGTTCGCATTATCTACCAAGCATTCGTTCGCAAAAAGTGTCCGATTCTATACGATACCGGACACTTTGAGTGACATAATCTTATTCATGTTTGACGTAATAAAAGCCATTCAATTCTACTTCATGCAAGCCAGCTGCTCCTCGGTATAACGCTTTATATTGGAGACATTGACATATTTCCTTGCTGCACCATCTCTGATCTCTACCAGGGTAGGAGCCTGCATAATGTTGAATTCTCTAGCCAGCTCCGCGTTCTCTTCTGCATCAACGATCGCAAAGGTGGTATTCTTCAGGTATTCCTTAGCCGTATGGCAGTTTGGACAGGTCTTCGTCGTAAAAAGATATAAACCATTCTCCATCTGTCCGCTGGCATCCTCTATCGTAGCAGGGTCACTACTTATACTAGAATTCATCTCTCTGGAGTGTTCCATATCATAGATTCTACGATTCTTATATTCTTGCGCCTTACCCTCGTTCCAATTCTGAACCGGACGATAATAACCGGTAATTCTACTATATACTTCTGCCTTTTCACCACAGTGGGGACAGGTGAACTGTTCTCCCGCAAGATAACCATGGGTCTTACAGACCGAATAGGTAGGGGACATGGTATAGTAGGGTAATTTATAGTTATTTGCAATGGTCTTCACCAGCTTCGCTGCAGCCTCCCAGTCCGGAAGCTTCTCACCAAGAAATGCATGGAACACGGTACCTGAAGTATATAAAGTCTGTAGTTCATCCTGAATATCCAATGCTTCAAAGATATCCTCGGTATATCCAACAGGAAGATGAGAGCTGTTGGTATAATAAGGGGTATCTCCTTCTTTCCCGGCTGTCTTAATCTCAGGCCAACGCTTCTTATCATTCTTAGCAAGACGATAAGTTGTGGATTCTGCCGGGGTTGCTTCAAGGTTGTACAGATCCCCATACTTCTCCTGATAATCCGAGAGACGTTCTCTCATATGATTTAAGGTTTTAATTGCAAATTCCTTAGTCTTTGTACTAGTCATATCATCGCCGAGCCATTTTGCATTCAGACCAACCTCATTCATACCAATCAGACCGATGGTTGAGAAATGGCTGTCAAAGGAGCCTAAATAACGCTTTGTATAAGGATATAAGCCCTCCTGCAGAAGCTTGGTAATAACTCCTCTCTTCACATGTAAGGAACGTGCGGAGATATCCATCATTCGATCAAGGCGCGCAAAGAAATCTTTCTCGTCAGAAGCAAGATATGCGATTCTTGGCATATTAATCGTTACAACACCCACACTACCTGTGCTCTCACCGGAGCCGAAGAAACCGCCGGTCTTTTTACGCAGTTCTCGAAGGTCCAGGCGTAATCTGCAGCACATGGAACGAACATCGCTGGGCTCCATATCGCTGTTAATATAGTTAGAGAAGTACGGTGTGCCATATTTCGCAGTCATTTCGAATAATAGACGGTTATTCTCTGTATCAGACCAATCAAAATCCTTAGTAATAGAATAAGTAGGAATCGGATATTGGAATCCTCTGCCGTTGGCATCACCTTCGATCATGATCTCGATGAAAGCTTTGTTTACCATATCCATCTCTTTCTTACAATCCTTGTACTTAAAATCAACTTCCTTACCGCCGATGATACAAGGCAGCTCAGCAAGGTCATTCGGAACAGTCCAATCTAAGGTAATGTTAGAGAATGGAGCCTGAGTTCCCCAACGGCTCGGTGTGTTCACACCATAGACAAAAGATTGAACACATTGCTTTACTTCTCGATAGGATAAATTATCAATTTTTACGAAGGGTGCTAAGTAAGTATCAAAGGAGGAAAATGCCTGCGCTCCTGCCCATTCATTCTGCATAATTCCTAAGAAGTTTACCATTTGGTTACAAAGGGTTGACAGATGACTTGCTGGTGATGAAGTGATTTTTCCTGGAATTCCGCCAAGGCCTTCCTTAATTAACTGCTTTAAGGACCAGCCTGCGCAGTATCCGGTTAACATAGACAAATCGTGTAAATGAATGTCGCCGTTGCGGTGAGCATTGGCAATTTCTTCATCGTAGATCTCTGATAGCCAGTAGTTCGCAGTAATGGCACCTGAATTATGTAATATAAGTCCGCCTACCGAGTAGGTTACCGTAGAGTTCTCTTTCACTCTCCAGTCCTCCTCATTCACATAATTGTTCACAATCTCTTTATAGTCAAGAATTGTGGACTTCATATTACGGATCTTTTCTCTATTTTTACGGTACAGAATATACGCTTTAGCCACATCGGTATAACCGGTCTGTTCTAGTACACTCTCCACGCTGTCCTGAACATCTTCTACATGTATGGTCTCCTCTTTAATTTTTTTCTGAAAATCGGAGGTTACGCGGAGCGATAATAAACTAATGATCTCCTCGGTGTAAAACTTCTCTGTTGCTTTGAAGGCTTTAGTAATAGCATCACTGATTTTTCTTAGGTTGAATTCGGCAACCTGCCCGTCTCTTTTAATAACGTTAATCATATGTAACTGTCTCCCTTCCCGCTTTTACACATAGTTGTATTCCAGAACTCTCTGTTTTAATGGTACCAGAAAAAGCCTCTTTAGTCAATAAAAAAATACCAGATATATGCGAGATTTTTCACCCCAACACTACATCTAGTATTTTCACTAGTAATTAATACCTATTGAATATTCGTCTTAAAAAGCCGATTTCTCTTCGAATATTATTCATTCTATAACAACGTCTGGTATACCTCCTTAGGAACATATGCTTTCACATAGATCCCCTCCTGCTGGTATTCCTCCTCTAAAAGCTGCCCGTATTTTCTGACAGTCTGAATTTTGCCTGCATCTTGATAAGAGAACACCTTTTCCAGCAGTACCTTACGCTCACCTAACACCTTCTCGATTACCGTTAAAAGCTTATCGATGTCTGCTCCGGTTTTGGCTGATACTTTAACCGTATGATCCGCTTTAAAATCCTTGATGATTGTTTCTGCCTCCAGCTTATCCTGCTTATTGAAGGCGGTGATGATTACTTTATCTTGTATTCCAAGCTTATTCAAGGTGTCATAAACAATATGCATCTGGCTGTATGCATCCGGATTCGAGCTGTCTACCACATGCAATATGATATCCGCATACTTTGCTTCCTCCAGAGTACTTCGGAAGGACTCGATCAGATGATGGGGAAGCTTACGAATGAAGCCTACCGTATCTGTCAAAAGTACTTGCTGGCCGCTTTCCAATATCAGTGTCCTGGTTGTAGGATCCAATGTAGCAAAAAGCTTATCCTCCTCCAACACTCCTGCGTTAGTCAGATGATTCAACAGCGTAGATTTTCCTGCATTCGTATAACCGACAATAGCTACTACCGGTATCATATTCTTACTACGTAGACTTCTGGAGGTCTCACGGTTTTGTTTCACCTCATCCAGTTCCCGTCTCAGTTGAGTAATTCTCTCTTTGATAATCCGGCGGTCCAACTCCAGTTTCTTCTCACCGGGACCTTTGGTTCCGATACCACCACCAAGTCTAGAAAGGGAATTACGAAGTCCAATCAATCTGGAGGAGCGATAACGCAGCTGGGCCAATTCCACCTGTATCTTACCCTCTTTCGTGGACGCACGATTTGCAAAAATATCAAGTATAATAACAGTACGGTCAAGCACCTTCATCTGTAAGGCATCTTCCAGATTCTTTAGTTGTACCGGTGTCAGCTCATCATCACACACTACACCGGTTGCGCCGGTCTCCAAAGCGAGTGCTCGAACCTCATCAATCTTGCCCTTACCGATATATGTTCCTGGATGGATAGACTCTCTGTTCTGAATTATCTTACCGACAGTTGCAGCACCTGCAGTGGCTGCGAGCTCCTCTAGTTCATCCAATGACTCTTGTGTGTCATCACTTACGTTCGAAGCAACGCCAACTAATACGAAGCGTTCTTCTTGCTCTTTTATTTCATGTAATTCTGCCATATGCTACTCCTCTATCATCTCAGTTACAGCTTCCATTATTCTGGTTTCCACAAACTGAGCCTCTCTTGCTGCTTCTTTATCTGTCGGATAAACAGTCATATACTGTGACAGCTTTTCCTTTGCCTTATCAAATTCGCCTAAACATTCATAGGCTACAATCTCATTTTTCTTCAGTGTCTGCATTATCCCTGCATGGTTATAATTAATTCCCTCCTCTAGATATCCCAGCGCTTCTGTGTAATCTCCGGTTTTAATCAGGCAGGAGGCGATCTGATTGTATACATTCGGCGCCATAATCTCGCCTTCTTTTATAAAGATATCATAATAATAAATCGCCTTAGGATAGTCCTTCTTAATCCGATAAATCTCGCCTATATAATAATAAGCTTCTGTAAAACCATTTTTAAACCCTTCACTTAGCTCAGAAAGAGCCACCTCATAATCACCCTGATAGAAATGAACCTTTGCCAGATTATATTGATCTTCGCTGGTCTTTGGTACCAGTTCTGAAGCCTTAATCAATACCTCACTGGCATTTGCAACATCGCCTTGCTCCGTTAAAAGGTAGTATTTTCCGAAGTAATGGGAGTAATTCTTCGGCTCCATTTGGATTGCAGCATCATAATCTGCCAGACTCTTTTCAAAATCCCCCTTGCTCCGATAACATAATGCCCGACTGTTATATGCCCCAGCACTTTTACTATCTAATTTGATTAATCTGGTGTAGGAATCGATCGCCTCTTCATAGGAACCAACGGTCATCTGTGAGCTACCGATATAATACAATATATCCATATCCATCCCTGATAATTCACTAATTTCCAAGGCCTTCTTAAACTCAACTATCGCCTTGTCGTAATCCAGCATATGATAATAAGTGATTCCTTTGCCACGGTATACCCTTTTATTATTCCGATTTACTATGATGATATCCTTGTTCACATAAGCTTTGTTGAACATGTTCAAAGCCTCCTCATATCGCTCAAGCTTAATCAGAGATAATCCGTAATCTATGTAATATTCAGCTCGTTTAGAGTTTTCCTTAATCGCTGCCTCAAAACAGGCAGCAGCTTCCTCATAGTTTCCATTTACAAATCTCTTCTTCCCATCCTCATAAAGGTTCTCGGACAGGCTACAACCAGCAATCACAGAAATTAAGAATAAGCAAATTCCCATTAAAAGAAGCCTTCTCTTCATTTTTATCCCTCCGCAGCTCGTAAATCAACATCTGTCCTTAACATGTGCTTATCATTCGTATTACTATAGAGTGATACCTTGTATCAACACATGACTACGCTTCTACCATATGTTGTAGTTCGGAATAATTATACAACATTATCCATTGAAAAACAATAAAATTATGGCGATATCAAAGGATTAGCTTCTCTGTAGTTTCTCTGTAACCTAATTTAAAAATGCTCCCACTGACTAAGGCAAATAACTATGTCTTAATTAGTGAGAGCATTTGATTCATGACAACTTAATTGCTTATCTATACGACTAATTAGCCAAAGATCGACAAGCTAAGGAAAATGGTTGCTGTTAAAGAAGCAACTAAGGATACAACTGTAATCTGAGTGTTAATGGAAGGACCTGCGGTATCCTTGAAGGGATCGCCTACGGTATCACCTACAACACCAGCTCTGTGTGCATCGGAGTTCTTACCACCATTATGCCCTGACTCGATGTACTTCTTGGTATTATCCCAGAGACCACCTGAATTGGACATGAACAATGCAAAGATCAAACCACTGACAATATTACCGGTGATAAATCCACCGATTGCTTGAACGCCACCGATAAAGCCTACCAATAAGGTACAGATAATAACCATTAGGCCTGCAGGAATAAGTTCTTTGATCGCACCCTCTGTTGCGATTTCGATACATTTATCATACTCAGGAACTACACCTTCTTTGCCTTCCTTTAAACCAACAATCTCTTTGAACTGGCGATGTATCTCAGCAACCATACGCTGTGCGTTACGATCCACACCAAGCATAAGCATAGCGGAGAATACTGCCGGAATAGCTGCACCAAATAATAAACCGAAGAATACAACCGGGTTAATGATATCGAAGCCCTGGATATAATTAACACCTTCTTCTACCATGCCCAGCTCAACTGCCGCTGTATTAACCTCGCTCATGAAGGCTCCTAATAAAGCAATAACGGTAAGACCTGCTGCACCGATTGCAAAGCCCTTGGTTACCGCCTTAACAGTATTACCTGCACTATCCAGTGAGTCTGTTATCTCAAGTGCCTTCTCGCCTAAATCACCCATTTCTACAAGGCCACGTGCATTATCAACGATAGGACCATAAGCATCATTGGAGATAATCATACCAACGATGGATAACATACCAACCGCTGCCATGGAGATACCAAACATTGCATAGCCGTTGCCAAGAGGCTCACAGATCTTATATGCTGCAAGAGCAGAAATACCGATACCAATCATGGAAGGTAAGGTACTCATTAAACCATAGGAAATACCGGAAAGGATTGTGAAGGCAGGGCCGGATTCACAAGCCTTAGCAACTGCGTGTACCGGAGGCTTCTTATCATCGGTAAAGTAATCGCTTGCTAAACCGATCACAACACCTACTATGAGACCGATCGCACTTGCTGCCCAGATACGCCATTCAAAATCAAAGGCCCAGGTAGCTATCGCAGTCAGTACACCGAAAATAACGGTAGTTACATATGTATTAGAATTCAACGCTCTGGTCGGGTCGCCGTTTTCCTTCATCTTAGCGGTTAAAACACCGATCATGGAAGCAAATAAACCAATCGCTGCATAGCAGAATACCATCGCTGCATTTCCTGTGCCACCGGCTACCTTATCAAGAGCGGAAGCCATTACCAAAGCTGCTGCCATAGAAGCTACATTAGAGTCGAATAAGTCAGCACCCATACCTGCAACGTCACCAACATTGTCACCAACATTGTCTGCGATTACAGCCGGATTTCTCGGGTCATCCTCAGGAATTCCAAGTTCTACTTTACCGCAAAGGTCAGCACTGATATCTGCTGTCTTTGTGAAGATACCGCCGCCTGCTTTTGCAAACAGAGCCATAGAGCTGGCACCGAAGCTGAAGCCCAGAAGTGCGGTTGTATTATCTGTTAAGAGAAGAACCAGTGTAACACCCAGTAAGCTGGAGCCTACCACTGCCATACCCATAACAGCACCGCCACGGAAGCCTGACATAAAGGACTGTTTAATTCCCTTGGTTGCTGTCTCGGCAGCTTTAACATTTGCGATTGTTGCGATGCTGATACCAATCTTTCCTGCGATACCGGAGAAAACAGTACCAAAGACATAGGACACAGCCATAAGAATGTTTTCTACTACATCCCCCTTCCAAATCGGTGTGGGAAGGAAAATCAAAATGATAACTGCTGCAACACCACAAAACTTAGCTAGTGTCTTGAACTCTTTTGCCAAAAATGTGTAAGCTCCGTTACGGATCAGCTTACTAACCTCTGCTATTTTCTTATTAGAGGAAGGTTGTTTCTCTACCCACTTGTAAAGCCAGAAAGCAGCACCAAATGAGAGAATTGCAATAACGATTGAAATAATTTGAAAAAACAATACGCTAATACTCAAAATATTCATCTCCCTTTCTTTTTGTTCAGCAAAAAATTCGCTTTGCCTCAAATACTATCACGTTTGATATAATTGTGCAATAGGAAACTATTCAATAACACATTTACGTCATATTGTATATTTTGTTTTTTTGTTTTTCTTAAATTATCCAGTTTTTTATACTTTTTTAATATTGAATTAGCGTGTATTTTGTCTAATTTGCCAAGTCTCCTTATTTTCTTTTAGTGAATATTACTTTGTGAAGAATCTGGAATAATTATATGCGCTACTACTTATACTTTAGAACAGAAACTTACGAAATAAGATTGACATCGGCCATGCATATGAGCTAAAATAAAACCAATTTCATATACTTGTCATTTCTCTCAGAATATAATGACAGCTGCTGGAAACGTGCATATTCATACTTTTTGTGTGTGTACGTTTTCGCCATGATATACGAATGAGAAATGACCAATCATGCTAAGGAGGACTTATTTTATGGATTTCTTATTGTCAGGTGTAATGGCAATTACTTGGCAGCAGTGTGTAATGTATCTTGTGGGTGCTATTCTGATCTATTTAGCGATAGAGAAGGGCTTTGAACCCTCACTGCTTCTGCCTATGGGTTTTGGTGCAATATTAGTTAATCTTCCTCTCTCCGGTGTATTAAACCAGACCCTGGAAGGTGTTGGAGAGACACATGGTATCATTCAATGGTTATTTGAAACAGGTATTGAAACATCCGAAGCTCTTCCGATTCTGTTATTCATCGGTATCGGTGCTATGATTGATTTCGGACCACTGTTATCCAATCCGAAGATGTTCTTATTCGGTGCTGCAGCTCAGTTCGGTATCTTCTTCACCATCGCACTTGCAGCTTTACTTGGATTTAGCTTATCCGATGCAGCCTCCATCGGTATCATCGGTGCAGCAGATGGTCCTACTTCCATTCTGGTATCACAGATCCTCGATTCAAAATATGTCGGAGCCATTGCAGTCGCTGCGTACTCCTACATGGCTCTGGTTCCGATCGTACAGCCTATGGCAATCAAACTTGTTACCACGAAGAAGGAACGTATGATCCGAATGGAATACAATCCGAAGAATGTTACAAAGCTGACCAGAATTATCTTCCCGATCATCGTAACAATTATCTCCGGCCTGATAGCTCCACAATCAGTTGCGTTAGTAGGTTTCCTAATGTTTGGTAACTTAATCAGAGAATGTGGTGTTCTCGGAAGCTTATCCGATGCAGCACAGAATATATTATCCAACCTAATCACTCTGCTCCTTGGTATTACCATTGCTTTCAGCATGCAGGCTGATGCCTTTGTAAATCTTAACACCCTTTTGATCATGGGATTAGGCTTAGTTGCCTTTGTTATGGATACCATCGGTGGTGTATTATTTGCAAAGTTCTTAAACCTGTTCATTAAGAAGAATAAGATTAACCCTATGGTTGGCGCAGCAGGTATTTCCGCATTCCCTATGTCTGCACGTGTTGTTCAGAAGATGGGTCTCAAAGAGGATCCCAGCAACCACCTTTTAATGCATGCAATCAGCGCAAACGTATCTGGTCAGATCGGATCCGTTGTTGCCGGTGGTGTAGTAATTAAGATCGTAACAGAAATTCTGAAGAATATGGCAGGCTAAGTTGGATTGTTAACCGAAAGGAGAATATTATGAATCAGACTTTTATCTATGCAATGGAAATCATGGGAAAAGGTATGCTTTCCATTTTCACAGTTATCCTCTTATTAACCTTTATCGTAGTACTGCTTGGTAAAATAGCATCCCGTACGAGCAAAACCGAGGAAGAATAATTATATATAAGATTAGTATATTATTACAGAGAATAATAAGAAAAAACATCGTATTTCAGATACACTGGAATACGATGTTTTTTCTTTGAGTTTCTATGGGGATATATGGGATAAATGTGAGGGGTAGGCTAAATAATATCTTTATTACAAATATCGACTTTTTTTGTATATGAGTATTATATTCTCTTTATGAATATATTTCAAGTACTTTTTCTATATTTTTATGTCAATTCAAATAATAAGTTGATTTTATCAGACGTCTCGGAGTATTGTGGAGCAATATCGCATTCAATCCTGCTTATATAGACTTTTACAGGTATTTGGTCCGGTATTCAAAATTATTCACCCAATATAACATGATTGTCCCCCTAATAAACAAAAAGAGTCAGCAAAATACTAGGCTTGCTGACTCATAATAAATAGAAATGTAATTGTGCAAACTCTAATTCTTATCCCAAGGCTACATCCAGCAGCATCATAACTGCAAATCCTAACATAGCACCAATTGTACCGATATTGGAATGTTGCTTCTCCTGCTGCGCTTCCGGAATTAATTCCTCCACTACAACGTATATCATTGCACCTGCTGCGAAGGATAGGGCATAGGGAAGGATCGGCTTCATTGTAATTACGGCAACCGCTCCCAATACGCCTGCAATCGGCTCAACAATTCCTGAGGCCTGCCCATAGATAAAGCTCTTCCAGCGGGTTAGTCCTTCTCTTCGAAGTGGTACCGATACCGCTGCTCCTTCCGGGAAATTCTGCAAGCCAATACCTAAGGCAAGAGCAATTGCGCCGCTCAGAGAAGCTGCCGGAAAATTAGCTGCAACTGCTCCAAATGCTACACCCACTGCCAAGCCCTCTGGTATATTGTGAAGTGTAATCGCAAATACCAACAATATGCTTCTCTTCAAACTGGTCTTTACACCTTCCGGCTCCTCTTGGGGACCGATATGAAGATGGGGCATAAAGACGTCTACCAACCAGAGAAAAGCTCCTCCTGCCAAAAACCCTATCACGGCAGGAATCCAGGCTATCATTCCTGCTTCCTCCGCCATCGCTATAGACGGTGCCAATAAGGACCAGAAGCTTGCAGCAATCATAACACCTGCAGCAAAGCCTAACATTCCGTTCATTACTTTTTTATTGATTGTTTTAAATAGGAATACAGTAGATGCTCCTAACGCTGTAACAAACCAGGTAAATAGGGTTGCTAACAACGCCTTAAGCACTGGATCTAATGTAATGAACCAATTCATGCAATTTCCTCCTTTCGTATAGTATATTCCTGTAATATGATATGCTTCTATGTCCATGATTATTATTTATAAAGGTCCATTATTGCTCCATTTACAGCCTACTATAGGATACCATATTGCAAGTATACTATAATCCTTTGAATAATTGCTGTCCAGTATTTAATAAAATTTTTCTTCATAAATTTTATGCGGATATACTCATATCCAGCCAACAATGTTGGTTAATACTTCATTAAACCTTCGCAAAATAAGAGGTTGTTTCAAACATCTTCACCAGATAAGGGAAGGATAACAGCATCTTCAGGATGCATGTTACCCTTCCCTTTACTGTTATACTATGTTTTAAACAACCTCTTATGTAATACTACGTTCTACAATATTTTATTAATTGATATAGCTCACCGCTTTGTAGGGCGTACGGTAATTATAATTCGTTATACGAATGCCTTCCCTCGAACTCTTCGCACCGATTACCTTCCCGTTACCTATATATAAGGCAACATGATTAATTGTACCATTTTTTCGGTAGAAAATCAGATCTCCTGGCTGGATATCATCCATATCCACCCTTCTTCCGCT
Source organism: Bacillota bacterium (assembly GCA_023411215.1). Lineage (GTDB taxonomy): Bacteria > Bacillota > Clostridia > Lachnospirales > Lachnospiraceae > Mobilitalea. The sequence goes on along the minus strand of JAEYOY010000064.1, from coordinate 143,097 downwards.
TGCAGCCTGTGCTCTAGAGGTTCTCGGTATGCTAATTCCGAAGTATGCCAATACGGACTGGGTGAAGCCGGAGCAGTCAGCACCTCTGGTTAAGCTTGTACCACCCCAGACATAGGGATTGCCCTCGAACTTAAGTGCATAATTCACGATCTGATTTCTCAGAGAGGAATTATCTGAAGCTTGGCTCGTTTCCGACTTGCTAACAGAGATAGCGCTGCTCTTTACCTCACTCTTAGCAGTAGATCCTTGAGCTGTATCGGAGCGCTGTGCAGCCCCCAGACTCATAGTCTGCACAGCAGCTTCCGCTTCTTGTTCCAGCCTAGCCTGCTCTTCTTCGATGGACACAGCCTGTGCATAGACCTTCCTCAAGGTCACATAATCCTTTGCCACATACCCGGTAGTAGCTTGATCAATTGAGATTTTTACCCAGTCTTCCTTTTCATCTGTTACCTTATATTCTTCGCCGATTGGAATAAGAGTGACTATAGCAGATTGCTCTGATGCCTTTTCTCTTACTCTTAATGTGGCGGTATTCACAGTAGCAAAGGTATCTCCAACCTTTTTGGAGAATTCTTCTGCACTCTCCCCGGTTAACAGGAATTCCGCCTTTATGTACCCAGTAACAGCTCCAGATTTCACCTGATACCATTCACCTTCTTTTTTAAGAATGGTTGCTGCACTATTCTTGTAAAGCTTACCAAGTATTTTACTATCCTCATTGGATTCGCTTCTTATATTTACATAGTTATCGACATTGGCAAATGCAAGATCATTTTCCTGCTCTATTGATTTTGATAAAAGAAATGTTTGCAAACCTATATTCACTGCTTGTGAACCGAAATTAAGATTTGACAATAACAAATCTATTCCAGCAACCGGGGTTTCTGCTGCCTTTGCAGTTTCTGTATGCCCTGCAAATGCTAATGTTCCAACCAGCATACAAGTAGCAATCTTACGTACTGATACCATATTACCTCCTTATGTAATCTAAATGTTACATATTTGTTAAATATGTTACGCACTTATTATACGACATATTTAACCGGAATGCATGTGGTATCTGCTGGAAATTCTGAGTAATTGTGGCACAGAAATCAATTTACCCAAAATCAGCTATCCTTCGCCTTAATATCATCTTATACTACATCTATAGAATTTACACCCCTCAATTTCTCTCAATTTTTCCGCAATACTCTTTGCGTCCGTAGGGATAAGGATACCTCCACTCCATCACAAAAATACACCTTAATCACCCCGGCAGGCTATTCTCCAGGCACAACGCTCCATACCCAAGTGTCCGGTTCGGATACACACTTTCAACTCGTAGCTGCCTGGCACCGTTAATCAGATATGCCTTTATCTTTTCTGCATAGAGATAAGGGTCATTCCCTTGTACAATTCCCCACTGCATCAGCAAAGCAGCACTTCCGGTTACAAAGGGAGTGGCCATGGAGGTACCGGAGCGCACCGCATAACCACCACCGGGAGCGCAGGAGTTAATATTCACTCCGGGTGCCACCAGATCGGGTTTGATCCGAAGATTACGGGTAAAGCCTCTCCCTGAAAAAGGAGCATAGCTGTCGGTATATGCGTTGTAGGCTCCGACGGTAATTACCATATCTGCCGTAGAGGGCACTGTCAGGGTAGTAAATTCCGAAGGCAGGAGAAATCTGGTTGCCGGATTCTTGACCCCGCCGGCAGGCAACCACATATCATAATCACCGGTAACAATTCTTTGCGGTACCAACTCAATTCTCCACACTCCCGAATTGATGTATCTATTGACAGGAATTAGTTCAATGTATATCTCCTGTTGTGGATTAAAAGGCGTTGGATCTCCGTAATACAGCAGGATCTCCGTCTGACCAATCCGAAACTGCTGCGTTCCTAGAATTCTTGGGATCGGTCCTACTCTGGTACCGTTGGGTGCCGTTATTGAAACGTCAAAGTGATCATAATAATTCTTCCAGATCTGAATATTGAGGGAGAACTCAAACTCACTGACTGCCAGCTCAACAGCCTGATTCGTGCCCACAGTCAGCACTCCCTGAGCGTGATTACCTGTTGCCCCTTCATTGCCGGTACCTATTACGATGCTGGTAGTCCACATAAGGGAAATATCATTGATAAAGCTTTCCAATAACGTTCGTCCGGTATGGGAGCCATAATTATTACCAAAGCTAATATTGATTGCCACCGGTCTGCCAAGTACGACGCTATACTTTATAACAAAATCAATACCCTGCATTAGTTGTGACGTTCTGGGAAAGGATGCCCCAACCGATGCCCCAAGCTTCACGATAATAAGATCACTCCGAGATGCCACTCCACGATAAACTCCGTTACTTGCCCTGCCATTCCCTGCTGCAATCCCTGCTACATGGGTTGGGTGATTAAAAAATATTATTTAAGGTAAAAAATTATACGTTCCAATGAATATGGATATCCTGACTACCATACACATCTTTTTCGCCGACATCAATATGGTCAATAAAATATGATACAATTTCGCTCGTCAGCTCTTCAAAGTCTACATACTTTTTAGCCAATGACAGAGCATCCGAATTTTCTATATGGGTAGCCCTCAGTTCTTCAATTTCATTCTGTAACCTTGAATGTTTTTCCTGTTGCTCACTTATGGAATTTAGAAATTTATCTTTATGTATGACATATTCCTCTTCGGTCACAATTTTCTTTACTTTATCCATATACAATGAGGATAACGCATCCTTATTATCTTGTATAATACGGTTTATGCGATATAGCTCTTTCATTTTTGTCTCAATTACAATATTTATATCAGAAATATTATTCAATTTAGCTTCAAGACACCACACATTGTCCTCATTTAGAGCTGAATTGATTAACCTTCGTATCTCATTTGCTACTATATCTTTTAATTGATTTAAACGAACAGAATGAGGTGTACACATTTTATTTCTGGTTTTATTCGCCAATTGGCACCTTAGATAACGACTTTCCTGAGAGCTGCCTCCGCCTGTCTTAATAAGACTTGATCCACAGGCCGGACATTTCACTTTACCGGCTAAGCAATGGGCTTTTAATTTCTTATTTCCCTTCGCATCACCACTTACTGTTCTCTTTGACTCAAGCATTCTTTGGATTTGATTGAAGGTACTCCGGTCAATTATGGCTTCATGATTATTCTCTTTAATAATCCACTCGCTTTCGGGAGCATTAATAACCTTTTTGCTCTTATAGCTTAGCTTTTTCACTTTACCTTGTGTCAAAATACCTATATAAGTGGTATTCGCTAATATATTTCTCACAGTCGTCGGACCCCATACACCAAATTTTGATATCGATAATTTAGCGTTCGGGTTCTTGTAGGTATATCCCATACTTTGCTTATACACTGTCGGTGTAAGGATTTGTGACTCCGTCAGTATGTAGCAAATTCTTTTTATACTATATCCCTCAATGTATAAATCGTAAATCTTTTTGACTACTTTTGCTGCTTCTTCATCAACAATTAATGCATGTCTGTCATTGGGATCATTTTTATAGCCATATGGTGCAAAAGCTCCAAGAAATTGACCATCCTCCATTTTCTTTCTAAAAACTGCCTTAATATTATTCGATAAATCTTCAAGGTACCATTCATTCACCAGTCCATTGATCTGTCTGGCCTTTTTATTTCCTTCCATATTGGTATCCACGTGATCCACTACACCAATAAATCGGATACCCCATTGGGGAAATAAACCATGAAGATACTTTTCTACCATTTCCATTTCTCTTGTGAATCTGCTCTGGGTTTTACAAATTAGTATATTAAATTCACCATTCTCAGCATCCTTTAGCATTTTGCCCCATTCGGGTCTGCCTTTGTCGGTACCGGAATAGTCATCATCGCTGTAAATCTTATAAATCATCATATTATGTTTCATTGCATAATCCATTAAAAGCATTTTCTGATTTTGGATACTCTCGCTGTCATCTCCCCTTCTTAACTTATCCACATCTTCTTTTGATAATCTACAATAAATAGCTGCTTTTTCCATATATCTTAGGCCCCTTTCTATGCAAAAAAGAGGTAGAAAATTAGTAAATCAATCTCAAACCTCTTTTGCCATCAGCTGATTTTTTGCATAATTATTCTCAGAACAATCCGGATAATCTCCTGCTCTCTCTTTACTTTATTCTGCTCTTTGTAATGGTTATGTATCACTAGTTTATCCATATAATCACGGCCTTGTTATTTCTCATTAGATTATATTGATGAAATCTATTGTATATGCCCCCTCCCTTAACAAACATCCTTCCTACAACTATTTATTACTTATTCAAATGTAGTATGTTAACAATAAAAATATTAACTACAGTGAAAGTATCGTTTCTTCTCCTGCTTCTAAAGCGATCCTAATTCGATTTAGCTTATAAATAACCTCTGTTTGAAATTGATGTTTTGCCTTTATGATACATTTTGATAATAGACAGTCATGCCATTCCATATCTATCTCTGCACCGCCACGCACACACAGACCTTTGATACTTCCATCCTTCCATATCTTGGGTAACGCAGGAAGTAAAATAATTCTATGATCCGTACTTTGTACTAACATCTCAGCGATAGCAGCTGTACCGCCAAAGTTACCGTCGATTTGAAAAGGAGGATGATTGTCAAAGAGATTGGGTAGGGTGGATCTTGAGATTAGCTGTTCCAAATTATGATAAGCTTCTTCCCCATCCCATAGTTTTGCATACAGATTAATAATCCAAGCTCGGCTCCATCCGGTATGACCCCCTCCATGGGCTAGTCTTAATTCAAGGGTACGCCTCGCTGCCTCTGCCAAATCCGGGGTATCCTCCATTGTAATCTGATATGATGGATGAAGACCGTATAGATGGGAGATGTGCCTATGTCCCGGTTCCATTTCCTCATAATCTTCTGCCCATTCCATAATATTTCCTCGTGCTCCAATCTGCGTTGGTATCAGTTTTCCTATTGCTTCTTTGATCTTTTGATTTAGTTCATCCTGAACTCCTAGGATTTCGGCTGCTTTAAGGCATTGATTGAATAAATCCCTAAGTATCTGGTTATCCATGGTAGCCCCTATAGTAACCGCTCCACTTACACCATTCGAAAGAATATAAATGTTCTCCGGAGATACAGAAGGACATACCTTTAGATATCCTTTATCCTCGATTAAGAAATCAAGGAAAAATAGGGCTGCCTCTCTCATAATTGGAAATGTATTCTTTAAAAATTCCTTATCCTGTGTATATTCATAATGCATCCATTGATGGGTACATAGCCAAGCCGCACCCAGAACCCAGTACGATGCCGGAATCCAATGATCCTGAACCGCTGTATCCCCCCACATATCGGTATTATGATGTGCTACAAAGCCTCGACAATTGTACATGACTTTTGCGGTTTTTTGACCGTTTGGAACCATTCTCTTTATTAAATCGAAAAGAGGCTTATGACATTCTGACAGATTACATACTTCTGCCGGCCAATAATTCATCTGCGTGTTTATGTTAATCGTATATTTAGAATCCCACGCCGGGCTCATATCTTTATTCCATATCCCTTGTAGGTTAGCAGGAAGTGTTCCCTCTCTACTACATGATATTAAAAGGTAGCGACCGAAATCAAAATATAATTTGGCCATGCCTTTATCAACTTCTTCCTTTTTCGATTTTTCCAGACGTTTCGCAGTGGTAAACTCCTCGTAAGCTTCTATACCATCCAGCTCAAAGGTCACTCTATCGTATAGACTCTTATAATCTGCTATATGACGAGCTTTCAGGGCTCTATAGCCTTGGATGGCTGCATTACTCAAAATCTCAATTAATTGCCGCTCTAGAGCCTCAAAACGGAACGTAGTACCAGCAGTAAACAGTAAAGTTACGGCATCTGCATTATTCACGACTAGATGTTCTCCAATGACTTCACAGGTTCCTCCCTCCACCACCACCTTCAACATCATGGCGAAATCAAGTCCATCCTTACCGAGATCGCCTTTCAGCATAATGGTATCTTGTGATACTCCTACCACGCTGTCATAAAATCGTCCCCTTGTGAGTAAAGCAGAGAAGGATATCTTTTTAAATCTCCCTGTTGTAACATGCATAACCATCACATCATCCACTGCAGATAAAAAACTTTCTCTTTTATAGACATTTTCGCCTACTGTAACCTGCATGGTATGAATCGCATCATCAAGAGATAGACATCGTACATAATCGGTTTTGTTTCCTTCCATTCCCTTGAAGCTTATAGACAAATCTCCAAGGGATTGATAAGGTTTTTGACTCTGAGGAATTCCCGATAAAGCATATATCATCAGCTCCTGTGCTTCCGGAATCTGTCCGTTTAAAATCAATTCCCTTATCTTCGGGAGATTTTTTAAAGCATCCGTATTATTACGATCAACAGGGCCTCCATACCAAACACTGTCCTCATTCAATTGAATATGCTCAGCTTCTACTGTGCCAAATATCATAGCACCCATACGACCATTTCCTATCGGCAGAGCCTCTTCCCAACAACCCGCCGGCTTATCATACCATAATCTACTCTTAAGCTTAGCCCTATTCATAACTTATCCTCCTTTTAATTTCGATCAAAGTGTCCGCATGCTGACACTATTGATGCTTGCAATGCAAGTATTAAAAATAGCCACTCAACCAGATCGAGTGGCTATTCTATTCCTGACAATAGATCGTTTGCAAAACGAAATTTCTTCGATGTTTATATCTGGAAGCGTATTACATTCCAAGAATGTTTATTTAAGGTTGCTGTTGCCAAAATATTGCTCAGCTTTGTTACTCCATTATTATGAGGTACTACATTATCAGGATTTTCTAATGTATTGACCGCCTTCATATCATCATGCTCCAGAACAATATGTTCAATCAATTTTGCATTTTCAAAATCCCGCAAATCTATTTCTAAGTCAATATTTTCTTCCAAGGAACGGTTTACAGCAAACACCGTAAGCTCACCTTTTTCCTCATTCAATACGCCTATCGTTTCAGCATATGGCACATCCTTCAATCGGTCTGTATCATATTTTTCACTCGTTACAACGGGAATGAACACAACTCCTCTACCATAATTTGAAGCATGCATAAATGGATAAAAAATAGTTTGTGCCCATGTATTCCCCCCATTTTCCGTCATAATGGGTGCAATTACATTGACAAGCTGTGCAAGACAAGCCATCTTAACACGATCACAATTCTTTAACAGCGTAATAAGAAGACAACCAACAACCAAGGCATCTTCAAAATTATATAAATCTTCTAATTGGTGTGGCGCAATCTGCCATCGCTCCAGCTTCTTATCTGCTTCATTGCTATGAAACCATACATTCCATTCATCAAAGGATAGATTTATTGTCTTATCAGAATGCTTAACTGCTTTTACATAATCACAAATAGCGATTACAGATTTAATAAAATTATCCATGTCAATGGAACATGCAAGATAGGCTTTGGTATTATTCTCGCGGTTTCCATAATAGTTATGAAGAGATATATAATCTACATAATCATAAGTATGTTCTAGTACCGTAGATTCCCATTTACCGAAGGTAGACATGAATAGGCTGGAGCTGCCGCAAGCAACTAATTCGATACTTGGATCTAACTCCTTCATAATTTTAGCGGTTTCACATGCAATTCTTCCGTATTCCTCAGCAGTTTTAGCTCCAATCTGCCATGATCCGTCCATTTCATTTCCAAGACACCATACCTTTATATTAAATGGTTCTTCAAATCCATGGGCACGACGCATATCGCTATAATAGGTTCCTCCCCGGAAGTTACAATACTCTAGCAGATTACGGGCTTCCTCGGCTCCTCTGGTTCCTAAATTAACCGCTTGCATAATTTCTGTATTAGCTCGTTTCGCCCATTCCTGAAATTCATCAATCCCCACTTCATTCGTCTCAATCACATGCCATGCTAATTCTGCACGCCTAGGACGCTTCTCCTTGGGACCAATACCATCCTCCCAATTGTAACCCGAGACAAAGTTACCTCCGGGATAACGAACAATTGGTACATTTAATTGATTTACCATCTCTAATACATCTTTACGAAACCCACAATCATCCGCTGTTGGATGAGTAGGTTCATAAATTCCGTTATATACAGCTCTTCCAAGATGTTCAATAAAGGACCCATAGATCCTTTTATCAATTGTTCCAACCGTAAAATCTTTGTTAATTATTAACTTTGCCTTCATATATTTACCTTCCTTTTCATTTAATACCTTAGCAATTTTGTGACACCTATTCGTATATAAGTATTGGATTGATTAAAAATTAATCAAGGCATCCATAAGCTACTGTACGTACCCTTAGATGATGATACAGCTCCTCATTGGGTCTCATATTATGCATATATACAATAGATATCTCTTCTTCCGGGTCAGCTTCTACCCATATCCCAGATCCACCGGTCCATCCAAAGGCTCCAATCGATCCATTATGATTACCGGCAGATTTACTCATAAGTGTCCGGAAACCCAGACCGTATCCATATCCAGCCAGATAAGGGTTGTTGTTAAAATCCTTTAATTGTACTTCATTTAGATAATTCGTACGCAACAAATCAACTGTTTTTCGTCCAAGTAATCGCTCACCCTTAAAGCATCCTCCATTTGCAAGCATTTGCATAAATACCGCAAAATCATTAGCACTTGATAACAGACTCGGCCTTGCTCCTAAAGGTGTCTTATCAGGGTCATTGCCCACATCCAAAGCAGTTGATAATCTCGTAAAGCCTCCATTATCATTCTTCGTATAATTACCTACAATCTGACTTCGATTATGCTCCGTTATATAAGTGTCGGTATCCTTTAAACCGAGTGGATCAATAATTCTTTCTCTAAATACAGTCCGCAATGGCTTACCTGTGACTTCCTCGACAATTGCTCCCGTTATTTCGCTGCCAAAACCGTAGAGCCAATGAGTTCCCGGCTCAAACAATACGGGTACCTTCGACATCGCACGGACTTCCTCTCGCAGTGTTGGTCTTTGTTCTCCGGAAATCGCAAGAAGTGCCTTACTCATAGCAGCAATAACCGGTTGGCTGGAATTGATATCAGGAAACATACAGTAGGGTAATCCACATGCCATGGTTACTACATCTTTAATCGTTATGGGATTTTCAAGAGGTACTATTTCTATTTCATTATTCGGACGGGTAGAATATTTCATCATATGTTTCCATTCAGGTAGGTACTCATGAATAGGATCCGAAAGCAGAAATTTTCCTTCCTCATACAGCATTGCAATGATTGCATAGGTAAAAAGCTTCGTTGTAGAAGCTTGCCGAAACATTGATTTTTGATGGATACGCTCCTTAGCTTCTATATCCGCATATCCAGCATAACCTTCATAGATAATCTCGTTCTGTCTCATTATGGTACATGCGCAGCCCGGCACGGAATTTTGGGCAAATTTTTGAAGTAATTCATCCAGTTTTAGAAATCTAGACACAGTTCCCCTCCCTTTCTAATAAAACGCTTATAGTATATTACTTGGTTTTTTCTTATCATAAATCTGGTAGGAAATAAATAACATGATACCACCTAACATAAGAATTGCAGTAAGATAAAACATCATCTTATAACTAAATAATTCCGATATTTTCCCTCCGAGCATCGGACCGAGTCCCTGTCCCATATCAGCCCCAATATAATAGGTACTTGTTGCAACGCCTATCTTAGCGGCATCTACTTTCTTAATACAGGCAGACTGTAGAGAAAGCTGACCGGTTCCCTGTCCTATGGCAACCAATACTGCAGAAAGCAATATCATAGAAAGTCCTGTCGATATCCCTATTATAAACATAGACGCACCTGTTAATATTAAAGACATAATTACAATAGGTGTCAGGGCAAAGCGATCGATAAATCTGCCGACCAAAAATCTCAAAACAAATATTACGATAGCATTCGCCGAAAAGAATATTGCTATATTGGTTATTCCTCTTTCTTCTCCCAAAAGTACCAGAAAGGAGCTGGTAATACCATTAACTAAAGAAAACAATCCGGAAACCAATGCATAGACAATGCAATCTTTTACAATTAGATTTTCAAAACGTAGCGCTTCACCTATTTTTTTACCCCCCTGATTTACTGTCTTTTCTACCTTGACCATAAAGAGCAATATTACTGCTAGGAGGGTCAGGATTGAAATGATAATAAACAGGTCTTGGTATCCAAATCTGTCTTTAATAACAATTCCTATATAAGGTCCACATATCCTCGAAATTATCTGCCCCAGTCCGAAATATCCAAGACCTTCTCCCAGCCGTTCTTTCGGTATGTATTCACTTACCAGTGCCATAGCAGCGGTGCTGCTGATTCCAAATGACAAACCATGAACTACTCTAAAGAATAGCATTACAGGAATATTTGGTGCAAAGGCATATCCAAAAAACGATACACAGATCATTATTGTTGAGAAAATGCATATATTCCTTTTGTTCAAAATGTCAAGTGCAATACCACTAAAGGGTCGAATAACTAAGGCTGATAAAGAGAATATTCCTGCTAATGTTCCTGCCAGAGTCAAACCTGCTCCGAGCGAAACAGCATAGGAGGAAACGATTGTGGCGATCATACTAAAACCAAAGGCAGTGATTAAATTTACTAAAGTCAAAAGTAAGTAGGTTCTATTAAACAGCTTGTTATTTGAATTCATTGTTCCTCACTTTTTGCTACAGCTCTCGATGTAGGCCGGGTTCTTTCTACTCTTTTACCCATTTCATAAAATTCTGAATAGCAACATCCCATACCTTCCACTCATGAGCCCCCGACATTTCCTCGTACTTAACGTCAATGCCATTGCTTCTCATAAAATCTATGTACCTTTTTCCGAGTTCAAAGCTAAAATCCTCGGTTCCGATTGCCGCATACATTCTCGGTAGATCCAGTTTATTTGTAACGGCGTTACTTACCATGTACCTCGTATCATTTTTCGTTCCCAGCATACTCTCATAGGAACCCCATGCCAGTCTACAGATGCCTTTTTCTCCTTGCTTTGCTTCCTTCGAAAGAGGTCCTAAGTCATCGTTAAATATCTCATCCGTGAATGAAAAACCAGAGAAGTTACCCGCTGCAGAAAAGTAATCCGGCTTGTCAAATGCCCATTTGTATGCACCATATCCTCCCATGGATAGCCCGGCCACAAAACGGTTCTCTCGTTTGTCGGAAATCGGTAAGAAGCAATTTAATACCATCGGTAATTCTTCTGTCAAATAGGTATAATACTTATAGCCATGTACCATATCTGCATAAAAACTACTTCCACCCACTTCCGGCATTACTACCGCAATGTTATTCTCTTCTGCATAGCGTTCAATACTGGTATATCTGATCCAATCCTGCGCATTTCCTGCTCCGCCATGAAGTAGATATAAGACCTTGTAGGGCACTAGATCCTTACTATTATCATGAGGTAGGATGATATATACATTGGTATGAAAGCCTAAGCTCTGAGGCAAAAAACTAAAATGCATTAATCCCATATTAATTATCCTCCTCCTTCTCAGACAAGCCCATCCAATATATGATTCGTCGCAGCCAGTAATCCCAGAATTCCCAGGTGTGACCACCCGATCCAGTTTCATAGGTTAATGGCAGCCCAATTTCGTCGGCATATTTTTTGAACTGAACCGTTCCCTCATAGTAGGGATCCTCTGTTCCACAACAGCTGAATAATCTGGGGATTCGTTGGTTCGAACCCGCCAAATCCTTTGCAAGCTTTTTAAGGTCATTCATACTTCCCCTATAATCCTCTGCGGTTCCGAAGGCCTCAAGTGCCGGGCCAACTGCCCTTCCTTGGAAAAAACCCATCTCTTCTACATCTCCCACTCCTGACATTCCGGCAGCTGCATTGAAAAATTCAGGGCAATTCAGTACCCACTTCATTGTTCCGTGGGAACCCATGGAATTACCTACTACATACCGATCTTCACTTTTATCGGATAACGGAAAAACCGCTTGCATCATAGGAGGTAGTTCCTTCGATAAGTAATCAAAGTAATTGGGTCCATACTTCATATTACAATAAAAGCTGTTTTTCACCTCCGGCATAACAACCGCAAAACCATTATCATTCGCATATCTTTCGATGCCTGTATTTCGATAATAGGTAGTACAAGCATCGGAACCTCCATGTAATACATAAAGTGTTTTATACTTCTTACCAATTCTGTAGAACTCTTCTATTGGCTCTTTTGAACTCCATCGGCTATAGGTAGGTAATACAACCGCGACATTTACCTGCTCCCGCAACACCTGAGAAAAAAAAGTATAGTTGATTAAGCCCATTTCTTGTCTCCTTTTTGCCTTTTAGCCATTCATTATTTTAACTTTCTTGGATCAATATTATATGTTTTTCCGGTACTTAACTCCATAAAAGGTCCGGGAACACGTTTGTCTTTATTAACAATATTTCCAAAGAAATCAGAAGAAGCCAAGCTGTCACTAGAAACCTCCTCTACCTCAGAAGGATCTTTTACAAAATTATGTCGTTTTGATTGTCTTGCAAAGAAAAAAGGAGCTTCCTTAGCCTGCTTAAACTGTAACGTATAGTTCTCTGTATCCACTTCAATATCAAACCATCCCTCTTGTCCGGTTAGATCAAGGCCATAGAATTCCTTCCAGGTAGGCAAATCAAGACACACCTCAGGTGCAGGATACATCACTCTGAGGTACCCTCCTGTCTGTTTTACATATAAATTACCCTCTGCTTCATTTTTTCCCGTAGGCATCGTAATGGCTGCTTCCTGACATTGATAGAACATATTATTAAACAGACGGGCATCTCTTGAGGTACCACCTCTCTCCATTCCTGACATACGGAAAGAAACAGGCTTGGCGAAATATCCGGCTCCTCTGCATTTACCTATCAAATTATTAGCGATATAAAGCCGATCCGTACCTTCACCGTAGATAGCATATCCATTGATTACGTCGTTCTCCACCATCTTATACCATCCGGAGGAACCCTTCTCGTATGGTATTTTACTAGGGTCAAATCGCCCTTCTACGTTCCAGAAAATATTATTGTCAATCAGATTAGTATCATCCTTGGTACATTCAATAAAAATAGCTTCTCTCTGCTCTATTCCATCCAAGAATAAATTCTGAGTAATTCTATTATTTTCATTCCCGCAATCCAACCAAAGATGATCTGCTCTTATGGTTTTGGTAAAAATATTTCTACGAATCAAGCTATCTATACTATTATGTGTTTTGATAGCCCCTGCTTCCCAGGAAAGCTCCATTCTCTGCCACCCAGTTCCTTGGATCAGATTATCCTCTATCAAAAAGTGTGTTGCAAATAGTCCGGCGATACCACAGACTCCAGCATCATGAATCTGACATCTGCGAATAACACTATATCCAATGAGCTGTCCTTCGATTATTTCATGATGCCAACACTCATTCCCGATATCAATACCAACTGCATTGGACCAGTCAATCTTACAATCTTCAATAATCCAATGATGACCTCTATAGCAGGAGATGGATCCACGCTGCGGAACAGGCGCTCCTGTAGCTGCATGCGCACAGGTTAGTCCCTTCACCTTGATATAGGATAGGAACGGTATCTCAGGTGCAAAGCATTGTTCTCTACACGTGATCTCTATCTTATGATTGGAAGGGTTAGCATCACCCTCTAGACGAAAATGAACTGTTTGACCGTTTGCTTCCACCCAAAAGGAGCCTTCCCTCTGTGAAATCTGATTATATAAGGCTACCTGTTGAAGTGGTTTCCCATCACAGAAAACCATTCCTCGTCGATTAAGATATGTTGTCATATCTGTTTTCTCATATTCAATGAACAATCTATCATGCAAAATATTAACAGCACAAAATGGATTATATCCCCTAAAAGTATCAGGATCTAATTTTATTTGCCATATTTGTACTAAATCTTCATTTTCATTTTTAGCAATTCGTGGACTCTTTCTCCATCCCACACTCTTTTCAAACTTTTCTACTAATTCAGAAGCTTTAATGATAACTTCTCCATCTTCAAACGCTTCGTAGCATATCATTTTGTCCGGGCCGTCTCCACCTCGTACTGGCCGAACACACTCTCTATATTCACCACCATGGATTAATATATGAGTTCCGGGGGTAGCAATTGCAGCAGCTGCATTGATTGTCAAAAAAGGATGTTCCATGGTTCCGTCATTATCATCAGAGGCATTGGGATGATTTACAGAAACATGTATCTTTGTATGATAATTTGTATCAGATTCCCACTTCTCAAAATATTTACCGTTAGGTAGACAGTCAATTGAATCTCTCATATACTTCTCCTATTCTGTTACGCTTAAAGCACAAAGCCAGTATCACAAATGTCTCTTTTTCCTTCTCCCATATAATCAAAGAAAAGTCAGCTTCACATACTTATATGTATCAGTATTAATAAAATCACGTAAACTTTTGATAAATTATGCATTCAAAAATATCAGGTTCGTAACTATTTTTAAATCATGTATGATAAAATGGGGTGCTGCATGCAACACCCCATTAGTCATAAGGTAATTATACCTAAATAATTAATTAGCAGCCAAGGCTTTTGCTCTTTCGTCCACAAGTACCTGATACTTATCCTGATCAAATTTGACTAATGAATCCCAATCAAAGCCCTTCAGATCTTCTTTGAGTTTATTCCAGGTAGCATCAAATTCAGCCTGATCCTTAGCAAAAACCATCTTCCAGGATGCATCCTTTACCAGCTGACCACAATTACTTCTGATTAATGCGATATCGGTAGGGTCTGGTGCAAGGCTTACATTAACAAAAGGAACAACGGTCGCTTTGTTATTCTTGATTAGATAATCAACCGGATCAGTAGCCTTAAATCTCTCAGACCATTCATTGGTTGTTTTTGTCTTTGCTTTCTCAACTTCAGCAGGCCATAATCTGGTACCAAAAGTTGTGTTATTATTCGGATTGGTAGCGAAGCCGGATACCATCCATTGATTGATTTGAAGCATTCCATCCGCATATAAACCGCCACCGAACTCCTCCGGTACAGGGGAGTTATCCATCAGAGCAGTCTCTCCGGCAGCTGTACGAACGTAGCCATTACCGTCTGCAGCATCTTCATAGGTAAAGCCTTTAATACCACCATGGATACATTCCAAGCCTTCCGGACTGGACATCCAATCTAAGAGCATCATGACTCTCTCTTGTTTCGCGGGATCATTTGTACCAACAGCAAATGCTCTACCACTTCCGAAGTAGGAGTCTGAAGGCTGATAGATATTCATATCATTAATAGGAACCATCATATAGTTCTCACCGCCGTTACCACGATCGGTTGTATTCCAGAAGCCTTGCTGCCAGTCGTTCCAAATCAAGAAAGCACGTTTGGAATTGAATTTATTTCTAACAGATTCCCAGTTCTGTGTTCCAGAGTCAGGATCTACTACTCCGGCTTGATTTGCTTCAAAATAGAATTGAAGTATCTTATGATATGCTCCGTTATCATCGGTTAAAGGAATTCTATTACCAGCTGTATCTAACAAAATAGAACCATTTACCTCTTGACCATACCACTTTGTAAGCTGGTTAACATTCTCGATTGAGGTTCCATCCCAATCAGGCCATAAGGTAATTCCATAGCTGGGGTCACCGGTGGCATTGGTCGGGTGCTTATCTTGGATCGCACGAAGGGTCTTTACAAGATCGGAAAGGTTATTCACCTCAGGTGCGCCTACCTCAGCATAATAATCCCAAGGGATTGTGGGTGCAACACCAGGAATGGTAGGTGTAAATGTAGTAGGACTGGTATTTGTCATCTCTGTAGGCCATGCATAATAAACGCCATCACCAACACCATCTAAGGAAGAGTTAAATACATCGAGCTGCTTCTTATACTCCTCAAAGGAAGTTAACTTCTTCATTCCTTCTGTAACATCATAAATTAATCCTGATTTGATACAAGCCTGAATGTCGGCATTATCAAGAACAACCAGGTCTCCTAAAAATCCAGAAGCCGAACGAGCTGCAAAGATATCTCCGCCCGCTACCTGTGGAGCTATGATATTAAGAGTTATATTAAACTTTTCTTTTAATATTTTAGCAGTCCAACCGGGTTGCTCACCTTGGAAGTTAGCTGGTTGTGAGTACACTTCTAATACCATTGGCTCCAGTGCAGATGGTTCTGTAGCAGCTGTGTCGCTTGAAGCATCTTTGTTGTCCTCAACTTTAGTGGTGGGGGTGTTGTTTGAAGTTTCGTTTGTATTATCGGTCTTTTTGGTACAACCGGTAGCAAACATTGCAAACACCAGCATAATTACAATTGTAATACTAAGTTGCTTTTTAAATCTCATAATCTTCCTCCTCTTTTTAATTGAATTAATATATCTGATCCCTTTATAAAGGATATCATTCCACTCCAATGTTTTGCTTGTAAAACATTATCCCTTTACAGCTCCAATCATGATTCCTTTTACAAAGAATCTCTGGAAAAATGGATAAACTAATATGATTGGAAGTGCTACGATAATGGTCACTGTCATTCTTATCGATGTTTGCGTCTGTGTATTAGCTAATATCGCTTCCGCGCTTCCTGCCGTTGCATTAATGATTGCAGATAGTGATTGTGATGATTGCAAATATCGATATAAGATAAATTGCAGAGTATAATACTTCTCCTGTGTCATTAAAAGCAAGGTGTCCTGGAAAGAATTCCAATGTCCTACCGCCGTAAAGATCGCAATCGTAGCTAAAATCGGCTTACATATAGGTAACATGATCTTAAAAAATATTTGTAAAACTCCTGCCCCATCACAATCTGCCGCTTCCTGTATCTCTTTGGGCGTCGATTCTACATAGGTCTTTGTCAGTATGATATAGAAAGGCGATATCATCGTAGGCAAAAGGTATCCAAGAAAGTTATTGGTAAGCTTTAAATTCATCATTGTTAAATACCAAGGAATAATGCCTGCATTAAAGTACATGGTTATTACTACAAAGCGATACCATAATTTTCGCTTGAATAAAGTCTCTCTGGTAAACATATATCCCAAAAATATTGCGATAAGCACCGTTAAGGCTGTTCCAATTACTGTCCTGGATATAGAAATGAATGCGGCCTGGCCTAATCCGGGTATTCTAAATGCGTCAATATAGTTTTGAAAATGTATTTCCTTGGGTATCCATACGACACCGCCTTTTTCGCTGATTTTATTATTACTGATTGTATTAATAAAAATATAGTAAAACGGATATACACATACAAAAGCAAACAGCGAGAACACGGTATAATTTATTACATCCAGCAAACGATCGCTTAAGGATTGTGTTTTTATCTTATTGCGTTTATCAGAGATTAATTGATTTTTCTTTTTCATAATGCACTCCTTTATATAATACTTTCCTTACGAACCAACTTAGAGAAGGTGTTCGCAGCAAACAGCAGAACCAGGCTTACGATGCTCTTCAACATACTAAGTGCGGTTGATACGGAATATACAGGTGGTTTACTGGTAGACAAATTGTATACATACAAATCTAAAACCTGTATATGTTCCCTATTCCACGAGTTTTGGAAGACAAAATACTGTTCCATGCCGTTATTCAGGATATTTGAAATATTTAGTAACAGAAGTACAAAAAAAGTAGGCAATATGCTAGGAATTGTAATATTACGTATGATTTTCAATCGGCTTGCTCCATCCACTCGTGCAGCCTCAAATAATTCTGCATCAATTCCGGAGATAGCCGCTATGTACATGATGGCAGCCCATCCAAGGTTCTTCCAGGTCAACCATAACCACATCTTGAACCAAATATGCTCGTTCGATTTCAAAAAATCAATTGGTACATCAATGATTCCCAGATCTAAAGCAACCGAATTGAACATACCATTATTACTCATAAGAAGAAATGCTACCGAATAAACCAATACCCAGCTGATGAAGTTCGGTAAAGTAGTTGCCGTCTGAACAAACTTGCGGAAAGGAACATTCTTGATTTCGTTGAGAAAAATAGCAAAAAACATAGGGAGCCAAGAAAATGCCAATGCAATGCCACTCATAGCAAAAGTGTTACGAAGCACTTCCACCGTTTGATTCATGAAGGATTTACTTTTAAATAGCACCTTAAACCACTTTAGTCCTACGAAGGAGTCCCAAGAGAACGGTAGTGGTGGTTGATAATCAAAAAACGAGTATATCCACCCATATAGAGGATAATAAGAAAATATCAATACCACGATTAAAAATGGTAAAATATATAAGAATTCTCTATATCCCTTCAGCTTTTTCTTTTTGCTAAAACTATTCATTAAATGGTGCCTCCCTTTTATTACTTTTAATATTATGTAAATCGTTTTACTAGTAATAGTATACCCAAATTTCTTTTTTCTGTCAATAGCTTTTGTGTAGATTGTTGAGCTTTAGTAATAAATTATCATACATCTCAATGTATTTAACCAAAAGTGACAGCTTAATCACCCATAATATTATCTATTTGTTATTTTTTTAACGTCAATCGATTTTCTATCGTCTACTTCCTTATTTTGTTTTAAATATCACAATTGCATTTTCAAGCTCAGCAACATCCTGACCAAGGGCTTTCGCCGCTTCATTCAGCTTCGTTACCACCTCCAGCTGCTGTTGCGCAGTTGCATCCACTTCTTGTGATGCAGCAGTCGTTTCCTCTGAGACTGCAGATATGCTTTCAATCGAATTCAGAGTATCTACTTTAGAACGATTAATTTCACCTATGCTATCTGTAATCCTTTCCATCCTACCCGCTAAATCATCAACATGAATATTGATATCATGAAACAATTGAACCACATTATTAAGACGGACTTCAGTAGACTTAGAGATGGACTCAGCTTGCTTAACCGTATTCACAGTTGCATGAGTCTTAGTTATGATATTCTTAATAATCTGCTCAATTTCTCGTGCAGCGGTTACTGATTTGTTTGAAAGCTCACGTATCTCATCCGCAACTACAGAGAAGCCTCTTCCTGCATCACCAGCTCTTGCAGCCTCTATAGAAGCATTAAGGGATAACAAATTCGTCTGTCCGGCTATGCCGTTAATAACAGCTATAATATCTGTTATTACTTTAGATTCTTTTTCAAGCTCCTCAATATCCCTTATGGTATTATTCGTAACACGAATGTTTTCACCTGTTACATTTGTAAGCTGATCGATCTCATTAATTCCATCCTTAACAACATTCTTCGTAGTGTCAGCGATTTTTTCAATGGCTAAGGCATTTTCATGAACCATATTAATCTGATTTGCCAATTCATCCGTTATCTTCAAACACTGCTCTGTACCTTCTGCCTGTTGTACATTCCCTTGTTGAATTTCTGATATAGCAACAGAAATATTCTTTGAAGCTTCCAATAAAAGCTCTGAGTTTTCAGAAACATTTCTTGTGGAATCGGCAACTGTCTGTCCAACCTTAGTTGCCTTATTTATTATCTCATTTAGACTACTAATCATATGATTAATACTTTTTGATAGTATTCCGAATTCATCCTTGCGTATATGATTAACCGATGCTGTCAAATCTCCTTCCGTAGCCCTGGATAAAATATGAATCATTTCCGTAATCGCTTTTCCAAACCCATATGCAACCATGACTCCAATCGTTACTGCGAAAATAGCTGCAATCACAACCATCGTAAATGTAAGGTTCTTTATTGAATTCGATTGCTCCAGAAGATAGGATGAGGGGATCATAGCACAGATAACAGCTCCGCTATCTCCAATCCTAGAATAAATAAGCTCATGCTCTTCCCCATTATATGTAACAGCAAGGTGTTCGTTTGGTTCCGTATTTGTATGTATATTTTCATATTCTTTTAGTTTTGTGAAAATAGGCTCCGCAATAACACCATCCGGGGTTATTTCTTTTCCATCCTGTGATACAAAAGCTAGATAGCTATTCTCCGGTAATTCCAAGGTTTTCATCGCGTCTGTAATAACACTCGTAGTTACATCAATAAAGAGATACCCAATCTGTCTTGCTGTTACATTCAGAAGAGGTTTTGATAAGGTAATCGCATACTTATCCTTTGGTATCTCTAGTTGTTCATCCAAAAATGCATGGTAACCTGTCCATAGGTTTGTATTATTGTTTGAATCAATCAGAGTCGCCTCTTGTGTTTTAGAAAAATTCATATAGGAATCTACCTTATCATCAAACTGACCATAGGTGGTTATCGGCTTACCTGCGTCCGATATAATAAATATATTTTCAATATAACGATCGGAAGTCGCCATGATTGCCGCACTGCTTCTTGCAGCTTTAAATGCGTTTCCGTTCTCAAGAGCGTTATTCGCATATTTCCCTGCATAATAATCTCGTATTTGAGCATCTATAGCAAATGAAACTGCTTTATCCTCGATATTCTTTAGAATTAAATTGTAGTATTCACCGGTTTTCTCAACCGATGACACCGTTGCATCGGTAAAGGTTTTGGTGATAGCCTTTGATGAACTTTGATAGGCACCAAACCCTAGAATAATAATGAATAAGACCGGCACCAAAAAGCAAAGTATAAGTTTTATTCTGATACTTCCTGTTATTCTCGACAAAAAAGCTTTAAAATTAATCGATCTTTTTTTCAAATCCGTAACCTCCGTTTTCTTCTTTATCCTAAACCATATTTAATGTTTATCGTTTTACCTCTATATATAGCATTATATATATATCAACATCGATATGTCAATATTATTTGTATATTATGTTGAATAACTACGAAATATAATCTTGACTATTCTATAATTATACTATAAATTTAATATGTTAAACGTTTTTCTATGCAATAGTAATAACGAAAGATACCGATTGTTAAAATCTCAAGTACCTGTCATCACTACTTATCAAAGACTTTATGAAGAAAGGATCTTATCATGATAAAAATGAAAGTAAATTCAGAGGTTAAAAAGGCAACGATTAACAAGAATATTTATGGTCATTTTGCAGAACATCTAGGTAGATGTATCTACGAAGGAATATGGGTAGGCAAGGATTCTCCAATTCCAAATATTAATGGAATACGAAAGGATATCATAGACGCTTTAAAGGAAATGAAGATACCGGTTCTCAGATGGCCGGGTGGCTGCTTTGCAGATGATTATCACTGGATGGAGGGAATTGGGCCTTATGAAAATCGTCCCTCCATGATCAATACACACTGGGGTGGTGTTACCGAGAATAATCATTTTGGTACTCATGAATTTATGGAGTTTTGCGAGCTTGTCGGTGCCGAACCATATATCAGTGGCAATCTGGGCAGCGGTACCGTGAGAGAAATGCAGCAATGGGTTGAATATATCAGCTCTGACTGCATATCACCCATGACAAAATTAAGAAAGGAAAATGGCAGAGAGAAGCCTTGGAGGTTAAAATATTTCGCAGTTGGTAATGAAAATTGGGGGTGTGGCGGACAAATGCGTCCAGATTATTATGCAGATGAATATCGCAGGTATGCCACTTACCTTAGAAATTTTGGTGACAACAAGCTGTATAAAGTAGCCTGTGGCGCAAACGCTGATGACTATAACTGGACTGAAGTGCTAATGAAAAATGCCAGCAAATATATGGACGGCTTAAGCCTTCATTATTATACCATGCCCTTAGATTGGAGCCAGCCTAAGGGATCTGCTGTCGATTTTGATGAAAAAGAATGGTTTAGCATATTACAGATGACTTTATATATGGAAGAGCTAATAGAAAAAAATATAGAAATAATGGACAAATATGACGAGAATAAGCGAGTAGGATTAATCGTAGACGAATGGGGTGCCTGGTATCAAGTGGAACCGGGTACTAATCCAGGTTTTCTATATCAACAAAATACCCTACGGGATGCAATCGTGGCTGGTATCAATCTTAATCTTTTCAACAACCATTGTGACCGTATTCAGATGGCTAATATAGCACAGATGGTTAATGTATTACAGTCAGTAATTTTAACAGATGGGGATAAAATGATATTAACACCAACCTACTATGTATTTAAGATGTTTTCTGTACATCAAAATGCCGAATTACTTGAAACAAACCTGGAGAAAAATTATTACTATTATGGAGAAGACAAAATCGATCAGCTTAGCGCTTCCTCCTCCATGGATGCAGAAGGCACAATTCATATATCCCTCTGTAATCTAGATCCCAATAACGAGGTCGAAATAAACTGTGAACTTCTTGGTGCAAGCAAAGGCAAAATATCAGGTACTATATTAACTTCAAAGGAAATGAACGCCAGAAATACCTTTGAAAATCCAGAAGCGATTACCGAAACTGCTTATAATAATCTAAGAATAGAGAACAATCAAATATATGCTTATATACCTGCAAAGTCCGTAGTTGTACTTAAGATTGAGTAAATATTTGATATACCCACCCGCTCAGTATAGGAAAGATTGCGCTTATGCTGTGCACGCCAAAAGAAGGGGCTGTTGCATAACATAAGCAAATGTTGAAGGAAAGGACAACATGCATCCCATAATACACTGTTTGACGGACAGATTATTGATTTTGTATGACAAAAGCAAACATTTATGTTTGATATTGGCATACAAAATCAATAAGATGTCAGTCAACCTGGGTGTGAGGGATGCATGTTGTTCTTTCCTTCATTTATACCAAACGTTTTGCAACAGCCCCTTTTTACAATAGACTTCTAACGTCCTAATCAAATCACTGTATCAATTATTCCAATGTAAAGGATGCAAGACTTGCACTTCCCTGACCATTATAAGTAATATACAGTGGATGAATTCCATCTGGTATCGTGATATCTGCGTAGTAATCTTTCCATACATTAGAGAACACTACCGGTATCTTACCGAGAACAGGGCCATTCCAAGAAGTTTTAATTTCAAATTCACCTTTACAATAGCCGCGGACTCTTATTTTAACTCTCTTAACACCTTTCAAGTCAAAGTACTTAAAACCTGCTGTAGCGGATGCCTTCATGTTAGTAATATAGCCAATCTCCTCATCACCGTCTTTTCCATCCTGTGTAATCTTAGGAAATTGATTATTCATCCATGCCCCAGTAAAATCGGTGTAGACGGACTCCTCGTCACAGAACAGATTACATGCAATATAAGCAGGATATTCACCCAAGCCCATAAGCGGCCCCTGATTCGGAGCACAGGAGGTCATCTCTACCTGAGGAATTGATCCATCCTCCAAAAACTTAATTTCTTCTAAGCAACCCTGCCTGCTAAAATTTGTTCCATTGGTGTGCCTATGATAGAATATGTACCATTTGCTGTTAATCTCCACCATGCTGCCATGGTTGTTTCCACCGTAAGCCATCGGTTGGTTAATCGGTTTATACGTGCTGATGCCCATATCACAATTACTTACTATCGTTCCGCGATATACAAATCCCTTGGTAGGGTGTTTACTCGTGGCATAGCATAGCTCATGCATCAAAATGGAGGAGTAGATTAGATAATATGTGTCTCCCCATTTGCGAATGGAAGGAGCCTCAAAAAATTCATGTCCCTCGAAACCGCTTCCCTTACTATAGGGTTCACTGGGAGCAACAATAACCGGGGCGCTGGTAATGGTTAGCATGTCAATACTACTAAGAACGGTTGCCATCGCTCCGCTTCTGGATTTGTCACCTCTTGCACAAAAACCGGTGTAAAGATAGACCTTATCTCCCTCTACTAATACCCCAGGATCGAATTGTGGTTCATCTCCCTCTTTCTCACCTAAATTCACTCCATCAGCATAGTGTACATAACCATAAAACTCGTATTTTCCTGCCGGTGTATCACAGACTGCCACGGATACGATGGAGCGCTTACTATCCACATAATATAGGTAATATCTCCCGTCCGGTCCCACTGCTACATCAGGTGCATAAAGACAGCTATCGCGGTCTTCATTATTCTGTACATCAGTAGCTTTTAAAATCACTCCTTCATAGCGCCAGTCAGCAAGATCTTCCACCGGTGCAGACCAACAAACATAATCATTTAAGCAATAAGCATACCCGTTAAAACGGTCATGAGAGCCGTAAACATAAACCCTGTCATTAAATACATACGGCTCTCCATCAGGGATATATTCCCAGGATGGTAGATACGGATTAAATCCTTGTTTTTTCATTTTCATATCTCCTTTTATATTATAATAAACAATCCCTTCCTCAATCTTATGAACGCGAATTGCTATATAAGGTCTTCCGTCTGTAATAATATTCTATTGCCATTACCGAATATAGCTAATTTCCAAAACCCATCCTATAGAGCTTTTAGTAAAACGTTTTATCTAAATTATAACTAAGTCTCAACTTTAATTCAACTAAAATTCGCGATAAGTAGCTTAAAACTATAACAAGCTACTCATCGCGAATAATAAGGTTAATTAAATGAATATTTTTCAAACACCTCACATGGGTTCCATGCCCTGACAAATCAACACTTGGAACAATCCCCATTCGCTCAGGCATGGGAAGCTGAAGCGCTTCATTAATCTGCTCTCTTGTATACAGGGTACCAATGTCGTAGCCCGCAGGAGGACTTCCCGGTATTGTCTGATCCCATATTGCCTCAATTCTCGTAGTACCGTCCTCATTGCGAAAATCCGGATGAGAGTAATCAATTCCGGAATCAATGACAGCGACCAGTACTCCTTCTCCAAAGAGATTAAGATTACCACTCTGCACCGGATTGATACAGGAGGCGGTACGTCCTTCATTCACCTCATAGAACAGGCGCTTTGGTTTCTCGATGTACTCAATCTCCTCATAATCAGACAGCCTGCCAATCAGATATTCCGGTATGGTCAATATTGCATATTGATTCGCCATCTCTACTGCCGATATCTGTAGCTCTTCTCTGACACGGGCAAGACTGCCACTATACTTAACAATCAGCTCCCAAAGGTCAGTATCCGGTGTAAAACCCACATTAAGATTGTCCGTCTTTGCTCGCTCTGCCTCAGATACATCAAGGGCAAGATTTAACTCATTATCTATCTTTGCATCATCCATAAAGACCTTCGCTCATATCATATCTTCCTTTCATTATATGCATCCCTTACTTACATAATTATAAATGTCAACCTTAGAATAATTAATAAAGTTAGTATTAGTGAAACTTGCTTGACAAATTTCACAATCTTATGACTTAAAAGACAACTTACTTCGCATGTTTCACAATCATATGACTTAAAAACCAACTTACTTCGCATGTTTCACAATCTTTTGACTTAAAGGCCATCTTGCTAAGCTTAATTAACTATATATATTTCATGCAACTATAAATAATTCAAAGCATAGAACAACATAATTATTCCTGTAATAATAAAGGTAAGACTATAGGCTATTCCTTTGACCTGAGAAAAGAAATTCTTATAATAGGACGGTTCCTTCCGTTCCAGTTCCTGCTCAAATCGATTAATCTCCAGGTCTCGATATGCAAGCTGTGCTGCATTTGGCTGATCCAAGGCATTTGCATTGATGATTGACCGACAGGCTCTCGGAGATAACAGTGCCCCTGCCAAAACGATAATAAAGCCTTCATATACCATAACCGTTTTTAGTATGGTTCCCGTATATCGTGAGATTAGAACGGCGATTAATGCACCTAATACAAGAAAAATAATAACACAAAGAATTTGCACTAATACTCGTTTTGAGATAGCCTTTAATTTTTCTTTCAAATGAATTTCCTCCATTCAATTACGTATTTATTCATCCTGTTAACTGTGACTTACCGAAGATACAAATTAATTATATCTCTTTTCGGAATGAAATACATTAATATTTCCTTAATTTTACTACCCCGGGCATCTGTTTCCGATAAAAAACTCCGGATCATAGTTCCTTGACCCGGAGTTATATATTTTATCTTATAACATTTTCAATCTATTACTAACCGGCTACACTTCGTACCCCTGCAGCTTGTAGCTGCTCTGCTCTTGTCAAAGCCAGATCAATATTTTCACAGAAATTATCCACACCAACGGATTGGTCAAAGCCTGCTTTCTGCATCATTTTTAGTGGTTGTTCCTGCACATGGGACAGAATCAGGGTTATACGTCTCTTCTGGCAGGATTTAAGGACACGGTTCAGCACATGCAACGCATTCACATCCATGGCAGGTACACTTCTCATTCGAAGAATTACCACCTTCACATGAGAATCCAGGGAGATGTCCAGAAATTTATCAGCAGCGCCAAAGAACATCGGTCCGTTGATCTCGTAGACCAGCGTATTCTTCGGAACCTTCTTTTTACGGATGTTCTCCGGATCATTCAAATCATCTTCTGACGGATCATCCTCCAGATAAGTCCAACTTTGCACATCTGCCACATCAGCCATTCTTTTAACGAAGAGAATCGCTGCCATCAGGATACCAACTTCAATAGCTACTACCAGATCAAAGATGACGGTAAGTGCGAAGGTAGATACCAGTACCAGAATATCACTCTTTGGAGATTTCTTTACCAGCTCCACGAATTCTCTCCATTCGCTCATGTTATAGGCAACCATGAAAAGAATTGCTGCGATGGTGGGCATGGGGATTAAAGCTGCATAGGGCATTAATACCACAAGAATCAGAAACAGGGTTACCGCATGAACCATTCCTGCAATCGGGGTACGGCCGCCGTTCTTAACATTAGCCGCTGTTCTTGCAATCGCTCCGGTTGCCGGAATTCCACCAAACAAGCTGGAGAAAATATTGCCGGCTCCCTGAGCGACCAATTCCATATTGGAGCGATGCTTACTGCCGATCATACCATCTGCTACGACGCAGGATAACAGAGATTCAACCCCTGCCAGTACGGCGATGGTGATGGCATCCGGTAACATTGAGCTAATCATTGATATATTAATATTCGGCATGTGGAAGGTCGGAGGCTTTGAGGATATTTCATATAGGCTTCCAATGGTATTAACCTCAACTCCGAAGAGCTTCACAACCGCTGCTGCTATGATGACAGCAACCAAAGAAGCCGGAATTTTATTATTAATTTTAGGCCAGATAATTAGGATAATCAAGGATAATGCACCTATCAGTAATGCCTGAAGGTTGATCGTAGCGATTGCCTCAAAGCAGGCAAATAATTTTTCCAGCGTTTCCACCGGCTTTGTATGTAAGGTTAAACCCAAAAAGTCTTTGATCTGTCCAATGAAGATCGTAACAGCGATACCCAAGGTGAAGCCTGTTGTAATCGTGTAGGGAATGAACTTTAGCAATCTGCCGAATTTTAATAAGCCCATTATGATCAGTATGATACCTGCCATGACGGTTGCTATCGCAAGACCCTCCATACCTTTTTTAGCTACAATACCTGCTACGATAGTGGCAAAGGCTGCTGTCGGCCCCGAAATCTGTACTCGGCTTCCTCCTAAGAAGGAGATAACAAAACCCGCTACGATAGCAGTATATAATCCCCTTTCGGGTGTGACTCCGGATGCCAGCGCTAGTGCAATCGATAGTGGTAACGCAATAATTGCTACAATAATCCCGGCTATCACATCCTTCACAAACTGCTCTTTCGTATACGTTTTCATAACCGAAAACAATTTTGGCTTTAACTTATCCATTATTTGTGCCTCCAATATTATGCCCTCATTGGCATATTTAATAATTATTTATCATTTTTTCTGTAGAAAATGATTCTCCAATAGTCAATATTATTCCTGTTGGTCTACTTTTTCAAGTATTTATTAAAAATTTATAAAATTTATACGTCACTCCATGTAGTCTGGCTTCATCTCACCCTAATCTACCTATATTCAATGAGTCAGGGGTCCCCTGACAGGCATCATGAGGAAGCCTTTCCATTATTTAATTCTAGATTATTTGACGATTTATGCTAGAATAAAAAGAGAATGATTGTAAACTTTTTACTTTAGGAGGTCCTCTATGAAGAGAACATATATATTAATATTAGCAGGCATTATTCTCATAAGCGCCCTTGTTCTTACTATTCTTTCAGGCAATAACGAGGCCGCTGAAATGTCCTATCCGGACTTTCTACAGTACATGGAAGAAGGACAGGTACAGGAGGTTACCTTCAGCCAGGATGGAAATTCCTTCAGTGCCAAGCTATCCTCCGAACCGGACCAATTATATACCGTACCAAATCCTAAGGCAGAGGATTTTACCGAGCTTCTCCTTCTGAATAAGGTAACCGTCAATTATGGTAAAGAGAACCCCTTGATTACCTTATTGAAGGTGCTTCTGACCGGATTGGTAATCGGAGGTGTTATGTGGTATATCCGTAGCGGCGACAGTTCGAACAAACTGATCAAGAATTCTAATAAAAAGAACACCCAAAAGAAAGAAACCGGTGCTTGTGTTACTCTCTCTTCGGTTGCCGGTAACACAGAAGCGAAATCTATGGTTGAGGATATCATCGAATTCATAAAGGATCCTGATAAGTACGCCACCGTAGGAGCCCGTATGCCTAAAGGACTGCTGCTGTATGGCCCTCCCGGTACCGGCAAGACCCTAATGGCGAAAGCGATTGCCGGAGAGGCCAATGTACCATTTTACGCTATGAGCGGGTCTGATTTCGTACAAATGTATGTCGGTGTAGGTGCAAGCCGAATTCGAAGCCTGTTTAATAAAGCGAAGAAAAGTGAGAAGGCAGTAATCTTTATTGACGAGATCGATGCTATAGGTAAAAAAAGAGCCAGAAATGTATCTGCCAGCAATGATGAACGTGACCAGACTCTGAATGCCCTACTGACAGAAATGTCCGGTTTTCATGATAATCAGGGTATTATCGTTATTGGAGCCACGAATCGATTAGATACTCTGGATGAAGCCTTACTCCGACCCGGCCGTTTTGACCGTCATATTGAGATTGGGCTTCCGGATGTCAATGCAAGGCAACAAATCCTCGCTTTACATGCAAAGAAGAAACCTCTCGCCGATGATGTCAATCTCGAGAGGATTGCTAAATCTACTGTATGCTTTAGTGGGGCTATGCTTGAGAATTTGCTAAATGAAGCCGCCATTAATGCAGCGAATGACAAAGACAGCGTAATCCGATGGGATCACATCGACAAAGCCTTCTATACTGTTATCGCCGGTGCTCCGAAGCAGGATCGAAGCTATATCTCTGATTTAGACCGTAGAATCACCGCCTATCATGAAGCAGGTCATGCTCTGGTAACCAAGCTGCTTCTGCCGGAGCATTATATATCAAAGGTAACCATCATCCCAAGTGTACGAGGTGCCGGAGGCTTTAATCTAAGCATTCCAAAGGACAATATGTTCCAGAATAAGCGCCAACTGAAAGCTAATATTCAGGTTCTTCTTGCCGGAAGAATCGCGGAAGAACTCATATTCGGCTCTGATGAGATTACAACAGGGGCCAGCAACGACATTCAGAAGGCTTCCCAAATGATTCTGGATTATATCAACAAATTCGGTATGGATGAAGAGATGGGATTATTCAGTCTTGATATCTTTGGTGATTCTCAGAATGAGAAGCTGGTTTCCAAATGCAGAGAGCATATGAACATCTTATATGATGAGACCAGAACATTAATACAGAATAATATTTCGCATCTGGAAAGCCTAGCCTCTGAATTACTTGAGAAGGAATCCATCGGGCATGAGGATATCGAAAGAATATGTGCATAATGAATATACCTTCTGTACCATATAATCAACGATAGAAACTTATTAAAACCAAGGGGCTGTTGCATAACATAAGCAAATGCTGAAGGAAAGGACAACATGCATCCCATACTGGATAATCTCAATTATAGAGATTATCCAGTTCGCGAGCGCGTTCGCATATGTACAAGCAAGCTTGAATATGCTTACTTTGCTTTCGCGCAAATACACTGTTTGACGGACAGATTATTGATTTTGTATGACAAAAGCAAACATTTATGTTTGATATTGGCATACAAAATCAATAAGATGTCAGTCAACCTGTGTGTGAGGGATGCATGTTGTTCTTTCCTTCATTTATACCATACGTTTTGCAACAGCCCCTTTGCTCACATTTACTTACGTGCAAATAATGATAAGAAGGACCTTACAGCACCAATCATGAAAGGTGATGCTAAGGTCCTTCTTATCAAATTCTATTAAATTTCTTATGGTTTGAGTTGATAATACTCCCATAGCTTATTCTTATCATCGAGTGCATTGTTATAACCCACCGCTTGATATTCCTTCAATCGCTTTGAATATGCCGTTGTTTCTGACAAAGGGTAACAATCCCCTTCCTTTGTAATATAAAAATGTGCGTTGATTACCGGCATGTCCTTCTGTAATTGCAGTAAATATTCGTTATAGGCTGTACCCGCAAGTCCTGCCGTCTTAAGCAGATAGGAGGACAGATAATTGGCACTGATGTTATCCATATCCTCCTCATTAATATCATAGTTCGCCCACATGATAAAGGGTACACCGTATCGAGACTTATCCCGCTGTGTTAAAGTCATCAAAGACTTGGTTTCCATCAGATTGTGAAGCTCGGAATATACCACCGGCTGGTGATCTCCGAACATGAGGATAATCGTCGGTTCCTCTTCTTTTGAGAAGTAATCTACCAGAGTCCGAAAGGCTTTATCCGTCTCTCTTAGAAGGCTTAGGTATTGTTCCACCTGAGCATAGCCCGGTAACTGGGTAAGTCGTACCGTATTCTTTTCATCAAACAGACTCTCCTCGGAATAGCCTCCATGGTTCTGCATCGTAACATTGAAGATGAACAAAGGCTGATTGCCTTTCCTTTCGTACTGTTCTATGATCTTCTTGAAGCTTTCACGGTCGCTGATATACGAGCGAATCATTTGGGGGTTTTGAAAATCCTCCTTCGATAAGAATTCATCAAAGCCTAATAATGGATATACTATATCCCGCTTATATCCGCTGGGTTCATACGGATGAATTGCTATGTTATAATACCCCTGCTCCTTTAAGGTAGCTGCTAGCGAATTCGTTGAATTCGTAATAAACTGTTGGTAAGGTACACTATTTAGCGGCATTACTGCCATGCTATTGCCTGTCAAAAATTCGTACTCTGTATCACTCGTAGCTCCTCCAAACACAGATGTATACATGGTTCCCTTAATGGTATTCCCCTCCAGAGAATCAATATTCGGTAAAAAGCTTATATTCGTTTGATAGTCACCGAACATCCTCGGATCAGAGAAAGCCTCATTCATAATCACTACGATATTGGGTTTAACAGTCTCACTTTTGGATAAAACAGAATTTTTCTCTGCTTCTGAAAGAAGCTCTCGCACAATATCCGTTGTATATCCCTCCGGCTCCTCTACCTCCATCGCTTCAACGTTGGCAACAAAACCAAAAGCTGTACCATAGGTACCGTATGTATATTTTGGTGCAAAGAAATCGATGACTCTAATTTGGCTCTTAATGATATCCGTATGAAAGAACAGAAGGAAAATGACTGCCGTAAAGAGTGAATAAAAAGAGACCCCTACCATTCGACCCGCAACGGAAACCCTTACTTGTTCATCATCAAACTTACTCCCGATTACCATTATGGTATACATCATAATGGTTGCTATGATAAAACCTGTGGTGAAACTCACCTGATAATTCGAAGCAACACTCATACCAGTCTGCCAAGCCAATAGATCACTTGGAATAATCGGATTGCCACGAAACAGATACACCAGGTAATTCAGCACCCCTGCAAGATAGATCAAGAGATTTGATATTGAGATTGCAGGTTTGGCTCTGCCTATTATTGCA
The DNA here is from genome assembly GCA_023411215.1 of Bacillota bacterium. GTDB lineage: Bacteria > Bacillota > Clostridia > Lachnospirales > Lachnospiraceae > Mobilitalea. Next base: position 111,375 of record JAEYOY010000064.1, on the reverse strand, counting down.
TAAAACAAAAAAGTAACAACACAATACCAAGCTATATTATAAATCCCATAGCTTTGAAACATCTTTGGATTATAATTACCAACCATGATCTCAATCATCAGAAAAGAAAGAACGGGCTGGAGTATTAATAATACGGTACGAAACCACTTTCCGAGATGACGAAGCTTCTTTCTTACCTTTGGCAGCTCAAGCACATATAGAAACGTAAGAACCAGCCATATCAGACTAAATACCATCACATGAGCGGCTGACCCCTCTGTCTGACTTTGCTTTATATACGTAATAATAATAAATGCAAAATAGAACAGCATTGGATATATTAATATCCCTTTACGGTTATTCCAATTTATTGTAACATTTTGAGTTTTCACAGATTATCCCTTTGTACCTTCCCAGCTATATAATTTTCGTGGTACTTTCATACCACAACTTTCAATATATATAATGTTAACTCGAATGTCAACCTTACAATTTATGGATTCTATTCGATTTTTACAGTGGACGAAATAAGCAAACAAAAGATTAGATCAAGCAGACATCACAAAGGTGCCGTTGGGCACACCAAAAAGCAGGAAACTCTTGCTATGCGAGTTTTTCCTGCTTTCGTCTGCATGTTGACCATGCTTTGTTAAACTGATTATTTTCAGATTAGCGCTTCCGGCGAACCTAATCTCTATTCTCGTATAATCTTATGATTTGTTTCAGCTGCTCAGGGGTTAATATCTCCTTCGGTGAATTGCGGTCTGAAGTATCCTGGTTCTCTATAATCAGAACTGTTGCTGCATGATCCAAGGTATGGGTATGCCAAACCCCCTGCTTTACATTATATAGCTGTAAGGGCTTCATCGTGATGGCATCAATATCATGGATAGAATTCCCTTTCCCTCCGGTAAATAGAGTGCAATTTCCCTCCAACAGTACAAATACCTCATCTGTTTCATTATGCTTTTGCATTGTGGTAAGATTCTGTACTTCTAATTCCTCACAATACCTTAATATTGCTACTCGCCAGGTCATAAAATCAATCATTGGCAGATAGCCCTCTCCCTGATAGGAGGTTACATCAATATATTCCTTTTTCATAAGCCTATCCTACATGCCCCTTTCCTATCATTTCTATCTTAATTCAACCAGAATTCTGTGATCCTTATCCTTAGCAAGTGCTTCGATATCCTGCCTGCGAATGATATAGGTCCTGCCATTTCCTTCATATACATTACCCTTCACAAGAACCTTGCCAATCTGATAATTACCATAATCCTTCCTTCCCTTATTCTCATAGCAAATTGTAAGCATTCGACCTGCGAATATAAGCGATACCTCAGCCTGTCCTTGTTCATCAAACTGCTCACTTAACAGCTTGGGCTCCAACACAAGATCACCCATTGAACCCTTAATACCAAACATTTCTGTCAATACCGTTAACAATAGCCAGCTTGCTGAGCCGGTGAGGTAATGATATAAGCCTCTTCCGTTATCTCCGATATATTCTGGAATACCGGGATAGATGCGGCTCTTTTCAAAATTGTTGCAATGGCGATATAAGGTATTGATTGCCTTATAGCCTTCCTTAACAAAACCTCTCTGATACAGAGCATTGGAATACATCACTACCATATGGGAGAATACCGCTCCGTTCTCCTTATGCCCGTAGGCAAAGCCAAACATTCGCCCCAAATCCTCTTTTACTTCCTTAAAATCTGTGTTCAGCTTATAACCGCCAATTGCCTCATCAAACAGATAAGTATCGGCTGCTTTCACAATTGCCTTTACCTGCTCGTCAGAAGCTGTCCCGGACATGATAGCAAATACCTGACTCGTCAGCATCATGCGTACACCGGTTTCAAAGTCACCCTCAACTCTTCTTCCGTTATTATCATAATATCCGTTATACCAGGAGTGACCATCCTTATTCTCAAGCCATTCGGTGCCCAGAATGTGATTACGGATCCAGGCTGCCTTATTCTTTAGATTCTGCGCCAGTGCCTCACAGGATATCTCGAAGCTATCACCGGATAAGGTACTTCTGCAGCTTTCACAGTATTCGTGAAGAAGCCTTTGTTTCTCTTCCACAGTGTCGTAAATTGAGGGATGATCTTTGAGTAGCAGCTCCAGCTCCCTAAAGAAGGAAAGTGTTCGGATTCCCTTCTGCTGTAAACCAAGGATTAAATCTGCCATCATATCCAGATTACTTCCGAATAAAGCAGTAAAGGCAACGCTTTCTCCCCGGTCCTTGGCCATATCCAGTGCATCATTCCAATCCGCTCCTCTAAGTCGGATATGATTGTGTTCACCCACATCATAGAAAGCAGCCAGATGTGTAATCAGCATATGTTCTAATATACTTCCCTGATATACCTTGCCACTCATCATCTTTACGTGATTGCCATCCTCGGGCTTCCAAAGCAGGTCCTTCTCCTCTCCTCTCATTGCCTGAGGATCCTTGAAATAGCTATTCTGAGTCAACAAAATATCTAAATCACCGCTTTGCATTATGTATAATCTTGTGGTAAGAAAAGGCCATACACCGTGATCCATCCAGACTCTTGTTATATTATTACGGTCCGCAATGAACTCCCCCTGCTTCGCACCGATAATCGTCGCATTGGTTCCATCCATACGTATACCACCAAAATTGCTGATTAGCATATCCCTTACTCCGGAGGGATTCATGATTAGCAGAGCAAGGCAATCCTGCCACAAATCCCGCCAGCCACGACCACCTCTGCCATAATCATGATGAGGAAGGAAGGAACAGCCATATATTCTACGAAGCATGGGCTGGAAATTAACCCAGTGCATCCATGCATCAAACTCCTTAGAGCCTGTGCGATAAGATACATTAATCTTCTCTTCCCAATAAGCCTTGGTTGCTGCAAGACTATCCTGACAGGACTTCTCGGTTCTGAATTTCGCCACTGCTGCCTCTAACTCCTCCTTTGAGGAGCCAAATCCCATAACTATAACATAAGATACCGTGGTGTTCGGTTCTAATGTAATCTCCTGAAAAACAATCCCACCTAAAGCTTCATAACCGTTTCTATGAAAGCCGGCCTCCTCTGGTTTCAGTCCGTCTAGAATTGCCTTCGGCCACTCAAAGGAGCCGCCATCGCCGATAAAGTCTTCCACCACAGGATAAAAGCCAACGGGAGACTCACCATCTCCTGTACTTCCAAAGACTCCATAGACCACTGTATTCTTTTGATGTCCACGCTCATCAAAGGTAAGTGTCGGATTGAGGACTACGCCATACTCCGTTGTCTCAATTCGGTGCAGCATCGAGGTTACGTTTCGATGATCTCTGATATTATCAGCTGACCTTCCATAGAGAGGAATGGCAGCCGTTGGATTTAAGGTATACGGGCTCGTTCCTATGTTGGTTATTTCAATCAGCATGAGCTCCATGCATTCGCCGGTATAAGGCACAAAGGAGGTAATCTCTGATTTGATCGGAAGCTCCCTTGAAGTTCTCGATATCTTATGCCACATAATTCCCGCTTCTAAGGCAGTCTCTTCCTTCTCTCCGGTAAAGAGCTTTGCTTGCTGTAAGGCTGATCTTCCAGTCGCTGACCAAACCTTCTCCCCGTTTAATTTACACCAGAAATTACGGGAGGACTTATTATTATGTAAATCCTCACTACTGACCGGTGCCAGTAAAAAGGTATTCTGCCCCATTTTACTATCTCCGCCTAGTGTAGGAGTCACACATCCCATCACACCGCTTTCATTGGCAATCGGAAAATATAGATAGCTTGTTAATTCCGGATTTTCAAGCCAAAATACCCCTTTTTCATTTAAGTAATGATATCCTTTCATCAACTTCTCCCCTTCCCTGTACCCCTACATTTCTACTTATTGTATCGCACTCTTCACCGACTCCACAGCATCCATCCAATCGGTTAACGGTGTTGCCTTACATACCTTTCTGTCGTAGGTAAACAGACCGTTTACCTCATCCTCCACATCGGACAGCTGGGTGTAGACTACCGCGGATAGTCCCTGATGGTAAAGCTTAGCAAGTTCTTTACGGTATAATCTATGATAAGCTTCATTAAAATCCTCTTTCGTAAGATAAACCTTATAGCCATACACTCTCCAGGAGAAAGAATGCTCCATAATATAACAAGCATAACCACCGATCTCTGAGAAGATAACCGCCCGTTTCTTATGCTTCACCTTTAGCGGATGAAAATAATTGTGGATACTCTCAAAATCACCAATTCCCTGATCAAACCAGCCACTGGCATGATCAATGAGTCTAGTACCATCCAATTCCTTTATTAACCGATATGCATCTCTTGCATCAAATTGCCCCCATCCCTCGTTAAAGGGTACCCAAACCACAATCGAAGGGCAATTATACAATAACTCAACCGTCTGACGGCACTCCATACTCCATTCCCGTCTGCCCTCCAGACTTTCTCTGCCTAGAAGCTTATAATACTTATCCTTAAATCGTGCAGCAACCCCCGGAAATAAGGTCGGTAGATAGCCTACCAGCAGTTGATTGTATTCCTCACCGCCGTTGACCATATCCTGCCAGACCAACATCCCTAGCCGATCACAATGATAATACCACCTCAGTGGTTCAATCTTGATATGCTTCCTCAGCATGTTGAAGCCCAGAGCCTTCGCTTGCTCAATATCATAAATCATAGCCTCATCACAGGGGGCTGTATATAATCCATCAGGCCAATATCCTTGATCTAGAAGACCATTCTGAAAATAAGGCCTTCTGTTTAGAAATATACGTGTCAATCCAGCTTCATCCTTCTTAAGCTCCACGCACCTCATGGCAAAATAGCTTTCAACCCGGTCCTCACCTACAGTAATGTCCAGTCCATAAAGGAACGGGTTCTCCGGACTCCAGCAGATCGTCCTTTCTAGACTGACGGTGAATCTCTTCTCCGTGGATGAGACACGCTGTAATATACTGTCCCCTACCCTAATAGTCACCCAATAGACCAAATCCTTCGACTGCTCTGACAACGGGTAATTAAGATTGATATCCAACTCCAGCTCACTCCGTTCCAGCTTCGGTGTAAGTTTAATCTGTGTAATGTAGTTTATCGGTACCCATTCATACCAGACCGTCTGCCAGATACCACTTTGCGCTGTATAGAACATTCCTCCACGCTTCAGTTTCTGTTTTCCTCTGGTATGATAAGAGGTATCTGAGACATCGGTAACCTTAACAGTCAACAGATTCTCTCCCAACTTCACATCCTGTGTGATATCGATGGAGAATGGAAGATATCCCCCCATATGCTCCGCCGCCTTACGTCCGTTGATATATATTTCACATCGCTGATCAACTGCTCCGAAGTGGAGTAAAATTTTCTTTTCCCTGGGTATCTCTCCCAGGCTCAGGCTTCTTTCATACCATAAATATTCGTCAGGCATAAGCTGTCTATTCACTCCGGAAAGAGCGCTCTCCGGTGAAAAAGGCACAAGTATCTTACCATCGAAGGACACAGGTTTACGATCCTCCTTCGTAATACAATAATCCCAATAACCGTTTAATATCGTATAATTATCTCTTCTAAGCTGTGGTCTGGGATATTCAGTCAGAACCTTCTCCGAATCCAGATTTTCACCCCAGATTGTATACAATTGATTATTGGTTAACAGCTGCTTATCCCGAAAGAACATGGTTCTGACCGCATCCTTAATATTCATCAAAGCACCCCCATAATTTATTAATTCAATTATATACTATTCTGTTATTCCTCACAAGAATACTATGTTTCTCCAATATTCCCATTCTATTTATCCTAATAAACACTTAATTAGTTTCATCCCTTTGTTTATAACAGTGCTGTTGCAATTGAACTTTCCGGTAGCTCGAACTCAATCAGCTTTCCATTCACTCGAATTCCTTATAGACATTTCATCGATTACCTGTCAGTAGCTGCCCTCTTTAAGTTCACTGCAATACAGGCCTTACTCCATGTATACGACCAGCTCTTTCCATGTTCCATCCCTAAGCTCCTCTGCCAGAGTACCACATACCATATTTCCATCAATTATTTCCTTTGCATCAGCAACTTCAATCCTTTTAATTACGGCAGCTCCATCGCCATAGGTTGCTTTACGACCAGGATTTACATAGGTCACCTTACAGCTTGAGAACATGATAAAAGAAGCATGACCACCCTCATCGAACATCCAATCAGCAAGCTTTGGCTCAAAGTAAAGCTTCAAGGTTCCATCCTCGTAAGTAAAAATCCTGTCTCCAAGGAACATAAAAATCCATATCGATATTGCTTCCGTGGTAGAACCGGATAGACGAGCCACAAACCCTCTTCCGTGGATTTCCTCATTCGGATTCATACTGGAAGCTAGGAAGGAGGAGTTCTCCAAAATACTTCTTCCATATTCCTTCGGGTCACGGAAGACAACCATTGCTGTTTTAATATCCTGATAGAACTGTTCATACAATCCAGCACGAAGTAGCGATAACAGATATTTATACTCCATATGCAAGAATACACTTTCACGTTCAAGCCATCCCGCTGTAAAGGCACGAATTCTTCCGTTTTCCATAGAAATATGTTCAATCGGGACGCTGGTCTTATACATACCAAGCTTTCTGTCAAAGAGATCACTTTCTTTAACCTTCTCATATAAATTTCTCGCTGCCAGGCTATTCTTCAGAGTAGGCAGCATCTTTGCGGGTCCTTCCAAAAATGCTGGTAGGGGCTGCACCTCGAAGGCTTTCACAATTGCTTTCGGAAGTCCATAACCACTTATAACCTTATGCCCATTCTCATCCAGAACCGTTTCGAATTCAACTGCACGATAGGTAAAATAGGTTGGAACAATTCCCTCTCCATATGCGCAAGCCCTCTCGATACCATAATCTAGCTTTGCCAGGAAGGAACAAAATATTGCCAGAAGATCTTTCGTGTTCACCTTCTGTTCACTGCCCTCTGTTGCAAAGCGAACCTGCTCCCGAAACCGTTCGCGCAGTGTAGTCACTCGGTCCCAGTAGGTAAAGTCATCCAAGCCGTCCTTGTCTGCTATACTTACTATCCCCGCTATATTAATCAGAAGTCGGTACACCTCTGACGGTAGCACTAGCTCTTCCACCATAGTGATATTATCACAAACGAAAGCAATCAGACGTTTTAGTTCGAAGGTTTCTGACATACCGCTGCCGAATAATCCAGGCAGACCATTCATGGCATCATTCCAGCCGGGCTTTCCTCCCTCCATCTCAACACCCATACCATAAGGGTCAAGAGAAGAGAATTTGATTACTGCCAGGGAGATCATCTTACCCATCAGCGTCGTTACCGCATAATCCCCCTGCTTTGTCTTAAGCCAGTTTGTGCCCTTCTTATCAAACCCTTCACGATTTGCTTTCTCATCATCATGCACTAGAGCACCATATTGCCTCACTTCATTTTTCACGGTAATCACATATTTTTCTGACCTGGGAAGAACTCTTGCCGGGCTGTCGTAGAATCGGTATGTGTTGTCTTCAAATAATAACCGCTTCCGTCTCTCCGGGAAGATGCTTAGGTAACTGTCCACCAGATCCATATTGTAATCCCAGTGATCACTCCAGTAACCCTCACCAAAGCCGGCTTCTATATTCTGATTGCAACAGGAAAGGAGCTTCTCCAGTAAAGTATCCTCATCGCAGTTAATCTCAATATTATATTTTGCAATACAATTAGAGAGCTGTCCCGGTGTAAAGGGTTTACCGATAATCTTCAGCAATCTTTCTGATTGATCTTCGACATTATTTTTCAAAAGCTGTTCGATCTCCAGGACGAATTCGGGCTTTACGCTAAAGGTAGATGGACGAACTTCGAGAGGATTGTAACCATCTATCTGAATCAGTTCAAAGAAGGTTTTAATATTAAAATCTCCGATTTCATTATGGAAAAACACATCATTTCTACGGTTTTGGTTAACATCTCGGAAGTTGCCGTTGCCCTGGGAATAGTATTCTCCTGCAATTGAGAAGAAGTTATAATCCCTCTCAGGATCGCCATGCTTGCGATTGAACAAATGAACCACCGACTTCTTTCCACCCTTACCGAAGACGAATGGATATCCGCCTCTCAGAAAATTATCCAGGTAATTCTGTTCCATATATTGATCGAATACCGGCACACCGGATTGGGTTTTAATATCTGCGGTTAAATGATCTACCAGCTCATCTGCTATTTTTTCATTTACAGCAATAAAATCCCCCTCACAAAATTCAAACAACTTATCCTTCAACTGTCCTACCGATCCGGCAAAGCCAGTCAGTGAGTAAAACTTCTTGCTCTCATCGGCAGATAATGCCATACTGATCGGTGTAAAACCGCAGGGTACCTTATTATAGAAACACTGCTTCGCATGAATTAACTCAAAGAAAGATTGCTTCAAAAACGAAATCGGTTGTACCAGAGAAGTGTCAAAATCAAAGATTACTTCAGCATCATAGATTACCGGCATAACCTGTCCTTCATGGATTCCCACATAAAAGTAGCCGCCCTCAACCTCAGATACCTCAGCAGAATCATCACTGGAAGCACGCATGGTATAAAAAGGGGCTTTTTCTTCTATGTTCTTGATCTCTGTCCAGCTCTTAAACAGATTCGACATCTCCTTATACTGTCCATTGGTGATCCCGTAGGGTATAATCTTAGGCAAACCATCCAACAGCTCGATACTCTTCTCCTCTTTCTCCAGATTCGTTATCTCAACCTTCCTGACCAAGGCTCCAATACTGTTATTTGGTAATACGAAATATTTCACCGTAATTTTAATACCATGCTCGTGATTGATCTCCTCAATCCAGAAGCTGTTCTTACGGATATAGAAATTACGTTCTGCCTTAAGATTATACTCCCGAAAGGCTTCAAAGAACCTTCCGTTACACTTAATAAAGGTACGAAAGCCTTTAATCGCCGTATTCTCATAGGCGGTGTTGGCAGGATTGAATTCCATGATTGCATTATTCTTATGATGGATTCCGAAGCTGTTCACTCCTTGTCCCCGATTGGTATAATAAACCCATAGCGGAATACCCTTCTTGCCTGCCAGACCCGGTAAAAAGCTTGAAAATGCCGGTAACTCATCATAGCCTTCCATTTTATAAACATCCTCCAGTAAATGATAATTATTCATTGTTATAACCTCCCCCATTACTAGATATCTTCCCATTATTAATTAAGGGTGTTGCACTGGGTTCTGGGCTGCCCCAGCAGCACCTTTTCCATGTGTAATACCCTTGATAAATCTCTTATATTTGTGACTGACGAGTCACTGTATTTCATATTCTTACTGTGCAGGTATCTCTAATGATCAGACTGGGAGTCAGCTGTGTAATTCTACCCTTATGGCCATTATCAGCATTCATTAAGTGGAACAGCTCGGTTACGCTCGCATTACCCAACTCTGTTACCGGACTATGGATGGTTGTCAAAGCCGGAGTATAATAAGAGGAAAGTATAATATCATCAAAACCAATCACACATACATCGTCTGGAACCTTATAGCCCCCCTCAGTCAACGCACGAATACAGCCCCATGCCATCTCATCATTGGCACAGAAGAATGCATCCGGCATCCTGGTCCCCTTCAGTAACAGGACCCGCATCTCACTATACGCTACCGCTTCTTCAAAATAGCCTCGAAGTATAATCGTCTCATCGATTGGCAGATTATATTTGGCCATCGTACTTGTGAAGGCTTGATACCTAGCTTCATCATCAAAATTATTAAGACCGTGAATATATCCGATTCTTCGATGTCCCTGCTTAATCAGATACTCCGTCGCCAGTATTGCACCCTCCGTGTTATTAATAATCACACTGGACATATTCTCCCCTGCATATTCCCGGTCAATGAAAACGATAGGCATTTTGGTGAGTGCAATCCGATCTATATATTCATTGTGAAGTTGCTCATTCAGTACGATTGCTCCTTCAACACCGGAGGAAATAATCATACTGTAAATCTCATCACTAGTATTCTCATTACTGATATAAATGTTAAGAAGATACCCCTTCAATCTGCACTGCATATGAATTGCCTGCATGAGCATACGATAGAAATCGCCCTGAATACTTGGAAGGAATAGTCCTATGGTATTCTTCTTATTTGATTTTAGGAACTTTGCATTCATATTCGGTACATATTTCAGCTTCTCGACAGCAGCCATAACCTTTTGTCTCTTCTCATCACTTACAATATCAACGTTGTTTAAAACATTGGATACGGTAGAGATTGCTACTCCTGCTTCCTTCGCCACATCCTTAATTGTAACCATATGCACATCCTCTGACTTTCTTCTATTTTGCCCCTGTGGGTGATCCTACCGAGTCAATTCTATGATCTCTTTGCTCTGATTATATCCCACATATACCATGATGTCAATTTTTCCTAAACCTGTAATGATCCATTCTCCCCCTGTCAATTCCGATGTATAGGATGCTTTAATATAGGCTTATCAGCCTATAATTAGGTTCAATAACTGCCCTACTCCGACTGGCACGAACCAGGTTGACCAAATATTGTCGCCATAGTGCGTGCCAGCAGAGTGACAGTTGCTTTTCTTATCTATTTATTTCCTTTTATACTCCCAAGTTCATTATAATATACTTTATGTCAATTCGCAACAATAAAATCATTTTTATTCCATATATAACTAATTTTTTTATGCATAATATACATTGCAATACATTATACTTCCTGCTTTATGTATACATTTAACATATTTTATACCTCTAAACATAGCAACTTATTCTATTGTTTCTCTATTTTTTAAATAATTACCCATTTTACCATTCGAAACGTTTTTAAACGGACTAAATCCCATTAATTTCAACCACCAAACAACTTAATACATCCTAAATTATAATGTGATTTTACACAAATAATTGGTGTCTATATTCCCAACAACTTCTTACAACATAGGTTTCATAACCAGCTTCTAAAGAAAAAAAAGACAGAACCTACGGGGCTTTAGCTAAAAAAGCTTTATCGCTCCATAAATCCTATCTTTAAATCAATATCAGGATATAGATAATAACATACTCAATCGATAACCTACTCGGCTATCAGCTTATCCTTCATGAAGATATGTCCTATCAGCCATTCATTCAGGAAATCCACCAGCTCTAATAATGAAGCCTTCTGATTCTCATCGATACTATCCGTATCAAAGCCATCCATCTTTTCGATAAAATCCGCATGATCTACTTTCTGTGATAAAAGTCTCTTATAGCCGATACTGATCATATATTCTTCTTCATGCTGAAAATGATACTTGGTATAACTTTTAAGATCATTTAAAACGCTAAGAATATAATCATATTTATCAGGAATAAAATCGTTCGTCAGCAGTTCATAGGCTTCATTACAGATTGAGAATAACTTCGAATGTTCCTGGTCAACGAAATCAATGCCGGTATAGTATTCATCCTTCATTTCATACATCATATGTTTTATCTCCTTTATAATATTAATATCTTTAGTATACATAATAATAATACAAATTACAATTCCCTTCTACAAAAAAGACAAACTGCAATTCACACAGATTGTCTTTTCGCCTTGTATTTCTATTTTATGAAAAGCTTCATTTAGCAGGTCCCGCCACCAATATAAAGCTTATTCCACATAAATTAAGATCTTCTGACCGATGTAGATCTTATCAGGATCTTTGATTATATCCTGATTCCATTCATAAATCTCTTTTCATTCACCTTACCATTATAATCCATGAAACATCATCAAGCAACCCCTCACAATGTAATTAGCACCAAATTTACATATTATATTTTCGCTTTTTATTACGCCCATTACTTATAAATATTGAGCTCCAATAAAACACACCAACCGTCTACCCCAAACTCCTGTGGCCAATAGTGGAAACACCCATACAGATCTTATGTGCAGACACGTTTCAAGTTCCCAAGAAACGTCGTAATATACGATTCTAAGGATGGATTTTTGTGTTGAATTGTATCGTATATCAAATTATTTACTTTATTCCTGTCGCATCTCACCTGCTACTGCATAAGATATAGTAGGATTCGGAAGAAGATTGACGGATCTAGAAAGATATTAAAGGAGGAACAAACATGTCATTAGAAAAACTGTTTCGTTATATCGGTCAGACGGTTACCATCTTTACTACCAGTGGCGGTGCTTCTGGTTGTGGCTTCACCGGTGTACTCATATTTGTGAACCCATGTTATGTAACATTGGTAAATCGTATCGGAACTCCACCGAATAACCCGTTTGGTGACTCGAATGTTTGCGACCGAAGAGAGTTTCACAATGCTTATGATAATTATTTCAAAGTAGGTTCCGTGTGTGATATTCCTGTAGATAAGATTGCAAGCTTTTGTCATAATGCCATTTAAGCACAAAAGTCATTACTATTTATTATATAAGATAGAAATTGGTATACCTATTTAATCATTAAATTCAAATTATAAGGAGGAATAAATATGTCTAACAGATCTAATTTTGGTTCTAATTGCTGCGGTGGATCCCATGGTAAAGGATTACTTGAGCATATTTGCGATTTTGTTGGCGAGACTGTAACAATATTCACAACCAGCGGTGGTGCTTCCGGATGCGGCTTTACCGGTGTTCTAATATCTGTAAACCCTTGTTTCGTTCGACTAGTGACAGATCAAGGTACTCCGCCAGCTAATCCACTTGCAGAGAATATCTGTGGTGATATGGATAACGGTAGAGGTCCCGGCGGTCCATTCTGTGGAAAAGGTGGCCACGAAGAACTTTACCGTGCCGTTGGCTCTGTATGTGATATCCCTGTTGATCGCATTGTTGCCTTCTGCCATAACGCAGTATAACTATAAATGTCAGCATGCTGACACTTACGCTCCTGAGCGGCTTGTGAAGCACTAAACTTCCTCTCCGTGAAGTACACATCCCGCTAGGGGGGTTTTTAATTCATAGGATGTAAATTCCATTTATCAAGAAGGGGGGTGCTATTCAATTCACCCCCCTTTTACCAATACCCCAACCCGTGAAGCCTTATTCAAACGCTCTAGGATACCTTGGTGGCATCCCATAAATGCTCCTGTCAAATCCCTTCCGGTTTGCTAGTCAAAATACTGACCTCCTGACCAGGTAACAGTTCTGTATCCGGAAATTCTTGCTCCGGTTGAATAATTTGCTCATCACTTTTAATACTATTTTCCTTATAATGAGACCCATGGCTTCTCCTACGATGCTCCGGTGCCTTCCACAGATCAGTATATACACTGATCAAAGCAGTAGTTGCGTCATCAATCTGCATCTGGAAATAATTTCTCTGATAATAAGAAGTTGCAAATACCTGCATCTGACTATAATGGCATATCTCCTTAATATAACCATAGATCCTTCTCTTCATCTCAAATTCATCCATAGCTTCCCCCTTATTCAATGACTAATAATGCTTTTCAATAATCTATATCTGATGTTTTCTGATTATATGCTTGTTTTCTGAAATTAAAGGAAGCCGCCTTATCTGACTCCCTCACTGCTGTAATCCTCCTGTGATAACATCACCGAGCAGGTCTCATGTTTCTGTTATAATCATTTCAAGTCATACACAATAGGAGGATATACGATGCCAACAATATTGAAATTATTACTGGGAGTTATAATCGGTGCCATCGGAGGATTTCTATATTATAAAGTCGTCGGCTGCCCTACGGGATCCTGCCCTATCACCAAGAGCCCTCTACGCTCCGCTATCTACGGAGCCTTGCTTGGTTTAATGATAGCAGTCTCTTGACTTCTTATAAGGCATTGCTATAATCAATTCGAAATGAGATTTCAATGGACATCAAAAAATCAAGAAAATACACAAAATAAAGATTAGTATAGAAAAGGAGATTGTATTTTGAGAAAATATTTATTCATTGTTATCACTATTTCTTTCGTCACTTTTGTTCTGTCAGGCTGCACTGCCAATATTAGTAATTCGCCGAAAAGTTCCATGAATACTAGTAACAATAATGCATCGGAAACCGAACCCACCTCCATTCCCAATGTTCCTGCTAAAATCTCAGCAGAGCAAGCGAAAGAGATGATAGACTCCTCTACTGCGCTTGTTGTATTGGATGTAAGAACACAAGAGGAATACGAGGACGGCCATATCGAAGGTGCTATCCTAATTCCCAACGATGAGATTGCCACAAAGGCAGAGGAAATACTGACTGATAAGAATGCCACTCTACTAGTGTATTGTAGAAGCGGCAGAAGAAGTGCACTGGCTTCCCAGTCACTATATGAGCTAGGTTATACCTCTGTCTATGACTTCGGAGGTATCCTTGATTGGCCATACGAGGTGGTAACCGACTAATTACGCTTATATCAAACACTCCAAAGATTGTTCCAAGCAGGAGCTGTTGCACAACTCGATATACTTCATAAGGAAGATGGATAAGCTCCCCTATTGTGGTATCTACGTGTTGCAACAGCTCCTACTTGCTTCTTCCACCAATTATATATCAGATAGGCATAACCGGTTACATCGGTGATCGTAGCGGCTCCATTTTCTATTTCTATAATATACCGAAATCTTTGTCATCATTTGTCGCTGCATTATTTGTCTTTACATAATCCATGATCTCATCCACGGTTGTGAAGGCCATACCGACATAGCTATCTGCTGCACCGTAATAGATTGCAATTCGTCCCGTCTCGGCATCTGTCAGTGCTGCACAGGGAAATACTACGTTCGCGACAAAACCTCTCTCCTCATACCAGGTCTCCGGAGTCAAGATAAAATTATTGCAACGATATTTTACGACGGAGGGATTATCAATATCTAAAATACAGGCACCCATGCTGTATACATAACCGTTGCAGGTACCAGTGACACCATGATAGAACATTAGCCAGCCCTCGCTTGTCTCGATCGGTGCTGCACCGCCACCAATCTTTAAAGATTGCCACCACTGACTGCCACGCGCCATTACATGTCTGTGTTTACCCCAGAAGATAAGATCCGGGCTCTCGCTTAAGAATATATCGCCGAAAGGAGTATGACCGCTGTCACTAGGTCTAGAGAGTAATACGAAGTTACCATTGATTTTCCTCGGGAACAATACGCCATTTCTATTGAAGGGAAGAAATGGATTCTCAATCCTGACAAAGGTCTTAAAATCAGTTGTCTTAGCCATACCCAGAGCAGCACCGTAGAAATCGGTACACCAGATAATATAGTAGGTATCCTCGACTTTAATTAATCGGGGGTCATAGGCATATCTTGGCATGAAAGGCTCACCTTTCTCATTCACAAAAGGGATTTTGTTGGAATCATAGGTCCAATGAATACCATCCTTGCTGTAACCAATATACAGGTGCGGAATTCCGTCAATCTGCTCTGCACGAAATACTCCGATAAATTCGCCGTTATATGGAACGACAGCACTATTAAAAATACGAGCAACTCCCGGAAGAGGATTGCGGTTTATGATCGGATTCTCAGTATATCTCCATACCGGACCGACACATTCTGCAGGCTTATCCTGCCAAGGTATATTAGGCAAATTATTAGTGATCATTTTTACTTTACTCATGTCACATCTCCTTTTCACGGTGCATAATAGTGCGTTTTATATTGCATATGATATTGCATTTGCATGTCTTATAGGTGCATTGTAGCATATTGATTTCAGAATAACAATACGTCTTTTTGATAGTAGGTATTATCTCTCGCTCACACCATAAAACCCCATCTTCGCAGACTATAAGTGTGGCTATCTGTATTTATAACAAATAAAGCTATATCCTTTCTTCATAATGCAGGTTAACAAACACTTTAGTGTAATATTAACCGCGTCATAGCAGAAAGTATATAGCTCTTTATATACGAACAACTCAATTATGTGAAAGTTCTCTTAGCTTATTATAGAAGGGTGCTGTCTACTAGTTTTCCTTATTGGAGGATTGCCGGAAGATTACTTCTACTCCAATAAAGATAACCTCCTTAGGAAAGGTCGGATTCTGTATTCTCCACATCAGCTGCTGTACAAGACGGCGGCCCAGCCTCTGGTTTCCGACTCTTACTGTCGTTAAGAACGGTTCCACCTGTGACATACCCTCGACATTGTCATAGCCGGTTACCGCAACATCCTGAGGAACCGATAATCCCCTCGCTCGTAAGCAACGAATTACATCTAGGGCAATGTCATCATTTGCGCAGACAATCGCCTCCGGTATCGTCGAAAAGCCATTCAAGGCCTTATCCACTTCCTCTGTTTTATAGAATTTTGTAGGAGCGTGGTAGGTTGCTACAATGGAGTCGTCTATGGTGCTGCCTGATGTCTGTAGAGCATTCAAATATCCCTGATAGCGATCATTAATGGTCTTACAATATGTTATATCACCAATAAAGCCTATTCGCTTATAACCCTGTGCAATCAAATTACATGTAATCTGCTTAATACTATTCTGGCCCTCACAGATTACGATATCACCATAATGAGCGATGCTGTCCAAATCACAAGGTGAATCAAGAAATACCACCGGAATATTCTGTTTCATAATCTGATCGATATAATCAATGGAAAAGACACTTAGCATGATAATACCGCTAACCTCTGCCTGTAAATCCAAAGGCAGCACCAAATTCTTCTCATCCTGCTCGCTTATGAAATTAAATTGAAGCTTACAGCCGTATTTATTCAGTTCATCCGAAATACCCATAATAATACTGTTCCAAAAGACCGAAATCTCTCTTCTCGTCAGTACGACAATTGTCTTGGAATCGTTGATTTTATTTCTTAATTTAAATTCACCTATGACTACTGGAGATAGTTTGGAATATCCCATCTCATATGCCTTTTCAATCACGACATATCTAGTCTCATAGGAAACCGTATCGCTGTTATTCAATGCCTTTGCAACTGTATTCCTGGATAGATTTAATTCCTTTGCTACATCCTGAATGGTAACCTTCTTCATTACTGCCTTCTCCTCCCATTATTTATCCTCTTTATCTTCAAGCAATTGTTGCTTCACTACCCTGTTAACATTTGTAATGCAAACATTGTACATCTTCATCTTTCATGTGATTATATTGCACAATGAATTGAATAAGCGAAGTTTACTACATTTTTCTTATAGATTCAAGCAATTTTTATGAGTTTAGCAACAAAATGAAAAACACTGCATCATTCGTTACTATATGAGAGGCATATGCTCAAAACCGGTCCTGCAGAGAATAGTTACACCATTCTTTACAAGACCGGTTATTATTTTATCTCTTTAACAGTTCCAAGTTCTTATGAATCAGTTCGCAACGCTGATGTACACAATCTACAGAACGAAGTGGATCGGAAGGGGTATTGAAGGTATAATCAACCAGACGGTCTACTGTAGTAGCTGCCACATGGAGCCTGGTATCAGAGGAGGCATAATAAATATACACTTCGCCATTGTCTCTTGTGATGGCTCCGTTAGTGAATACTACATTGGACACATCTCCGACACGTTCCATTCCCAGGGGAGCTATATAGAAGCCAGAGGGTTCCGCAATCACTTTAGTCGGATCCTTTCGATCGGTGGCAAATACATAGATTACATAACGAAGGCCTGCTGCCGTATTACGCACACCATGGGCTATGTGGATCCAGCCCCTCTCTGTCTTAATCGGAACTGCTCCGGCACCGTTTTTCGCCTCGGTGATTGTATGATACTTTCTCTTACTGGTGATGATTTCTTCATTGATCACCGCTCTGGTGATATCATCACAGAAACCAGCGCCTATGCCACCACCCGAGCCTGTCTCGATAAAGCCATCCATCGGTCTGGTATAGAACATATATTTTCCGTTTACAAACTCCGGGTGAAGGACTACGTTCCTTTGCTGAGGCGACTGCAGAGTCTTCAGATTGTCCAATCGCTCCCAGGTCTTTAGGTCCTTGGTTCTTACAATGCCTGCTTCTGCAACGGCTGCCGACAGGTCGGTGCTTGTCATATCCTTGCTCTCAGAACAGAATACACCATAGATATATCCATCCTCATGCTTCGTTAAACGCATATCATAGACATTGGTCTCATACCTACAGGTATCCGGTAGCACTACTGGGTAATCCCAGAACTTGAAGCCATCCACAGGACTGTCACTTTCTGCTACACCAAAGAAGGACTTTCTGTCATTTCCTTCAATTCTGGCTACCAGATAGTATTTGCCATTCAATTCAATTGCTCCAGAATTAAATACAGCATTTACACCGAGACGCTCCATGAAATATGGATTTGTCTTTTCATCAAGATCATATTTCCAGAATACAGGAATATGCTCGCTGGTTAGAACAGGATTTACATATCGGTCATACATTCCTGTATAAACCTTACTTATTTCATTCTTCTTCGCAATCAATCTTTCGTACTTATCTGCTTCAACATAATAATTTGGATGCATCATTTCTCTCCTTTGGCTTATTCATCTTCTATTCAATAATGGTTTGGTGCAACAGCTTCCTTAAAATGCAACCTTACGATTAAGAACCTCAAAGCACATTCTTCCGTTATGGTAGGGACATTTCCAAGGTCCGACGATCTCCCTGGTCACAATAGGTGTTCCATCTTTGTACAGCTCAAAAAACCACTCAGAACCTTCTCTGTGATCAATCATATAAGTCTTCGTAAAATCCCAGATTCTTGCTACACTGTCTATGTACTCCTTCTTAGTGGGATCCTTCTGATAACCATTCAGGAATCCAATCATAGCTTCCGTCTGTACCCACCACACTTTCTTAGTATCCACTTCACCATTCTCACATTCATTATTAAGAGAGGTCTCATCCATCGCCACAGAATGGATGTGGGACGCCAGCGCCTTGGTAATCGGCGTGATCTTAGCCTCATACTCCGGATCGCCAAGAATTTCCACACTTCGATCAACCAGCCAGGAGGCCTCAATGTCATGACCGTAAGAGTTAAGATCAAGAAGGGAATTCATCTGATGATCAAAGAACACCTCAAGTCTCTCCTTGTTCGGATTGTAAATCTTATCCGCAAAGAGCTCGAGCATCCATCTTATCTTATCCGCAATTGCCTTGCTTTTATCCACACGATAAAGCTCCGTATAGGCTTCCAATACATGAAGCAGGGTATTCATTGTTCTGCTTGCCATAACCCCATTCTCAGACAGCTTCTCATTGGATGCCGGCTTAAAGTAACGGTCAAATGCTTCCAGATATCCAATATCATCCCTGCAGAAGTTCTCAATTCTGTCTACAAGCGAATAAGCCAGGGCAAGGGCTTCCTTATCCTTTGTTGCATCGTAATAAGACGCTAGTCCATATACAGCAAAAGCCTGATTATATGTATGCTTGGTATCATCGGAAGGTCTACCATCGTAGGTAACAGACCAGAACATGCCGCCATTCTCCTGATCGAAGAAAGCCTTTCTTAAAAACACATAAGCATGCTTAGCATACTCAAGACATTCATTCTGTGATAATGCCAAATAGGCATTGGAGAAGAACCATAAAATACGACTATTGAGAATACAGCCCTTATCTGCCTTCCTGTACAAGTTTAAATCGAAATCCATCTCCCCATAGAAGCCGCCAAACTCGTTATCCTGTAAGCTTTGCCAAAACGGAATAATGCCCTTGGTCAAATGCTCTTTTATTTCATCTACCCTCATCGTCATGACCTCCAAATTAATTATGTTGAGAGAATTCTTATATATATGAGACGATCAGTTCCATATCTCCCTTCAGTTGATAGCTTCCGTATCCATAGGGAAGAATGAAATGATCTCCTTTACTAAGCAATGTTTCATCGATCTGTCCGGAACCGCCTATAACACTGACATTGAGAAATAGATGCTCCTGCTCAAATTCCTGCTCACCATGCATACAAATACGGTTAACACTGTAGAAATCACAGCTGATCAATTCCTCAATCTCACAATTCTGATTGCTTATCATTCTTCCTCTGACTGCTTGATCCTTATGGGGACAGTTTATGACATCGATACTTTTATCTATATGGAGTTCACGCGGCTTGCCATTATCCAGTCTGTCATAATCGTAAAGCCGGTAAGTAATATCACTATTTTGTTGGGTCTCTAAGATCATAGTACCCTTCTTGATTGCATGAACCGTTCCTGGTTCAATCTGAAAGAAGTCACCCTTTTTGATCGGACACAAACGAATTAAGTCCTTCCAGCCATTTTCATGTATCATCTCAGTCAGCTGTTCCTTATTCTCCGCGTTATGTCCGATAACAATCTCGCCGTCGTCATCGCAGTCAAGAATGTACCAACACTCCGTCTTTCCCAGAGCACCGTTTTCATGTTCCTTGGCATAAGCATCATCGGGATGAACCTGAATGCTTAAATCCGTCTTGGCATCAATAACTTTTATCAGAAGAGGAAACACCTCCCCTTCTGCATTACCGAAGAGTTCTCTATGATTGTCCCACAGCCAGCTCAGTGTCTTACCGCTGTATTCACCATTCCTAATCTTACAATCACCATTCTTATGGGCACTAATTGCCCAACATTCTCCTGTATTATCGCTCGGAATGGAATAGCCGAATTCTGTAGCCAGCTTCTTGCCGCCCCAAATCATTGTTTTAAAAACAGGTTCTAAAAATATTATGTTCTTCATTATATAGGCTCTCTTTCTTTCCAGTGTTGAATTCGCAATTGTCAATTAATTAGATCCCGGGGTTATCGAATTTCGTACTCCGTTTTTATATGAAAACTATGTTCGCATCCATAGCACCAAGATCATAGACTAGATTTATTATAGCAAATTATATGTTTTTTTCAAAGCAATTAACTAAAAATAGCAGGAATTCACTTGATTCAAACCTTATAATTAATAAAGAGCTTTCTATACTACTAGTGGGATGCTTCCTCAAGTGTCCATTACTGTATGAACACAAAAAAGGAATCACCCCACCTAAGCAAGCAATTCCTATTGATAATTCATCGATTGATTTCAATTCTTTTATATTATTACATATTACTATTTCCGTAATGTCAATATATTAAGTGATTTTATTTACTTAGAAAGCATTTCTGTATGAAATACTGTGGGAAGCCAATACTAACTAATATAACCACTGGTAGAAGTTTGATGTTTCATCGAAAGAAAGGCAGGCAAAGGAACTATGAGGGAAAATGTTGATTTAAGTTTCTTTAAAGGATTACTCAACGGTCTGGGTATCAGTATTTTATTATGGATTATCATTATTTCAGCAATATATAAAGCCTTCACATAATATATCATTCTTATCATTCAGCTCTTTTTGTCATTCAGCTCTCTGTCTTGTCATTCAGCTCTTTGTCTTGACATTTAGCTCTTTGTCTTATCATTTAGCTCTTTATCTTATCATTTAGCTCTTTGTCTTATCAGACTGCTTACAAATTTGATAAGCTTAGCCCCAAATACCCTTTCTATCAATAAGAGGATAATCGATATCACACCTAATAATATACCGAAAAACACCAATATCTGAAGGTTGACCTTGATATAATCTACTGCAAAAAAGTAAAGAGAAGAAGGCATTATTTGTAGTCTTAGGTATAATTGCTTTGATAACAATATCAGTGGAATAACTGCAAGCATAATAGCCGCTGAGAAAGTACTGTTGTATAAGCAGAATATAAACTGACGATGCCACAGATTTCTTCTATCAAATAGACTCAATATAAGAAGTACAATTAAAACACTTACTCCAGTAATCAAGCTGAAGAGTATTTGATAATCTATATTCATTCTATTTATTAGTTCAATTATAGGTAATTCCAAGCTCCTACCATATTTCTCTGCAACCAAGGTAGTATATTCATCAATGTTTTTGGATATCTCTGAGTTTACACGGATATTCATCTCATCAAGATAAGCATCTATATTCTGCGTTAGTCTTTCCCTGACTTTCTGTGTATTCGGGTTATACTTTTCACCTAGAAATGTTGCTTTTATATAAGAAACAACCTCTGCCTGAACCTCTTCGGATTGAAATACTCCTTCCAGAACCTCTGGAGGTAAACCGGTAGAGGTAGTATACATCTTTGTACTGCTTTCTATCTCCTGATATAATTTATTATAATAATCACTGGAGCTTAGGACTCGTTTTATAGTGTTGCTATTTACACTATTCAATTTCAACATACTTAGGAATACGATCCAAACAATCAGAAGTGATAATAAAAAGGATAACACGAAGCAAATCATTCGCCCAAGATATTCAAACAATTTATTTTGTCTCATCATTTAATAACCCTCGGTCCTGTCAGCTTATCCGCGAAAACAAATATACGCTTCTCCTTATTACCCACAATCGATTGAAAGGGGTAACAGGTATACATGATTAATTTTTCCTCAGGAAGGGCCAGTATACGATTCAACATGTCCTCCGCATCTTCAACATTCATAATTGATACCTCATCAACGATATATTGAAACTCCCCATAATTCGTATCGCATATAACGATATCTCCGACTTGTATCTGTTCTATCGGTTTAAAGTAGGTGGTATTATGAGCAGACAAAAGGATACTACGATCAAAGCCTGGTAGAAAGCTTCCCATAAATTGCCCTACACCTGCATTTAATATCTTTGTCGTATCACCCCAATAGACCGGAACTTCCAATTCAATTCTTTTGCAAGTTAACATTGCATATTGTTCACCTAGCTTAGGATATTGAATATCTTTGATATTCACCGTTTTCTCTACATTAAAGGTCTGAGCTGCCTTGTTCTCAGGCTGAAGCTCCTCAATGAATGGCCTGCTCAAATAGTCACGAGACAGCTTCTCTCTATACCAAGCATCCGGCTTATAAATCTTCTTTAATTCATACTTGTCGTAAGGAAGCTCGCTAATTGAAAAAGCAGAAAAAAGCAATCTCATACTTGGTGCGGCTATGACATACATAATGCTATAGCCTAACACAGCGAAAAGGAAAGGCATATATATATATGCCATGATTCGTATTAATCTATGCTTCATAATTCGGTCCAACGCCTTTGCTTTTATATACTACTAATAATCCTGCACCGATTGTCAATGCCACGAAGACTAACCAACTATTCACATACATGGAGCAATCACTATATCCTGTCTGATTCACCATATTCTTTGTTATAAATACTGTATCGCCCTCAGAGTTTCTTACATCAATACTTGAATTTACAATATCGACTGAGATCTCGTAATCTACTGCATTTGCCGCTTCTGTCGCCACGGTCAATAATCTCAATGCAGCTTCTGAGTGCACAATATTGTTTATGTCCACATTACCCATCACCGACATTATTTCAATAGCCTCATCAATTTTACTAACAACCACGTCTACCTGCTCCGCTGTAAGATCAACTTCGTTGCCAATTAATTCATTTTCTGCTTGATTTATATATGCAGTCGGTAAGTAGCACATATCTCCGTTAATCTCTGCACCGGATTTCAATTTGTCCAATATTAATTGTTCAGCATCTGATATACCGGTAGCTGCCATTGCATAGTTAGGACTAATCAAAGTAAAAATTAAGGTTAGAATAGCAATTAACACGTAGTATTTCTTCATCACTCTGCCTCCGTTTCGCCTCGTTATTATGTCTGGGTGTTGATTACTTCTACTGTTAAATTTTAACCCTAATGGCATTTTTTTATTCATCATTTTACCATCGTAATATCTTAATTTGATTGTCGTTACTATACTCTCACCACAGAAGTGCAGGATCAAGAATCCTAGAACAAATTGTCGACACATTGGCACTTTTAAAGCTTGTATAGCAAGCTTTGCTCGAAAGCAGGCTGGAAGTAACTACATCCAAACGCATTCATGCGTTTGACCGCCGAAGTACATCATCCCAAAGTGAACTTCGTTCACTTTGAGGAGCTTTTTTATTGTTAAGGGCGCAATTTCCTATACGATAAAAAAAAAGAAGCCGTGATAAACACAGCTTCTTCCTAAAGTATTATTTAATTATTTATCTACATGATGACAAGCCACCAGATGACCTTGTTTCATCTCTAATGCAGGTTTCTCCTGTCTACAGATATCTGTTGCCTTAGGACAACGACCTGCGAAAGGACATCCCTTTGGAGTGTTAATCGGGCTAGGAACATCACCGGACAATATCTGGCGGTTCTTCTGCGCTTCTTTATCTGGGTCCGGTATCGGAACTGCAGAAAGCAGTGCCTGGGAATACGGATGTAAGGTATTGTCATAAAGTTCATCGCTGGTCGCTAACTCAACAATATTACCTAAATACATAACAGCAATACGATCACTGATATACTTAACGATATTTAAATCATGTGCGATGAAAAGATAAGTTAATCCCAACTTCTCCTGAAGATCATGGAGAAGATTGATAATTTGCGACTGGATAGAAACGTCCAACGCCGAAATAGGCTCATCACATACAATAAACTCAGGCTCAATGGAAAGAGCTCTTGCAATACCGATACGCTGACGCTGTCCACCGGAGAATTCGTGAGGGAAACGATTTGCATGCTCACGATTCAAACCTACCAATTCAAGCAGTTCGTAAACTCTCTCCTGACGCTTCTGTTTATCGTACATCTTATGAATAACCATACCCTCTTCAACGATGGATCCAACTGTCATACGAGGATCTAGCGAGGAATAAGGATCCTGGAAGATAATCTGAGCCATTTTCGAATATTCGAAATGAGTACTCTTCTTAATCTCAATATCCTTTTTTCCATGATATAAAATCCTACCCTGCGTAGGTGGATAGATACCCATAAGAACTTTTCCTAGAGTGGACTTTCCACAACCGGATTCACCTACGAGACCTAAGGTCTCACCTTTGTAAATATCAATATTGACGTTATTAACTGCTTTTAAGATACCTTCGGTTACTCTGAAATGCTTCGATACCTGCTGCAATTCTACCAATTTATTATTGTCATTTTTATTTAAAGGTGTGTTTTTACTCATTATTGTTCACCTCCGTCTTTTGCGCCCGGACAATCCTCATGATGTAACCAGCAAGCAGAAAGATGATTCTGTCCTACTTCAAATTGAGGCGGGAGCTCTGCGTGACAGATCTTCATACAATTCTTACATCTGCTTGCGAAGCCACAGCCTACCGGAGGATTTAATAGATCCGGAGGAGTACCAGCTATGGATACCAAACGAACACTGCGATCCATATCGGTTGTCGGGAGACTTCTTAGCAACGCTTTTGTATAAGGATGAGAGGGTCGATAGAAAATATCTTCCGCGGTTCCTATCTCTACAATCTTGCCTGCATACATAACAGCTACACGGTCTGCCATGGAGGCAACAACACCGAGGTCATGAGTAATAAGAATGATTGCTGTATTTGTCTTCTCCTTGATCTCCTGAAGAAGATCCATAATCTGTGCCTGAATTGTAACGTCAAGCGCAGTAGTAGGCTCATCCGCTATCAGAAGCTTCGGTGCACAAGAAAGCGCCATAGCTATCATAACTCTTTGCCTCATACCGCCGGAAAACTCATGCGGATATTGCGTAGATCTCTGCTCAGGGTTTGGAATATTAACCAGCTTCAGAAGACGAAGTGCTTCATTGTGGGCCTCTTCTTTTGTCAATTTCTGATGATGCCGAATTGCCTCCGTCAACTGTTTACCTACTGTCATGGTAGGGTTAAGACAGGTCATCGGATCCTGGAAGATCATACTAACATCTTTACCACGGATATTCATCATCTCTTTCTCTGTCGCATTTACGATATCTTTATCAACAAGTTGAATTTCTCCCTTGACAATACGTGCCGGGGGCATCGGATTCAACTTCATAATCGTCTGTGCTGTTACGCTCTTACCGCAACCGCTTTCTCCTACGATAGCAAGTACCTCACCTTCGGCTACGTCGAAGGTGACACCGCGAACCGCCTTTACTTCACCGGCATAAGTATCGAAGGATACATGTAAATCATTTACTTGTAATACTTTATTCATCACATTATCTCCTTAACTTAGGATCCAAAGCATCACGTAAACCGTCACCCAACAGATTGAAGGATAACATGGTTAAACTAATGCAGATCGCAGGTATAATCAACTGGGAAGGAAACATCTGGAACACTCTGGATCCATCATTTGCAAGAACACCCCAGCTAGCCAACGGTACCGGAACACCAAGACCGATGTAGCTCAAAAACGCCTCGGTAAAAATAGCACTTGGAATAGCTAATGTTATATTAACAATTACAACGCTTAAGGTATTGGGAAGCAGATGTTTTGCAATGATTCTTGCAGGTCTTGCACCCATAACCTTAGCAGCTACAATATAATCCTGCTGCTTTAAGCTCATAATCTGACCACGAACCAGTCGAGCCATACCAGTCCAACCAACGGTGGCATACGCAATAACCATGGTCCAGGCACCTGGCGGAATTACCATCATTAATAATACTACAATTATCAAATAGGGAATTCCGTTAATAATCTCGATAATTCTCATCATTACATTATCTACCGCACCGCCAAGATAACCAGAGATACCACCATAGATAATTCCAACAATGAAGTTGATAAATACTGCCGCAAAGGCTATAAATAAGGAAACCCTACCACCGGACCAAGTTCTTGTGAAAATATCACGTCCTAAAGTATCCGTTCCAAAAATATGCATATGACCATCGGTAGGATCCGTGTAAAACATAGGTGCATCGGTATGTGATAAGTGCTGCTCACTTATAGTATACTTTGATAATATCGGTACAAAGATACTAAGCAAAATAATAATTACAATAATTACCAAGCATACCATTGCTGCTTTATTCCTAGAAAGGCGATGCATTGCATCCTTCCAGTAGTTCGTACTTGGTCTGCCAATCTTATTTGCTTCTTCTGCATTGGCTCCGACCCATTCAAATTGACTCTTATCTATTACGCTCATGTCGTCACTCCTTTGCATCCGCAATCTTAACACGGGGATCAATGAAACCATAAGCAATATCTACAATGAGACTTGCTATTACTAAAAAGGCTCCATAAAATAATGTGGTTCCTGAAATCATTGTATAGTCCTGAGTCTGAATGCTTAACACAAAGAATTTGCCCATTCCGGGGATTGAGAATATGTTTTCAACAACGAAAGCACCAGTAAGTACAGTAGCCGCAATCGGTCCTAAAACCGTAATAACGGGCATAATAGCATTACGTACAGCATGTTTCCAAATAATCTTTTTCTGAGACAATCCTTTGGATTTCGCTGTCTTAATATAATCCTGACCAAGTACATCAAGCATACTGGTTCTCATTAATCTTGAAATAGTCGCAAGGGAACCAAAGCTCAGAGCAAAAGCCGGCAATAGCTTGCTTGAAAAAGAACTCCATCCTGTAATAGGGAAGAAACGCACTCCTGTCAACTGGTACAGCTTTAAGCCTAAGAAATACTGGAGAAGAGCTCCAATAATAAAACCAGGTACTGATACTCCGATGATGGCAATCAGCATCGTAACCGTATCCCATTTGGTTCCTCGTTTAACAGCAGCTACAATACCAAGTAAAACACCCATGACAGTAGCAAAAATCAGTGCTCTTAGACCTAAATCTAATGAGTACGGAAAAGCTTGTGCAATAATATCATTAACAGAACGATTATAGTGCATGGAGATACCTAAATCTCCCTGGAATACATTCTTCAAATACATCCATAACTGAACATACATCGGTTTATCTAAACCATACTTCGCATTTAATGCTTTTAATGTAGTCTCCGGAATCGCTTTCTCACCAATAAAGGGATCGCCAGGTAGCATACGCATCATAAAGAACGTTAATGCTGTTAATACTATTAATGTCAAGAACGCATAGAATAATCGTTTTACAATATATTTAAACACATGCAATCCTCCTTTCTTATTTTCAAAAATTTTGTTTAATATGAGAAATAATGAAAAACTGGGTCCAGAAGAATTGATGTCCTATATTGCTTTTCGCAAACCAACTCATTAATGCACTAATTTAAATGAATAAAGTGGTAGACACTAATACTATCTTTACCCTAGAAAAGTAATATAGGATGACAATTCTATCATGGATTAATTATGTCATTCACATCAATTTGATAACGTGAATGTCTTTCTTGCAATGCAATTAATTTCATTGTTATACAAGTGTTCTTCTTGCAACGCAAGTGTACTTCTTGCGATTTTCTCACTCCGCTTATTATATCATGAACATGAAGCCGTTCATGATCTTTCGCTACGATCGTAATCTACAAGCAAGCTTGCGGTTACTCACTCCGCTTATTATACTATATCTTAACACAAAAGTCGTGCTTTTTTTCGTTTTTTTTCGCTAGGGAATTGTTGGGAGAATCATTCTTTACATAAGGGAAGTGCGGGTTATAATTCAGCCCGCACCACCTCAAGTCAAATTCGTACTACGAATCTGTAAAAATGATCCTAAGTTAGTTCCAATTATTTAGATAACTTTACATTCTTATAGTTCATATCCTGGATAGCAGTTCTTAAAACACCAGATTTAATCTTTCCACTAACAATATAATCTCTGGATCTCCAATAAACAGGTGCTATCGGAAGATCTGTTGTTACTATCTTCTCAAGATCCATCAGATAACCAAAACGCTCTTTTGCATCTAAGGTTGTACGAACCTTGTTCAGTAATTCATCATATGCCGGATTGCTATAGCTGGTATGATTGTTACCGTTGCCTGTTTCAAATAAATCAAGGAAGGTCATAGGATCGTTGTAGTCAGGACCCCAACCAGCAAACACTAAGGAGAAGTCTTTGTTGGACATTCTCTCAAGTCTGCTCTTGAAAGGCATTGCTTCAACTTCAATTTCCAGTCCAAGATTAGCCTTTAACTGTTCCTGAACAAATGCTGCATTCTTCATAGCGGTATCACCATCATCACAGATCATAGTGATCTTAATAGTATCGGTACCAAGCTCCTGCTTAGCCTTATCTAAATATTCAACTGCTTTAGCCTTATCAAATACAGGAAGAGTTGCTCCAACTTCATCCGCAAACTTCTTCTCTAAACCGTTGATTGCAGGAGGAACGAAGCCAACTGCAGCCTTAGAACTATTCTTTACGATACTGTCAACGAAAGCCTGGCCATCAATTCCGTAAGTAATTGCGGAACGAAGATTCTGATTTGCAAGAGTAGGATCTGTTAAGTTGAACTCTAAGTAGAAGGTAGAACCATCATCATAAGTATAAACAGGGTAGCTTTCGCCCCTCATCATCTTAGCTTGGTCACCATTTACACCGATAACATCAACTTCACCAGCCTTGAAGGCATTCATAGCTGCATTGGTATCGTTGATCATAACCATATTGATAGTCTCAAGTTCAATATTCTTTGCATTGTAATAATCAGGATTCTTGGTAAGAACAATCTTGCTCTCATGTTCCCAACTGGTCATTTTGAATGCACCATTGGTAACGATCTTATCAGCATCAGTACCATAAGCAGTACCAAACTCATTGTAAGCCTTCTCATTCATTGGAGCCATTACGCCGAATGCTAAAGTATCAACGAAATAAGGGGTAGGATTCTCTAAAGTACACTCTAAGGTGTATTCGTCAAGAGCCTTAAAACCAAGCTGATCTGCACCAACTTCACCATTATTATAAGCGCGGCCATTCTTAAATACATAACCGAACATAGCATAGTCAGCTGCAAATTCAGGTGTTAACAGTGAGGTCCAAGCAAAAACGAAGTCGTTCGCTGTAACCTTCTCACCGTTGGACCATTTCATATCATCGCGAAGCTTAAAGGTATAAACTAAACCGTCATCGCTAACGGTCCATTCTTTAGCAACACCGGGCTGTACCTTATCATTCTCATCCAGTGTAACAAGATTCTCAATGATGTGACGGATTACTGTGAAAGATATGGTATCAGTTGTTGTGATAGTATTCATATCTGCGGGTTCGGAAGCAATGTTAACCGTAATGGAGTTTGCATCCGGAGTTCCAGGGTAAGCGCTTCTGTCATCAGCTGCCTGAGTATCAGTACCAGCGCCCTCTTCTTTCTTTGTGCCGCATGCAGTAAACATTGATACTGTCATGGCTAATACAAGCATAACGGCAAGTAATTTCTTGAATTTCATAAATATATTCTCCTCCTTTTTCCTATACAAAAAGGAAGTATATTATCATACACTTCCTTAGTATATAAATGATACAAACATTCTAATACAAAAATGTATATTAGTCAAGATAAGAACTTTATTAATAAAGATTAAATTAATGAATCGTTGTATTTTTTTGTATTATTTCGTCAATTATGATCTTTCTTCGTCAGCAAGTGACTCTCTTTGTCGCAATTTGCTATACATGCACCTTTTTCGTATGCACTCATATAATATGGCATGAAGGAATTATGGAGGTTATTATGATCCCAAGATTTGATATCGGAATCTTTGGCGGTGACAACCGTCAGGTATATATGGCACTCGCCTTTCTTTCAAAAGGTTATTCGGTAGCAACCTACCATATCCATACAACGGTTACTCATGAAAACTGTACAGAATTGGCCTCCCTTAACGAATTATTTGAAAGCTGTAATGTTCTTGTTGGTCCAATTCCAATGTCCAGGGATAAAATCACCATCAATTCAGACTCCCATGTTGAGGATCTCACAATAGTAAAGGTTGAAGAGCTATTGAACGGGGACCATCTTCTCTTCGGAGGGATAATTCCTTCTGCCATTACGAAAGCCTGTGAAACAAAGGGTACCTATTATTACGATTTGATGAAGGATGAGAGAATCACCATATTAAATGCAATAGCTACAGCAGAGGGTACTATCATGGAGGCTATTGCCAGCAGTGATCGTAATCTTCATGCCAGCAAATGTCTGGTGCTTGGTTACGGCCGTTGCGCCAAGGTTCTTAGTGCTAAGCTGAAGTCTCTGGATGCCCACGTACTGGTAGCTGCACGCAGCGAGGAAGCTCTGGCTTTCGCTCAGGCAATGGGTCTTTCTACAGTAACTCTTCCTTATATTAAGTGTGTTCTCCCTTCCTGTGATTATATATTTAACACGATACCCTCCCTTATCTTGACCCCGGATTGTCTGGATTATGTCAATAAGCATGTCTGCATCATTGACATTGCATCTGCCCCCGGCGGTTTGGATTATTCTTATGCCGAGAAACTTCATCTAAATGCAAAGTTGTGTCTTAGTCTGCCAGGAAAGGTAGCCCCAAAGACTTCGGCTGATATTCTGATAACAACAATCCAATCGTTAATCAAAGAAAGAAGTGATTAAATGACTCTTAGTGGCAAAAAAATAGGGGTAGCTTTAACTGGATCCTATTGTACCTTTGATACCGTATTTCCACAAATTGAACGACTCGTGCAGGATAATAACGAGGTTACTACCATCTTCTCAGACCGCGCCCAGGTGACCGACACCCGTTTCGGTAAAGCAGATGACTTCCTCAAAAAAGCGAAAACAATCACAGGCAATGATCCGATATTGACTATCGTTGAAGCAGAGAAGATCGGTCCAAAAAGCCTGTTTGACATTGTAATTATTGCTCCGTGTACCGGAAATACCATGGCAAAGCTAGCGAACGCCATCACCGATTCCCCAGTGCTCATGGCGGCCAAAAGCCAGCTTCGTAACAATAAGCCTATTGTCCTTGCTATGGCTACGAATGACGCCCTTAGTAATAACCTGAAAAACATCGGTCTTTTGCTGGGAGCGAAAAATATATATTTCGTTCCCTTCGGTCAGGATAATTATAAAAGTAAACCATACTCCATGGTGGCACATTTTGATTACATGATTCCAACCTTAGAGGAGGCACTGGAAGGAAAACAGCTACAGCCCATTATAATGGCACCAAAGTAATGTTATCGCTACCGCTTCATGACTTACCATTAGCAAATCTAAGCATTTAGAAAACAAAAATCCATTTATGAGGTGATAAGATGTGTGGGATAACCGGTTTTTGTAATATGGAAGCTGATTTCACGAAAGATTATGATCGATGGCACAACAGCTTAATAAACATGAGGCAAAGGCTGATCCACCGCGGACCGGATGAGCAAGGTGAGATGCTGGTTTCCAAGATCGGAATGGCCCATACCAGATTATCCATCATCGATATCAGCCGCGGTCACCAGCCAATGACAAAACTGAAATCCGGTGCTTCTTACACCATCATTTACAACGGTGAGCTTTATAACACCGCTGAGCTTAGGGAAAATCTAATCAATATGGGTTATCTTTTCAAGACACATACTGATACTGAAGTTATTTTGACCGGCTTTATGGCTAATGGCGGTGAATTTGTAAAGGAATTGAACGGCATATTCTCCTTCGCTGTCTGGGATGAAAACAACAGTATTCTTTATCTTGCAAGAGACCGTTTTGGAGTAAAGCCATTATTCTATACTGTAAAGGATCAGACCCTTATCTTTTCTTCGGAAATCAAAGCGCTCTTCGAGTATCCTGGGGTGAAACCCATAGTAGATGCAGGCGGACTATGCGAGATCTTCGGTCTCGGTCCAGCCAAATCCTATGGCAAAGGGGTATTCAAGAACATCCACGAGGTTTTGGCCGGTAATATCATAACCTTTGATGAAAATGGACTTAAGGAAAAACCATATTGGGAATTAACCAGTGCGCCTCATGAAGACGACTACGAGACCACAGTAGAAAAGACCTCATATTTACTATATGATGCTGTGAAACGGCAAATGATTTCTGATATTCCGATTTGTACCCTATTATCCGGTGGGGTAGACAGTAGCCTAGTTACCGCGATCTGTGCTAAGGAGCTGAGCAAACAGGGTCTACAGCTTCGAACCTATTCCTTTGATTTTAAAGATAACGCCAAACATTTTAAAGCAAATTCCTTCCAGCCTTCACAGGATCGACCTTATGTGGATATTATGATTGATCATTCACGAAGCAGCCATACCTATCTAGAATGCGATAATCTTCATTTGGCAGATCAGCTCTATCCTGCAGTGGATGCAAGAGATCTACCGAATATGGCGGATGTAGAATCCTCTCTTCTCTACTTCTGTCGCTTGGTTGCTAATGAGACGAAGGTGACACTGACCGGCGAGTGCGCCGATGAGATATTTGGTGGCTATCCTTGGATCAATCGACCAGAGCTTATGAAGGCCGATACCTTTCCCTGGTCAAACAGTTTGGACACACGTAAATTCCTCTTATCCCAAGATCTTCTTGCTACACTGGACCTGGAAACTTACGTGAAATCTGCTTATGAAAAAACCCTCTCAGAGGTTCCTCGTCTGATTGGTGAAAGTCCACTGGAGGCACGTCGTAGGGAGATAGCCTTTCTCAATCTAAAATGGTTCATGGTTACCCTTCTTGACCGTATGGATCGCTGTAGTATGCACTCAGGCCTGGAAGCAAGAGTACCGTTTGCAGATCACCGTATTGTAGAATACGTCTGGAATGTGCCTTATTCGATGAAAGCAAAAGATGGAGTTGTCAAAGGGCTTCTGAGGGATGCGGGCAAAGGCCTGATCCCTGATGAGATTCTCTTCCGACGTAAAAGCCCCTATCCTAAGACCTATCACCCAGAATATGAAACTCTCCTTGGTAACCGTCTTCTGGAGGTTATCTCCGACCCCAACGCACCCATCCATCCTCTGATTGACGTAGATAAGATTAAGACCTTCCTACAATCACCCTCTGATTACGGTAAGCCCTGGTATGGCCAGCTTATGGCAGGTCCGCAGATGATTGCATATCTGTTACAAATCAACTATTGGTTGGAGAAGTATCATGTTCAGTTGGTGTAGGAATAGGGAAATGGCAAAGGGGAGTTAATGGCAAAGGGGAAGGTTGCAGGACTTAACTGACAGGAAGAACGGTGATGGGATGCCTTTTTGAAAGTATTTGCAGTTTACGTGCATTTCTTAGGTATCTGAGAGAACGATGAAATCAGACGTGCGATAAGTCGCACGAGCGCAAATGTTAGACGAAGGGAATAAATCGGAAAGCTACTGTGTAGGTTTACGATTTATTCCCTGAGGAGTTTTTGCGCGGTCTGATTGCACCAAGTGAACGAAGAGACCTTAGAAGTGCTAGTAAACTGAGACTAGCTTTTCAAAAGGGCATCCTATTACCGGGCCTCCTGTCCGCAACCGTCCCTAGAATGATACATCAAAAAAATATTTCAATAAGCAAACGATATATAGTAAAAGAAGGAAGATGGTCAGTCCCATAAATTGCACTGTGATCGGAATGTATCCGGTGCTTTGTATGGGGCTGATTCATCTTCCTTCTTAAGGATAATGTCATATAAATCATTAATTATCTATTGTACAAATGCTTATTTCTCGGTGTTCGGCTTTTCAATCTCAACGATAGCGCTCTTCTTCATGGGAATTCTGCAATTCTTATTATTGCCGAATTCTACGATTACGATTTCATCCATAACATCAATCACAACTCCATAAAAACCACCTGAAGTTAATACGCTATCACCTGCAGCTATTGTAGAGAGCATCATACTCATCTTCTTCTGTTGCTTCTTCTGCGGCCGGATTAACATAAAGTAAAGTAAAAGACCTAAGAAACCAATCTCTACAACCAATAACAGCATTGAGCCTCCCGTTGAACCCGTACCTGCGGTTAAAAGCATTAAATTATTCATAATAATATTCCTCCTGATTTCGTTTTCTATAATTCAATGTTATTCGCTTCTAATCCTCGCTCCTAACAAATCCTTCCAATCTCATCTTTTTATACTCTGCAAATCTTTTCTCGCGAATCGCTTCCCTTATCTCCTCCATCATATGGTTATAGAAATAAAGATTATGGAGAACCATAAGTCTCATTCCGAGCATTTCCTTTGCTTTCAGTAAATGCCTGATATAAGAACGACTGTAATGCTTACATGCCGGGCAGCCACAACCCTCTTCGATCGGTCTGTCATCCAACTCATACTTCGCATTCATCAGATTCATCTTGCCATTATTGGTGTATGCGTTCCCATGTCTGCCATTTCTTGTAGGATAAACACAGTCAAAGAAATCAACACCACGATCCACTGCCTCAAGTATATTCGCCGGCGTACCAACTCCCATCAAATATACTGGCTTATTTAACGGCAGATATGGTACTGTCTCATCAAGAATACGATACATCTCCTCATGACTTTCACCAACCGCCAATCCACCTAAAGCATAACCATCTAGGTCCATCTCTGAAATTATCTTAGCATGCTCAATTCGGATATCCTCAAAGGTACCGCCTTGGTTGATGCCAAATAGCATCTGATGCTGATTAATAGTATCCTCCAGTCCGTTCAGCCGGTCCATCTCTATTTTGCATCGCTTCAGCCAACGTGTTGTCCTGTCGACAGAACTCTGCATATATTCCCTTGTTGCGGGATGAGGTGGGCATTCGTCAAATGCCATTGCTATGGTAGATGCCAGGTTGGACTGGATCTGCATACTCTCCTCTGGCCCCATGAATATTTTTCTACCATCGATGTGTGAACTGAAATAAACTCCTTCTTCCTTTATCTTTCGTAGTCCGGAAAGAGAAAATACCTGAAATCCACCAGAGTCTGTTAAGATTGGTTTGTCCCATACCATGAACTTATGAAGTCCGCCCATCTGCTTTACGACCTTATCACCCGGTCTTACATGCAGATGATAAGTATTCGATAATTCTACCTGTGTCCCGATCTCCTGCAAATCCATCGTTGAGACCGCGCCTTTAATGGCCGCCGTTGTTCCGACATTCATAAACACCGGAGTCTGTATTGTTCCATGAACGGTTTGAAACTCAGAGCTCTTCGCTCTACCGTCCTGTTCGATTATTCTGTACATTTTTATGTTGTTCCTACTTTCTGTATACCACGACATATTTATACAATCTTTATATGATGCCGCAACGATATAATTTCCTTCATTTTAACATTACAAGTATACCCTTAAAAGCCTATATTTTCAACTAAAATATCTGTTATTCATAAATTATTAATGAATGATACTAGCGGTTTAAATTAAATCCTATTTCCTACTGTTATTATTCGACATTTTTCTGTTGTGAATATTGCACAAAAAGAGTATGAAGTATAGGAAGAAATAGTTTAAAACACAATATATATTGCATTATTATGACATAATTGGTAATATTATATTGTTTAGAATTATTTAAGTACATGCTGTAACTATTATCGGAGGTTCCCTATGTCGATTAAGAAGTCCTTACGTATATTATTGATTGTTTCATCAATGATACCTGTAATTCTGGTATCTGTAATCGTGCATGGATTATTAACCAATCGGCTGGTGGAATTGAATACCAAAAATATCCTTCGTCTTACTGAAACAAGCAGAAGCGGCCTCGAAGCCATCCTTGAAACCCAGCGAACTGAAGTGTCCTTACTTGCTCTTCAGGAAGATCTGGCGAATGCAGTTGAATTGAGTAACGCAAGACGTGCTTATTCCCAGACAACAGTAAATGAACTGCTTCAAAAACGTTCCGGTAGCTACGATAATTGCGAACGAATTTCCTTATATAATATAAACAATGAGATCATTGCCAGTTCTGATTCTTCTGTCATCGGCAGTGCTACCAGATCTGAGCTTTCTTTAACCTATATGCTGGCAACGAGATCCATCGCCATCGCTGTAGATGGTATCCGTCCGATGACCAAGGACGGGGATGTAATCTATTCTCTTGAAATCGGTGCTCCTATTATCGACAGCGAGAACAATAGCATTCAAGGTTACGTAATCAGTACCATCCATACGGACTACTTCAAGAGTTATCTCAATTCCATTACCATCGGTGAGTCCGGGTTCTGTATCCTTCTTGATAAAGTAGGAACCGTTATTTATCATCCTGACTCCTCCCTGGTTGGAAAAGAGATTAATTCCGAAAAGCTCTCCTCCCTTGTCGATAACTATAATACCGGCTCTATTATGTCCAGCGGGACCTTCGAGTATTTCTTCGAAAACACGAATCAGGTTTATGGCTACAGCATTGTACCCAAACTCAACTGGGTATTGCTTGTAAAGCAGGATATCTCCGATATCCAGTCAGTAACGGCAATCATGCTGACCGCATTGATTATTATATGTGCAGTCTTACTAGTAATTATTATTATATTTGCCAACTATCTGGCACGTTACATCTCCACCCCGATCATTGCTCTGAGGGATGCGATGAGAACTGCCTCAGACGGCAATCTTACGGTCCAGTCTAATATTAAGTCCAATAATGAATTAGGTGAATTATCTAAGAATTTTAACAAAATGCTTCATATAATAAAAACTAATTACGAGGATTTGGAATCCATGCATGAGGAGTTGCTATCCAACGAAGAACAGCTTCGATCGAATTATGATCACATTGAATTTCTGGCATATCATGATACCCTAACCAATCTACCGAACAAACTTGCCTTCTTGGATTATGCCAATGCTGTATTGAATAATTCCGAAGCTCATGATAAGATTCATGCCATATATTTCGTTGATTTAGATAATTTTAAGACAGTAAACGATACTCTGGGCCATGAATACGGCGATACGCTTCTGGTTAAAACCGCGCAGCTGTTATCCTCTATCCTCGGCAATAACGGTATGCTAGCGAGAGCCGGTGGAGATGAGTTCTTACTACTCAAGGAGGACATAAGCACGAAAGAGACTGCTGTAGAGTTTGCTTCCCAGATTATAGAGACCTTCCGTAACCCCCTTGATCTGGATGGCGAGATTGTATATGTATCCATGAGCATCGGTATCTCCATCTATCCCGAGAATGGTTTATCACCAAAGAATTTGATTAAGAACTCTGACATCGCAATGTATAAATCAAAGGACACCGGTAAGAATAAGTTTACTCTGTTCGATGCCAAGATGGAGGAGGAGTTGAATCGAAACACCTTAATTCTCGAGGTACTCCGCAACTCCATTGAGAGTAAGGATATTTACCTACAGTATCAACCATTGATTGAACTGGAATCGAATAGTATTATTGGTTTTGAGGCTCTCATGAGAATACATAACGAACGTCTCGGGTATCTTAGTCCCTCCGAATTCATCCCGATCGCCGAGGAAAGCGGCCTGATCACAGAGTTAAGCTCCTGGTTAATTAGGGAGGCCTGCAGTTATAATAAGAAGTTAATCACTCTGGGCTATAATCCTCGCCCTGTATCTGTGAATATCTCCTCTGTACAGATTAACCGTCCCGGTTTCATCGGTATGCTATCTGAGATTTTGGAGGAGACCGAACTTCCTCCCGAGTATCTCGAGCTTGAGATTACGGAGAGCACCTTAGTATCTTCCATCATGGATGCCACCAAATTGCTAAGTAATCTGCAGGACGTAGGCGTTAAGGTATCCTTGGATGACTTCGGTACCGGATATTCCTCTTTGAATTATCTAACCAAGATGCCAATTGATACGCTTAAGATCGATAAATCCTTCATTGATAATATATGTACCAATGAAAAGGATGCCCAGATTGCGGAGTCCATCATCCAATTAGCGCATAGCCTGGAAATAAAGGTGGTAGCCGAAGGCGTGGAAAGCGAAGATCAGTTAGCATTATTACGTGGTAAACGCTGTGATATTATACAGGGCTTTATCTTCAGCCCGCCGTTACACCCAGATGAATTACTGGAGATTATTAAAGAGGATGATTTAATTTCCCAGTGTACATTATTCTAAGCAGTGATTCATCAATTCTCATAATAGAATCTGTAGCTTATTTGACACATATATAATAAGAAGCTACTAAATCATATTTTATTAGCAAAGGCAAGGGTAACACGCATCCTAAAACTCGGATGGATGCCGTTATCCTTGCCTTATTTTTAAGAGTTTCTACTGAAGCTGTCTTCTTTTATCTAAATAACGTTTTCCGTATCGCTGAGACTATATCATAAGGATTACTGAATATTTTAATCCACATTCATCCCATCCCTTACACTGTAATATCAGAATACAGATTATGAGCTGTTGCGTGATTAGTTCGTTCTTAACCTTCCAATATCACGGTAAGTAACCTGCTTGACATCAGCATCCTTCAGAGCATAACGATAATCCTCGTCCTTCATCAGCTGATATTCATGAACTCGTCTTTGCCAGGTCGGATTAATGTGCTTTATCTCGTCGGTTTCCTTAGAGGGGTGAATATAGGTCTCTGAGATACCTTCCGGCAAGCGATACATTCTGCTAATCATCATATCTTTAAAACTCTCGTAAGTTTCACCGGGCTCAGCCGCGTAGGAGTGGGTCAAAAGATAATCCGGTGTCAGGATACCCACCCGGTCTGCCATTTCTGTGATCGACTTGAAGGCAGCCAGCATTTTAGGATGGTCTAATGGTCCCAAGAGAAAATCATCCTTGTAATAATTACGAAAGAAACGAAACGGCAGCTTACCATGAGCCGCAGAGACCTCAAACACGGCAGGTAGAAAGCATTCTCCAGCCAGGCCATAAAGACTCCCCATATGATTATCCACATGGGATAACTGCAAGCCGTAATTGATGCAACGGTCAAACTGAGCCTTGATCTCCGCCACCACCTCATCTTTAACAGCATGCGATGCAAAACCTTCACAGGTTGGATACAGAAATCCCTGCTCATCCTCAAGAGATAGGCCATGGGTAAGACTACGTGATCTCATATTCTCCCATTCACTTGTAAAGGTAAGATGCAGTCCGACATTTGTTACGTTATTACGAACACACCAGGAAGCAGCCTCTTCAAAACCCGGAGTACAGGGCATGATCGTGGCGGAAGATACCAATCCTTCCGAGAGTAATTCGAATATCGCTTCGTTTACGGAGGAACATTGACCAAAATCATCCGTATTCATAATCATATATCGTTCCATTCTTCTTCCTCCTCTATGAATTACTAATTTCATTAAATTATTCACTGCCTGGTACATTCTGTCGATTACGGAAGCTTATAGCTTTGGCATTTGCTCTATGATGTTCTCCCGCTGCATTGGGGTTGCTGGATGCTCCATAGCCAGCTCCATGGCCCAGATAATGGCGCCTACTGCGGGAATGACCTCCAAGGGAAAAGGTTCTACCTGCAGTCCGGTGTATCGATTGATACATTCCTTAAAATAGGATAATAAAATAGGGCAGTTTGTCTTTGTCCATACCGAACCGGCAAGGACGATTTCCGGTGTATCAGAGAATCTCAGATTGCGAATACATCCAGATACTGATTTCGCCTGCTCTCTCGCTATACCCTGAACAATCTCTATGGATACGGCGTCGCCTTGATTCGCCGCATCAAATAATATTGTGATAATCTCTTTATCCAAATTTCGATCGGCATAAAATCGACTACTTATGAAATTATATAGTTCCTCGTGGCAAGCTAATCCAAAAAGGTCTATTAGCTTCCGGGCCAGCACTGTACTTTCTCCACAACGATAATAATAATCATATACCGCACCTACTGCCAATGCTGCAATAATAAAGCCCCCTGCATGATCTCCGGTAGCTAATCCTATTCCCCCTACCTGTAATATTCTCCCATCCTCATCAATTCCGGTTGTAACAGATCCCGTTCCGTTGATGGAGCAAATACCCACTCCAGATGGGCATGCCGCTTTAATACCCAGCACGGAATCATTGGCTACAATATATTTCTTCAGGGATGATTTCGCCAGTATCTGGTTCATTCGCTCCAACTGATCCGGAGTATCTATTCCTGCCATTCCAAAGGCGGCTGCTGCTATACTCGAAGCAGGTATGCTGTTTTTTTCCAGCAGATGCTCCAGATCAGCCAGTACATTCTCTTCCACCTCTGCAAAACCGCCGCTTAATATTTCATGACTTCTGCTTCCTACATGAAGCGAATCTACAAATTCTCCATCTGTCGTAAATAATAGATAATCCGTCTTTGTACCGCCTCCATCAACCCCAATGATGTATTTTGTTTCCATGGACAATCTCCTCGTTAATTGATCTCATTTAATATCAACTCTCTATATTCCATCTAATTATTACACTAGAGTATTATGTACTACTTTGTATGCCCTCAGATGTCTGTCATTTACCAGCAGTGGGAAAGAAATTAGGAAGATAAGCCTTATGAGCAAGCTTCATCTCATCATAGCACTGCTTTGCTTTGTTATAATCTCCCACCAATGGGTGAATGAGCAATGCTTTCATCGCTTCGTCATCATCACCGTCCATCGCTGCCTTGACCGTATGACGTTCATAAGCCTTCACCGTCTTCATTAGCTCCATGACATGTGTGTTGTCAAAATGACGTATAGGAACCGGTACCGCTCCGGACTTCCCTATCACTGCTGCCACTTCCACCGTATCATCTTCCGCCATGAATTCCAGCGCTCCCTGATTCAAGACATTTACAACATGAACCTCGTTCTTATCATTATAGATTGCATCTACCAGTGAGATTGCCGCCTCAGAATAACGAGCACCACCGCGCTTTTCCAACTCCTTTGGCTTCTCTGCCAGAGTCTCCTGCTGATACTGCTCCAGTAAATGTTCCTCTATCTCAACACACACCTCTCCCCTGCATTGCTCCTCCTCCATCAGATGCTTAAGCTTATCCTCTCTGTAATAGAAATATTCCAGATAGGATGAGGGAAGCGCACCGATTGTCTGAATTAGCTCAGTGCTAAAGCCCTGCAAAGGAATATTTTTCATACCCTGCCCCTGCACACCCTGAGCGAGTGTCTCCCAAAGTAGATCCTTTCCCTGATGCTTTATCCCGGTAATAAAGCTGAGATGATTTAATCCGACATACTCAATATCCAAATCACTTCTACCAAGTGACTGCTCTACCTCGGCAAACATGTTAATCGGTACGTTGCATAACCCTAGTGTTTTTATTTTTGTATGGTTCTGTAGTGCCTGGGCTAAGATTCCGGACGGATTTGAGAAATTTATTAACCATGCCTGGGGACAGAGGACTTCCATCTTCTTGGCAATCTCCAGCATAACGGGAATTGTACGCATTGCCTTGAAAAATCCTCCAATTCCAGTTGTCTCCTGCCCTATCAGCCCGTATTTTAAGGGTATTTTCTCGTCCAGTATTCTACAAGGGAGCTTTCCCACTCTGATCTGAGCCAGGACAAAATCGGCATCTCTTAATGCCTCTGTCAAATCCATAGTAAGTTTAAAATAAGTGCTGAGTCCAGCCTTCTCCACCATTCTCCTGCATAAGCCACCGACAATATTCAACTTCCGTTCATCAATATCCATCAGAATCAACTCTGTCACGGGAAGAGACAAATATCGGTTAATCACACCTTCGATCAGCTCCGGTGTGTAAGTGCTTCCGGCACCAATGATTGCTATTTTTAATTTTTTCATTCTATTCCTCCTTACATACTATCATAACTATCCTTCTATGCAGCGCACCATTGTGCGAGTTTCGCTGCTTCTCCCGTGTGAATTGCTTATTCATGCACACTAATCTTTTTTCATTGTAGATTCTTTAATAATCAGCTTGGGAGTGAACCTCATCGCGAAAGATCCAACCTCCTGCCCATCGATAAGGGCCAGTAGCTTATCTACCGCACTCTCAGCCAACTCTCCCGCAGGCTGGCGAACCGATGTAATCCTGGGATAATAATCATTCGATA
This sequence comes from Bacillota bacterium, assembly GCA_023411215.1. Lineage (GTDB taxonomy): Bacteria > Bacillota > Clostridia > Lachnospirales > Lachnospiraceae > Mobilitalea. The sequence continues at coordinate 68,832 of JAEYOY010000064.1, read as the reverse complement.
ACAAGCTGTCATCATAACCGCAGACAGAGATATCCTTAGGAACCTGAAGTCCCAAATCCTTAATCGCATTGATTGCTCCGACCGCAATATGATCATCAAAGGCAAATATCGCAGAGGGAAGCCCAATACCTGCCTTCCAGTGCATAACTGTTTTATATCCGGTTGGCTGGTCATACTCTCCGTTCTCGATTGCAAAAGGTACCAAAGCAGCTTCCGCTAAGGCTTTATTTGCTCCAAGCTGCCGCTCCATGGTGGATAAGCTGCCTGCAGAAGCACCAATAAATCCGATCTCCTTATGCCCCAGGTCAATCAGATGTCTTGTCGACATATATCCACCTGCGATATTATCGACCAAAACAGAGGTGATATCCTCATTCATAGTCTGGTTATCAATCACTACAAAGGGAATTTTCTTAGCCTTCAAAATATTAATAAAATACTTCTCCCGATTAGGAACCAGCAGGATTGCCCCATCCACCCTGTTCTGACTCAAAAATGCTGTATTGATCGAATTGCTATCCCCATCGCATACCGTTAAGGTCAGTAGATACCCCTTGCTCAGTAATTGCTCATTAACTGCTTTCACGATACTGTCAAAAAAATCATCACCAAGGTCCGAAATAAACATAGCTATCACAAAAGTCCTTCCCGTAGCCAAGGTTCTGGCTGCAGCACTGGGTATGTATCCCAATTCCTCAATCGCATCCATTACCTTTTTACGGTTACCTTCTCTCACATTGGGTGAATTACTAATTACTCTTGATACGGTAACATAAGACAACCCGCTCTTTTTCACGACATCATCAATTGTAACCTTCATATTACCTCCAGTTATAATATATACGTATTAATTTAAACTTACAAATAGAATACACCATACTATAAAGTGTTGTCAACAATTTCTAAAAATTATTCATTTCGTCTATTTTACTGTTGAAAATTAGCTACAAACAGTATAATATGTACTTGTTATCGATATAAATTGTTGCTTAAATATATATACGTATTTATTTTAGGAGGAGTATATGAGCAAATCAATTTCAGAGTTAACCACAAAGGTGGAGCGATTCTCTTATGCAGGGTATTTTCTTGGACAGAATATATTCTATACCCTGATTACAACCTATTTATCGCTATATTATACCGATTATTTCGGGATATCAGCGGTTGCTGTAGGTATTCTTTTCTTCGTTGCCAGAGTATGGGATGCTGTCAACGACCCTATTATGGGTGTCATCATTGATAAAGCCAAGTTAAAAGGCGGAAAATTTAAGCCTTGGGTTAATCTCGGAATATTCTCTATGCCAATCTCAACCTTTTTGATTTTTATCCAGTTTGAAGGGCCTATACATACCAAGATACTATACGCTTACCTCACTTATATCCTGTGGGATATCCTATATACCATGAGTGATGTTCCTATTTATGCCCTTTCCACTGTCATATCAAAGGATATCAACGACCGAGTAAAGGTTATTTCTTTAGGCAGGATTATGGCATTTATCGGAACCCTGCTTGCTACCGTCGCAACAATTCCGGTAATTCAAAGGCTCGGCTGGACACCCGGTATATTCGTCCTATGTGCAATCGGCATGCTTACTATGATTCCTGTTAAGCGTTATACCCATGAACGGGTACGGGATACCTCTACCTCCAGCCCAACCTTCCGAGAGCTTACCTCCTTCCTGCTTCATAATAAGTACATATTGATTTTTAACCTGGCTCTGATTATCTGCAGTCTTACAAATACATTGTTGCCCTCCCTAAGCTATTTTGTTAAATATAATCTTGGTAATGAGAATCTGATTTCTGTTGTTATGCTGGTTGCCATGCTTCCAAGCTTGATCATACCGATTATTATGCCCAGCCTGGTAAAGCATTTTGGAAAAAAGCGCATCCTATTAACTGCAGTCGTATTCTTTGTTGCCACCAGTATCATTTCCTATTTTATAGGCTATCAAAACTTTACTGCTGTATTAGTGATAACCGCATTCAGAGGACTGGGTTACAGTGTTCCTTCGATTTTGACCGGTATGTTCACGGTTGACTGTGTCGAATACGGCGCATATCAGAGCGGTCACCGCTCCGAAGGAATCACATTCTCAGCGCAGACCTTTACCGCAAAGATTACCAGTGCTCTCCAAGGTGCGACCGGCAGCTTTCTTCTGGCATACTTTGGATATCAAGCCAATCATGCTCAGACTCCTGAGACCTTGAACGGAATATTCCTGATGTTTACCCTGATCCCTGCAATCGGCTTTGTCCTGATGTTCGTAATTATATTTTTCTTCTATCATCTAAAGGAATCGGATGTGGAAAGGATGATGAATGAGACAGTGAGGGACAATCGATAAATTAAGAAGGTAAGAAAGACAATATAATCTGTCTTTTGTCTTTATAAAAGTTAGCTTTATAAACTTTTATTAATCCAGTATTCATAAGAGTCGCCTTTACAAGCTATCATATAGCAACTATCAAAAGAAGGATGTACAGTAACCTCTGTACATCCTTCTTCTAATACTATTTCATGAAATTAACCAGCTTATTATAATGCTGCACCATCACAACCAAGAACGTTAACAATCTTATGCTTAACCATAGTCTTGATGTTATTTCTTGCAGGTGTCAGGTACTGTCTGGGATCAAAGTGAGTCGGGTTATTCGCCATATATTCTCTGATGCCTGCAGTAAATGCAAGTCTTAAGTCAGAGTCAATATTGATCTTACATACTGCCATCTTAGCAGCCTGTCTTAACATATCCTCCGGAATACCGATTGCATCGTCCATCTTACCGCCGTACTTCTTGATAAGTTCAACATATTCCTGGGATACACTGGAAGCACCATGTAATACGATAGGGAAGTTAGGTAATCTCTTGGCAACTTCCTCAAGAATATCAAAACGAAGCTGAGGTTTTTGACCTGGTTTGAACTTGAAGGCGCCATGGCTTGTTCCGATTGCGATTGCTAAGGAATCAACACCAGTACGAGTAACGAATTCTTCAACCTCTTCCGGTCTGGTGTAGGATGCATCTTCTGCACTGACATTAACATCATCCTCAATACCTGCTAATTTGCCTAATTCACCTTCAACAACACAGCCGTGAGCATGTGCATACTCAACAACCTGCTTCGTTAGCTTGATATTGTCTTCAAAGGAATGCTTGGATCCATCGATCATAACTGATGAGAAGCCTCCATCGATACATGACTTACAGATCTCAAAATCATCACCATGATCTAAATGAAGAGCAATAGGAAGGTCAGTATCTGCTAAAGCCGCCTCAACTAATTTTAAAAGATAAGCATGCTTTGCATACTTTCTTGCTCCAGCTGATACCTGAAGGATAACAGGCGCATTTAATTCCTTTGCTGCCTCTGTAATTCCCTGAACGATCTCCATATTGTTTACGTTAAAAGCACCAATTGCATAACCGCCCGCATATGCCTTTTGAAACATTTCTTTCGTTGTAACTAATGCCATAATATTCATTCCTTTCCATTTTGGTAAATATTTTTCAATGCTTCATTTATTATACCATAAAATTATTCATTGAAAAGTCTTTTATTCTTTTTTTACTATTAAATTAATATTATTCTCCTGCTGTATCAAAGGTATGTATTGCGAAATTTTAAATCGAGGTTTAAAATAAAATAGGATACATAAATCTAAAATCCGAATTCATATCAACATATCATGCCTACCCTATGAATTAGTTTGTGACAATTGTGTCTTTTCAATTTGATTGTTTAGGTACAAACTGCATCTTCGATACATCTCTATCACTATGTAAGAAAGGATATATCATGGAACCAAAACGAGTCTCAGATTCCATTACGGAACAAGTTCAAATATTAATGCCCTCCCACATCAACGGTTCTGACCGATTGTTTGGAGGACAATTAGTCGAATGGATCGATGTTGTTGCCGCTGTAGTTGCCAGACGGCACTGCGGTCGCAATGTAACCACCGCTGCAATCGATAACCTGCAATTTAAGGCAGGTGCTTATATTAATAATACCCTGGTGTTAATCGGACATATCACCTATGTCGGCAAAACCTCCATGGAAGTGAGAGTTGATACCTATGTTGAGGACCTACAGGGCATTCGAAAGGTAGTAAACCGCGCTTATCTCGTTTTAGTCGCTTTGGACGAGGAGGGTCATCCCACCGAGGTACCGAAGCTCGTGCTGGAGACAGAAAGTGAACGAGCAGAATGGGAGTCCGGTAAGAAGCGCCATGCACTGCGTCACAGGCGACGCAAGGAAGGCTTTTAATAAAATGTTTCGTTCATGTGTCATAAGTCATCCACAATATAGAATGGTGAATATCGTGCATTTGTATGCAGATGGTGCAGACCGGCCGAATGCGGATGCCTTATTCCGCAGAGGGAAAGGCAAGCCAAATGTATACAAATGCACGTATATTCACCTCTTTCATTTAACTGACTTATGATACCTGAATCATGTTTTTTTGCCTTCATCCTATGTCTGCATTTACTGTGGTATAGGATAGTTTTTTGTCACCCTTCGTCGTCAGTCGGGTATATTATTAATATAACGATAATGATTTAGGATAAGGAAGAAACTATGGCAACAATAAGAATTGCAATTGATGCGGGACATGGCAGCAAGACTTCCGGTAAGAGAACACCACCATTAACGAAGAATATTGATATTAATCATGATGGTAAAATTGACCTTAAGAAAGGGATGCAGTACCAAGAGCACTATGCAGCTGTCGGTATTGCCAACCGATTATATTCCAAACTGAAGATTGAAGGCTTCGATGTCGTAAAATCCGGTTGGAATGATGCAAAAGCCGGTGATGACAAGGATATCTCTCTCTCGAATCGTCAAAAGAAAATTAAGAAAGCTGGTTGTGATTATTCCATTTCCATTCATTTTAATGAATATGGGGATGGGAGCCGCTTCAATTCGGCGAATGGTGTAGCTGTCTATATTCACAGTGAATTCTCCGGTGATTCCCGTCGTCTTGCCGAATTTGTATTACAGGAGCTAGCGAAGGGGACCCCTCAAAAAAACAAAGGGATTAAATGTGATCGCCTTGCTATGTGCAACTGTAGAAGTATGCGTACACAGGCCTCCATTCTATGCGAAATTGCCTTTATGACCAACGAACGGGAAGCACAGGAAATGATGGCTAACAAGACCTTCTGGGAGGAGTGCGCCGATGAAATCACTACAGCACTTCTTCGTTATTGTGATAGTGGTGGCACAGAAAAGCCAAGTGAAGGAGAGATCCTAAGTCAATACCATACTGTAGTTGCTGGCGATTCCCTATCCGAGCTGGCCACGAAATACGATACTACCGTTCTAAGGTTGTCAAGACTGAACGAACTCGAAAATCCAGACGAAATACGAGTTGGACAAAAGCTCCTGATCAGAAAATATATGCTTTATAAGGTAAAGAAGGGTGATACCTTAGATAAGATTAGCCAGACCCATCTCGGTTCTGCCAGCCGGTATGATGAAATCAGGATACTGAACCGCCTCTCCATCGATACTATCTATGTGGGCCAATTACTTAAGATACCGCTTGAATAACTGATTACATTTAGTAACCGCTGCAACAAGGAAAGAAAGCATGCTTGGTGAGTGTTTCTTTTCTCAACATTTTCAACGATAGAACGCTTTATAGACTTTTTTATCGTGATATATGACGGCTCAGCTAACCTCTCGGCAGATGCTTACACACCTCTATATGGGGATGGTTGAGCCCTCTCCATATCAAGCAAATCATCCAACCTTCATCATAACCAATAATAAAGCAAGCTTCTTTCATAAAAGGTAGCTGTGAATTTTACATATTGACAGTTAGAAATAACTGTGATACTCTTGTAAAAAATATGAAAGCGGGTAATTATCATGTTCATCAGAACGAATTATTATCTGAATAGGGACGACGACCGGCAGCGCTTGTAGCTATGATGACTTCATAGGTACAAGCGCTTAAAGTCTTGTGCCTGTGTGGATAGAATAGATGATATATATTGAAGCTAGAGTATATTCTGTTTATGAACCACATCGGTAAAAATGATTTTCACTGACCGAGGTGGTTTTTTGTTACCCATTTTTATCAAGGAGAGGTTGTGATACCATGCGACATACAGATTATGTCCGAAAAGATTCTGAGTCTACACATAAATTAGGAACATTATTCTTATTAAATAAATAATATTCGGAGGACTGGATTATGAATCAAATCAACGGAACTATAATTCAAAAATATACTCAACCGGAGGAACTAGCGAGTCAAATCGGTAACACCGTCACCCTATCCGGGTCAATCTATAAAATCAGGACGATGAGCGGCTTCTCCTTCGTCATTCTACGAATAAGAAGCTCCCAGGTGCAATGCATCTATACCCCGGATCACTGTGACTTTCCGATCGAGAATTTAATGGAAGAAGCCTGTGTCCTAGTAACCGGGAAGGTGGTTGGAGACGCTCGATCCAAGGTGGGTTATGAGCTACAGCTTACAAGCATCCGGGTGTTATCCACACCCAGCGAGGTTTTACCGGTCGTTATCAACAATAAACAGCTCGATGCCTCCTTAGAAACCTTATTGGATTACCGTCCTATCACCCTTCGTAATGAGAAGGAACGTGCCATCTTCAAAATTCAGGAGGGTATCTGCAGGGGCTTTCGTGATTTTCTGCACACCCAAGGCTTTACTGAAATTCATTCCCCAAAAATCGTATATGCAGGAGCAGAAGGCGGAGCTAACATCTTCAAGCTTGATTACTTTGGTGGTAGCGCTTACCTTGCCCAAAGTCCCCAATTCTATAAACAAATGATGGTTGGAGTATACGAAAGAGTTTTTGAGATTGCTCCGGTATTCCGTGCAGAAAAACATGACACCTCTAGACATCTTAATGAATATACAAGCGTTGACTTTGAGATGGGCTATATTGATTGTTTCGAGGAAATCATGGAGATGGAGACTCGTATGCTGCAGTTTACATTCAATTACTTATCCGTATATTATCACGATGAATTATCTCTACTAAAGATAAAGATCCCTGAGGTAAATTCCATTCCAGCCCTCACTTTCCGGGAGGCAAAACAGATGATTGCGGATGCCTATCATCGTGAAATCAAGGACTGGGAGGATTTTGAGCCGGAGGAGGAGAAGTTGTTATATGAATTGGTGTATAAACAGACTGGTTGCGAATTTGTCTTTGTTACCCATTATCCAACCAAAAAGCGTCCTTTCTATGCTATGGAGGATCCTAAGGATCCACTTGTTACCTTAAGCTTTGACTTATTGTTTCGCGGGATGGAGATTACAACAGGCGGACAACGAATTCACGTTTACGAAGAGCAGCTTGAGAAGATGAGACGAAAAGGGATGCATCCGGATGAGTTCGAGAGCTACCTGATGATTCATAAGTACGGTATACCACCCCATGGTGGTCTCGGACTTGGATTAGAGCGCTTCACCAGCAGGCTCCTGGAGCAGAACAATGTTCGCCGTTCCTGCCTGTTCCCGAGAGATATCAACCGACTGATACCTTAACCGGAAGAAACACGCTACGCGAGTTTCTTCGGTTCGCGTGCGCGTTCGCATTTTGTAAGCGAGCTTACTAAAGTGATCAAACATTGTTTGATCACTTTGCTTACTTTTGCTTACGCGCAAATTAAATGCGAGTAATTTCCTTTGGATAAAATCATTGGAAATTACTCGCATTATAGTCTTATATCATATATTCGAGTCAGCATTAAGCTATTTCATAGTATCCAGCTGATCCTTCCTGCGCTCTTGTTTCGCCTTAGTATTCTGAAAATCCTGCTGATTCATGTGCTCTGCATTGTGATTAAGATATCCTTCGGTATACACTAAGCGCTTCTCTGTATTTTCCTGCTGACGATTACTAATACTATCTCCATAAGCAATCTTATCCTTAAGGTGGTCTATCTCATACTGACGCTCTTTCTGAATATCCTTAGCATGTTCAATATTTTCCGGCGAATGAGATATATCGGAATGTTCCTCTAGATGACGTTGCGTTCTGGTTTGCTTCTCCACCAATTTCTCAATATGCTCAACTCTTCTTTCATTCTCTGCACCTTGTCTTAATTTATCCATATTTGTCCTTCCTTTCCATTACTTGTTTGAGAAAATGCTCTCTTCCTTATTTTCTCCTGACCAAGGAAAGGCTATACTGATTTTTGGCGGAATGAATTTACAAATATGCAAATTGATTTTATTTTTTATTTCTCATGTAATAAAACATGTACTGTTGTATAATCCCGGCATGCCCATGATAAAGCTGCAGGTCAAAATCATTTTGGTACACTTCTTCTAAAATTCTCTTAATCCACACATCAATCGGGAACACCTCAATATGGTGAAGGCCATAAAGACAGATACAATTGGCTACCTTTTCTCCAATCCCATGAATTCGCCTTAGAGCCTCAAAAGCTTCCGCATAGCTGTAAGATCTGATCTTACTGATGTCAATCTGTCCGTTTACTACCGCTTGAGAAGCCTGAAGGATATATTCGTCCCGATAACCCACCTTCAATTCCCGTAGTTCTTCCTTGGTTGCTTTCGCTAATTGCCCGGGTGTTGGGAAGGCATAATAGCTGCCCATCCCGCTACTAACCCCTTCCATCCTACTACCGTATTTTTGGCACAGGGCTTCTACTGAGCTTTTGATTGCAGGAATGTTCTTATTCTGGGAAAGTATAAAACTAATCATCATTTCAAAAAAATCTTGTCGAAGGATTCGTATTCCTTTTCCATATTCTGCTGCCGAGCGAAGGAAGGCATCCTTACCGTTCTTTAATTTATCTGTCAAATGACCATAATCATATTCCAAATCAAAATAATCCTTCCAAATCTCCTCGAATTCGGTCTCAGTGCAGTTTATCTCAACAACATCTTCCTCCACCTGGCGTAATTCAAGATATTTTCCGAAGGCAATCAGGCCGTATCGCCCTTCTTCCAGACAGTTCATTCGAAAGCATTGACCCGATTCTGCAATCTGTGCAATATTAAAGTTCTCATTATGTATCTTCATTTTATCCCTCTATGTATTCCATGTAACTTATTATTCCATCTATTAATCACATCTATTATCTGCATCTGGTAAATATATCTATTATCTACATCTGTATCCTTGTATTTGTCTTATAATTTCTGTTTAATTACAGCTTCTAAATACATTTGCTTAATTATATCTGGATGCTTCAACTGAAGTTTATATCATCTAATCGAAGAGTATCCGCTTCGATAGGAAAGGTCCGCAGCAGCTCAATATTTATTATATAATAGAAAGACTACTACGGCAAGTGAAGGCTACTGGAAGTCAAGGGCTTTCTAGCCGTTTCCCACTCTTGTAATTTCACTTGGCATACTATACAATAGCTATTAATTAAGCTTATAAAAGAAATATCACTTAGGAAGAATTATGGCAGAAATTTGTACCTGCAGGTGTGAAAATCCAATATTATCTCACATAATGATTGCAGGTTATGAGAAAGGCATGGTAATTAGTATGAAAATGAACCCTACGGATTTTATCCTGCGAATTGCAACAATTGAGGATGCAGAATTAATACTTGATTTTATTAAAGAATTGGCTGAATATGAGCATATGTCAGATCAAGTTGTAGCTACTTTAGAGCTAATCGAGGATACCATTTTTGTTCAGAAGAAGGCAGAAGTTATTATAGCTGAATACAAAAGCAGACCGGTAGGTTTTGCTCTGTTCTTTCATAATTATTCCACCTTTCTTGGCAGATCGGGAATCTATCTTGAGGACCTGTATGTGAAGGAGGAAATGAGAGGTATGGGGTTCGGCACCCATATACTGTCTTATCTTGCCAAATTAGCAGCACAGCGAGGCTGTGGCAGACTGGAGTGGTCATGTCTTAATTGGAACGAACCCTCAATCCAATTCTATAAGCAGATGGGTGGAGTGCCCATGAATGAGTGGACCGTGTATCGTCTTCAAGGAGAAGCTCTTCACAATATGGCAGCTCGAAGCCTTGAATAATATTATTACTGTTCAAACTCCAGTCAATGATACTAGTTCGATCAATATTCCGAAATTAGCAGTAACTAATATTCCTTCATTCTTATACGAAAACACATTGAGTAATCCATAAGAATCGCTTATAATACATATCAGTAGCAGTAATTTGTACACAAATGAATCTGGAGGGTTTTTGACAACATGTTTAATAATTTATCATACATGCACCGTTATATGATAGGGCAGCTCAGACGAATTTATTTTATGGCTTTACCCGAGTCAAAGCAGGATCTTAAAAGCAGCCGTATCTATTATACAACTGCAGATAGCGCGGCCCAGACCGTTGCGCAGCTTGCGGGAGGAACCTTTTTAGCTACCCTGATGTCACATAGTGGAATATCAGATGCCAATATCGGTATCATAACCTCCTTGGTCAGTTTTGCTGCTCTGACACAACTCTTCCTGATTAATTATTTTAAGAAAATAAAAAAGTATAAATTTTTAGTCACTGTCACCGCTCTACAACGTATTCTTTTTGCTGGGCTTTATTTTATTCCCATGTTAATGATTAATGATGCCCTGAAAGCTTTTTTAATTGTTGTAATGTATTTCGTCGGACAAGTCTTTGTGCAAATTGGGACTCCGGCTTCTCAGGACTGGATCGCCAGCTTGGTCCCAAGCCGTCTTAGAGGAAAATACTTCTCCATCAAAGACTCGGTAGCAGTATTCGTGGTTTCCAGCTTGATGTTAATATGCGGCATGATATTGGACTACTTTAAGAAGGTTGATATTTTCACCGGTTTTATTATCATCGGTATAATTATTTTTATACTAACTATTATCAATGTAGTCGGGCTCTCTTTAATGAAGGAGCCGAAGCTTTCCTATGTCAATGATAAGGGCAAGGAGATGCATGGACGTCTGGCAAAAAGAGCAAAAGAGAAGGAGGCTGTACAAAAGAGTCAAAGTATCCTCTCTGAAATCAAGGAAGCGGTCGGTGACCGTAAATTTCGTAAAGCCTTCTCCATACAATGTCTTTATACCCTGGCTTTTTATATCTGTGCTCCTTTTAATGCCAGTTATATGATCAATGATTTAAAATTACCCTATACCTTTATCATGCTGGTCGGCTTTGTGTTCAACCTGTACCGTATCTATATCATGCCAAGACTTGGTAGGTTGGCAGATAAACACGGGATGGGTAAGGTTCTTCGTTTTACTTTGTTTGCACTGGGAATGAACTTCTTATCCATAGCCTTTATGATGCCCTTCAATGCATATCCGATGCTGATTATATCTTCCTTCTTCAGCTCTACCGCATGGGCCTTCGTGGGTATCGGTTTGTTTGGTATTCAGCTTGATTTTTATCGGAGCGAGAAACGTATGATTTGGCTTACCTTGACCTCCTCCGTCTCCGGTTTGTTCGGTTTTCTTGTTTCTGTAGTCGGTGGTTCCATCTTAGATAAGCTACAGCAGTTGGATCTCAATTTGTTTGGGCAAAAAATATATGCCCAACAGATCTTAAATCTGATCGGCTTTATTATCATTGTGCTTGCAGTTATTTTTATACGCTTCCGCATAGAGACAGTGAAAATTGATACCAATCGTCAAGATGGCCGAGTTAATGTATAGGCGCTTGATGAGTACTGTCATAATAATATTCAGAATTCTATTACATAGCATCGCCTTCAGCCCCTTCCGATTTACACTTCTCACCTGCGTAAATCGGAAGGGGCTTTTATTATAAATCAGAAATATTTATGCTACAACTTTCTATTGACAACAGGATGTATTATGACTTATAATTACAGCTGACAAGACAGCTATCATGTCTTATTTGGACAGCTCTATATATCGCCTCTTGGTGACTATATACCATCCTGTTACATTGATCTCACCATAACAAAAAGGGAAGAATAAGAACTGCTGTAGGACAGCAGAACGGAGGCTAATATGACGAATAACACTTCAAACAAAGTAAAAATCATGACTGTAGCAGCACTGCTTAGTGCCTTAGGCATCGCAATCCCAATGTTTGCTCCTAAGATAATCATCGAACCCGCATCCTTCACTCTAGCAAGTCACGTAGCTGTATTTATAGCAATGTTCATCTCACCTGTAGTGGCAATTGCAGTTGCACTGATTTCCAGTATGGGCTTTTTCATTGCGGGTTTTCCTCTGGTCGTGGTGCTTCGTGCTTTGACCCATTTGATCTTCGCAACTTTAGGTGCTTTCATTTTAAAGAAGAATAATAATATTTTATTATCTCCTAAGACCAGTGTACCATTTGCAATATTCATTTCCTTAATACATGCAATCGCTGAGGTCTCCATCGTCAGTCTGTATTATTTTGGTACCGGTGCAGCCATGAGTCCCTATTACATCTTCGTTCTGGTTGGCGTCGGAACCTTAGTGCATAGCTTGGTGGACTTCTCCATCGCGGGCTTTGTCTGGGTACCCCTTCAGCATGTGCTGATCATTCCTGCCAATGCCAAGGTACGAAGAACCAACACAAATTAAGATTTGCAAGAAACTAATTCATACCTTTATAATCATAGAAAGCACGCTTCGCGCACTTTCTATTGTCATGAACCGGAAGAAGCACGCTATGCGAGCTTCTTCCGGTTCGCGTGCGCGTTCGCATATATGCAAGCAAGCTTGCTATGTGAGTGTTATTCTCACATTATGCTCACTTTGCTTACGCGCAAATAAAAAGGCTGCAGGAAATCCGGTTAAATTGCAACGGGTACCTGCAGCCTTTTTATTCAAATGTATTAGCTTTGTTATTCCAGCTCATCTCAAGCTCGGATTCAAGAATTGTGACTGATAATGATTGCATGAGATCAACCTCATACGGTGTAATATCCCGTCCCCATTCATCGGTAACTACTCTTACAATCGGTCGAAGAGGGAAATTCTTATTCTGTTCTTTGACAATGCCAATGGTGTAATCCGATAACCTAACCATAGATCCATTCGGATAGATCGCTATCTGTTTAATCAGCACCGATACCAGTTTTAAATCAAATTGTGTCTCAGAGTGTTCTACCAGATAATTTACCGCTTGGTTAGAACTCCATTTGCTGCGATAACAGCGGTCTGACACCAATGCATCATAAACATCGGCTATCGCTACAATTCTAGTAAATTCATGCAGCTCAGAAGCAGGAGTCCCGGTCGGATAACCCTTACCATCCATTCTTTCATGATGATATAATGCTATAATTCTTGAAAGCTCTGTCAGATTGACGCACTTTTTCAAAGCTTCATAACCAAGTATAGTATGCTTCTTTACATGAGCGTACTCTTCGTCATCAAGCTTTCCGACTTTATTCACAATCTTACTATCCAGAAGAATTTTACCCATATCATGAAGCAACGCACCAGCTCCAAGCTTCTCCATCATCGATCTGGAATAACCTAATTTATTCGCAATGATTAACGAATAAACCGTAGTACTAACTGAATGTGTAAGGATATATTCATCTGCTGCTCCAATATCATTTAGGCTGATCTGTATGTCCGGATTGGACAGTATTTCATCTATAATACTATAAATCACAACCGACATCTCCTGAATATCGATCACTGTTTTAGTTTCAAAGTCTTCCATTGTCTGCCGGAGTACCTGCTTACACATCTGTCTGGTCTCCTCCGATATCACATCCGGTATCTCTATATCATTACTATTTGAATCCTCAATATAAACATAATCTATGCCCAGTCTTGCCAAACTATTGGAATATCGCTCTAGGTCACTTGTTCCTTCCTTAAGCACCAAACAGTCTCTGTAATAAATCGACTTTGCTAATGTCATCTCCTGCTTTAACATTGATAAAGAAACTAAACGCATTCATTGTCTCCTTTGTAAACACATAGAAAGGTGACCAAATTACGGACCACCTCAATGTAAATCTATTAATAAATTTAAAGTATCTCGCTCAAATAGAATTATATTCACTAAATAACAACCTATTTTCACCTATCATACTTTATTGGAAATAATGTGTCAAGGTCGATTATAGCGCGTTATCCTTTATATACTTAATTAAATCATCTGCCTGAGTAAATGCCAAAGCCACAACAGTATCAGCCGCACCATAGTAAATAGCAATTCTTCCGGTTGCTGCGTCATGCAAGGTCGCGCAAGGGAAGGTGACATTCGGTACATCTCCGACGCATTCATAAAGCTCTGTCGGATGGAAGATAAAAGGTTTACATCTGTATTTTAACTTCCATGGCTCATCAATATCCAAGATTGCCGCACCCATGGAATATATCATACCGTTACAGGTTGTTCCGACGCCATGGAAAATCAATAACCAACCTTCTTCTGTCTCAATCGGAATCGGACCGGCACCGACCTTGGTCCATGCCCATCCCTGTGCCTGCATTACAAAGCGATGGTAACCCCAATGCTCCATATCCGGGCTCTGGCTTAAGTACATATCTCCGAAGGGAGTGTGTCCGTTATCGCTGGGTCTTGAGAACATCATATATTTTCCGTTGATTCTTCTCGGAAACAGCACTCCGTTACGATTAAAGGGTAAAAAGGCGTTCTCAAGCTGATAAAACTTAATAAAATCAAAAGAATAGGCAACCCCTATGGTAGGTCCATGATAATTGTTACACCAGGTCACATAATAACGATCTTCAATCCAGCATACTCTGGGATCATAGCCGCAGGCAACCCCTATCTGCTCATCCTTCTGATTGTATAGCGGCATCGGATCATGCTCAATATCCCAATCAATACCATTTCTGCTCTTTCCCAAGAAAAGATGCTGCTGCATTGCTTTATCGTCACTTCTGAATACGCCGATAAAAGCACCGTCCTTCGCAATAACCGCACTATTAAATATACTGTTTGCGCTGGGAATCTGATTTCTTTTAATAATCGGATTATTGCTATATCTCCAAACAATATCATTGCAGTCCTCAGGACGATTTTGCCATGGTATGTTCGGTAAATTATCACCTATGATCATATAAGCCTCCTTATTATTAGTGCATATTCTGTGCATTATGTGTGCATTTCTTATCCTTAATTATACTAATTATTGGTTGGATTGTCCACCATTTTGTTCCATTTGTATCATTGACTATTTCTACTCACGGCTCCTAATCGTGACCCCGGTATCCTTATCCCAGCTACAATTAATTTGTTATTTCCTCATTAATATGTTAAAGTATACCTATTATGATGAACTCACGAAGGAATTAGCCTATGATAAATGAGAGATATTCCCTTTATAAATTATTCCTTAATTCTGATCCGCCGAAAAATCCACGTGCTTTGATAAAGGATCGACTGCTGCTGATGCTCTATTTAACCGGTATCTACCTATTCTTTAGTCTGCTTCATATCGGTTGTCCTCTTAAATTCATAACAGGCATTTCCTGCCCCGGTTGTGGTATGACAAGGGCCTATTACTCCCTTCTGCACCTTGATATGAACATGGCTATATATTACCATCCTTTATTATTTTTGGTACCTCTAATCGTTGTCCTGTACTTATTCGATTTGTACATTAATCCTAAGCTTGTAAAGGGATTATGGGCTGCGATTATAATCACATTTCTTATTACCTATTTTTTTCGACTTTTTCCGTCACATAGTGAAGTGGTAGAGATTAACATCTCCAATGGCGTAATGATAAAAATATATCAACTAATAGTCGGCGGGAGGTAGCATATGATAAAACAACATGACTTATATTTCACTATCCTTCCTTACATCGTTGAACACTAGCCGGACAAATGGTACTTCCTTAAGGGATTAAACTATTTGCCCGGTTTTTTCATGGTATACCTTTATTATCTGTATCTTATACAAAAAAAATTGCAATTTTTATATATTTTTTCTATATAGATATGTATTATAATGAAAACGTAGTGAGCATATCGCGAGCTTGCTTGTGTATATGCGATCGGAGTGGACGATCATGAACAAGTCTTATGTTCATGGTATAATGAAAAGAAGGCGTTACAAAATTAATCGGAAGGCCAGGTGTACATATGGAGCAAAGTCAAATTCAATTAAAAGCAGATGCTATAAAAAAGAATATCAATAAAGTGATTGTAGGAAAATCCGAGGTGGTGGATCTAATATTAACTGCACTGCTATCGAATGGACATGTTCTTCTGGAGGATGTCCCAGGAACAGGAAAGACCTTGATTGCAAAATCTTTGGCTCGTTCTATTGATGCATGCTTTAAACGGATCCAGTTTACTCCGGATCTTCTTCCCTCTGATATAACCGGCTTGAATTACTACAACCAAAAGCAGGGCGAATTCACCTTTCACAGCGGCCCCATATTCACCAACATCCTCTTGGCGGACGAGATTAATCGTGCCACACCCAGAACCCAATCCAGTCTTTTGGAATGTATGGAGGAACGCCAGATTACCATAGACGGGGAGACACGTCTGCTAAAGCACCCCTTTCTTGTCATCGCAACCCAGAATCCGGTTGAGACCTCAGGGACCTTCCCACTACCGGAAGCGCAGCTGGATCGCTTCCTTATGCAGCTTAAGGTAGGGTTCCCTACAAACAGAGAAGAGATAGACATTTTGAATCGCTTTATCCTGGATAACCCGCTGGAGCAGCTCACACCGGTATGCTCCGGTGAGGAACTCTTTCAAATGCAGGCTGCAGTAAAGTCTGTATATATACATCCTTCTATTATGGAATATATGGTAGCAATCGTTAATAAAACAAGAGACAACGACAACGTTACTCTTGGCGTAAGTCCCCGTGGTACTTTAGCACTTCTACGCTCCTCACAGGCTTATGCAGCTATTTCCGGAAATCATTTTGTCACACCTGAGATAGTAAAGTATCTGGCTCCATATGTCCTAACCCATCGCCTGATTCTTCGCACCGGTTATCATAAAACCTCCGCAGCCCATGAATTAATGAAGAAAGTACTGGATGAGACCCCTGTTCCGACCGAGGATTTCACCAGACGATAGTGTGAAAATAAAATGCGATTTTCACACTTCCAAGTTTGTGCCTGCGAAATCCTCGGCACAAACTATCTCAAAGGGCAGGCATGTTAGTTAGTGTGAATAAAAATTAATTTGCACGGGAAGAAGCTCTTCTTCCGGGGTTGAACTGCATCAAAGATGCAGAATGGGGTGTTAGGCTAATTTATGGAGGTTATAAGGGTATGAAAATTGTCGCTGCTTTGATCGGCGCAATGCTTCTCTATGAATTGCAGAGAATATTGTATAGCCGCTTTTGGAACAAAAACTTAGCCGTTGAACTCTGCCTGTCCGATGACAAGGCGGTTGAGGGAGACCAACTATCTCTGGTCGAAACCATAACCAATCAGAAGCTACTCCCTATTCCGGTTCTTAAAATCAAATATATGGTTTCCAGATTCCTTATCTTCTTAGACGCACGCCAGACTGAAGTGACAGATCACACTTATCGTAATGATCTGTTCTCTGTTATGATGTATCAGAAGTTGACTAGAAGCATCCCTTTTCTGTGTACCAAGAGGGGCTATTACACCATCGATAAAATTATCCTTGTATGCAATGATGTCCTTCTTGAATCGGAAATGGTGTCCAGCTCTGAGTTAAAGCTTCAACTCTATGTATACCCGAAACCAATAGAATACAGCCGTCTTCAAATCCCATTTCAGAAAATGTTCGGGACCGTTCTAACCAGACGCCTTCTTTATGAAGATCCCTTTGAATTCAAAAGTATTCGAGAGTATCAATCCTATGATACTATGAGGACGATAAACTGGAAGGCATCTGCTAAGACCGGAACACTTATGGTAAATGTGCACGATCACACGGCCTCACAGCAAATCAAAATACTGTTGAACATAGAATCAGATACTCTTCGTAAACAGGAAGAGTTAATAGAAGAAAGTATTCGGCTCGCAGCAGCCTTTGCTATCTATTTCATTGAGCAGGGGATCCCTACAGCACTATATACCAATGCTCCCGACGTAATCAGCAAAGAGATTTTAAAAGCACCGGCAGGCTCCGGCCATAATCATATCCGTACCATCAATGAGACCCTCGCCCGAATCGACACCGCCCAGACTCCTCCCTCCTTTATCAGCGTCCTTGGCGAGGAGCTGGAACTCACTAATCCGAATGACTATATTCTGTTGATATCCTCATATCAGAGAGCAGATCTTCAGAGTAAGCTGATTCAACTTTATCACAAGAAAATTGACTTCTCATGGATTGTTCCTGTGAATAGCGAGATTCAATTGACTACGGAAGGCGATCTTCTAGATTATATCATACCATGGGAAATGTAATTCTAAATTAAAATTTACTTAGAACGGAGGGAATGCTATGAATATTAAGCGACAACAGCTGACAATTGATATCATCAACATTATTATGCGTTTTATTCCCTCATACCTGTTTATTGTCATTTTACTATATAATTTGAACGCAAGGTCCGCATTACATACTTTAATTCTTCTGCCTGCTCCCATTCTTTCCTACCTAATTAGAAAGTACACCCATCATATCTGGTCCTTTCTTATATTACATGGGATAATACTAGGAATCTATCTTGTATCGATTTCCGATTTATATCTTAAAACAGTCATCGGTATCTATCTGGTTATATTAACGTCAGTAGCATATTATAAAAGGAGTAAGAAAAATGAGCTGGAGGATCCCTCTGCTGTACTATTAATTCTATTTGTCGTGTTTTATATTACCTGCTATCTAACCGGTATGCGGGATTTATTACAGCTATGCTTTTTCCTGTCCATGGTATATGTTCTCTTATATGTGGTAAACAGGTATCTTTTAAACCTGGAGAAGTTTGTGTTCAATCATGAAGGAATGACCAATATTCCCTTCCGCCAGATCAGGAATTCCAATCATGTTATGATTGTATTCTTAAGCAGCTTATTCCTTGTTACCATGCTCACCTTCTCCTTAATACCCTTGGATCGATTAATATCCCAACTAGGAAAGTTATTGATCCGCTTATTGCGTTTTATTATCTCATTGCTTCAATTTGAAGAGCCGGAAGATATCCTTGTGCCTGAAGAAGAGCAAATAATGGCGGAGGATTTACCTATTCCCGAGCCCTCCCGTCTTATGGAGATTATCTCTGAGATTTTTCAATGGGTGGCTACTATTATGGTCATTGCGATTTTCATCGCTCTGGTTATGTACACCTTATACCAGATCTATCAGTACTTTTATCTAAAGAGCGAAGAGGGAATAAGAGACAAGATTGAGTTCCTGTCCCCCTTTACGCAAAAGGAACGAATTAAGCGGGAGCATGGGAGAATGTACCGTAATCTCTTTGGTCAATCGAATAATGCCCAGATGCGTAAATTCTATACACAGGCAGTAACAACCAGCCTTACACCGGATACAAAGCTAGATAAAAGTCTCACCCCCACACAGTTATCCAACATTATTCTTCCAGAGCCCTCCGAAGCCACTGCTCACTTAACAGTGGAAACTCAGACTATGACGCAAAAAATTAAGAAAAAGCAGATTACGGAGTATTATGAGAAAGCAAGATACAGTGACGAAGAATGCAGTAAAGCTGAGGTCCAATACTTTAAGAAGCTATTGAAATCAAAAGCAGATGGATGAAGATAAACAAAAAGAATAGGCTGAGAGTATCTTTCCAGCACGAAATCCCCATATTTTTTCAGACAAAATGTATATAAATGACCCTCTTTTTTTACTAATTTTCACGTTGTGCTTTAATATGCAAAATGTTACAATATTATACATCAAGTTACAATTAATTGGTGATTTGAGTGCAATCCACAATGGGGAGGGTTTACTTATGAATCTGTTAAAAAAACTAAAGAAATTCTTATTCGACCAGAAAAACACACAGGCTTTCATTCTACGAATACCGGCAATTATACTTGGTATATTAATTATTGTTACAATCGTCGGTTTTATCAGTCCTAATGTATTTAGTTTTATAGTTCCCATCGTTCTAATTATCTCAATACTCCTTTCCGCAGTTTTATTAATTTTATTACTTCAATTCCTGAAAGGAATTCGGCTAATTGATGAAAATGCTATCACCTTATCTCAAGGAAATTTAAATATCAGTGATATCATTTCCGAAAAAACTAAGGGTCTTGAAATTCTCGCGGCAGCCTTCAATGATATGAAACGTAATTTACTCAGCTATATAGAATCGACCAAGAGTAATGTAATCATCCTATCCGATGCCGTTGATAAGGTAACCAAGAGCATTGATATGACCTACAAAGGGAATGAACAGATTGCAAGTAACATCACTATTGTTGCTGAAAAATCACAGGAGCAGCTAAAAATAGCAAAGAATACCTTAGAGGGTATTGAAAAGGTACGACTCGGAGCTAGCCGTATTACGACCACTCTGGGAAACATCGAGGATTTCGTTGAAAATACAGTAAAGTTAACCACAGAAAGTTCTGATCATCTTGAAAAATACACCGGCCAGATACAGTTGATTTCTTCAAACCTGGATGAGACTTCCAGCTTCATTAAGACTTTGAATGCAAATCTATCTGAGATCACGGAATTCGGTAACATGATTATGGGAATTACCGAACAGCTCAATCTCCTATCCTTAAATTCACGTGTCGAAGCTGCAAGAGCAGGTGATGCAGGAAAAGGCTTTGCAGTAGTAGCCATGGAGATGAACAAGCTCTCCGATGCAACAAAGGATAGTGTCAAAAAGATTAATAGCCTCCTGACGAACATCCTTAAGAGCAATACAAAGGTAAGTGAAAGTATTGCACATGTTACCGAAAGCTTTAGCATGAGTAAGGAAATCTTTAACTCCATGAAAGATTCCTTCTATACTATTAATAATAATGCGAACATTCTGAACTCCGATATCAAGCAGGTATACGAAGAGTCCATAATGATTAATGACAGTACTAAAATAATCAGTGATCAGGGTACTATCCTTCATGATGCATCCAATGAGATTTCAAACATCACGCAGGATGTTGCAGCAGTTACACAAGAAGAACTGGCTGAGAACGAAGAGATCAATGAACAGGCAATGTCACTGAAGAGAATGCTCTCCAGTATCGAGAATCTTCTGAAGAGATATAAGACCTCCGTTCTTCCGACTGCTCAAGCAAGTCCCAAGAGACTTAGGTTTGTAATGCTGAGTCCCTTAAACGACCCCTTCTGGTTATCTGTAAAGCAGGGAGCATTATATGCACAAACCGAACTTAAGGACAAGAATGTTACTCTGGATTTTATCGGCTTTGATAAGATCGACAACAGTTTTATCGAGACTCTGAACAGACAGATAGAGGACGGCTGTGATGGTCTTATACTTCCCGGCTTTGTGAAAGGAATCGAAGAATGCGCCAAGAATGCTACTGCTAAGAAAATCCCCATCATGACCTTTAACTGTGATTTCACAGATACTTCAAACCGTCTCTCCTACTTTGGACCAAACATTCAGGCTGAAGGAACATTAGCTGCCGAAATTCTAGCCAAGAGTATTGAAGAAGAAGGTAAGATTGTTGTCTTCAGAGGCAGTACTACTTCCTCCATTAATGTAACAAGAAGAGATGCGGCTGTCGCAAAGCTTGCGAAATATTCCGATATCAAGATTGCATCTGAGATTGATGAGTTGGAAGATGCTTCACTGATCTATAAGAAGCTGAAGGAATTCCTTTACTATTCACCGGATATTAAAGGTATCCTCGTCATCGGTGAAGGTGCTAAGGGAGCTGCTAGAGTCATTGAGGAGATGAACCTCATCGGAAAGATCCATTTATTCTGCTTCAATTACAATGCAGATATGGACGCACTGATTAGAAAGGGTATCGTACATATGGTATTCAGACAGGATGGCTTTGGTCAGGGACATGATCCGATTATCCACCTCTACAACTATCTGGTAGCAGATGAGGCACCGGAGAGTACCACCTTCACCAGAACCGAAGTAGTTGACAAGTACAGTGTAAGCGATTTTTAAGACTTAGTTTAAATAAGGAAGACGGGTAGGCTATGGATGCTTACCCGTCTTCCTTATTTATATAGTTTATTATTCTTTAATAAATCCCGCATCCGATATTCGGATTTATACGGAAGCAGCCATTCCTTAACTACGGTTTTGGAGCAGACTCATAATCGCTTCTTCCGGCAATGGCTTACTGAAGAGATAACCCTGAATTTTGTCACATTCATGAATAGCGAGATAATCAAGCTGGCATTGCTCTTCTACTCCCTCTGCTATTACGTTCATACCCATATTCTTACCAATGGAAATAATATGTCCGATCAAATCCTCCTGATTATCGTTGGTTATGTAATCGATAAAGGATTTATCAACTTTCATCGTAGTGATCGGAAGCTGTTTTAGGTAACTTAGGGAGGAGTATCCTTTTCCAAAGTCATCCAGCGCAATTCTGATCTTTTTATCTCGCAGTCGCATCAGTCTGGCGATGATGCGATCAAAGGATTCCATCAAAATCGTCTCTGTAATCTCCAACTCAAGATTTTCCGGCTCAACATCATTAATACTTAATACTCCCTCCACAATATCCAGGAAATCTTCTTGCAACAGTTGTAGTATTGAGATATTCACAGATACCGTAAGTCCCTGATACCCGTTATCCTCTAATCTCTTCAGAAACTCGCATGCTGTTTGAAGAACCCAGGTTCCAAGGGGGATAATAAAATGGGTATCTTCCGCAACTTTAATAAATTTCAAGGGGGATACCATTCCCAACACCGGACTATTCCATCGAAGTAAAGCTTCAAATCCTGTTATTTTATTCGTTGCGATATCCAACTGAGGCTGATAATACAGTACGAATTCATTCTCATCCAATGCACCTTGTAGATGCTTTTCTATCATAATCCGTTCTGTAAAGGCTTCATTCATCTGTTGATCATATACCATATAACTCTTTCTGCCTGCCTCCTTCGCCTTGTACATGGCAATATCAGCAAACTTTAATAGCTGTTCTAAATCTCTTCCATGATCCGGACAAATAGAAATACCAATACTTAAACTGATATGAAGATTACTTCCAAGACTATCGAAGTCTTTTTTAAAATTCTCCAGAATATAGGATGCATATTCTTCCGCCTGCTCTCTTGCTTCAATCTGGTTCATGATAATAATAAACTCATCTCCGCTTAGACGGTAAAGAGAATAATCATCCTTTAATAAAGCCATCAGCCTCTCACTCACCTTAACAATCAGCTTATCTCCAAAGGCATGTCCTAAGGTATCATTCACATATTTAAAATTATCAATGTCAATAAATAATAGGGCTGCCCTCCCATCCTCCAAAGCATTAATTTTGGCTCTTTCATACAAGGACAGCTTATTCATTAATCCTGTTAAGGAATCATAATAAGCCAGATTGGCCAATTTTTCTTCACTTTGCGATATTTTTTCATTAATTATAACAATCTCATCGTATTGCTGCTTGATTTCTTCATCCGATGCTATTAATTCCTCATACAGCTCAGATAACTCTTCATTATTCTCTTGAAGGCTGCGCTTCATCTTTCGGATCATCCTTATATAAAACAATAAGATACAGACAAACAGTAAAACAATGCAGAACACCGCAACTACACTGTTGACCAAGGTCTTATAGGTCTCGTAAAAAGAAAAGGGCTTATTAATGATCTCACTGTCCTCTGGCAGGATATTAAGCGGAATATCAAACCGAATCAGTTGGTTATAATCAAATATAGTGCGAGTAGACACCGATATACTAATGGGGATTAGATTCGTATCTTCTCCTTCAAGAATACGAATTGCATTAATAGCCGCCTTTTCTCCTTGCATTCTACCGCTTAGCATGGTACCTCCAACAATCCCATGCTTAAGTCCAAAATCATATAGATGATAGACAGGCACCTTACTATTCTCACTTATTTCCATCGTCACATAGTTATTATCATAAAGCTTGTTGTTGCCATCTCGAAAATAAGTGCCTATCAGGATAATGCTTTGATCATCCATTTCACTGGCCTTTTGAACTGCTTCTTCGAAAGGTAGATCGCTCCAGGAAATAACCGATAATCCAGGGTCAAACTCTGTTATGGCATTCATCATAATATGAGTAGTGGATAATCCACTCTCTGAATTATCATTCATTAAATAGATTTTCTTCAAAGCTGGATTTATCTTCTTCGCTATCTTTAAAGTCTGCGTCGGATTGATTACTTCAATTACACCGGTGACCCTGTCATAGCCCTTCGTGATGCTCTGCATACCTTCCACATTCACACCGGAGAATACCACCGGCGCGTCAGAAAACAGCTTATTTCGATATTCCAATGCAAATTCAAGGGCTGCATCATCGGTAGTTATGATAATATCAATTGACTTATTATGGTATTTGAAATAATAGTAATCGATAAGGTAGTTGATGTTTTCTAAGGAGTTATAATTCTTCCAGTCCATGTATTCAACGCAAAAAGAGAAATTGTACCCACTCTTCTGAAGTGTATCAATAATACCTTCCGTCTGCTCCTTAGTCCAGTCTAATCCCTGATGATAAGAATTCAGAATTAGTACATTCTGAATATTCTTATTCTCTGATGCATAAGTATCGGGTGAAATCAATAAAACAAAAAATAATATTGCCCCCCCCATGGCTGCCAATTTAATAAAATTCATATAGCTTTTTAACATAACAACCCCCCCTCATCATTCTTCCCATTACAACCTCTATCATTGTTGTATAACAGTTGCACAAAAATATCAATTTGTTACACGAGTTTCATTCTTTCAAATATGACCTTATTTTACAATATAATATAAATAATTACATCTTTTTCACCTTCATTATATACCAACTTCCAACTCCTGCCAAGAAGTAATTTATGCAACTATTTTACAATTTAGGCTTTCACTTATTAAATTACACTTTGCTAATCATATATTAACTACGTTATGTACTGCAATTTTTACTATAATTGCTCCAAATTTGGATATTAATGTAAATTATCCACAACCAATTGTTGACAATGTGGATAAATGGCAATATTTGTTAATTGCTTTCCGATAATATCAACCAATTTTCAAAGTTCCTTAGTTCATTATCGAGATCAATCAACCTAA
The DNA here is from genome assembly GCA_023411215.1 of Bacillota bacterium. GTDB lineage: Bacteria > Bacillota > Clostridia > Lachnospirales > Lachnospiraceae > Mobilitalea. The sequence continues at coordinate 43,755 of JAEYOY010000064.1, read as the reverse complement.
AACGATAAATTAATACCAATCATTCTATAAAATATCACAAACAGATAGAAATTTACATAAACTATTATTAAATCAACTTATATTACTATAAGAGTAACCAGGAGGTCATATCGATGTTTCAATATCAGGCATCAGAACGATTTACGAACTGCTTTGACAGTAAATTCTGTGATAATGTTCAAATACCAAGCTTACCATTAAAAGGACCAAAGTCTTTTGACCAAATTCTTCATTTTATTCATAAAGCGATAGAGGACGAAGCAAATGCTGCTGATTTTTACCGGCATCTACTCAAAGAGGCTCCGAATAAACTCCATTGCGAATTTATCCAGCATGCTTACGATGATGAACTGGAGCACTTACAGATATTTTGCAAACTTTATCGTTATTACACCGACTGCGAACCCAAGTACTGTGTTAATCCAACCTCTTATCCTTGCTACCGAGACGGTCTTTTGGCCGCATTAATCGGTGAACTGAAGGCCGTTAACTTCTATCGCAATGTCCAGTTATCCACAATGGATCAGGTTATCATCGATACCTTCTATATGGTAATGGTGGATGAACAGGGACATGCGACCATGTTCAGCACACTTTATAACAACTTCCCTTGCAAGTAGCATTTAATCGAATGGAACTCAATTACACTGAATGTATCTATGTTGTCTTCATAAGCTTTCACTAATCAAGAATCAGTAAAGGAGCTTACCAACGTAGGCTCCTTTTAATGCATCTATCTCTGTTATCAACTTCACTGTCAAATTTTAAGATAAATTCTTGCTAAGCGGCTTCCTAATCTGCAGAGCAGCTCATTTGTAATACTCCCTGCTGCTTCTGCTATTTCTGATGCAGACAACTCTTCCTGCCCGTCTTTCCCGATCAGAGTTACAATATCTCCTTGTTCCACTCCGGGAATATCCGTAATATCAATCAAGAGCTGATCCATGCAGACCCGACCAACAATATGGACACGTTGGCCACGAAGCAAAACTTCCCCGACCCCATAGGACAAGTTGCGCGGCAGCCCGTCTGCGTATCCAATCGGAAGTACCGCTATCCTACTATTCTGCATTAACGGAGTTTCTCTACCATAACCGACGCACTCTCCTGCTGCCACTTCTCGTATCATTGCAATCCTTGCCTTGAGAGAGAGTACTGGCTTAAGCAGCACTGAAAGCCGTGCCTGATCTCCCGGTCTACTGAAGGAACCATAAAGCGCAATTCCAATTCGGGCATAATCACAGCGAAGTTCCGGATAATTCATGAGTCCATAGCTGCTTTGTATATGGAGCTTAGGTATCGCAAATCCCACATCCTTTAATTTTTTTACCAGATGATAAAATTCTTTGATCTGCCCTCTTGTATATTCCACTGCTTCCTCTTCCTGCTGGTCCGCAACGGAAAGATGAGTAAACATCCCCATAACCTTTATTCCTCCCAGATCAAAGGTTTGTGAGATTTTCTCGACATCCTGGGAACTTATGCCAAGCCGGTGCATTCCAGTGTCAATCTTAAGGTGTACCTGTAACCCAAGCTGCAAGTCATTCAGCCTCAGCGCATAATCATAGTCAATAACAGCCTGCGTTAATTGATAATGCTTTAATTGACCCGCTTGGTTAATATCTGTATAGCCTAATACCAGTATGTCCCCCAGGATACCATTATTTCGCAGCTCTATCCCCTCACCCAAGGTTGCTACGGCGAATGCCCTTACTCCTATCTCGTTCATAGTCCTTGCGATCTGTACCGCGCCATGTCCATAAGCATTTGCTTTAACTACAGCCATTAATTCGCATCCTGATGGCATTAGGCTCTTTAGTACTCTGGCATTATTTTTTAGATGCTTCAAGTTAACCTCTATCCAGGACCGGCTCCTTCTTTCATCCTCTTTCCAGCTTATCCCATCCTTCATCATACCAGAAGAAATTATCATGCAATTATTCATATTATCTTATCATACCTCCCCTTTGAATTAGGTTTTGTGCCTGCCCTTTGATTTAGTTTGTGCCAAGTGTGTTCTTTACACTTTGGGAAGACGCAGGCACAAACTTGGAGGTGTGAAAATCGCCTTTTATTTTCACACTAGTGCCTCCACAAGGTTACAATAAAGCCATCCATGTTGTTACCTGAAAGCTGATAGATGGAATCCTCCGGTAATTCTATAGTAGTAAAATTGGAAGTGCTATTCGCTTCTATATAAAAAATCTCAATCGTCTGCTGATTCAACTCAGTGATTAAGTGATCCCCCTTATAGGGGTATTCCTTCAGAAACTCCACATACTCTTCCAATACAAGGCCATACATTTCCATCAGCAGCGAATGGGGATATCCTACATAGCGAAAATGCCAAGGTTCATGAGCAATACCGGTCACCTTCTCCTTTCCCTTTCGGTAACGTTCCACAAATCCATGAAGTGTTGCCTTTTCACGAAATAGATCGCATATCCCTTCATAGGGAAACTCAGGACGGATAGCATCAATTTCTTCCCGGTTTATTGTCAGATCAATTGCATATCCGGTCTGATGTTCGCTATGATTGGGCAATGCCACATATTGCTCCGTGAATTCCTTTCCGTGTTTAAATAAAGAGTCCACATAAATTTTACTTTGCTCCTCATAGGATCGATATCCGCTAACCGGTAAGATGCTCTCCTGTCCTCTTAATAATCCGATCAGATGGGACAAGACTGTAGCTGTTTTAATCTCCAATAGTATCTGTGGGCTCAGAGGACTGGCCGGAACAAGCTTAATCCGATGTCCCTCTTCATTACCAAGGAAAGGATACCGTTTATTAATAAGAACCAGATTACCTTTGTGTATATCCCTCTTGTTTAAAGAAATCGTCCTCATCCTTTAAGCCCCATTTCGATTAATCTTGTGAGCAACTCTCGAAAGGGCAATCCTATTCCGTTCATCATATTAGGGTAACGACTGTGAGTAGTGAAGCCTGGTATGGTATTTACTTCATTGAACACAATACGATTATCCGGGGTCAAAAACATATCCACTCTTGCAAAGCCCCTACATCCCAACGTCCGATAGATTATAGCAGCTGTTTGCTTTATCTTTTCTGCTGTCCTGTCATCAATGCGAGCCGGCATATGAATTTGTGAGCTTTTCAGGGTATATTTTTCGGTGTAATCAAAGAAACCTTTACTAAGCTCAATCTCGTCTACTTCTCCTATAATCAGTTCCTGGTTGCCTAAAATAGCACAGCCAACCTCAAATCCTTCTATATTCTCCTCAATGATAACCTCATTATCATGTTCGAATGCCAATTTAACTGCGTCCGCCAAATCCAACCTCTCATAAACCTTTGTTATCCCGAAGGAGGATCCAGCCTTCATCGGCTTTACGAATAATGGATAATTTAAATCCTTTGTCTTTTCAAACAGTATCCTGGTGGTAAGCTGCTTTGTCAGCACAATTGAATTTGGGATACAGATATCGGCAGCCGCCGCAAGTCTATGAGCTCTATCCTTGTCCATACAAAGGGCTGAGCTCAAGGTACCACAACCGATCAGAGGAATACCGGCTAACTCGATCAGCCCTTGGACTGTACCATCTTCCCCATTTTTACCGTGCATAACCGGAAATGCAGCATCAATCCTCTCATAACGAATTCCATCTCTTCTTAATTCTATAATCCCATGAATATGGCGATCCGGTGACAAAATCACCGATATACAATCCTTCTCCTCTGTATGCCAGGTATCGTCCTGAATTCGATCAATTGCTCCGAAATAGCGAAACCAGGAGCCCTCTCGGTTTATTCCAATCAATATAGTCTCATAGCATCTGCTATCCATGTTACTTATGATAGAATAGGCTGATTGAAGTGATACCGAGTACTCACTGGAGCAACCTCCAAAAATAATTGCAATTTTCTTCTTTCGCATAATTCTCTCCTTTTATATGAATGAAATAGTATAGAGCGGCGTGCGCACCCTATCCGGAGGGCATTCTATGATATAGGGCTATTTGTCCTATATCATAAAAAAAGCATCCGCTCGTTCTAGGCAATTTGATATTACCAGAACAGCGAATGCTTTTTATTTGTATTTCAATACTAAAAGTTAAAGATTTAGTGATTAAATTCTTACATTTATCCTACGAAAGATTGGGGAGCGTAATAATAAATTCGATAATGTCATCTTTACTGTTTGCACTGATACGACCCTTGTGAAGTTCAACGATCTCCCTGGCTATGGCTAGTCCAAGTCCGGCACCACCGGTTTTGGTCGTTCTCGCTGTATCCAGGCGGTAGAATTGCTCGAATACTCTCTCTAGCTTCTCAGGTGGTATGGTGTTCCCATGATTGCGAAAGCTTAAACGAATCCCTTCCTCGGATTGAACTGCCGATATCTTAATCGTCTGATCCGAGAAGCTATAGTTGATGGCATTCCGGATTAAGTTATCAAAAACCCGTTGCATTTTGTTAACATCGCATCTTATCGTGATGTTAGGAGAGGCATCAATCACGCAGCTTAAATTCTTCTCCATAAGCTGTGGCTTAAACTCATAGACAATCTGCTCCAGCATGCGGGTCAGATTAACCTTCGATAATTCCATTGTTAGATTCGTAAGATTGAAGCGCGTTATCTCAAAGAATTCATTAATCAGCTCCTCAAGACGTTCTGCCTTATCCAAAGAGATAGAGAGATACTTTTCCCTAAGCTCCTGCGATATCTGATTCTCATCCCGGAGCAAGGTCAAATATCCGATTACCGACGTAAGGGGTGTCTTAAGATCATGAGCAAGATAAACAACAAGATCATTTTTCCTTTGTTCAGCTTCTTTTGCTGCTCGCTCCTTCTGCCCAATATCTATTCGGATCTGATTCATCTGGTTTTCAACTTCCTTGAGTTCTGTAGGAAGCTCAATCAACTGCTCCTTCTCCTTATACATCAATTCTGTTGCTTTAATGATATTTTCCAGATAACCGAGTGTCTTCATCCAGTAATATAGGAAAATTATCAGATAACCGAATCCAAATATAATGACAAAAAACATAACATAATTATTATCGATTACATTGAGGAGCCCATAAAGTAATTCATTTCCATGCCAAATAAACTGCCCAAAGAACTCCTTTGCGACCAAAAAGAGGACCAGCATAATCGTAGAGTACACCATGATCGCAATGAAAAAGTGAGTTAATATACGAAGGGATAGCGCTCTTTTAAAATTCTGTTTTCTTTTATTCAATTTGATATCCAACCCCCCATACAGTCTTTATGAATTTCGGTTTCTTAGAGGAATCGTTCATTTTCTCTCGCAAACGACCGATATGAGCCATAACCGTGTTATTGTTATCCAGAAACTTCTCGCCCCATACCGCCTCAAAGAGCTCTTCGGAAGATACCACCTTCCCCCTATGCTCACACATATACCAAAGAATCGAGAACTCAATTGGCGTGAGTGTAAGGGATTTTCCATACAGTATACATTTGTGTGTATCCCTGTTGATGATCAAGCCATTGAATTCATATTCATTACTACTCTGTACTTCATTTCCCTCGGATCGATTATATCTCATATATCTTCTTAGCTGTGTCTTTACCCTGGCAACAACTTCCAGTGGATTGAAGGGTTTTGTAATATAATCGTCTGCGCCAAGTGTCAACCCCATGATTTTATCCATATCCTCAACCTTAGCAGTCAGCATGATAACCGGAAAGAAATAATTCTCCCTTATCTTCTGGCAAATGCGAAAGCCATCGATATCAGGAAGCATTACATCCAACACTGCTAAATCCATTTTAGTTGAACTGATACATTCCAAGGCCTCTCTACCGTTATAGAACTTAAATACCTCATAGCCATCATTCTTTAGATATAATTCCAGCAAATCCGCAATCTCTTGCTCGTCATCCACAATTAAAATATTTTCCCTCATCTTAGCTCCTACTCATTACTGTATTCCCTTTATTATTGGCTTATTTTTACTCACTAGGATAATTTTATATTAAACTAATCGGTTTGCCAAGTGTAAATATGTATATCCCCAAACAACCCTAGTTTGTATTTCAATTGCGTATTTCAATTGTGTTTTTCATCCTGATCTGTCATTTACTTCTTTGGTTATAAGACAATCCCAACGCTTCCATGAAACCTACATAGAATTTAGCAAAATAGTCAAGTAGAATAGTTAAGGCGTAATAGTAACTGATGTTCTGCACAAAGAAGGAGGTCACTATGAAACTATTTAGAAAGATTCTCATTGTCACACTTTGTTTCCTGTTAATATCGCCGGCTTCAGCTGTATTAGCTGCTGATTATAAGGTAACATCAACAGATACGCTCCAATCGATTAGCGAGTTATTCGATACCAGCGTTAAGGTCTTACGGTATTCCAATAACTTCGAAGAAAACAGTTTTTCTTCTGGCGATGTTATCTATGTACCTGCCCATGTATATAAAGTAAAAAGCGGAGATTCTCTATACTCAATCGCTAAGAAGTACGGGATCCCTGTAGCCAACCTAAAGAAAGCAAACGGTAAAAAAGGCAATACCATCAAACCCAATCAAAAGCTATTAATACCCGGTGTGAAGCCTGACAAAGAAACCGATACCGTTATCTCCTATTCAGGCAATGAAGTAGAATTGTTAGCAAAGCTGATTGAGGCCGAGGCTGCCGGAGAAACCATGCAGACAAAAATCGCAGTGGGAGCTGTTGTTATAAACCGTGTCCAAAGCAAAGAATGGGCACCCTCAATCACTAAAGTTATTAATCAGAAATTCGGTGATTATTACCAGTTCACCCCTGTAAAAATCGGAACAATCAAAAACACACCCTCCAGCGCATCGAAAAAAGCCGCATGGATTGCTATGTACGGCAGTGATCCGAGCAATGGCGCTATTTTCTACTTTGATACAAGTTCTAAAAATAAATGGCTGTGGTCAAAGCCTCAGACTGCCAGTTTAGATCATATGGTGTTCGCTAAATAATATAATAGAGCAAGTCTTATAAAAACCAATTAGTAACAATAACAGCAGATTAATGTGAACATTCTATTGTGATGAAGGATACGATAAAAGCACTATGTGAACGTTCTACTTTCATAATACAATAAAAGAATTCTATGCCAACGTTCTATTGTCATGAATATAAAAAGTAAGGAAGGCGGAACAATTCCCTCTTCCTTACTTTTTTGCATTCATGACAAGTGAAATAATTTACAATTCATCTTGTTTACAGCTTATACACTATGCCACTTCCAACTAAATCCACAATATCTTCAAGCTTCTTTATACTCGCATTCGATGACTTCTTAAATATGTGAAGATCTACAGCTCTTGAATCATCCAGGGATGTAAGCATGCGAAAATCACAGTCCGAAAAATCCTCCTCTCAATATGTCCACTTTCAGGTATCGCGATTCGAATTATGAGCTATCATTTACCTCTTGCATACCTCTAGGAACGTTTATACTACAGTCCCATAAAATTCAATTTATGGAATTGGGATACATCTGAAGTTAAATACCGTCTAATAAATGAAACACCAAGATAACATAATTTTTAAGGAGGAATAGCATGAAAAAGATATATACAATTGTCATTCTTGTTGTGATAATGACTTTACTGAGTAATGTGACTGCTTTCGCACACATTAAAACACCGAAAATAAAAGTAACTGTAAACAAAAACACGGTTAAATACGATGTATCCCCTTATCTGTCAAAGGATGAGGTTATGATACCACTGGTGGAGACTGCCAAAGCCACCGGGGCAGAAGTTGAATGGGATAAAAAGACTAAAGCAACATGGCTCCATTATAATATGATTCATGTTGAGTTTATAACAGGAAAGAGTGAGTTCTATATTCATAGAGATGCTGATTTCTCGGGCATACCTCAGACAGTTAAGCTAAATACGCCAATCAAATCCAGCCGTGGCCATGTAATGGTACCTGGTAAAACGGTATTTGAAAGCATCGGAATGACGGTTTCCTGGGACAGTAAGAAAAAAGTGTTATCCATTACAGGAGAAGTTGACAATAATAAAGATATTAAATATACCGAAATCGGGAAAGATGATATTACAAAAATGAAATCGGTCTATTCCTGGTATAATAAGAATTATTCAAAAGCTGGAATACATTCCATGAGATATAATGGAACCATGTATGTGATTGGAAGTGCAGGAAAGAAGCCCACTGGTGGATACACTGTCGGAATTAGCAAAGTATCGTATAAATCCTCCACGAAGGCTTTTGTATCAGCTTATGTGAAGGCGCCTAGTCCTGATATGATGGTAACACAGGTTGAGACCTATCCTCATATCTTAATCAAAATCGAGGGTCAGAAGAAGCTTCGCCAAATAAATGGTGAGGTTCAGGAGAATACTACTGCTCCCTTGCCGACTGTTGTTAACTATGAAGAGATCACTTATGATAATATTATTAATAACAGCAAGTTAGCGAATTGGTACACAGAAAACAATCAGAAGCAAGGTATTAGCTATATCAGAGACCAAGAATACATCTATGCACTCATTGCTGCAGGTGAAAGACCGACCGGAGGCTATACTGTCAGCATCGACAATATATTTTACAGTGCGGCTGATACTGTTATTATTAGTGCCAAGGTAGCTCCTCCCGGAGATAATGTCAGGGTTATCATGATGCTTACTTATCCAAATATGCTGATTAGAATCAAATCAGATACGATAAAAACAATTATCGGCGATGTAAATGATACTAAAATCACCTGGGTTACTCTTGATATAAGTACCGTAAAAACCATGGAATTATATGACCTAAATCAAGTAAAATTAAGAGACATAATCGGTAGCGAAAAGGATGAGATTATGCAATCCTTCCATAGTGCAACGATCGATTCGAATCCGTATATCAAGATGATTGCAGGTAAGATCCTAAAAGTGACCACAACGGATGGCTATCTGATGACCTTCTCCAGCTATGGTTCCGATAAGAATGTGATAGTCAGTCTTGAAAAGGATGGCGTTGCAAAATCCTATCATCTGCTCGCTCCTGGAATAGCGAAATATATCTATAAATAAGACCAATACGAAATTCCCCTATTTCGGATAACTTCCTTCCATCATAGAAAATGTAAAGTGGCTGTCGCAAAATCAAATTATGTTTTGCGACAGCCACTTTGCATAATAATATGAGTTCAATCTCTTGTCTAAAATCACATTTCATGATATAATTCCTAATCATGGAGGCATAGCTCAGTTGGGAGAGCACTTGCTCGACAAGCAAGGGGTCACTGGTTCAAGTCCAGCTGTCTCCATTCGTGATGCAACAATACCAATCTTTGGGGATATAGCTCAGTTGGGAGAGCGCCTGCATGGCATGCAGGAGGCCGTGGGTTCGAGTCCCATTATCTCCATCATCTAGTATCAGCCATTAGAAGAACGTATCAAGGTATTTATTTAACTAAGAATCAAATTTAAAGTAATTCAGGCTCTGCATAACTGCAGAGCCTGAGCTGTTATTTCTCCGATAATCAATGAGTTCTTAAAATTGTACCTTGTAGTATGGCTAAGTAATGCTACATAATATTATTTTAGATAGATTACACTGCTATTGTGCTGTGTCCCATCGTATTCTGAATAGGCCAGCTTATCTCCGGAGGGACTCCAGCTGGTACTGGCATTCTCGATATCAACCACAATCTTGGTAGACTCTCCGGTTAACATGTCATATACATACAGATTGCTCGCCGTCGAATTGTTCACATCTTCCTTTAGGTTATAAGCAATCAAACGTTGATCCGGTGACCAAGATACTCCGTTCAACTCGGTACCTTCTGCAATAGTGATTTTTTCACCGCTTTCCAAATCATAAACAAGCATGGTACTCTTATTTCCATTCACTTGCAATACCAGCATTTGTTTTCTGTCGGGGGAAGGCTGAACATTGTATACCTGCTCTAAGTTAAGGCTAACCTTTTCCTTCGTAGCTATGTTGAACATCATTAAGGTACTATCATATTGTGTATTGTAATAAATGTTATCATTAATTTTCTCAATAAGATATAATGCCTCCTCCTTTAAGCCATCCACCAAAGTGATTTCACCTGTGCTGCCAGCCAAATATGCCCCGCCGCTATAAGCCGCTCCAATCACAGTTTCATTATCAGCCCACTTCGCACTGATGGCTCCTCCAATCGGTTCACCAATTATCATAAATTCATTCATAGTCTCCATGTTCATTACGTGAAATACAGGATCTCCTAAGGAATAATCATAATACAGAAGATGATTCTTATCCTTGGAAAGGACAGCACCCTCCAGGAATACATTTCTTTGTTCTTTAACTAACTCATATTCCTTCGTGATAAGGTAAAACCGATATAAACTCCTGGGATAATGTTCTGACAGCTCAGCCAGACTCATCTTATCCATTAACTCATTTTCCTTTGAGACAACCACCGTATCTTCATCCAACCAATCCGTAATATTTACCTTCTCATATTGATCAATCTTCTCGACTGATATATTCGTCTTACTTTCCTCCTGTTTGGTATCATCAATGATGGTTATGGTTTTACCGTCTTCCTTTATAGTCACCTTATCTTCTGCTTTTTGACACGCAGTCATAGTGCAAATAATTAGTATTGTAAGTATTGCTATTGATGTTTTTTTCATATTAAATCCTCACCTTTCTTAATATCTGTTTATTTAAGTGTGAACACTATCTCTCTTCACATCAAGTACCTCCTTGATATATTTATCTTATCAATAAAATATCTCAGGAATATAAACAGATGTTTCGTGGGTGTAAAGAAATGTTTCCAAATTGTAAATATTACAATTGATCGGATTAATTCTCCGGAAAAGACAAACGGAATGTGGTTCCGTTTCCATCCGATTGAACAAGAGTAACTGCTCCATTCTGCTTTTCCGTATACTTTTTAACAAGGGACAAACCAAGGCCTGTACCACCGCTTTCTCTGGAGCGGTTCTTATCTACCGTATAAAAGGGCTCAAATATTCGGTCGGTTGCCTCCTTTGGGATGCCAATACCTGTATCTGTAATCTCAATAAACACATGACATTCTTGGATGTAGTTCTTCACTAACACTCTACCATTAACTTTATTATATTTGATCGCGTTATCCAAAAGGTTTACCAGAATGATGACTACACTGTCTTTATCGGCATTAATAAATGCCTGCGTTAACTCAGTTTCCAGCTCAAGGCCGAACTTATTCATCTTACCGCTTAGGCTCTGTAGTACAGATTGTATAATTTGTTTGGTGTCTATTTTTTCCGGATGATATTCAAAATCATATTTCTCCAGGGTTGATAACTGCAGAACCTTATCCACCATGTCATACAACCGTTCTGTCTCACTTCTGATTATGATTTTTGCCGTTTCCATGAGCTGATCATCGTCCGGATACATTTCCAGTAAATCTAAATATGCCTTAATAGAGGTCAACGGTGTTTTAAATTCATGGGTTACATTCCCAATGAATTGTTTTTGCTGCTGATCCAGAAGGGATAATTTATTCACCGCCAGGGTCAACTTTTCCTGTTCCCCTACCATTTCTTTTATCGTAGTCATGATTTGGCTGCTCATGGCCTGGATGCCTACGCTCAGTCGGCCGATTTCATCCCTTCGCCTGAGGACTGGAATATCATAAACACCTTCTCGTACCCGATCGACCATATGCTCCAGTTTGATAATTCCATTGGCAAAGGAGTCAAAATAGAAATATGCCAAAATAAAACTCAGAAAGAATATCACAGTACCTATCGATATTAACATCTGTCTGATACGGTTATAAAATTCATTATCCTCCGTCAAGGAATAATAGAACTGGATTACTCCGACCTGCTCATTCTCTACCCTTAGGGGAGTCAGGTAATAAAGCTCATCTCCTTCCACCAGATAGGCTGTTTTACCTTCTATGGGATATTCAAGAATTTGGCTAATACTATCCGAACCTTCTGAAGTCGGTTTCTTGCTGACCACTTCACCGTCTTTGCCATATAAGACTATCGACTGCCCAGTTAATAATTCCAGCTGCCGGGCAAATTCAACTCCCTTCGTATTAAGAAAAATCTGTGGAACCTTGTTTGATTCGGCCAAAATTGTCTGCATAAAATATACATTCGCAGTCTCTGTCTGCCTCGCTAGGTATCTCTCATACTGCTCCACCTGATTACTTCTAATCCCCCTTAATACCAAAAGACTTAAGATGAACACCGTAAGAAGCAGCAGTGCAGCAAGAAATATACTGAATTTTAACTTAATGCTGACTCTCACTTAGACCTCCTAATGCTTTATAACCAATCCCATGGACCGTCTGAATTATTTCACTATGTTCCTCACCCAGTTTCTTTCTTATTCTCTGAATGTGAATATCCACGGTTCGGGTTCCGCCATAATAATCCATGCCCCATACCAGATCGAGCAGTTGTTCTCTAGTAAATGCCCTGTCCGGAAAGGATAACAGCAACTTCAACAGATCGTATTCCTTAGGTGTCAGGTCAAGCATTACACCGCCGGCATATGCCGTATGATGACTGACACGAAGCTCAATCCCACCTAGATTAATCTCGGCATTTTCCTTCTTTACCTCTACCTTTTGCATTCTTCTAAGCAAGGATTTCACTCTCGCAAGGAGCTCTCTCATATCAAAAGGCTTCGTCATATAATCATCTGCACCCAGCTCCAGCCCTAGAATTTTGTTGACGATATCTTCCTTCGCGGTCAACATTATAATACCGATGCGGCCTTTATCCTGGAGCCTCTTAAGAATCTCATATCCATCCATACCCGGAAGCATGACATCCAGAACAATAGCATCCGGTTCGAATTCCTGCAGCTTCTTGATTGCTTCCCCTCCATGATAAACGACTTCTACTGTATATCCTTCTCTTTTTAAAGCATATGTAATTGCATCTGCAATCCTTGGCTCATCTTCAATCACAAGGACTTTTTCTTTCATTGCACCACCATCCTATCGATAAAGAATATATATTTGTTAGTCTGATCCCTTTTCCAATGATATTGATATCTAATTCTATCATTAAATTGACATATACTCTATCTGTTTATGCAAATTAAGTATTAAAGTATCTCCATTCCCTACTTATCTGAAGCACAATACAAACTACTGCAACCCCTTAGATATTGGAGATTATTTAATAAAGGTCTATTGCCTATCTTATATACGGGTGGTCTTTTACGTACAAAAATAAGAAGGAGAATCAAAGACCCTCCTTCCTGTATAATCATATACCAATATATTTGTCTAACAAAGCAAAATAAAGACGATGAAATAATATCGTATTATCTAGATACGAGCTATAAGCTATCATTTTATTGATAGTTTCTTATTACATGAAGTACCCATTGTGATGTATCTCTTATAACATACCCTTGTTAATTCCAACTTATTCCATATATAATAGATCTCTCAACATAGGATGAATCGTAGAATAGGCGTAACCACAACCTCTTACATGCTGTGCATATACCAATGCAGTATGGTTGATGGGATCTATTATAACACATGCTCCTGCTGCGCCATCCCAACCAAACACACCGCTGGGGGCTTTAGTGTTACACTCTTCCGGATTCAAAAGTACCTGAACACCGCAGCCATAACCATATCCCACTCTTCCCGCCTTTTTATTAAACTCCTCACGCTGCACAGGACCTAATAGATTGGTTCTCATGAGATTGATGGTCTCTTCCTCCAGAATCCGTATTCCTTTTCCACTCACTCCGCCACAAGCCAGCGCATCAGCAAACTTACCATAGTCCTCCACGCAGCTAATCAACCCTGCTCCACCACTCTCATAGCTCTCAGTTAGCTGATAGCAACAGGACAGCTCCATTTCTGTCGATACGTGATTGTCATTATCATACATATATTGTGCAACCAGACGTTCATTCTTGTTAATCGGTTTGGCAAAGAATGTGTCATTCATCTCCAAAGGTCCAAATATATTCTGTGAAAAATACTCTTTCAGACTCATTCCAGATACCACTTCAATGATGGCTCCAACTACATCGTGACTTAAGCTGTATTCATAATGCTCTCCTGGCTCAAATTTAAGAGGCGATTCTATAAAGGCATTAACCAATTCCTGTGTTGTTGCCTTCTGCCCATTTTCATTTATAATACGTACTATTCCCGAACGCGTCAAATCATAATCCAAGCCTGATTGCATAGAAAGCAAATGTCTCACCAGTAATTCTTTCTGAGCTGGCTTAACCTTATCCTCATCCATAACTTTTAATTCAGCATAGGCTGGCAAATATAAGGATACAGGTTGGTCAAGATCTAATCTTCCCTTTTCAACAAGCTGCAAAGCAGCAGTCATCGTGATAAGCTTTGTAGCAGAAAACATCAAGTATAATTCTTTTCCCTGTATTTTTTTCGTTTTCGCACTGTCTGCATAACCGTTGTAATGGCGATAAACCGGTTCATGATTTTTGTAAATCATACAATCAACAGAAGGGATGCCTTCTGCCTCCAGTGAATTTAAATAAGCTGTTATCTTTTCAAAATTCATTTTCTACCTCTCCTTAGTGTTCTATGTCTTGCTTAGCATTATATCAATTACCAGTTTATTAATCAATCTTCTTCCGCATTCCCAAGGAAAATCAGATGTACAATGACAAAATACAGAACGCCTATCTTTCGATGGACGCTCTGTATTACAAATGCATGATCTATCATTACTTACCCGCTCTTATCGATATCTCCCTTTTGGGCAGGGCGAAATCCCATAATATAGCCAGGGATATGATTCACCGGTCTTTTTAACAGGGCATTATAGTCCTTTTCCACTTTACGATAAACCATATATTTATTCTCTAAGATATTTTGTGCTGCGTCATTTTCGCTACCATGTTCCTGCACATTGAATCTTCGGTGCATTTGTACCTGCTCGCGGATGCTGTCAAGGCTCTTCCGCTTTGCGGATAGTTCTTTAAAACACACCGTAAACCATAGTGTTACAAAAGCGATCACACAGATTCCTGCAATAAACCAGCCTAGCGCGTCTGCTATCATAAAGTGTCACCCTTTCCTAGTAGAATCGTTAAGTTATAATAAGAATAGCATGTTTTTTTCCAAATAACCGTTTACAGCACGAAACGTATTCCCTACCGCACGAAACGTATTCCATTTCTTGAACCAATTTTTGTTATATGATATAATAAAAGCGTAGTGAGCATCTTACAAGCTTGATTGTAGAGATGCGATCGGAGCTGATGATCATGAATACGATCTTTATTCATGATATAATAAAGCGTAGTGAGCATCTTACAAGCTTGATTGTATAGATGCGATCGGAGCTGATGATCATGAATGCGATCTTTATTCATGATATAATGTGGAAAAAATTCAAAAGCACTTATTGATGCTTTCATCATGTTATACTTGGTTCGTTATACACATATGAAGGAGACAAGCATGCATATTACTGTTTGTGATGACAATATAGATGAGCTTTCCAGTATTCCCTCACTGCCTGAGTTTTATGGCCGTGAGCGAGAAGCCTACGGCTTTTATATCGATTACGAAGGGGCTTTGCTGCCAGACCCCAATTTTTATTTACGAAATATCTGCTGTTACCGGGTGAGGGGAGGAATACACCGTGATATATAACATTTTTCTTATACTTCGATCCTGTGTCGCTTTGACATTCGGTTTGGCGATTGCCCTTCATTTTGCCGGTGTGCAAAGTACACGGGCAGGTAAACTGGCGAATGCCATTTTTTATGTACTCGCACTTTTCATTCAAATATTTATCTGGCAGACGCTTGGTCTGCAAACCACGATGCAAATGTACCCTTTAATTGCGCATTTACCATCGATCTTATTCATTGCTCTTTATTTCAAGCGTCCCTGGCTGATTTCAATCAGCAGCGTGCTGGCAGCCTATCTCTGCTGCCAGATACCTCGCTGGTTTGGAGCAGTGGCAGCGGCGATTTCCGGCGTCCGTCTCGCCGACCATATCGGTTACTTTGTTACCATGTGTGTTGTGTACTATTTACTAAAAAGATATCTTGCCGTCTCAGTTAGTCAGTTAATGGAGCGGTCGACCCGCTCCTGCCTGCTTTTTGGTACAGTACCTCTTTTGTATTATTTGTTTGACTATTCCACTACCTTTTATACGGATCTGTTGTACTCCGGTGCTCCTCTGGTGGTACAATTTATTCCTTCTATGATTTGTACCTTTTACTTAGTGTTTGTTCTCTTATACTACAATGAATCCCAAAATCAGGCCAAAGCCAAGAGAGAGCGGGACATCTTTGCTAACCAGCTCCAGCAAGCTCAGATAGATCTTGATACGATGCGCCAGATGCAAAACAACACACGGATCTATCGCCATGATATGCGTCATCACCTGTCGCTGATTGACAGCTTTGCATTCGAGGGTAATCTCCAGAAAATCAACGAATATCTTGCCATCACAGAAGCCGATATAGATGCATTGACTCCGGTTCATTACTGTGAAAATGAAACAGTTAATCTAATTTTATCCAGCTTTGAAACACGGGCAAAAAAGGAGCACGTTGTTCTACACACGGATGTCAAGCTACCGGAAGAACTTGGTATAAACGACACCGAGCTTTGTGCCTTGCTTTCCAATGCACTGGAAAATGCGATTACCGCAGCCGCTCAGGTAGAGGATGACAAACTTCGCAAGGTCTATATCCATGCTGTTATTAATAATGGTCGGTTGATTATGTCCACAGAAAATGCTTATGTAGGAATGATTGATATGGAGGGTGAATTGCCAAAATCAAAGAGCAAAGAAGTCGGACATGGTTTCGGAATTAAGAGTATGATCTCCATTGTGGAGCGTTATGGAGGATTATATTCCTTTGAAACAGAAGGTGGTGTATTCATTTTGCGGCTTTTATTGCCTCTGAATTTATGCTCATTACAGACTGAAGTAGGTTAGGAAAGTACTTGTTTCCATATTATTGAAGTAAATTTAGCCATATGCTATAATAAACCAAGCTTAATATACACAAATGGAGGAAATGAACATGCATATTGCGGTCTGTGATGATAATATCGATGAGCTTTCACGCATTTTGGCTCTGTTGGAGGATTATAGCAGAGAGCGGGATGGTTCTATTACATATGAAGCTTTTCACAGTGCCACAGAGCTTTTGGAGACTTTGAGTTCAGGACGGTTCGATTTGTTGCTTTTGGACATTCTTATGCCCGGTGTGACCGGAATGGAAGCAGCAAAAGAGATCCGCTGTTCAGATCATGAAATACCGATCATTTTCCTCACCTCCTCCCGTGAATTCGCTGTTGAGAGCTACCGCGTAAGCGCAGAGGACTACATAATGAAGCCTGCACGGAGAGATGAGATATTTCCCTCACTTGATAAGCAACTGACAAAGTATATGCATGAGGAAGCATATCTAACTTTAAAAACAGGAAACGGCATCCTGAAATTACCCTTTTCGCAAATTGTATATGTGGAAGTCATAAACCGCACGTTACAATTTATTCTCGCAAACGGGGAGGTTCGTGAAGCCTACGGCTACCTTACTGATTATGAAGGTGATTTGCTGTCATCCCCCATTTTTTATAAGCCTCACCGTTCTTATGTGGTGAATTTGCTACATGTGACCGAACTCAATAAAAAGGGTCTGGCTACCATAGTAGGAAAGACCGTTCCGGTAGCAAGGGATGCTTTTTCGAAGGTGAAAGCGGCATATATGAAATATCTACTGTCACCAAACGAAAGGGGGAATATAATGTGATCCTTATTGTTATTAGCGTATTACGCTACGGCTTACTTTTGGTGTTCGGTGTAGCAGTCTCCCTCCTTTTCGCAGATATACAACGTACACGAGCGAATAAACAGGCGATTGCTGTTTTTTATACATTAACATTTTTCATTCAAATTTTCTGCTTGAATATGCTTGGCTTCGAAGCCACTAAGCGCTTATACCCCTTTATTACACATTTTCCATTGATTCTATTCCTGATCTTTTATTTAAAGCGTCCATGGCTAATATCGATCAGCAGCGTACTAACCGCCTATCTTTGTTGTCAGATACCAAGCTGGGTTAGCGGGGTGACAGCGACGGTCACTGGTGACCCCCTAGCCGATCATATTGCTTATATTGTGGCAATGGGCATAGTGTACTATTACCTTAAAAGGTATATTGCTACCTCCGTTCGACAATTAATAGAACGGTCAACACTCTCCTGTCTGCTATTTGGTGCAGTACCTCTTTTGTACTATTTGTTTGACTACATCACTACTGTCTATACGAATCTGTTATTCTCAGGCTCCCGTGCGGTAGTACAATTTGCTCCCTCCCTGATATCCACCATTTACTTTGTTTTTGTAATCTATTACAACAATGAATCTCAAAAGCAAATAGAGGCCCAGAGAGAGAGGGACATCTTTGCCTCCCAGCTTCAGCAAGCTAAGCTAGAACTTAATACTTTGCGCCAAATGCATTACAACACCTTAATCTATCGCCATGATATGGGCCATCATCTATCTCTGCTTCGCAGCTATGCAGCCGAAGGCGATCTCCAGAAAATTAAAGAATATCTTTCCAGTACTCAAGCCGATATTGATTCTCTGACCCCGGTACGTTACTGTGTAAATGAAACCGTCAACCTAATTTTATCGAACTTTGATACACGAGCAAAAAAGGTGGGCGTTGTTCTTCAAGCAAACATTAAGCTACCGGAAGAACTTGGGGTGAACGACAACGAACTCTGTGCCCTATTGTCCAATGCTCTGGAAAATGCAATTAAAGCTGCAGCACAGGTGGAGGATGAGAAGCTTCGCAAGGTCTTTATCCGAGCTGTTATTAATAGTAACAAGTTAGTTGTTTCTACAGAAAATGCCTATGTGGGAATGATCGAAATGAATGGCGAATTACCTAAATCAAATAATAAAGAAGCTGGACACGGCTTCGGAATTAAGAGTATTGTCTCTATTGTGGAGCGTCACGGCGGGTTATATTCCATCGAAACTGAGGGCGGGATATTCGTTCTGCAGCTTATGCTACCCTTGAAAGTAAATCCTGGTATGTAACAAAGATATCAAGTAACAAAGACTATCACATTAATCGAATGTTATCTCTTGATCCCTAATTTGAACACCCTTAATTTAACAAAAGAAATATTTTTGAGCAAAAAAGCCGACCATATTATATAGTCGGCTTTTTTTCATGACAATTGAAAGTTCGAAAGTGTGATTTACTAATCTGCCTTGATAAATGACAGCTTTGCATTGTCGGGTGCACTGCCGGTATGACTCCAGACGATGACTTTAGTGCCGTTTTTGCTGCTATTTCCGGAGGCATTGACAATAAGCTTCTGTTTTCCGGCATCTCTAATCGTGCAAAAGTCTTTGTACTTTGCGATTCGCCACTGGTGAGGAGTACCGCTGGAGTTAGATACTGCTAGCTGATCGCCATCGGAGCTGGAAGGCTGATAGACATAACCGCCATCATACATCACCTTGTAAATGAAATAGCCGTCCTTATCAACAATCATCTGCTGCACGGTAAAGGGTTTATCCGGCTTTTGATCTGACAGCTCCAGGTATCGTCCCTTTACCACAGTGAAATACTTACCATAGACTGTTATGTAATAATCTCCGTCAGCGAGATAGTTTGCATCAATACTGATGACACTGATTTTGAAATTGTTCAAGCTTTTTCCCTGGTAGGAGCAGTTCACCGTTTTGCTTCCTGCAGTCTTAAATTGATAGCCGTCATAAATCTTTGTTCCGTTAACATCAAAGGTGATTTGGCTGCTGATGTCGGTCTCTGTTCCGTACACATCTACCCATACAGCCTTGAAGCCCTTCGTCTCAAATGCTTCGCCAACCTTATAGGTCACTTTGTCAGGCACCGTACGGAAGGAGACAAAGGGTTCCTTGTAAATAGCCTTTTGCTGATAGGGATTCCCACTAGCCTGCTCATAGGCTTTTTTATGAGCATCCCTCTGGCTCTGCGCATAGGCATCCATCTCCTTACCACTTGCAGAGGAGGGTGAACCATAAGTCTTAACGATATAATTAATATCCAGATAATTTGCGGAAATACGATACACCTTTTTGTCCTTCACATAGATGGTATAACTGTCACCAACCTCTAAATTATTGACTCTTTCCAGCTCGCCGGGAATAATGATGCGACCTCGACTATCAAAATAGCCCGAATTGTCATTATACCGGTAGAGTCCATTTGCCGCTTCATGGAACTTCTTGGTGGTGGAGAACACTTCCTTTCCCTCTTTATCCAGCAGCAGTTTTTTGTCTCCAAGCTCCACATAGTAGGCGCCCGTATCAAAATAGCTAAGATTTTGCTGCCTGTATCCGGGATATGCCCGCACTGAGTCATACTTGGCAGGTATGATAATTTTACCGGTCGTAACATCGATCAGACCATACCCATCCTTGCCTTTCATAGCTAATATGGTGGATAATTTATCTCGATAGCCAGGAGCTGCATATTTACTGTTATCTGTAAAACTATCATAACTGCAGGCTACAACCTCTTTCCCTGCGTTATTGACAATCCCCGACTTGCCGTTCTTGGTTACTATAGCATAGCCGTTTTTGCCGTTATGCCATTCACTACTTTCAACTTTGTCATACTTAAACGGTAATATGGTCTTGCCTTTGGAGTCAATCAGCCCCCACTTGCCACCCTTACGCTGTAGCCAGAGGTAGCCCCTGGTGTTGAATTCACTGACTCCTCCAAAATCCGTTTCATATTTTCCCAGCCCCAAAGCCTTAGTCAGGTTAGTCTCTGTACCATCATACTTTACTGCATACCAGGTGATGATATTGGAATTGTACTTTTGATTGTATTTGCCTGTGCTCGTAAAAGCCAGGTTATATCCATTATAAAAAGTATTCGCAATAGAAAAATAAGACCGTTTACTTATTGCTTTTCCCTTAGTATTGTAGATCTTGCCTCCACTCACAAAGATTTGATATTCATAGTTGTAATCTATGGATGGCCCAAAGGGGATTACCTTTTTGCCGTTTAGATCGATCACTCCATAGCGGTTTGCTATCGCTGGAGCGTACTTCTCAATTTTAGGATTAATGGCATTGGATGTTATGACAAGCTTTTTATCGGGAATAATCTGGAAGCTTGCACTGCCAAAGTGTAGCAATCCCCCTTCATGTTTTCCATCTCCATCAAAATCAGCACTATCTGTGAATTGATTGGCGGCATATACGGCTGGAATCAATACCCCTTTGGAGCCGGCAAGTCCTGTCAAATCGGTAGCACCCATCCTTACGACCCCTCTCTTGATGTCCGGATGATTCTGCCACGCTTTATAAAGCTCGGTGTTCTTGTACTTATCAGGGGTTACGTTCTCCGCAATAAAGCTTAAATAGGGTCCCTTCTGGGGATAGGTTTGATAAAAGTTATCCGTTAAACTGTTTACGACGGTGAGGTATGTTTTTTTAAGAATATCTTTACCGTTTTTATCGATCACAGTACTCTGTCTGAAATCTGACATTTCCGTTTTTGTGTGGCCTGACTCAGTAAAAACCAGAGCATAACCATCGATAAAATCATGAACACAGAGGAATTCACCGGCAGAATTCTTCCTGGCTTTTCCGGTATTAGAATCTAAAAGGTAGTGGCTTATAAAGGATGTGGAATACTTATCGGGGGCAACAATTTCCCTGTTTTGCTCTATGTTCCAATAACCCAAATAATAGACGTTATTCCCCCCTATCTTCTCCTTGAACTGATACACACGGCAGACCCCTTCCGACGGCAGCCCCACATACTCATACTTACAGGGAACAACCTCCTCACCCTTACTATTGATCAGCCCCATCTTGCCATCGCGGACAGCCTGGGCGTATCCACCGATGAAATAAGAGGGTCGGGTTGAAGCATGTCCGGAACCATTAATATACTCTACCTCACTCACAATCCTGTCGTAAATGGGTTGTACCACAAATTTACCATATCTGTCCACAAGTCCTACTTTTTCGTACAGCGTACCGTTGTTGCTGTTATATCCAACAGCAACTTTACGAAGGCCATTCTCGTCAAACATTGCATCAAGGGTTGATTGGTATTCTGCCTCTGTGCCAAGATACACAGGTTCACTTCCTGATGTACTCTTGGTCGCAAGCGCAGTATCTGGTAACATAGCAAGGCACATAACAACCGCTATGAATAATGTAAACAATCTTTTTTTCATTCTTTATTCCTTCCTTTCCTTGTGAAGCAGTTATCGATTATAGTCAAAATATCAGTGCCAACTTCATTATACGCATCTAAAAACCACTTACCATGGTATCGCTGATGACGATGGAGCATGGCCTTTATTTCAAGGGTTACATCTTTTTTCAAAAAGACAATTCCCCGCTAACAAGTCATATCCAACGCTCCCTTCCTACAGGACGAAACCCCATAATATATGCAGGGATTCGGTTCATCGGTCTTCGTAACAGGGCATTATACCCCCTTTCTACTTCCCGATAAACCATGAGCTTATTTTCCAACATGTTTTGTGCAGCTGCATCATTTTCACCACCACGTTCCTGCATATACAATCTACGGTGTATTTGCACCTGCTCAGCGATGGCATCAAGGCTCTTCCGTTTTGCAGCTAATTCTTTAAAACTCACTATAAACCACAGTGTAACTAATGCTGTAACACAGATTCCTGCGATAAACCAGCCCAGTGTGGATGATGTCATAAATCATCCTCCATTTCCTTAAGAATTACTATTACTCATAATAAGAATATCATGTTTTCCCCTTAATAACCGTTTTCCGCATGAAACGTAATTTCTACCGCACGAATCGTATTTTAATTACATTTCTTGGTACCTATTTGTGGTACTATTTGAGGCTATTTATAAATATTTCGACTGTATACTTTAATACACTCGAAGGATTTCATGCCCAAGTGCACCCATACCAAGCATCTTCATCATCCCTCCATGAATAAAGTTATGAAGGCGATAATAAAATGTAATAAACCGCTTGAGGTATCATTTATGCTCAAAAAACTAATCTCCTTAATAATATGTATTTTTATTCCCCTGGCAGTCGGAGGCCTATCTGCTTTTCTCACGAAGGATTCTATGAATTACCATCAGATTATTAAACCAGATTTTGCGCCACCATCTTCTGTATTTCCCATCGTTTGGACCATATTATATATATTGATGGGAATATCATCCTATATTATTTGCTCATCGGATAGTACTTTGAAGCAATCTGCCCTTAATTGGTATGCAATACAATTACTTTTTAATTTTATATGGTCCTTAATCTTTTTTAACCTTCAAAATTATTTATTCGCATTCGTATGGCTGATCGGTTTAATCATTTGTATTTGTGTTATGATAATAAAATTCTATAAAATCAGTCCTATCGCTGGCTATCTGCAAATACCATATTTATTGTGGTGTTTATTTGCTGCCTTTTTAAATTTCAACATCTATTTACTAAACAAATAGTAACCCGTTGTATGTGCTGTTTCAAAAAGCTGATATTGTTTAAAAAAATAAGAGTAATAGCATCCCATACCAGATAATCTCACCTAACAGAAAGAGATTATCTGGTATGGGATGCATGTTACTCTTATATAAATAAGTGATTCTACATATTTCCTATTACTTAATCTTTCTAATAATTTCAAATTCCGTAGATTATAGAGTACTTCAGATAAAACCATAAGACGTATGGATTTATAGGTCGTTAACACCACTTAATGCAATACCTACTACAAACTTTTTGTAAATAGATATATGGCAGTCATAGCAAAGAAGAAAGGGCGGCAAGAGTATTCGGACATATAATTATAGCATCTCTATAATTTTTATACCCCTTTGAGCAGATAGATCTACAAAAGAACCCTCCACCCTAACCACTGGATTTGAAATATTATGTGGCGGTACATATACAATTTCACCAAATTTGCCCGTACTCATCCTAACCCTTGACCCGACATAATATTGCGAAATGTTATGTATAAATTTAAGAAGGATGCCTGGATCATATTGTCCCTCACCAATACCTATCCTTTCAAAATCTCTGAACGTATCAAACGGAGTTTGCCTCTTCTTGTAAACACGTTCTGAGGTTAGCGCATCAAAGGCATCCGCAATGGATATTATTTTTGCGAAGCTACTGATACTTCCGCTTATAATACCGAAAGGATAGCCTGTTCCGTTTTCCTTTTCATGATGCATCAATACCGCTTCTTTCACTTTCTTATTTATACCTTTGTTATCTTTAATTATTTCGAACCCGAATAACGGATGCTTTTTGATAACTTCAAACTCTGCTTGGCTTAGTGGTCCTTTTTTGTTCAATATATCGATTGGTATCTTAGACTTACCCACATCATGTAAAATACCAGCGATCATTAGAAGCTTGATCTCGCTTTCCGGAAGCTCAAGCCACTTTCCAATCAGCATTGAATATAGTGAAACATTGATACTATGGGAGTAGGTATATTCGTCAACGATTTTAATCTTATTCAGACATTCCGTTACAGCAATATTGCTGTACATATTTTCATAAAGCGAACTGGATATCTCGTTAATCTTTTCATTATCAAGTCCTCTGCCTGCAGCAAGGTCATTAATAATTGCCTTTACCGTATTCACGCTTTTCTGGTATTTTCTTTTAAATGTAATAATATCCGCTTTGGGGTTATAAACATCATCATTAACTATTTTAGTTCGTTCGCATACCGCAATCCTGTCCACTTTGAAAGCAACAAGCCTTTGTCTTATGGTCTCATTAACAATCGTATTTTTGGTTATAATCAAACTGCCAGAGCTGTTAAGTACATCCTCCGCAATCTCATAGCCATCGGGACATTCCAATGTGCTAAAAATGAGTTTTTCCATACAGTTTGTTCCTCCATAACTCGAAAAAATATTTTTTCTTGGTCCAGAAGTACCTGTAGCTTTTTGCTTTCTCTCCGGTAGCAGAGCGAATGTTCTTCCCCTCAAACCCATGATGCAACCGGGATGAGGTGCATCGATTTCTTTAACAGGGTTTTTGTTACCCCGCACTAAAGAAGCTCAACCACTTCAATATCTCTTTCTACCGACAAATCATGATATTCATTTTCGCAAACAACTAATGGTTTTGTTATTTCTATAGGGTTGATATAAACTATATTACCAACTTGCTCGTTGCTTAAACGTATCTCTCTACCACTATAGTATTCAATAATATTATTTACAAAAATCTGACAAATATATGGGTCAAGTTGATTGAAGCTGTTTGCTTGTATTTCCTCAACCGCTTTTAAAGGTGATTTCTTTTCGCTATATGTCTTGGAAGCTGTGATTGCATCAAATGTATCAGCTATTGCTATTATTCTACCGAACAAACTGATTTTTTCTCCCTTTAGCCCTAAGGGATAACCTGATCCATCCATCCTTTCATGATGGAATAAAACACCATGTAACACATCCGCATCAAATTCATTGACGCTATCTAATATTTTATAGCCTATGACCGGATGAGATTTCATTTTTTCCATCTCTTCTAGGGTTAATGGATCCGTCTTATTTAATAAACTATCTTTAATCTTTGCTTTCCCTATATCATGTAAAAGCCCTGCGCGAACCAGATTTACCAGATCTGAACAACCCAAATTCAGCCATTTGCCAATAACAAATGATATAAAAGCTACATTAACCGGATGAGAATTCATATAAGGGTTTTTATCCTGAACACTGTTTAGTAAAGTTAATATATTGGCATCAAAATCTAGATATTTACAAATTTGAATAGAACATATTTTTACAGGATATAAGTATAATTCCCTACCAAACCTGATATCTTCCACAATATTACGCGAAATTCTTATTGCTTGATCATAAGTCTCTTCTAAACTAAACATAATGTCCTCCTCCTTATCTTTACTAACACTCCGCTCTCTATGCAATCTTGTAAAATTTCAATCTCTATTTTCATCTCGACATAATAATACCAAATTCCACTCGTAAAAAACTGTCAACCGCACGAATCGTGTCTCCTACCGCATGAATCGTAATTTGGGTTAAGATGGCTCACAAAGAGTAGGAGCCCTACAATCGTTGAATTGTAGGGCTCCTAATGATGAAAGTGAACTATAGGAAAGAAATTGATAAGATATGGATATTACAATGCTATTTTCTTATTTGTTATCTTCCCATGTACTCTAGATTCTTTTTAATAAAATCACAACGTTGTTGTACACATTCAACCGAACGAAGGGGATCAGAAGGTGTATTGAATACATAATCTACTAATTGATGAACGGTGGTTGTAGCTACATGCAATCTTGTATCGGAGGATGCATAATAGATATACACTTCTCCATTATCTTTAGCAATGGCTCCATTGGTGAATACCACATTCGATACATCTCCGACTCTTTCTTTTCCAAGCGGAGAAAGGAAAAGGCCTGAAGGCTCTGCAATCACTTTGGTAGGATCCTCTAAGGAAGTAGCAAAGGCATATAGCACATAACGTAAACCTGCTGCTGTATTACGGACACCATGTGCAATATGGATCCAGCCCTTCTCTGTCTTAATTGGTACAGCGCCTGCTCCATTCTTAGCTTCGGTAATGGTATGGTATTTTCTTTGGCTGGTCAGAATCTCCTCATCGATGACTGCATGTTCAATATCCTCACATAGACCGAACCCAATACCGCCACCGGAACCGGTATTAATAAAGTCATCCATCGGTCTGGTATAAAAAGCATATTTGTTATTGATGAATTCCGGATGTAACACTACATTTCTCTGCTGGGGAGAACGCAAGGTCTTTAGATTCTCTAAACGTTCCCAGGTCTTTAAATCCTTGGTACGGACGATACCTGCAGCCGCTACCGCTGCCGAAAGATCGTTTACTGTGGTATCCTTACTTTCCGAGCAGAAAACACCATAAATATAGCCATCCTCGTGCTTTGTCAGACGCATGTCATATACATTGGTCTCTTCCTTGCAGGTATCAGGTAGTAAGATTGGATAATCCCAGAAACGGAAGCCATCAACGCCATTATCACTTTCAGCGACGCCAAAGAAGGATTTTCTGTCATTTCCTTCTATTCTGGCAATTAAATAATATTTACCGTTTAATTCAATGGCCCCTGAGTTCATCACTGCGTTTACACCAAGGCGTTCCATAAATAACGGATTCGTCTCCTTGTTCATATCGTATTTCCAGAAATACGGAATATGGTCTCTCGTTAATACCGGATTTACCCATCGATCATAAATTCCATTGTAAAATGATGTATCCTTACTGTTCTTTCTAGCTATGACTTCCTCATAATGGTTCATAACTTTCTCTCTATTACTTTCAAACATGCTTCATCCTCCTAATTATTTCAAAACACATACGACCGTTGTGATAAGGACATTTCCAGGGCTCAGTGATTGGCTTATGACTGCTGGAACGGTTGTGCTCATCCAAATCCCAAAACCACTCAGACCCGGGTCTTTTATCGATAAAGTAGGTCTTTATGTAATTCCAGATGCGTTTTGACGCCTCCAGATAAGCTTCTTGACCGGTCTTCTCATATGCATTGTAAAATCCTACAACAGCCTCCGCTTGTACCCACCATACCCTTGTTTTATCAACTTCTCCTAAGAAGCACTCATTAAGAACCGCGTCTCCCTCCATGGCATCTTTAAGAATCCTCTTGGCAATCACATTGGTATATTCCTTGGTAGCCTCAGTTATGTCTCTTTCACCAACTACCTGGCAAGCCTCATCAAGGAGCCAGGATGCTTCGATATCGTGACCATAAGAGTGAAGATCAGTGATGCTTTCCATTGTTTCGTTGAAAAACACCTCCAGACGCACCTTCTGTGAATCGTATACCTTTGTTCGAAACAATTCTAAGATATGTATCAGTTTTTCCTTTACCTTGATGTCCTTTGATACTTTGTATAATAAGGTATAAGCTTCCAAAACATGCAATAAGGTATTCATTGTCTTGTCTGCTAACAGCCCATTTTCCGATAACTTTTCATTATCAATAATAATCCAATCCCTGGTGAATGCCTCCAGATATCCATAAGCGTCGGTACATTTCTCCTCTATGAGGCGAAATAATTCAAGTGCAATGGCTAGAGCTTTTTCATCCTTTGTTGCTTCATAATATGCACTTAATGCATAAATCGCAAATGCCTGATTATAGGTATGCTTGATATCTTCCTTTACTTTACCATCATAAGTCATCATCCAATATACACCACCATACTCCTGATCCAGACAATGCTTGATTAAGAACTCATAAGCATGGTTTGCATAGGGAAGCAGATTTTCCTCTCTTGCGTTCAAGTAAGCATTTGAGAAAAACCACAAAATCCTGCTATTAAGAATTACACCTTTATCTGCTTGTTCTTCTACCTTTAAATTATAATCAACATATCCATAATAACCACCCATTCTTCGATCAACTAACCCTTTCCAGTAGGGTAGGATGACATGATCAAGTTGTTGTTGCATTTCGAATTTCAATAGTCTACCTCCATATTCATCCGATTGATATCTATATATCACACAAGGTACTGCTCCTAGCGATACTCCTGAGCATCTCCAGGTAATAAAAATGAATTATTTTTAATGTGGCTAACTAATTCCTCCACGGTTGTATAAGCAATACCAAGACAGGTATCCGCTGCCCCATAATAAATTGCAATTCTTCCGGTTGCAGCATCACATAACGCGGAGCAAGGGAAGGTTACATTGGGTACAAACCCTGTTACTTCATAATCCATCTCCGGTGTCATGATATAGTCTTTGGTTCGATATAATACTTTAGACGGGTTCTCCTTATCCAGTATTGCAGCACCTATACTGTATACGAAACCGTTACAGGTTCCATTCACGCCATGATAAAAGAGCAGCCATCCCTCTGATGTCTCAATCGGTACAGCACCGGCTCCGATTTTTGTTCCCTGCCACCAGGTATGACCGCTGGTCATCACCCTACGATGCTTTCCCCAGAACGCAAGATCAGGGCTATAGCTTAAGAATATATCGCCAAAGGGTGTATGTCCACTATCACTCGGTCTGCTAAGCATAGCATAATTACCATTAATCTTTTTGGGGAATAGGACACCGTTTCGATTGAAGGGAATAAAGGAATTTTCTAAGCGTACAAAGGACTTAAAATCCTTGGTTACTCCTAATCCTATGGTTGGACCGCCAAAATCCGTACACCAAACAATATAATAACTACCCTCTATTTCCACCAAACGGGGATCGTAAGCATATCCGGTTTTATATTCCTTATTATCCTCATCCACCCAGTTGATTTCTTCATCCTCGATGTTCCACTTTATACCATCATCACTATATCCTACATGTAGCTGGGGGATACCATCCTTATGATCCGCACGAAATATCCCAACAAATTTGCCCTGGTAAGGTATTATAGCACTATTATATATTCTGGAAGACTTAGGGGTTTCGTTCCTTCCCATAATTGGATTACCAATATGTCTCCACATTACATCAGTACAACCTTCGGGTTTCTCTTGCCACGGAATATTTTTAAGTTCATTTCCTATTATTTTAACCTCACTCATATAACATCCTCCTGATATTAAAATCAAATATTAAAATACATTATCTCTTATCATGTTAGCATAATAATGTTATTACTTTAATTGCCCCAATTTGTATTTATATACAATTCTTTAGAAACAAACAAAGTGTCAGCTTGCTGACACTACTCGCGCCGAGCGCGTTCTGCCACAGGCAGATAATTTCCATACGCGCGAGTGTGTCATCCCAAAGTGAACTTTGTTCACTTGCCCGGAGGGCTTTTTATTTCATAGGACGCTATTTCCTATGAAATAAAAATGAGTCTTCACACAATAATTAAAGTTTTGTATGAAGACTCCCAATCGTTTACTCTTTTTGCTGATATTCGATTGTTAAATCGTAAATATTTCAATAGCCGCTTCCAATATATTGGAATCCCTTTCCATTTGTTTGGTTGCATTATTGAGTTCTTCTGCTAAATTCAATTGTCTTTGGGCAGTAGAATTCACCTCGCCGGTTACTGCTGAAGCTTCCTCAATGATTGACGAGATACTCTCAATAGAGCTCAAGGTGTTAGTTTTCACTTCTTCTACAGTTACAACTCCTTCCGATATCTTTTGAAGGAATTGAACCAAATTATCTACATGCTCATCAATTCGATTAAAGATACGAACTGTATCGGAAAGCGCCTGCTCTTGAGATTCTACAACGACTACCGTTTTATTTGCGATTTCTACCATGTTATTTGTTCTGGAATTAATTCTGGTAATGTTCTCATCAACCTTACTTGCTGCATTGATTGATTGTTCGGCTAATTTTCTTATTTCATCTGCAACTACAGCAAAGCCTCTGCCTGCTTGTCCCGCTCTTGCTGCTTCAATCGATGCATTTAAAGATAATAAATTAGTTTGATCAGCAATATAATTAATCATCTGAATGATCTCACCAATTGAACTGACATCCTTTTTAATATATGCAATTTCATCCGTTAATAACTTCGACATATTAGAGGTATCTGTAATTCTATCCTCCAAAACCCCAATCGTATTTACACCGGTACTGACAATCGTTTTTGTATTATTTGCAATGAGGTTAATTTCTTTTGTATTATTATATACGTCACCTATTTTTGCGGATAAATTATCCATCATAGAAAGACAATTTTCAGCGTCGGATGCTTGTTGATAGGATCCTTGTTCAATATCTCCAAGAGAAGCCGCAATATCCTTCGATGATTTAATGAAGCTTTCGGCAGTGTCTCCAACGATATATGCAGAATTCTTAACTGCCAAGGATACTTGGACCGTTTTTTCAATGAGTCCTTTCATGCTGAAAATCATATCTGACAAACTATTAATTAGTAGTTCAAATTCATCCTTACGCTTGGTCTCAAAGGTTACCGTCAAGTCACCAACCGCAGCTTTCTTAACACTGGAAATGATATTCTTAATGGTTGAACTGAGGCCGGTAGAAATCAAGGTACAGACTACTAAGGCAATAATCACTGCTAAAACAACGATTCCAACTGTAATATTTTTAATATCCGTTACTTGGTCAAGGATCGTTGATTCCGGTATTAAACTATATAGAGTAGAACCGCTTTCACCAATCTTCGTATAAACAAATAAATATTTTTTATTATTATAGGTAATGTCTCTGGACCCGCTTTCATCCTCACCAAGCAAGCTTTCTTGAAAAAATGCTTCCTGATCAATATCCTTTATCACGGAAGCACTCTTCTCCTTTACAGATACCTTGGTATGAATTCTTCCATCCCCAGAAGCAAAGGCAACACTGCTATCATCACCAAAATCAATACCATTTAATAGATTTTGGATACTTTCTAAATCGATATCCATAATTACATATCCAAGTAACTTATTACTCTTTGTTCGAAACAATTGTCTTGTTAAGGACATCGCATATTTATCTTTCGATACCTTTAGAGTATCATCCAGAAAATTATGATACCCTGACCAAATCACCTTTTTACCCGTCTTAGAAAATTCAAGGGCCTCATCGGAATTAATATATTCCTTATACTCCTTAGAAGTAAAATTGGCATAGGTAGAGATCGGTTCATTCTCTGTAGATATTATATTAATGGAAAAGATGAATTTATCTGCTGCTACCATTGCAAGTAAATCATTTTGCGTTCCATTGTATGCTTCGTATTCCTCTTTACTGTTTTTAGTAAAGCCACCACCATAGTATTTCGTGATATTCCCATTGCTGGCTATTTGATTCGATTTTGCCTCCAGATTATTAAAAACTAATTCCAGATAATTACCATTAGCCTCTATCGTCTGCGTAGCTGAAATTTTATAATTATTGATAATCACATCAGAAGCTTTTGAATAGGTAATTAAACCCAGTACAATAAGTAATATAATCGGTATGCAAAAGGATAGGATTAATTTTAATTTAATAGATTTAATTTTAATGAATTTCAATTTATCAATTATCGTACTAAATTTATTATTTTTCTGACTATGGAATGTTTCTAGCTGTTTTTTCTCATTCGTTAGCATTGGTATCATTTACCTTTCAATCATCGAAGTGCTTATTTAACAGCACCATCCGTTACACCACTAATAATGTAGTTTTGTAAAAAGATATAAATGAAAATCGTTGGGATTGCAATCAAAATTATGGCGGCCGACATTAAAGGCCAATCCGCCATTCGATCACCGGCAAAAGTATTAAGGGAGGTTGCAGCAGTCTTAATCTTTGGCATATACATATATGGTGTAAAGAAGTCGTTATAAATTCCCAATAATTTTAGAATAACGGTCGTGGCTATTGCCGGCTTTAACTGGGGTAGAATAATACTATAATAAATCTTCAGTCTGGATGCTCCATCAATGCGAGCACTTTCATCCAGAGCAACCGGAATTTGACTAATAAATTGTAGAAAAATATAAATCTGCATTATGTCAGTTCCTATGTACAATATAATTCCTGCTAGAAATGAATTATATAACCCCAAGCTTTTAATCAATGTGAAGGTAGCAATGGTCACTGTCATGGTTGGTACAAAGGTTGGAAACAGGAACGCTGCGAAAAGTAATTTTTTTAGCTTAAAATCAAATCTTCCCAATGCATAGGCAACCATAGTACCAAAAACAATGGCGATTGGTACGCTAAAAATAACTAATAAAAACGTATTCAAAAAGCCCTCACCAAAACCGCCAAGCTTATATGCATTGATAAAATTGCTTAAGTTAAAAATGTTCTCCGGGAATGAATATACCCCTTTCGCCATGTATTCTACATTATCCTTTAAGGAAATATTGAGTACGATTGCCAGCGGAGCTAAAATCAGAAGGAGCATAAAAGCGATAAATATATAGCATAAAAGCCTTCCTACAGGATTAGCGATTGTGAAGGTATTTACATTCTCTGAAGAATCTGAATTTTTAGATTTTCTAATGGGAATTATCTTCATTTTCATCATTTATCACTCTCCTTTAACAATGTTCTTTGGACTACGACTATCAACAGAATGATAAATAATAATACAACACCCAGCGCTGCTGCTTTTCCATACTTATTATATTGGAATGCCAACTCCAAGGATTTTACGATAACCGTAGATGTTCTTCCATTAGGTCCACCCTTAGTAATTACGAAAGGCTCCAAATAAGCCTGCAGTGATCCATTGATACTTAACAGGACGGAAATTTGGAACATGTTTTTGATATTCGGAAAAGTAATATGGCGTATTAATCGAAAGAAACCTGCTCCATCCACTCTCGCTGCTTCATAAATTTCTTTGGAAATAGATTGTAAGGCAGCAAGAAAGATTACCATGGTAAATCCGACATATTTCCAAAAGCCGATAAAGGCTAACGAAAAGTTTGAGCCATAATCCATGCTAATGAAGCGTATCATGTGCTCTTCGAGTCCTATTGCCTTTAAAAGCATATTAATCGGGGAATTCGTAAAATCGTACATATAATTGAACATAAAAGCAACCGCAACACCATTAATAATATAAGGCATGAAAATAATTGCTCTAAATGTCTTTTTCAACTTCAAATTACTATCTAAAAGTATCGCTAAAAATAATCCTACAAATTGTTGTATAACGGCTATTATTACATAAGCCATATTGTTCCAAATGGTAGATAGATATTCTTTTCCGCTTAAAACATCTTTAAAATTCTTAAAACCTATTATCTTAATATCAGGAGATAATCCGTTCCAATCAGATAAACTTATCTGAAATAATTTATATAATGGATAATAAGAAAACATGATCAATAGTATTACCGGTATCAGGAGAAATCCTGTTACTATAATTTTGTCTTTCACCTTGCTCTTCATGGATAGTCCTCGTTCCCTTAAAGATTTTCTGCTGCATTTTTTTGAAAATGCAGCAGAAAAGTTTGTTATAGTTGATTAATGAAACCTGTAAGTTATCATCAAGATCAATATAGTTTATTTTACTATTTCAGCACGAGCTGCAGCCCACTTTGCATTCCATTCATCACAAAGAGCCTTTGCCTTAGCATCATCTTGTTCTAATACATAGGATAATAAGAAGCCTTGATCATCTAACTCAATCTCGTTCTTGATATCCATGAATTCAGTTAAAGTAATATCACTATTTCCAGCAGGTACACCGTAGGACATTAATTCTGCAGCAAATACATCATCGATTTGAGCGGTAGTATCAGCAGGGATTGTAGCAACTGCTATCGCATGCTTTCCACCTTCAATCATATATTTTAAATAAGCTTTCGCTAAATCAGGATTTTCACAATCCTTGGAAACACCGTAGGACTTGCCAGCTGTGGAATAAACATATTTTGCTTCAGGGAACGGGAACATACCAACGTCTTCTTTGTTAGCACCAGCATCAACAACCTGCTGAGGGAACCAAGTCTCTATGTAGTACATACCAGCCTTAGCCTGCGCCATATCTAATTTTAACTGATCCCAGTTAGCGGATACAATGTCAGCTTCAAGATAACCTTTTTTATTCATTTCTCTGATGATATTCATGTAGGTTAAGATAGTCTCATCATAGATTTCATCTTTATCGATATAGAGATTCTTTCCTTTGCTATCACCATTAAGTGCTAACTGTGCAATATTCCAATCAACCCAAGGATAGATAGGCCATACATCTTTAAAAGCTGTTACCATAGGAGTGATTCCTGCTGCTTTTAATTTTTCACAAGCAGTCCAGAACTCATCCATAGTTGTCGGAACGCTTTCAATACCCGCAGTTCTAAATGCAGCTTTATTGTAAACGATACCGGTATAGCCAACGCTATCAGCGATGGTATAGATCTTTCCATCGCTACCCGTGTTATTTCTTGAGAATAAAATATCATCCCACTTAATATCCAAATCATCTAAAGGAAGAAAATAATCTGCTAATGTATTTGGAGTCATACCATCAATTTGCATGAAAATGTCAGGAGCTTCTCCACCAGAGATACGTGTTGCTACAACGGTCTCATAATCTTTGATTGCTTCATAAACTATTTCTGTACCTGGATTAGCATCCATAAAACCTTGTGCTAAATCTTTTAATGTTGTATCTACTACATTTGTCATGTTTGTAGCAATAACGATTTTACCTGATAAAGCAGTATCTTCTGTATTCTCTGCTGTGTCAGCAGTTTTTTCAGCTGTAGTAGTTTCCGGACTTGTTGTTTCTTTTGTCTCTTTACCGCAAGCCGTAAATGAAGCTATAGCAAGACTAACAACTAATAAAGTAGCTATAATTCTTTTCATTTGCACATCTCCCATTTAATTATTAATAGTATCTTGATATCGAGTTGCAACTCATAACTGTATGATACATGAATTTTAGAGTGTTTGAAACAACCGTTTTTTGGATTTCTGTACATATCTTTAGATGAATTTTATCGTATTGAAAAGAAGAGCCGGTGTATAGAAGCATACATCGGCTCTTCAATGATTTTACAAGTTCATGAGTTTTGCAATTACATATCTATTTAAAGTAGTATCTATGAGGTTGTTTTATAATATAAATTCTTCTCTAATTCTCAGTTTGACTGCCTTTTGAATCGAAGGTACGGATATAATCCACAATTTCATCAAAATAGGCCCAGGCGATTCCCACCTTTTGATCTGCCGCCCCATATGACATAATCAATTCATCATCTTTTACTATTCCACCTGTAGTAAAAATACAAGGGCAGGCAAATTTGTCCGGCAATTCCCAATCCTGTTTCGCATAAATTAACCTTGCAGAGCATCGATGAATGATTTTAGGGAAACCATTCTCCTGTTCCTTTAAAATCATAAAGGATTGTGTATATCCAAACTCAGGTAATCGCTTACCATGATATGACACAAGCCACTCTCCATTGTTTAATTGAATGGGAGGAAAACTGGCACCAATCCTTTCCTCCTCCCAGTCAAAAATGCTTATTGCCAATAATTCGTGCGTTGCCTTATCGGTTACAAAATCTCTGAAATTATCTGCTGCTGCTAAGAACATGGAAGGTTTATGAATTCCCTTACCTACCTCGAATACATCCGGCTCATCCGGTCTATGTAGCATCACATACTGTAGCCTTCCATTAATCATCATTTTTTGGGGGAAGAAAAACACATCTCTGTTATCTGTGAGATTACCATCCGTTAAGGTACAAACATATTGAAAAGCATGATCATAGTCTTTATCTTTTAACTTATCGAGATCTAGTTTAAACAATACGGTTGTAGTATCATTTTTATAGGCCGCTGTACCAAAGGGATTATCTTCTTTCATGGCCCAATCCGGTAGATTGTCCCTTCTCTTATCTCCCTCCCAGTAAGGTCCCGGTGGAAACATGCGACAAGCAGTCGTTAAATAATACTCTCCCTCCACAGTAAAAATTCTGGGATCTTCGATGCAGCCATTGGCATGATTAACGACCCTATTACCCTGGTCATCGGTTATATACAGTTTATCCATCTCATATTCCAAAGCCGGTGCTAATGCAGGTCTGCTAAAATCTACATCCCAAGTCTCCCCATTATCCTCACTCCTTGCATATCCCAAAAAAATAGGATATGGATCGGATAAACCTCTTAAATTTTTCTGTGGCCAAGGTCCTGTTGCCCTGAATAACATGTGAATTATATTCGACTCCGGATCCTTTACAATTGCCGGATTTAACACCATAGTATCTGCCCAGCTACAACCTAGTTGAGGTACAATAACAGGCTCCTTTGAATATCGAATGACTGGTTTTTTCATTCCAACTCTCCTTTTATAGATATTTCCTGTATGATATCATAATCAGACATCAAAATTAATTGCACAACTTTGTATTTATATACAATTCTTTGGTTCTCAAAAAACCGCTTTAATAATTATCTATTTAACATAACTACTCTATCGGTTTATTTAATACTCAACAAAAAACCGCCAACCATAAGTTATGATTGACGGTTACATACTGTTATTAATTATACTTTTCGCTGTTTTTTAGTATACCGTATTGCGGTACTCCTTTGGCGACATACTCACCTTCTTCTTAAATGCCCTTCCAAACGATACTGCATCCTCATAACCAACCATACGTCCAATCTCATATACTTTTATGGTAGGATCCCGTAATAATTTTCTTGCCTCCTGCATCCGGATCTCCAATAAATAATCCGAAAAATTAGTTCCCACTTCCGTCTTAAATAGATTACTAAAGTAAGAGGCATTCAATTCCACATGATCAGCAACATCATTTAAGGTTATATTTTCTTTATAATTCTCTGAAATATATTTCTTGGCAAGCTCTATTCTAATTTTGCTTCTCTTTTCTCTTTCGTTTTTAATAAATTCAATAACGTCCTTGATCATGTGATTCATATAGGTTTTAAGCTCATTATAGGTATTGATATTATCCAAAAAGAAAACATAATCATGAGCACAACAATTCATAGCCTCTTGAAAATCCTTTACCTGAAGTATTAGAAGTTCAATCATATCTTTCATATATCTTCGAAACTTGGAGGGATCTAGATAGCATAGGTCAATAAATATTTGGTCCACAATCCTTTTTGACCCAATATAATCATAAAGAACAATATTTTGAACGATTTTATTGATGCTTGGCTCCAAGCTATAGTTAAAATCAATTATTTTTTTGGCAATCACCTTGTATTCAATGCGATGACTTTTCCCTAAGTAGAACCGGGCATCCGCTGCTTTTTGTGCTTCCTGATAAGCTATCTTTGTATTTTGAAGCCCATAATACATACTACCGACACCAAGCGTATAGGTCGTATCTTCTAATCCTACGCTGCAAATTTCTGTATATAGTTGTTCCGATATTAAGCTAGTATTTAATTCTTTTTCGGAATAAACTAAAAAAACAATTTCTGTATTATTAATATATTGCAACATCAAAAAGGAATCGTTTGTCTCTACCTTACCTTCCATTTTAGAACAAATGGTATCTAAAGCTCCTTCATATTCCATACGTTCCATCTTTTGCTTATAAAATTGATCAATCCGGCATATCATCACAAAATAATATCTCTTGTCCAGATTTAACCCAATCTTACTAAGAGTTTTTTCTTCCTCCTCTTTATTTTGGATTGGTGTATGAAATATCTGCTTTAACGTATTGGCAACTAATAGCTGATGGCTTTCCTTACGGTAATTTTCCTTCTTAGCATCCTGTTCTAGATCATCTTGAGTCTTCTTTATAACCTCGATCAGTTGATTTTTATTGATCGGTTTCAGGAGATAATCCACGGCACCATCCACAAATGCATTACGAATATATTTGAATTCGTCATAACCACTTAATACAATCACTTTCGTTAGTAAGTAACGTTCTTTGACTCTCTTAATCAACTCCAAGCCATCCATGATTGGCATACGAATATCTGTGATTAGTAAATCAACTTTATCACAAGCCTCCATGGATTGGAGTGCTAATTCTCCATCAGAAGCTTCACCGACAACAGTACAATTAAGTTTACTCTTTTCAATAATACTTCGTAATCCTCTTCTAATTATCTCATCATCGTCTGCTATAAAAATATTCATATCTTCCTCCACGCTTATTGCCTTGAGTCACTGGTTCCTTGAGAGATATTAATTATAATAGATAACACTTGCCTTTACAACTTCTTTTTCGTACAATAGTTACAAATAACACCTAAATAACTTACTATTGATCAACTTCAATTCTTGCAAATGAGAGGATTCAATCATTAATGATAAAAAAACTATTATCTATTTACAATAATAAATCCATATTTTTCCGATTGTCTTTCATCATTATTTCTCTGTTTATCGCGATGATGGCTATACCAATCTCCAATTTTATGACCTTTTCTGCCGAAAAGAAACAATCAATCTATAGTACGGTTGATCAGACAAATCATCAGGCAATGAGTAAAATTGATGATTATCTGACTGATATTGCAAATATTACCAAAATCCCTCTTACCTATAAACAAAAGGATAAATCCTTTCTTCGAAAGCTTGAGAGTTTCAATAAAACCGGTAGTATTACCCGAGATTTTCAGGTAATGAGCGAGCAAATGTTTGAAGAAGTATTTGCATATAAGCACAACGTAGAAGCATGCTATGTTTATAATTTATCTGGTGTCGGTGATTATAAAGTTCGTACACCCGTATATAAAATTATGAACCCGGTCAATCAACCCTGGTTTCAAGAAAGTATAGATTTATTTGGAAAACCAGTCATTCTGGATACCTATGAGCTTCCCTATGTATCCCATGAAAAGAATCCTGTTTACGTATTCGGCGTTTCAAGAGGTATTGTTAGTTTTATAAACAGTAAAGTAGAAGGCATTCTTGTAGTCGTCACCCGAACGGATTATTTTAGGGAAGTATGTGAAAATATGAAGATAAGCCAAAATCACCGCATTATCATATTACATGATGATTACGTTATCTATGATACACAAGAGGAGAATATTGCCTCGGTTGCTTCCAATGACATATTGAATATTGACTGGAATACACCAGGTAATGAGAAAACGATTCAGATAAATGGCCAAAAATATATGTCGTCTTCTCTGTTATCGGATTACAGCGGCTGGAGAATGATCAGTTTAATCCCTCACGAAGAGATGTTTCATGATTTAAAAAGCATGAAAAATACTACGTTATTCGTCATCACTTTATTGATTGCAGTCTCTTTATTGTTAGTATTTCTTGTTTCTTCACAGATTGTTCATCCACTGAAAAAGCTTGCGTCCTTGATGAAATATGCAGAAAATGGTGACTTCAATATTAAGATTAATGTTAATAGCAAGGACGAAATCGGTACCTTAGCACAGTCCTTCAATTCAATGACGAGCAAAATAAACAGTCTCATTCATGAGGTTTATGTAGAACAAATTAGGCAAAGTGAACTGGAACTCCAAATGCTACAGTCTCAGATTAATCCTCATTTCATTTACAACACCTTAGAGTCTATCAGCATGATGGCTACCATACATGACGATGATACCACCTCAGAAATGGCGGCGAATCTAGGAAGCATACTACGATATGGAATCAATAAAACCAAAGAAGAAGTAACGGTGAAAGAAGAACTGGACAACCTTGAAAAATATATCTATTTACAGGATATCCGATTCCATGCGGTATATACGATATCCATTCTAGTTGATCCCGAACTATATTCCATTCACATTATTAAGCTGATCTTACAGCCAGTTGTGGAAAACGCGATCTATCATGGAATGAAGGATATCCGATCCGGAGGAAAAATTATAATCACCGGCTATAAACGAGACACGAACCTGCTTATCTTTGAAATTGAAGATAATGGCAAA
Source organism: Bacillota bacterium (assembly GCA_023411215.1). GTDB lineage: Bacteria > Bacillota > Clostridia > Lachnospirales > Lachnospiraceae > Mobilitalea. The sequence goes on along the minus strand of JAEYOY010000064.1, from coordinate 3,455 downwards.
GGAATGACGGATCCTTTATTGAAAGATTTAAATGATTACATCAATGATAAAAATAATTCATTTACCAGCATTGGTCTTAGAAATGTAAATAAAAGAATTAAGATAAAATATGGAGATGATTTCGGACTTGAAATACAAAGCGAACATAATTCAGGTACAAAAGTAATCGTGAGACTACCGATTGAATAGAATGAATGAGATTGTACTTCTTTACAGATCAAATCTTTTTCGAGAAGAGCAATGACTGAAACATGGTTTCAGTCATTAATTCAGAAACAAAAAGACGATGAATTAAGATATCTATATTTTGAGTCCGTTTCTATATTTAGCAGGGGATACTATGATTCTGTAAAACCCTTTTTGCTGAACTAACTTCAGAATCATCTCTTGCCCAGATAGCAATCAGCGTCTAGAGTAGATCGATGGCTGTCACATCCCAGCTGTGCCGTGATTATATGATTCGGGATTTTAGGGCATAGAATACTTAAAAGCCATTCCTTTTCCATAATTAATTCCTTTCATAGTTATTGTTGTTTTACCGTTAAGATTTGCACAGAATAAAGAGCCGGATGAATTATTATGGAAAGTCAGCTTCTATAGTTTCTCATCATATCCATGGACATTTTACGAACTTTTCTTTGACAATAATTTATCCAAATATATGGATTTAAACTGTTTACTCGCCATTATCTGCCTTAAAGGTGGTAATTTAAGAATAACTCCAAGTACTGCCGCCATCGCACGATGATTGGCAAATGCCTGGTTATCAAAAATGAGATTTTGGAGAGTTCCTTTCTCGATTGCTTGTAGTACAAATCGATGGGTACTATTCACTGGTGTGATGACTTGAATCTCTCTTCGCACTAATTTGATGGTGTCTTTAGGACAGCTTCGCACACATATGCCACAGCCAAGACATACCTCATTATCTACCTCTGCTACCACCTTACCCTCTTTGTTTTTTCGTGTAGAAATTGCTAATACCGGACATACCTTTTCACATTTACCACATCCTACACATTCCCTCGAAATCTCAGGTATATAATTTGTAGTAGCCACTGGCTGCATTGGACTAAATTTTCTTGCTGCTTGCAAGGCTTCACAACAACAACCGCAGCAATTGCAAATAAATGCCGGGTCTTCACGAACGTTTTCTCCAATTTGTACCAGATTAGCCGCATATGAACGTTCTAATACATCCATTGCCTCCTTCTTATCAATTAGTCTCGCATGCTGTCCATTTTCTGCAAGAGAACGGGCAACATTTCCAAAGGTGAGGCAAACATCCAATGGGGCATTTATTTCACACGGATGGTCTGCATGTAACATCTTGTGTCTACAATAACAAGTTCCAAGACCTATATGAGTCGCTTCCTCGATAATATGGCTTGCTCTTTCATAATCCAAGATATGAATTGTGTTATCATTGGTCAAAATCGGCTCCTGTACATAAACTCGTCCAAGATACGTTTCTGTTGCAAAAAATAAATCCTTAACAAAATCTTCTTCTACATTCATATATTGATAGTACAATTCACTTAAATATTTTTGATCAATATCGCCTCTTGTACGCATCAAAGCAAATTCAATAAACCCTGCCATTGGTGGTGGCATTACAAATTGCCGTACCCCCTTATAAAACGAATCCACAAGTAACGCCTTCTCGCAAAGATGCTCTAAAAAGGTTTCTGCTTTCCCTTCACTGGTATTCCAGATTTTTGCTGCTTTTTTTGCAGTAAATGGACGGACTGGTAATCTTGCGACCCACTTGGCTTCTCTTTCCGTATATAAAACCTGCAATATTTTATATAAGCTGTCCGATGGAGGAGCTCCTTGTGTAAACCAATTGATTCTTTCTTCTAAATTCTTATAGGCATCTTTACTTGTAATATGTCCCATAGATTCCCTCCCGAATAATAAGTTGTATCGACTTAACTAACCACCGCTTTACTTGTTATCGATATCCTTTTCAATATCTCCCTATACTTCAATCTCATATATTATGCTTATCCAATAACCATTATATCCCATATTGTAAATAACATCAAAACAATTTACTTATTATTCTAAATATCAGCTTCGCAGATCTTTTATGAAGCATGTATTAAAAACGCACCCATTTTTAATTACAAAAATGAGTGCCTTCCATGTTCCCTTATTTCCTTTTTCTTCATTTTATATCAAGCAGCATTTCAATTATTGTCTTCAACTATTCTAATGCTGGCTCCCGAAGGTAGCGCACCCACAACGGCTTTTTCCCATGGGGCTCCTATTACGGTATCTAATATCACGATTTCCCCTTTGTCATCCTGTGATCTAATTAATCTACCACATCCTTGTTTCAATTTTAATCCCATTTCAGGATAATCTACTGTGGTGACTGGATCTAATCCTTGTTCCCTTGCCTCTTTACGTTGTACTTCAATAAGAGGATCAAGAGAAGGAAAAGGTAGTTGCCAAACCACAAGCAAAGTTAGTGCATCTCCAGGAACATCGATTCCTTCCCAAAAATTTGCACCGATCAATACTGAAGTCTCTTCCTCTCGAAACTTTCGGACAAGATATCCTCGTTCCCCTTCATCTTCATACAAAACATCAAAAGATAACTGGTACCCCTTTAATTTCCTTTTGATTTTTCTTACTTGATTCAGTGAATTTGTATGTACTAGAGCTCGACCCCCATTTTTATTTAATAAAGATACTAATAGTTCAACTCCCTGGCTAAACCGATCTTCAATCAGATTTGAGAATTTGGTCAAATAGACAACCACTTGTTTTTCTAAATTAAAAGGACTTCCCACGGTAGACTTGGATGTATTTTTCAACCCAAGTGTACGTATAAAATAGCTAAAGTCTCCTTGATTACTTAATGTTGCAGAAGTAAACACCACAGGTAATCTCTTTTGAAATAATTTCTGGTCCAACACTTCATTTATATTCCTAGGAACAACCCAGAAGCTGCCATCCCGCCCATCAACCCAGGTGATTGTATCAGTACTCTTATTTCTACAAAATCTATCTAATGCCCTTATGGCTCTTTCAATTTGTCCTTCATATCCTTGAATTACGTTCTCTGATAAAGACTCAAAAAATAGTTCTTGCTCAATTTGCATCTCCAAAAGTATATGGTCTAAAGCTTTACGAAAGGCATTTGCAGCTTTTAGTAAGGTATCATTTATTTGAAGGGATTGCCGTTGTGAACATTCATCGGTTATAATATAGCTTTCTAGATATGCAAAAAAATCATCAGAGGCTTGTTCCAATACCATGGTAGCTAAACTCAATGCCTCTCTAGCTCCTTGTATTTCTTCTAGGGTAAAAATGATACTATCTATTTCCTCCTTATTAATATGATGTCCTGCCTGCATAGCAGCAGGAAGCAATATCTTATGTCCCTCATCAAAAATAACTGCTGAATAACTTGGTAGTATAGGCAAATTCCCATTTGCAATCCT
>JAEYOY010000023.1 GCA_023411215.1 Bacillota bacterium | reverse complement strand
TCTAAAATCTGATCCTGCAGTTTTCTGTTTTCAATTGTCTTCTCAATGTTCGCTTTTACTTTGTTCTCGTACCCTGAATAGGTGTGAACAACGTACCAATTAGCCTCTGACATATCCTCACCCTTATCCTAAAAAGATTCCAATACCGAGTTCAATAACATAATCCAGTACGTAAATAACTAATCCTAAGATAACGGTAACACTAACGACAGCAACTGCCTGCTTTGCAAGAGCTTCTTTATCCGGCCAAATAATTTTCTTGAATTCGGATTTCAAACCCTTAAACCAGCTTTTCTTTGGAGCTTTTTCGGTTGTAGTATTTGCCATCTCACTCATGTCTTCATTTCCTTTCAGATTAATTATTTCGTTTCCTTGTGCAATGTGTGGGTTCTGCAGAACTTACAATACTTCTTTGTTTCCATTCTGTCAGGATGTAACTTCTTTTCTTTGGTCGTGTTGTAATTGCGTTGTTTGCAATCTGTACAAGCCAATGTAATCTTTACGCGCACAATATCCACCTCCGATTTCTCTTGTAGCGCATTCGCTAACTATGCTTTAGGCTTTTTTAGGCATAAAAAAAAAGCCCTCTTACTTTGCTTTCTTACTATATCATACTCAAATGAGTACGTCAATATTTTTTTCCATCCACTTTGTATTATATAACAGTAATCCGAATTCTGCAATATTTATTTATCCCAATTTGCAAAACAATCCGCGAAATATGTTACTGTTCAGACCCCAGAATAGCTGTCGTCTATGAGCTAAATCAAATTTTCAAAATTGGAGACACGTTCGTTCAGTTACTTCACGTGGCGACATGGGGTTGTCTCAAAATCAGTTATGTTGGGGCTGTCGCAAAATCAAATTATGTTCTGCGAAGATGAGTATCAAGTTCCCATAATACACTATTTGGAAGACAGACTGCTAAATTTGTTAGTTTGAAGCGGACAATTATTGTCCGATTGGGGCTAACAGATTAGCAGAATGTATTCCAACGAGTGTGTGAGGGGACTTGGTACTCATCTTCGCAGTTCAAAATCTATTTTGCGACAGCCCCTTCAAAACCTATTTTGTAATCGCCCAGCTTCTTCTTAGCCTGATGCATTTTGAATTACTATTATCTTGCAGCTAGACTTAAGACCGCTGGAGGTCTTAACGGATATTGTCGCCGTCCCCTCCGATAGAGCTGTTATCTTTCCTGTAGATGAAACAGTTGCTACCGTTTCATCCGAGCTTGAGAATGTGATCAGATCCGTCGATGAACTTGGTGTGATGTAAGCCCGTAGAGTGTAGGTATCATTTAAATTCATCGTCCTATCCGATTGAGAAAGCTGAAGCATTTGTGATTTTACCGTTCGGATCCTGATTGTTTTGACCGACATATTACCACGGTTATCAATTCCAAAGATTGTATAAGTACCATCCTTCTTTACATTGAATTTAACTTTACCTTCTGTATGATCTAATATGATACCGGCATCAGCTGGAAGAAAATCCTCCGCTTTTTTTATACCAGCCATATATTCGATTCTTTTTACACCGCTCTGTATATCGGAATATCTGACGGTAACGGTTCTGGACTGATAGTCGTCAGCTACAGTATAACTCGCATTGAGTTTCGGCCCATTCTTGTCATCAAGCACCTCATATACCTGAACAATCTCGTTACCTGCATAATCCGATGCATAGAAGGAATATTTTCCCGCCTTTGATACCGTTATCTGATTATCTTCAACAGCAGTACCTTTTACACCTCTTGCAAAATCTTTGATTGATTTCTCGCCCAAGCTCCAACGTACCACTCGGATATCGGATTGGCCTATATCTGTCACCTGCACGGGTATTACCATCTCGCCGCTCTTATATATCGTACTAAAGCTCATTCTTGGAGTATCGTAATCCTTTGTCAGAGAGCTGGCTGCCATTAATGACTGATAAGCACTTGGAATACCCGGAAACCTTAAATATTCCTGTAGTTCTGGTAATTCTTTTCTATTTGTTAATATAAGCTCCTTCACATTGGAAGGGTATATATGATCATTGCATGCATATAGTAGAGCCGCAATAGCCGAAACCTGAGGAGCTGCCATAGAAGAGCCGCTCATGGATCCATAACTGCCGACAATCGTACTCATAATATTTTCGCCGGGTGCTGCAATGTCCACTGAATCGAGTCCATAATTTGATAAATCGGTCAGTTTGCCGTCAGAATCGATGAAGGTAACTGATATCATATTATCTAATATTAAACTTGCCGGATAAATCGGTTGAAAATTGTTGTCATCTCCAGTATTACCGGCTGCTGCGATAAACAGCATATCCGATTCCTCCATAACGCGCTTCAGAGCTGCTGTATAGGAGGAAGTTCCCCAGCTTAAGTTGCAGATATCCGCCCCCATGCTGGTTGCATATTTTATAGCCTCAACCGCATTTGCAAGAGTGCCGGTTCCTTTCGGACCACCATTAATCTTAAGGGTCATTATCTTAACATCAACCTTGGAAGCTACTCCGGCTACACCGATGCCGTTATCTAATGTTGCTCCAATAATTCCGGCAACATGAGTTCCATGATCATCATTATCTTCCGGTGAGGATATATTCAGTTTTAATCGATCAGAATAGCTGTAATGGCAAACCGTACTGTCGCCATTATAGAAATCCCACCCATAGTAGTCATCAACATATCCGTTTCCATCATTATCTATATTATCTCCTGGAACCTCTCCTTTATTGGTCCACATATGGTCCACCAGATCAGGATGAGTATAATCCACACCGGTATCAATCACAGCCACAATAACTTCACGCTTTGGCAATAAATCGTCCGACAGCATATTCCAGGCCTCTATAACATCCATATCCATATCCGGAATGGATAGTTTATTCAATCTTCCCGCCTGTGTCAACTTGATATATTGTCCCGGATTGTCGATTGCCCATTGAGCATCGGCATATGTATCATTGCTAAAGCCCGTGACTGATATAATAGCATTCTCCTGAGCTTCCAGAACCGCCTCGTCTTCTTTCAGTTTATGTAATATATTATTAAAATTTAAACTGTCCTTCACTGTAAGAAGAGCATAATCTTCAATGTGACTGACAATCTTAATCTCATTATCATACTGTTGAACAAGGTGATTAAGTTGTTTTTCAGACATTTTCTCGCTAAATATTACCACAATTTCCCCGCCTGCTTCTTTAAAAGCCTGTTCTTCTCTGCGGTTGCTAAAATGTACTGTAAGCAAGGAAATTGTAGCAATTGCGACAAGCGCTGCGAGTATAATATGTAATTTTAAAAAATTAAATTGTTTATTCTTCATAATATTATCTCCACTGCCAAAGGTATCCTGATGCTATTATTAGCGTAAGCCCTACTATTGGCATTTGTGTGGCAGAATTATAACAAAATTGTTATAATTATTATTTTTATATTATATTCGACTACTTTCGACATTTACACTATTTTTCTGGTGCAATTTTTACTAATATATGCTATACTTAAACAAACAAATGCGGATTGGAATCCGAAGGAGGTGCAACTATGAATAATTCGAACGACCAAATTGGCTCTACTAATCCAAGGGATTTTTGGGATAGCCTGCATCTGGATATTCTCACTGCAAATCAGAATATCATGCATAACGATTACATATCCCTCATCGAAAGAAGCTTTCTGTTTTCCTTGTTTTCCAGAAACTGTAATCCTATAGAGCTAAATGCTCTTCGCAAAACTTTAGGGATTAAAGAATATGGTTATGTGCTTATTCTCAACCTTACACTACTTCCCCAATCAAGCACGGCCGAAGAAGACATTGATGAGTCAGCAATTAACCACTACCTCCGCAGTCTGTTTATCGATAACAATATTTGCATCGGTCCCTTAATCGTAAATAGGATAGTTCTTCTTGTCACAGAGGATTCCCCACTGTTGATCCATAATCACAGGGAAAAGAGTTATTCTCTTTGCAATGCTATAATTTCCGGCATAAAGGATCAATTTCAGATGGACCTGACGATCGGCATCGGTAGTCCTCAACCCATTAATACTATTTACTCATCCTTTATAGATGCTTTTTCTGCAATTCATTACAACAGCTCTGAGTCAATTATTAGCTATCAGGATATTAAGCATACTAATACCAGTGCCCGTTTTGACTACCTTCTGGCAGAAAAACATCTGATTGAAGCAATTCGGCTTAGAAAATCAGAAGCTTATGATTATTTCAGTCTAGTCATGGATCAAATACGTTCCTACAGTGATGAAGCTAGGAGAAATAAGATCCTCGAGATTCTGGTATTGACCAGCCATGCCATGCATCTGGATAACCAGAATGAGTTTACCTTCACTGATTATACCAATATTGCCAGGGAGCTGATGGAGACAAATGGAGCTTCGCTGATCGATATCGCATATAAGCATTTTATCTTCATGATTAGCTATGTAAAACCACAAAGTAATATCGACTATTCAAATCATATTGTCAAAGTGACACAGGAATATTTGGAAAATCATTATGCGGAGGATATTTCTCTGGATGATATTGCGGCACAGGTAAATATCAGTCCTCAATACTTTAGTAAGCTAATCAAAAAGAACACCGGCTTTAATTTTATTGACTGGCTTTCCATGCTCCGTGTAAAGAAAGCAAAAGAGCTGTTGACCAACTCCAATCTGACGGTAAAGGAAGTATGCTTTATGGTAGGATATAAGGACCCTAATTATTTTAGTCGAATATTCAAAAAGCGAATCGGTATCACTCCGAGTGAATATATAAAAAATCAGCTCTTATATTAGCAATAAGAGCTGAAAAATAAACCACTATACATTGAGGTTACATATGGGTTACGATAGGTTTTTGTCTCTCGGTTCGGGTATGTGACTATTGTTTTTTCCAAATATTCCATCGGATTTATTGCGACCTGCTCTGCTTTATCCTTGAGCCTTGAGATAAATCCGTTTTCTCTTTTAAATAAACTCTCCATACCGCCATCAATGGCAGCCTGAACGGCGAGGGAATCATCTATGGATAGATACCCATATTCATCGGATATAATGCCGCAGGCTTCTAACTCATCTGAATAGATATTCTCCAATCCTTTCATCTCACTGATTAATTTTGAAGCGCGAAAATGTTCCTTATAATCCTGTGTTCTATCCTGTGCGATCCGAACTAATCGATTATAGGTATTCAGAACATCTTCCAGTGAATATAAGATTTTCTCACTATCCGGCACTATCCGTAAGGAAACTGGCTCTTCGCTGGTTCCGTTTAATGTAATACGAAGCTTTCCTTCCAGATTGAAGGTATTCGTTGAGGTCTTTCTGGATATATCATTAATCATAAACTCTGCTGTACTGGAGGGCTTTTCTACTCGATTTAGACCAAAATATTCTACGACACCAATCCCGTAATGATCAGAATCTGAAAATTCAAATGCGGGCTCTCCACTCTTTCCGGCTTGTTCAGAAATAATCACAATTTTACCGTAATCAGGAGAATTTCCTCTTTCTACCGTTGCATTGACACCGGTTATTGCCATATTGATAAATTCTGCCATCTTCCTTAAGGCTTCTGCGTTCTCAACTCTGTTTTCATGAACATAATTAAGCTTATAATTCTGATCCATAACCTTAACATTGAATTCATATTCACCGGAGGGTAAGCCCTTGGAGACCAATAGTAATTCCTTACCTGTATTGATCTGTACGGAGGCAAGGGATGTAACCTGAAATGTGATATTCTCAGGCAGCCCCTCTGTATCATCCTTTAGTAGCTTGGCAGACAGAACATGCTTATCGCTTACCATAACTGATTTTGACTCAAAGCCAGAGGCAGTAGGTTCCTCCATTCTCAAAAGCTTCGCCTTTAACTCAATCGCTGTTTCTTTTATTCCAAAGGTGTAATCCTGATTATCCTTAGACAGATTAATCTTATAAAGAGGGGAACGTCTGCTTAGGTCTACAATATTATTATAAATACGTTTTAATTCGCTTCTTTTATGAGCCGGATACATTACTTCCCTTTTTATCGGGTAGCTCTCCAGCATATAATTATATACCGATGTCAAACAAGTTCCTCCTCTCAGATATTAATTTATCTTCTTAATTGAATTGCCGATAATCAGGGATTGCTTCATATATATCGTATTTTGAGGAAGCTCTACATAACCTTCAATCATCTGAATCAGCCTTTTTGCAGCTTCACAGCCAATTCTTTCTCTCTCTTGTTTTACTGTAGTTAATTTAACTCCGATATAATGTTGTAGGTCACCCCTGTCATAGCCTGCTATGGAAATATCCTTAACCACCTGCAGACCGATTTTCCGAACTGCACTTACTACTCCCATAGCTGAAGTATCATCAGGAGCTATAATACAGGTTGGACGATTTGGTAGCTTAAGAAGCTTTAGAGCCTGCTCTTCTGTCATAAGACTATTCCGGTATAAACTCTCACGCAGATATTCTTTTACCACCTTGATACCATTTTCCTCCATCGCATCCATAAAGCCTTCCATTCGGTTTCTGGTAACCAGTGAGTTCACGCCATAAATGAAAGCAATATCTCTATGTCCCTGTCGAATGATAAAGTTGGTTAATTGTTTCATACCACCATAATTATCTGATATGATGGAATAGGCTCTCTGGAAGGCATAGTCAATTGTTATGACAGGTATATCACTGTTCGCCAGCTCAATTACTTCCTCATTCTCATAATCAGCACAAACGATACACACTCCGTCAAAACGCCGATACTGGCAATGCTCCAGATAAGTCATCTTCCTTCTTCCAACGTTATGTTCAATAAAGGTGATGTCATAACCGTTCTTGGCTGCTTCATCTCTAAAGGCCTCTAGAATATAAGCAAAATAATCATTCTTTAATCCAAGATTAGAAAGGGTATTAAACAAGACACCAATATTATAGGTTTTTTTAAGCTTTAATGCCCTTGTATTGGCGTTAGGGAAATATCCCAGTTCGTTTGCCGTCTTTATTACAATATCACGTGTCTTTTCACTGATATCCGAGTACCCGTTCAAAGCCTTACTTACAGTTGAGACTGATACTCCACAGCGCTCAGATAAATCTTGAATCGTTGCCATTCGGTCCTTCCCCTGTTCCCTAACATTCATATTAATATTTATATATATTATTTTAAGTTATTTTACCATAATATTCAAGTAGAAAGCAGACATTATCGTCTCGAATTCGACGTTTGTTATTAAATTCTTCACAAAATCATTAAAATTCCTTTCATAAACAAGAGGAATTGATAAATCAATTCACTTATCATGAATTAAAAAATGCATACACAAAAGACTTCGGTATGAAGCGCTACTGTGTATGCATTCTGTTATTCGACCATTAAGGTCTGCATCTTCTTTTCAAATTTACAACACTATCCTTGTGAAGTATACTTTTTATCATTTATTTTATCCAGCCTGTACCTGAATGACCTTCACGGGACATACCGTAGCACATTTACCGCAGTTGGTACATTTGCTATAGTCGATGTGAGCCAGATTATTATCCACATGGATCGCGTCAAACTCGCAAGCCTTAACACAAAGCTTACAGCCGATACAACCGGCGGAACAAGCAGCCTTAACATCCTTACCCTTATCCAGAGAACTACAGCCAACCAACGTTTTTGCTGCTGCAGGAACCATCTCAATCAGCTTATTCGGACACTGAGCGGTACAGGTACTGCAACCGGTACATTTGTCTTTATCAACAACAGCAATCCCATTGACAATATGAATTGCATCAAAGGCACATACTCTGACGCAGGAACCAAAGCCCATACATCCATAAGAACATTTTTTATTTCCCTTACCTGGAATTACCGCTGCCTTATTACAATCCTGGACACCGTAATATTCATACTTAACCTCGGTCTTATCACAGGTTCCAGCGCATTTTACAAAAGCAACCATCTTCTCTGTATCTTCCACAGATGTACCCATTACTTCAGCAATCTGTTTATGAGCTTCCTTGTTGGCAACGGGACATGCATTAGCCGGTGCTTCTCCTTTGGCAATTGCCGCCGCAAGACCATCACAACCTGGGTAACCGCAGCCTCCACAGTTTGCGCCGGGAAGAAGCTCACGAACCAAGATTTCTCTCTCGTCCTGCTTAACCTCAAAGGTCTTAGCAGCAAAGCCAAGAAACAATCCGATGAATAAGCCTACACCTGCAACAATTGCAGTTGCAACCATAACTCCTTGGAAGCTAACTACTGCGGCAACATTGACCAGATCCGGAAGGAAATTATTATACAACAAATTCTCAATTGACATATCGATCCCCCCTACTCTATAAACCGGCAAATCCGAAGAATGCCATAGCCATCAGACCTGCGGTAATTAAAACAATTGGAGAGCCCTGGAAGGATTTTGTTACATCATTATATTCAATTCTCTCACGGATACCTGCCATAATAATGATCGCAATCGTAAACCCTGCTGCTGTTCCAAAGCCGTTAATAATACTGGAGACTAATCCATAATCCTCCGTTACGTTGATTAATGCTACACCAAGTACCGCACAATTCGTCGTGATCAGAGGTAGATATACACCGAGCGCACTGTAAAGCGAACGGCTGTATTTCTTAAGTACCAGCTCAACAAACTGCACCAGACATGCAATAACTAAAATAAATACAATCGTCTGAAGATAACCCATACCCAAAGGTACTAGCAGCCCGGAATAAATCATGCTGCAAAGCGCAGAAGCTACAGTAATAACGAAGATTACGGCCGCTCCCATACCTGCTGCGGTATTTGTTTTCTTTGATACTCCGAGAAACGGACATAAGCCAAGGAATTGACTTAAGACAACGTTATTCACGAGAGCTGATCCAACAATAATCATGATAAGTTCTTTCATCTTAATCAATCCTCCTTACTTTTCGTTTTGTTTTTCATTTATTTCGGATTTCTTTGTTGCATTACCCTTTGTTAGGGTCCCCTCATCCTTCGAAGTGAACTCTTCTCGGTTGGTGGTACAGGTACTACCCATACAATGAGAGCAATCACCGCCACAGCCAATGCTGTTGGTCACTGATCCATTGGTGGCAGAGGGAAGCTTTAACTTATTCTGAATGGCCGTCAGGATTGCCAAGGTAAAGAGCGCTCCCGGAGCAAGAATAAATATGGTAATCGGCTCAAAGCTGTCCGGTGTAATCTTAAAGCTGAAGATCGTTCCTGCTCCGAGAAGCTCACGGAAGGATCCGATGATACTAAGTGCAAGGGTAAAACCAAGACCCATACCAATACCGTCAAACAGAGATAAGCCAATGGAATTTTTTGCTGCATAGGCTTCTGCTCTACCCAGGATAATACAGTTAACTACAATCAACGGAATATAAATACCCAGCAACTCATTTACTACCGGAAGATATGCTTCTAATAGAAGCTGTACAATCGTAACCAGTGATGCAACGACTACGATATAGGCAGGAATACGAACCTTATCCGGAATGAACTTACGAAGTGCCGATATTAATAAATTGGACATGGCTAAAACCACGGTAGTGGTAAGTCCCATGTATAAACCGTTATTACCGGAGGTTGTTACTGCCAAAGTCGGACACATACCGAGCATAATAATAAAGGTAGGGTTCTCTTTAATAACACCATTATAAATTCGCTCTACATACTTATTCATCTTCATTATTGTCCGCCTCCTAACTCTGCAGAGTGATCTGTCACAAATTGAATTCCGGCATTGATCGCATATGCTACTGCTTTTGAGGTAATCGTAGCACCACTGATCGCATCCACCTGATCCTCACTGGTTGCACCGGTCTTCGTTACTACGAATTGTGTAGCTTTCTTATTCAGAAACTGATCGAGGAAATCCGGCTCCTGTGCCTTCATACCAAGACCTGCCGTCTCACTGATTGATAAGAAGGAGATACCTTGTATACTACCGTCCAGAGAATATCCGAATACAAATTTAATTCCGTCCTTGTAGCCTGCGGAGGTAGCAACGGTGATGTTATAACCAAGCAGCTCGTTATTGCTGCCATAAGCTTTACTAATACTATCAATGGTAACTCCTGCATAATCTGCATTCATACTAACCAGATCTGTGCCTTCCAGCAGCTGCATCAGTTGTTCATCTTCTTCAAAGGAAGAGGCTTGAACAAATACCTCCTGGTTTGCTTCTAACGTCTTCTGCACCGCCTGTGCTGTAATGGGCTCTTTGGTAATTTCATATACATAGCTGAGAGCCAATCCGGATACTAAAGTTATGAGAAACAGTGCAATCGCATCTCTGATTAGTTCGGATCGGATGAGATGTTTCTTATTTTTCACGGACAGCACGCTCCTTTCCAAAGGATCTCTGTCTGGTTACCTTCTCAATTAACGGAACAAGAAGGTTACAGAAAATAATTGCATAGGATACACCCTCTGCCGTACCACCCTGCAAACGGAACAAACCGGTTAATAAACCAAGGCTGATACCAAATACAATCTGTCCAATCGGAGTAATCGGACTGGTTACATAATCGGTAGCCATAAAGAAGGCACCAAGCAATAAACCGCCGCCAAGGATATGTCCCAGCATAAAGGTCATATCAAAGCCTTTACCACCAAATAGGAGTACAAATACCGCCAGTGAAATAATATAGCTTAACGGAATTCGAAGAGAGATAACCTTCTTGAATACTAGGTAGGCTCCACCGATAAGAATTGCTATTGCACTTGTCTCACCGATGGTACCACCGATATTTCCTACTAACATCTTGACTAAATCTACAGACTCTCCGGTTTTCAAAGCTGCCAAAGGAGTTGCTCCGGACACTCCATCGAGTGCTACAAAACCATGCTTAATATAATCTATCGTACCGGGAGAAGTAACCTTCTCCACTGCAAAAGCAGTCATACGTACCGGGAAACTGATTAACAGGAAGACACGAGCCGCCAGAGCAGGGTTCATGAAATTTTGACCCAAGCCGCCATACAGCATCTTGACAATCAGGATTGCAAATACACCGCCGACGATTGCCATCCATAGGGGGAAACCGGCAGGCAGGTTGTAAGCCAACAACAGACCCGTAACCACTGCACTGTAATCACCGATGGTATTGGTCTTCTTCATGAATTTGCAGTAAAGGTATTCGGTTAACACACAGGCTGCGATAGTTACTACAATCACGGTCAGAGCGTTAATACCAAAGTTATATACGCCAAAGATTCCGGCAGGAACTAGTGCAATAAGAACATCCTGCATAATACTTTTTGTTGTAATCGGGCTTCTGGAATGCGGAGCAGCCGATACATGAAATAAGTCGCTCAACGTTTTACACCTCTTTCAATATTTGTATTAGGACTACGCTTTCTTGCGCTTGCCTAGTATACTGTTTCTGGTCTGCATGATGGATTGGGATAAGCTTCGTTTTGCCGGACATATATATGAGCAACAGCCACAGCCGCAACACTCCATACCGTCTGCTTTCACAAAGCCATCCTCATCATTACGGTTTCCCAGAGCAGCCAGTTGAAATGGCATCAACTGCAACGGGCATTTTTCAGCACATTTTCCACAACGGATACAGGGATTTTCCTCCACTGCTGCCGTATCCTTCTTAATACCAAGTAGTGCCGAAGAGGTCTTTATAACAGGAACATTGTAATTATATAATGCGATACCCATCATCGGTCCGCCGGAAATCATCTTCTCGGGACGCTCTACAAATCCACCTGCTGCTTCGAGTATCTCCCCATAGTCAATGCCGATTGCTACATTAAAATTCTGTGGTTGTTTTACGGCATCCCCTGATACTGTTACAATTCTTCGGATGAGTGGAGTACTCTTTACTACTGCATTATAGATTGCAATTACGGTATCTACGTTATCAACAATACAACCCACATCAGCCGGAAGCTTCTTTGAATTCATTTTTCTCTTCGTAACAGCGTACACCAACTGACGTTCGCCGCCCTGGGGGTATTTCGTCTTTATAACAGCGACCTCAATATTATTTTCCTTTGCGGCCATTGCACTTAACTCTTTTATTGCTTCGGGTTTATTATCCTCAATCGCAATAATCCCCTTTGCATGCTCAAACAGCTTTAGCATTACCTTAAGACCACCGATGATCTTCTCCGGCTCCTCCAGCATCATGCGGTAATCTGAGGTCAGATACGGTTCACATTCTGCACCGTTAACGATGACATAATCAATCTTATTGTCGTCCTTCGGAGTCAGCTTAACATGAGTAGGGAAACCCGCACCTCCCAGACCCACAATACCTGCTTCTTTTACATAATTACGAATTTCTTCCTTTGAGAGTGTATTATAGTCACGCTCATTACCAAAGCCATCGACTGTCAGGTATTCATTGTCATTTTCTATCACAATGGATTCTACCATATTGCCTGATACAGTTAGCCTTTTTTCAATTTCTTTTACCGTTCCTGACACCGAGCTGATCACATGTGCCGAGATGAAGCCTCCTGCTTCTGCAATTTTCTGACCAACGAGAACCCTATCCCCCTTGGCAACGATCGGTTTTGCAGGAGCGCCTAGATGTTGAACCATCGGAAACACCAATTCACCCTTAGGTAAAAGAACAGTAGTGGGTTTATCCATTGTCAGGTCTTTGCCGTCATATGTATGGATACCACCCGGGAATGTTAACCTACCCATAAAACCATTTCCTTCTTTCTGTTTGTTTTTAGAGTTTCTTCAAAGAACTAGCATTGCCACTGCTATCATAAACAAAATGCTGTTCTTGTTAAATAAAAAACTAAGTTCGTTAATCATAAAACAATGTGTTTATCCCTAAACACACAAAAAGTATTATAACACAGGCCTACTTATTTTGACAGAATAGTTATTTAATTAACAATAAAAAAGGCCTTCCCTATTCGGTCAGCCATCTTTTGTATTACATTATTATCTTTGGATTCATTATAACTCTTCCCCTATACCGATATCCATATGGAGTTAATGGTAGTTCATTCATCATGCAAGAAAAAGAGATCATCCTCCCTTTACCGGGTTGGATAATCTCCTTTACTGATCAATCATTCTCTTTAATATGGATTTTAGCTTTTTCTTCACACTAGTATGCCGAATTGTATCTCGTCTTATGAAGATATTTTTCCTTTGTAGCCAAACCGCCTCTGATATGGCGTTCCGACTTATTGAGGTCCAAGACTACCCTGGCTCTTTCAGCAAGGGAGGGGTTGATCTGCGTAAGACGTTCTGTTACGTCTTTATGTACGGTTGACTTCGATATACCGAACTGCTTAGCGGTCTGCCTCACTGTCGCATTATTATCGATGATATAATTTGCGATTTCAACCGCCCGTTCCTCTATATAGCCTTTCATAGTGTTTGCGTTCCTTGCCTGGCCGGAACGCATTCCCCCTTATTATCGTTGTTGTTACATTGTATGCAGGGGAAATGGGCGGTAGTACTGAGAATATCGATTATAAAATAATTTGATATTCTATATTAAATCACATACATTAAATCCATAATATAAACCATTCTTATCATTCTCCTTTGTAACAAGGTCGGCTGTTTGCTTTAGTTTTTCTACCGCATTTCCCATCGCTACTCCTACCCCGACAAATTGGATCATTTCCACGTCATTAAGACCATCGCCAAATGCAACAGTATCCTTTTGCTCGGCACCATAATAGCTTAAGATCTTCTGAACTCCGGTTGCTTTCGTTATACCCTTACGATACATTTCACCGTTTCCTCTACATAAATAATCTAAAGAACCCGGATATATATTGACGGAAGCTCCGACATCACTAATAATCTGTTCCATTGATATCTCCGATTTATGGAACATGATTTTATTAACATCCTTCACCTGATGAATATCCTCAACTATAGTAAGTAAGTTGATAAAATGATCAATGCCTTCACAGACCTTCACTAGTTCCGACTCAAAATCGCTCTTGTCCAGAAGTTTTTCATACCGTTCCTTATAACTGTTCTTATTTCCCTCATAGATTCTTCTTTGTTCTTCTAACTGCTCTTTCGTTCCAAATATATAATCATTATTTTCTATTGTAAAATTAATTTTGTGATCAAAAAGATATTGGTAGATATCTTTTAATGTATCCGCTCCGATATACTGGTTATATATTATTTCTCCATTTACCTCAATATAAGAGCCTCCCGAAGCGATAAAGCCGTCCGGTTCCAGGTCTAAGATATTCCTGGGTAGCTCCGCTCTGGATCTGCCTGTGCTCAAAAATATCTTATGTCCATTTGCTTTAGCCTTTTCGATCGCTGTCTTAGCACTCTCCGGTATAACGCCCATTTCTTTATAAATCGTCCCGTCGATGTCTAAAAAAATCAGCTTCTGTTTATCCTTTTCTTGCATTTGTACTCTCCTTGCGCCTAAAATCCCAATTTATGTAACCGAATTTCTTCCAGCGATAGAAACACGCTAATTGAGCTTTCTATTCTCATGAATATAAACGGGAAATCCTTACAGGCTTCCCATACACAATTAATAACAGCAGAAATCCTCGCAAAGTGTGGATTTCTGCTGTTAATCTAATTATATATTATTTTAATGCACTCTCAAATCTCTCAATCGCTGCTCCATAGATCTCAAGCATCTTAGGAAGACCCATGTTATTAAGATCAGCAATATAGCTATCCCAAGTATCAAATGACCTGGTACCAGTAATAAATTCTGTTCTAGCTGATTCATAATATTTTTTTACATCTGTTTCAATTGCTGCTAACTGATCATTTTCTTCTGTTGTAAAGGTAAAGCTTGGCCAATATACATCTGTTCCATACTCAAACAGATTTCTTGCTGTTGCTGCAGGGATTGGCTGTGTTTCACCACCACCAAAGTAAGGCCATACTTCAACTACCGGATTGTTACCACCAACATAAGGGGTATAAGCACTTACAACTTCATCAAATGTAGCAGAACCTGTTATTTTAGCGTAAATCTCTTCTGTCCAGTCATAGCTTCCGTCTTCGTTAGCTACACAAGTTGTACCTACATCACCATAATGATAGAATAAGTTACCTTCATTTGACCAGAAATAATCTAACCATTGTAAGGTTTCAGCAACATGTTCATTAGAGGAGGTAATAACTGCAGCACCTGTGGAATGGAAATGTGCTCTTACTGGTGCCCACAGCTTGTCCCCATTAGGACCTTCTAATGCTTCTTCAATACCTACCCAATTATCATTTGTGTCAGAAGGCACGCTGGCAAGGTTTGTGTTTCCAAAGCAACCGATTCTATCGTCTTGCGCTTTTGTAAGGAAATTAGCACTGTCCATTGTAAATAATTCTTGATCAACTAATCCTTCGGTATATAACTTATTCATGTATTGAAGCATGTTCTTATAACCTTCACTTGCTGCAATAAGACGTGGAGAATTGGTTGTTGTATCCCAATCAACCACCTGGTTTTGCTGACCTCTGTTACTAACGCCAAAAGCTCCTAATAAGATATCCTGGAATGCAGCATAATCCGCTGAACACAAAGGAATTTCGTCTGTTGCATCGCCATTGCCGTTTGCATCCTGCTCTTTGAATGCTTTTAATACATTATATAATTCATCTGTTGTTGTAGGAAGTGCTAAGCCTAAGTTCTCAAGCCAATTTTTATTAAAGAACAACTTACGGGAAACACGTAATTCAGCACCATCATTTACCTGAGGGAAGGAATAAATAGCACCGGAAGGATACTGCATACTTGCCTTTGTATCTGCATACTTAGATAAGTAAGCCCAATAATTAGGAGCGTAAGTTTGAAGCATATCATTCTCGGTAAGGTCAACTAAAAGACCTTGCTCACCATAAAGTAATTGATCAGAGGAAGATACCTTACAGCGAAGGAATACATCTGGCATATCACCACTTGCTAATGCAGTTGATACCTTCTCACTTCTTTCTGAACCTGATATCTGTATCCAGTTAATATGAATATTCGTCATCTCTTCATATTTTTTCCAAACATAGATATCGTTCCAGTCAGGCTGCTGGTCACCCTTTACAACCATGATATCTAAGGTAATTTTCTCGTCTGAAATAGGAAACATGCCATCTTTGGCTGCATCTGCACTATCTCCGGTTGCTGTAGCATCTGTTGTTGTTGCTGTTGTTGGCTCTACTGTTTCATTAACCTCTTCATTTTTCTTGCCACAACCATAGAACAGGGAAGATAAAAGTGTAATGCAAAGAATAAGTGACATTATTTTACTAATTTTTTTCATAAAAATCCCCTTTCGTAATAAATGAACCTTTGTGTTTTGAGTAGTCTAGGTACTTACCATAATGTATGGCGATCCCTAACCTTAGTATAAAAATCAATCAACTTTGTCTGTCTGCCACGGCATAAGTAATCTGCTTTTACTTATAATATTATTTATTCGTTTCATAGCTAGATAAAATTAGTCTTGTTCGTTATCCTGGTAAGTTTTACGATAAGTCATCGGTGTTACACCTTCAATTTTTTTAAACTTCCGAATAAAGTTGCTTTGATCAATATATCCTGTTTCTATCAGAATTTGTTTCAGTGATTCATCCGTCTTGCAAAGCTTTTCCTTTACTAATGTCATACGCAGATTTTCCACATAATTCATCGGTGTTTGCCCCATTTGAGCCTTAAAATATCTGCTCAGATAAGAGGATGAAATCCCACACTGATCCGCAATGCTTTCTAGAGACATCATACTATCACATAAGTTATTTGCAATTGTATTGATAATGGTATTAATCAAATCTTTATTCTTATTACTTTTACGGTTTTCATTTCGATATTCAGCAATATCAACACATAGACCTTCAATCTGCTCGAAAATTCTTAGATTATTCGCTTGAGTACGCTTCAGCAAAGTTTGGAGTACTTTATTAATCTCGTCAGAGATTGCAGGATCATCTACATATTCCGTTAAAGTAGTTAATATGTTATATGCTACGTAACTCTGATGCTGTACTGAGATACCGTTATCCATTAAAATTGTATTCATTTCTCTCATAGCATTATGTATTCCCTCAGTATCTCCCTGTCTTACGACTGAAATCAAATTACTCGTAAAATCAGATACCTTAGTGGTGATTTGATCTATATCAATATCATTGTATCGTTTGATGAATCGTTCACCCTCGAGAATGCAGAAGTACATTGCACTAACCGCTTCATTGGAAGAATCTAATACTTTAAGTAATGATGGATAAATGTTACCTACACCAATGCTGATAATTACATTATATTCATTGCCAATCTTATAATATAATGTACTTAGAATTGGTTCAAAAACTTCCCATGATAACATTGACTCTGTTGCATTTACCATGACCAATACCCGATTGGGATTGGATTGATATAGCGGGTAGCATTGCATATCATTTACATCAAAGTGATCTTTAATATTCGTAATGATACCTTCACTCGTCTGATTATCCAATACTCCGTGAAAGTAAACTACACAAGCAATATAATGTGAGTATTCAAAATTCAGATTATATTCATTCATAGCGGATATAATTGTTGTCTTATCATATTGCCCTGTAACCAAATTGGCTAAGAATAGGTTCTGGGTAATACTTTGTGTTCTTTCCATCAAAGATACAAAGGCATTAGAAAGTAACACTTGTTCATTGCCCAGTTTATATTCACTGATATTTAAATCGTGGGATATGTTTTGTGCTAGTTTATTGATATCACGGTAATTAAATAATACGCATCCTATCGTTGCTATTATGGCTAATAACATAATACTAAATAGTACTAATAAAAATTCAGTCTGCTTATTGGTCAAATTGCCTGTAATATCATCCTTCCGAATCATAGCCACATACTTCCAACCGTTATAATCTACTTGATGCTGGAAAATAATATAGTCTTGATCCTCATAGGTAAAAGTCCGATAAGTCTTATCCTCTGAAAGTAAGGAGATATTTTCAATAATTTCATCTTTTATGCTCTCTCTTCCAGAACTCACATAATTATAAATAGGTACCTCGTCTATATCAAAGATCAGCATTTCACCCATACAATCCACATATAAGGAATTGACTATTGAGTCTAATTCTGATCCATTAATATAGGCAATGGCATAGGCACTTGGTCTATTGCTCAGTAAAGGAATCGGGTAGATCATTGTTAAATATGATTTGCCTTTGCTGCTTTTCTTTAGTGGAAGGACCTTCCTGTTTGTATTGCTCCGAATATAATCCAAATATTGTTCTTCTGTCTCATCCTCAAATTCGACATAACTCTTCCAAAACGTATGGAATAACATTTCACCTTCGGAACTATATACTTTATTTGGTTCAGAAATTCGGTAATAAGACAAGTAGGATATAAAATCATTACCCACTAATAATTTCTCCAGTGCCTTCGCTAATTCATAGCCTGAATACTTCTTAGCGTTTGTTAACGGAGTAAAACTAAATTGAT
The DNA here is from genome assembly GCA_023411215.1 of Bacillota bacterium. Lineage (GTDB taxonomy): Bacteria > Bacillota > Clostridia > Lachnospirales > Lachnospiraceae > Mobilitalea. The sequence continues at coordinate 49,369 of JAEYOY010000023.1, read as the reverse complement.
CATCCTCGCTAATATGGTAAGAAATTCTATTAATTTCATTAAAACGCGCAGAAATACTTTGTTCCGTGGTCCTTAACTGCTGCAGCTTCTTTTCAATTGCATTCGTTTTCATCTCATTGGTAAAAGAAGAAAATACGATAAAAATAATTGCTGCCACAACTAAGACAAATATAGAGATAAGGGGCACCATGATGGATCTTGCAAATTTAGATTTTAATGCTGTATAAATCACTTGCGTTTTTTTCCTCATGATAAACCCTCTTTCTAGTGAATTAACCTTTTACTCCTCCAACCATAATACCCTTTGTAAAATACTTTTGCATAAATGGATAAACGATAAGTAGGGGTAAGCTGGATACAACTATAATAGCATATTGTAGTGATACATATGCCAAGGAAGATTCTGCCAATGTCTGATTCAGACCTAAATCATCCTGTATTTGTGTACTTTCCAATAAAAATTGACGTAATACTAACTGTAACGGATACTTCTCTCCCGATGATAAATAGATCATTGCATCGAAATAAGAATTCCAATGACTTACTGCATAAAATATTACTAAAACAGCAAGAATACTCTTTGATAACGGGAGTACTACTTTGATTAGTGTTTGCACATTAGTACAACCATCAATTGTAGCTGCTTCCACAATCTCATCCGGAATTGAATTCTGAAAGTAATTACGCATAATGAGCATATTGTATACAGAAATCATACCGGGGAGCATTAATGACCAACGACTATCTAATAAACCTAAATTCCTGATTAATAAGTAATTTGGAATCATTCCTGCACTAAAGAACATTGTTATTGTTATAAAAATAGTGAGGAAATTCTTACCCCAAAAGTCTTTTCTTGATAACGGGTATGCGCAAATTGTTGTCATAACCAGATTAATCATTGTTGCAGTAACGGTTATTATAACAGTGTTTTTGTAGCCCGTCAAAATTTTTGCATTGTTAAAAACGCTTCTATAGGCCTCTAAGGTAAATTTCTTAGGTAAAAGCCATACGTCACCTCTCATAATGGAAAGAGGATTACTAAAGGATGCGCTAACTACGTAAACTAATGGATACATAACAATAAGTATAATAATTACAGCAAGTATATTAACCACTATGTCAAATCCCAAGTCAAATCCAGTAGCTTTAATTTTCATCGATTTTGTAACAGTCATCTGTTTATTTTTCATAGTACTTCCTCCTTTACCATAAACTTGTTTCTGTTACTTTTCTCGATAGTTTATTAACTGCAATAAGTAACGCAACATTAATTAATGAATTAAACAACCCTACAGCTGCTGCATAACTAAATTGGGAACCCGCAATACCACTTCGATATACATAAGTAGAAATAACCTCTGCCGTTCTCACATTCATATCATTTTGCATTAAGAACACTTTCTCAAAACCTACATTCATAACCTTACCCACATCCATAATGAGCAACACAACGGCTGTCGGTATAATTGTCGGAATTGTTACGTACTTCATAATATGAAATCTGTTCGCACCGTCGATTTTTGCAGCTTCGATATGCTGTGGATCAATATTAGACAAGCTTGCTAAATATACAATAGAACTGTATCCCGCATTTTGCCATATACCAGAAAAGATATATAAAGGCTTAAACCATCCTGGTATTCCAAAAAAATAGGTAGCTTCACCACCTGCAGCTGTGATGATCTGATTAATAACACCGGTACTAGGAGATAGAATCGCCTTCATGATTGCCACTAAGATAACTGTAGAGATGAAGTGAGGCGCATAGGTTACCAACTGCAGTGTCTTCTTAAAATATTTATTTCTCAATTCATTCATTATTAACGCCAAGATAATTGGAACTGGGAAACCGATGATAAGCTGTAATGCACTTAAGCTAAATGTGTTCCATATGATTTCTTTAAAGAAAGCATTTTGAAAAAATCTTATAAAATGCCCGAAGCCATAAGAACTAGCCCAAGGACTTCCCCATGCTCCCAAGTTAAACTTATAATTTTTAAATGCCATAATTAAATCTGAGATTGGACGGTATTTAAAAATTATAAAAAACATGAGAACAGGAATTAGCAGAAGATACAAATCCCAATACTTTCGGAGAGAGCATTTCATTGTGTTAATCTTTTGCGCTTTTGTTAAATACCCGCCTGTACCTGCACTGCTCTTTTTTACTTTAAACATTCTGCCACTCCTTTAAAAAAATTGAACGCACTTTGAATTTTGCCGGCAAATTCGCAGTTGTCGTTGTCATGGCTTTATTATATCCCCTCACGTCGTTTAAACAATAGTCTATTCCCGTATTATTTGGTTTGTTCAGAATGTACACATTTATATTATCAACGCCTATTTTTATGTAGAATGTGTAATATGTGCATTATGAACAAGGGTATAAAATGAATATAGCAAATAAATTTTGGTTGAAATATTATATAATATACAGCTGTTAACAGTACTTTTCCTACAAAACGATATAAAGGGGGACATATGCCACTAAGGAGAAAGAATTATAAAGGATTTATTACTTTTCTGGTCATATTCGTTATAGTGTTATTGATGATTTCTTCAATTTGTAGTGCATGTAAAAAAGAAGAGTATGAATACACCATATCAAAGGATGAGGAAAACATATCCGTTATACCAACACCAACTAATATTGATACAAAGAATATGCCATCAGAAGATTTGAATACGAAATCGTCTAAAGCAGCTTTACCAATTAAGCTAAACGAAGAAGAGTGGTTATCTAAAAACAATAATAATGTTGATAATTTAACGAAAGAGCAGAAAAATACTATGCAGCAGCTTACTAAAATATCTGCTAAGCTTGAAGAAAGAGCGAAGGAATTAGAGTATTCCATTGGTATTTTCCGTGTTTAACCATTTTAAAAACATAAAGTAATCAAAGGAGACACACAAACAATGCAAATGATCGAAGATATGAACTTGATTCCAATTATAATACGCCTTTCTTTAGCCTTGTTATGCGGCGGCGTCCTTGGAATTGAACGAGGACGTAAAAAGCGTCCTGCCGGATTCCGCACTTATATGCTGGTCTGTATGGGCTCAGCGTTGGTGATGATGACCAATGAGTATATTAATAATAATTACGGTACCGGAGATGTGGCACGTATGGGAGCACAGGTCATCAACGGCATCGGTTTCCTGGGAGCAGGTACTATTATTTTCACAGGACAAAACAAAGTCAAGGGTCTGACGACTGCGGCTGGTCTTTGGGCCTCTGCATGTATCGGTTTAGCGGTAGGAATCGGCTTCTACACTGGTGCCATCATAGGGACCGTTATGATTTTCATCGCTATGGCATTATTACACAATCTTGATAATAATGTTATTTCTTCCAGTAAGGTAATCAACCTATATATTGAACTTGAAAAAACGAGTGATATGAATAGGGTATTAAAGCAATTAAGGAGTTGCAACTTCGAGGTTACTGATTTGGATATAAAACGAGTTGGTATTATCAACGATCTTGGGCCTGCAATTCTTGTCAATCTTCATCTGCCGAAAAAGCAATCCCATACCGAAGCTCTTGATCTTCTCAACTCAATGGAAGGTGTGCTATACCTGGAAGAACTATAAATACATATAATATTCGAGATATCGAAAACATGACTTGAATGCCAAAGCTCACATTTCGATGATCCATCATAATATATCCAATCAGTTAATCATCATAATTTTATTGTATTACAAAGGTTTATAATGGAATCCTTGTGTATTCTATCTATTTACCCACAAGAATTCTCATGATAAAGATTTATCCACACATTGTACACACGAAAGGAGAAACCATGCTTTACACAATTCATGCATTACCCGAACACATCCCATCCTATCCTGGTGGTAGCAACATAACCTGTCACGACTGCAATGACAGCTGCTTTTTGTATCTGATTACCGATACTTCAAAAGAAAGCTTTATGGAATACAAGGAAACCCTGGCTGGGTGCGGCTTCAACTTATACGATGAGCATACCATCCGGGATAATTATTTTGCTACCTATGTAACAAACGAATTTCTGCTGCATGTATACTTTACATCCCACGACAGAACCACAAGAATTATTGTTGATAAGAATACAACACTTTATCAGAAAGAAAAGCATACCACTGCTTCACCTACTCAACAGACCACACTGTACCAGATGGAGTTGGATTTTAGGACAATTGATTGCGGTATGTGCTACATCACTCAATGTGAGGATGGAAGCTTTTTCATTATCGATAGTGCTCACATGAACTCCACTAATGACCACCTTCGCTTATATCAGCTACTGCGTAGTCTCACCCCGTCAGACCATAAGATTGTTATCGCCGGATGGTTCTTTAGTCATGCACATCAGGATCATATCTGTAAGTTTATGGACTTCCTTGAAGCTGGCTTTGCTGATTGTATTATTGAGGGACTTTATTATAATTTTCCTTCCTTGTCTGCTCCCGGCAGTGAGAATTGGAAGGCTGGCGATAGTGATACGATAAGAGAATTCTTCAACCTTGTAGAAAATCATTCAGAGATTTACAAAATCAAACTACATACAGGCCAGCACTTCTTTATCCGTAACCTTGAATTTGAGGTGTTGGCTACTCATGAGGATTTATACCCTATGCCAATTACTCGCTTTAACGACTCCTCTACAATCCTTCTTATGACAGTGGATGGATGCCGTACACTATTCCTGGGAGATTCTAATGTTGCCGAATCAACCATTGCTGTAGCTCGTTATGGCGCATATATGAAATCCGATATTGTTCAGGTAGCACATCATGGGTATAATGGATCTAATGTAGGCATTTATTACTGTGCCAATGCTAAGGTAGCACTTTATTCTGCTCCAAAGCGTAGATATATGTCTGATCATGGAAGTGAAGCAAATCGTACCGTTCACAGAATCAGCGACGAAGTTTATGTTGCTGAAAATGGTACTGTAGCTTTGAAGCTTCCCTACATTTCCAATTCAGCTACTGTATTTCCAAAAGAGATCCCTCTAGAACAAATTTAGACAATTCGGTCGATAGCTCAATCGAATGTAATAAGAAGCAGCGAAATGATTTCTCATTCTCGCTGCTTCTTATTATTAATGGTTTTTGAATTTTTATGATATACCTATTTATTTGATATCTCTTTCTTGTTGTGTGCTGTAATATATTTTCTCTTTAAAGTCGGGAACTAAACATGGTATTCCCGTGTTCCCGTATCTATTGAAAATGTAATTTTTATTACTGAAAGATAAACCTCCGGTAGTGCTCTACAAATTGAATAAACTCATAACAAAAAGGGAAAACAACGAATTTGCCCAAGCAAACTAGGAGCGTGTATATTTTGTTGGGTCATCGCAGAAAACGCCTTCATGCATATATCCGGTACCTGCATCCATGTTCATCAGGTATTGCAGCATGCTCCTCTGCTCCTCTGCTCCTCTCTGCTTAAAGCTCTGATAAAGCTTTGAATCTCCGGATACTGATTTGCATAACTTAAATAGGGTATTTATTAATATCGTCCAGGTTGAGCCATCTAATAAGCATCTTTATCTTTAAATATTATTTGAAGTACCGTTTTAAACATAATCTTAAAATCCAGTAATATATCCCATTTGTCTATGTAAATCGTATCCAACCGAACGACTTCATCAAAATCTGTTATTTTACTTCTTCCACTAACCTGCCACATTCCGGTAATTCCAGGTTTTATACTAACTCGCCGCCAATACTTCGTCTCATACTTGTTCACTTCGTCGAGTGTCGGAGGTCTTGTACCTACCAAACTCATATCACCTAATAGTACATTAAAAAACTGTGGCAATTCATCAATACTTGTTTTTCGAATAAATTTACCGACTTTCGTAATACGGGGATCATCTTTTATCTTAAACATAAACTCATTATTCATTTCATTTAATTTCATAAGTTCTTTTTTTCTATCTTCTGCATTTGTATACATACTACGGAATTTATATATGTAGAATTGTCGTCCATTCTGACCAACTCGTATCTGCTTAAATAAAATCGGTCCTTTAAAATCTTCGATTTTTATGGCAAGTGCTGCTGCCAGCATAAGCGGAAAGAAAATAATGATCCCGACAATACTTCCCACAATATCCATGGTTCTTTTGATCGCTCTGGAGACACTGTTTAAAACTACAGTATGATAAGTAAGAACAGGATAATCTCCAATACTGCTAACATAGCTATGTGCATCAATAGAGTAATAGAAGTCAAAGATTAGACCCACAGTAATCCCCATATCTAAACAAATTTGGATATAAGGCTTGTAGTACATTTCAGCACTTTTGTGATCCATGATATAAACATAATCAACAGCATTATCATGGATTATTTTTTCCAACTCATCTATGCTCCCTAGGCACCCTTCTTTTTCACTATGTAATGATACGCATCCTATGATGTTTAAGTTTAAATTACTCTTGTTTACATAATTGATAAATTTCTTGTATTTATGCATATCACCCAGGAGAATGGTGCGAGGATAAAATTTTCTGATTTTTTTTATAAAAAGTCTCCCTGTATACGCACTCAACATTAATAAAATATATTCACAGATGAGAAAAACAAAATAAAACTCCATTTCTACATCTGCCCTTCCTACATAAAATAATAGGATTGATACTACTGCTGTCGAAATTAAAAATGACCGTGTTATATATTTTATGATACGATCCAGATAAAAGAATATATATACATTATAAAGCGTAGCCCCTTTATTTAAAAACATACATATTAAGTTAAAGCATATGCATAGTACAAAATAATATCCATTTGATGCAAATATGTTTGTTTCTGTTAGAATTCCTGCAAGGAAAGAGGCTAATATCCCTACCAAGAAATCACTTACCATATACGTAAAATTAGTTTTAACATGCCGATAAAATCTTATCATTTGCACCTCCTGATTTTTCTTCCGGCTAATATATATCATAGCCTTGTAAATTAATACGATATCTAAGTTGCTATTATAATTTATGTTCTAGTATTGCTTTATCGTAATCTTGTTCTATCGTAATCTTGTTTTTTGCAATCTTGTTGCATTTTTATTTAATTTTATTGTTAATATGTTGTATTGTAACCTATGTTTTCCTGTCCATCAAGGTATGTTTTGTTGTAATTTGGTATATTTTAGCTTCATTGCAACTGCTAAAGTACCTTCACATATGGATAGGACTTAGGATAGGATACTTTAATAATTTTAGTTAAAATAATGCTAGTGACAGCAATGTCGACTTATGGTATAATCATCCAGTAAAACCAAATATTACTAAAAAAGATAATAGCAATCTTATCGAAAGGTAAGGACGCAAAGCTAAGGGTCTAAGGTCTTCGTGACTATGATTGCCAGTTGCCTAATTTATTGGTGGCCACAGACTTCTTGCGCATCTTTGTCAAGGAGTTTTTTGCATGTATAAGGAGGAATGAGTTCTTAAAGCAAAGGCTCCATAAAATACCAAACATGTTAATCGCAAACTTACTGAAAAGTAAGGACGCAAAACTTAGGGTCTAAAGTCCAATGGACTATGATCGCCAGTTGCCACGGTTTTGATATTGATATTGATATCATGTCTATTGAGATGAATCAATTAATCAGTATCGTTATTTTAAGGAGGATATATGATTTTTTTTAAAGCTTTTTTTAAACGCGTTTTTCCTGTTTTGCTTAGTATAATATTTATTTTATTATTGGGCACATCCAGTATAGCAACCGCAAAAACATTTACAAACAATAGACGTAACGGTGGAAAGAAGAATGTTATTACAATAACACCAACACCAACTGTTAAACCGACACCAACCGTGAAGCCAACACCGACTGCGACACCAAGACCAACTGCTACACCAGCACCAACTGCGACACCAGCACCGACTGCTACACCAGCACCGACTGCTACACCGACACCAACTGATATATCACCTATAGAAGGTTATCAAAAGGTTGTATACATTAAAGATTTTGGCGCTTACGGTGATGGAATTCATGATGACACTGCAGCTATCAATAAAGCACTTAATAGTGGTGCCGATGCTGTAGTCTTTGAGTCAAATACAGCTTATAAAACAAATAATATTATCACTATGCAGACCTCCGGTGTTACTATCTTTGGTAATAATGCTACCTTGTTTACCGACAATGATTATAGAAGCACTTCCAACTATTTCGAATGGTACTTTAATGTGGAAGCAAGCAATATTAATATCAATGCATTAAATATAGAAGCAAGAGAGACCAGGCCGGTTGGATATAAAACTCAGTTTGTAATTATGAATGCATCAAATGTAACTGTAGATAATTGTTCTTTCACTATACCTTCCACCGTAATACCATATGGTATTTCGCATGATATTGAATATAGCAATCTGGATCTTTTTACTGGATGGCATAATATAACAATACAAAATTCAACTTTCATTAACTTAGCGGATACCAATGCAGGTGTATGTGCAGAATTTCGAGACATCTATAATCATGGTGCTTCTGATTTATTATTTACAAATAATACAGCTACTTCAAATTGCCATGATGAGATAATCGCTTCCTTCACCGGATCAACCACTACTATCACTAATATTACTGTATCAAACAATAATATTAATGCGATAGCAGGTATGGTATCAAAACCTAGAACACTTGGTGTTAGTTTGGGATATGATGGCTTTGGCTTAGATAACGTAACATTTTCCGGAAACACTTTAAATGTTGCTGCCGATTATGCTGCAATAGCCATCGGCGATTCAAAAAATGTCACCATCGATAATAATACAATTAACTTTATACCTCTTACTAATTCAAACCCAGTGTTTTTGCTAAAAGGTTCTGTTGTAGATAACAATATCAATGTTGCAAATAATACAATAGAAATAAAAAATAGTCCTACCGCTAATTTTGGTGGAATCTCAGATGGATATATAAACATTACCTATAATGACATTACATGTAATACAAACGTAACCGAAGCTTTATTTTATAATAACGCAGTAGTAAACAACAATACGATTACGGTTAACGCAGTAACCAAGCGATTAGGCAGCTCCATAATTTCATTTCAAAAAAATATGGTAACCTTCAATGGTTCAATTTCAACTATGTTTGAGTTTTACAATAAAACACTTATCACCGACGTAACGATAGATAATAACACAATAATCTGTCAATCACCCAGCACATCAAATGAGACCCTCTTTATGTTAAACGGAACAACAATGGTTGGATATGTGTTTACATTTTCAAATAATTATGTATCTTATCCATCATCCAGTGCTATGAAATCATTTTATTATATGGCTATATCCGATCAGACAACTCAAAAAATAGTATTAACCAATAACATTATACCCATGTTTACAAACACATATATAGAAGGAGGGAAAACCTCTATCTATGATATTATCGTTCTATAACAATACAAATTACATTTTTAGATAATTAAATTATATGGTTTAATGAACCTGATACAGAAAGGACTTATTTGGTCTGTCTTGTATCAGGTTTATTATTAATGAAAATAGAAAGATCAAAAAACGCGCTTCTATCGTTTACCAAAAGCGAAACCGCCCGCTGTTTCCTCTTGCAGTATTTTTGTCAGGACATCAAAGCCTTCCATTATACCAGAATTATCATATTCGATATTCTTAATTCTAGAGAATTCTTGAACTGCTTCATCCAACTCACTGATATTAGAAATCATTTTTATATATCCTAATTTCGAAACCCATTCATAAACTTCCTCTATCTTTTCTTTATAATCAGGTAGAACAATACATGGGGTCTGCGTAATTACACAAAATAACATGCCATGCAAGTGATCTGTAACTACCATTTTCGCTTTGGCAATTTTTTTTACAAAGGAAGCAATCACTTCTTTTCTATCAAAAACACTGATATTAGAATTCAATATTGTATCATTAAATTGGATGTTCTTACTGTATTGTTGAACTACATTTCCAATCAGTAGCTTGTCCTGCCTGGATAATGCTCCTTCTATGTCATTATGCAAGAGAAGTACCGCTCCATTTCTTTCAAAGCCAAATTGTTTATTATAATTTGAATAAAGTAATATATCCGGTATCATAACCACATTACAGTCAAAGTATTGTTTTGCTAATTCATAGGAGGATTGTTCTCTGACACATAAGATTACATTTTTACATTTTTTTATAAAACTTTGGTCTCTTACTAATTGCAGTATCCCCTCCTCCGAGGAATCATAATGAATCGTTTGAGGAAATATTACTTTCCTGTTATTCCTATATTTTTTCATAACATCTCCTCGAATGCACTCTGCAAGGGAATTCACATTTTCCATATTCCCACCTCCCGGTATACATATCAAATCTCTATTTTTGATAATAAACGAGAGTAGATGGCGAACCATTAGATACTCTGAGGCAGTGATTTCAATGATTGAATAATCCGGAAAGGTATTCTGAAGATATTCCATCTCAGAAATCGCTATATGGTGGTCTTTCAGATCCTTAAAATCCTCGGTTCCAATTAAGAAAATGCGTCTTTTTGAAAACATCTTTGCTTTGTTGTTTTCAAAAACCTCTGATAGCTTCCATCTCTTTTTATACGATTCAATAATACGGACATTAAGGTTATCAAACTTCCGTGTAATCAAAATAGTACAAATCAATAAAACTACAAAGCCTCTAACACCCCCATAATGCTTTAATATTGAAATAGGTCTTCTCGTAACTCGTTTCAAGTTGTTATAAAAATACTCTTTATCATTGATTGATAAAATTGATTTTTTGTAGTTAGCTTTCGTGACCCCTCTGAGCTGTTCGTACATTATACTATAAAATAATATTGGAAATTCCTTGTATAGAATAGAATTACGGAAGGATTTTGTAATCTTTTCTTCCACCAGCTTACTTAAAGCGATCGATGCGGAAAGTCTGGGATCTTTTGCTGCCTGCGACATAATAGAGTTTTCTCTGATGAGGTAATGATATAGCACTTCAGAGATACAGGTGATTTTTTTGACATGCAATGCAAAATTTAAGGAAAATCCAAAGTCTTCTGCGAAAATCAATTTATTGTCCCAAAATAGCAAATTATACTTCCTGATGATATCTGATTTAAAAAGCCTGTTCCAGGCTTCCCAACCGGATGTATATTTTGCAAGGTTATTCACAATATAATCCACTCTGTTATGATCTTCAATTTGATATATTCCTGTTTTAAAATTGCTAATTGCTAACAAGTTGTCATTTTCATCTACTCTATCATAGTTAAAAACGACCAAATCCGCAGAGGTTACAACTGCATTATGTAACGCTATTTCTATCAAATTGCTCTCAATATAATCATCCCCGTCAAAGAAATAAACATAATCACCGGTAAATACTTTCAAGCCTGCATTTCTTGCATCAGATAGACCTCCATTTGATTTATGTATTACCTTGATTCTCTGATCAAGCTTGGCATAATCATCGCAGATTTGAGGACAATTGTCAGGAGAACCATCATCCACTAATATAATTTCTAAATTACGATGTGTTTGAGCAATGGCTGAATCAATACAACGACGAATGTATTGTTCCACTTTATAAATCGGTATAATGACACTTACTTTTATATCCACATTCTTACCCCCTTCCTTCGTATCGTGCAAACGATAGAAAGCACGCTTTGCGAGCTTTCTATTGTCATGAATCAGAAGCATCCTATCATGTCAATGTATGATAAATAGGAATAATCTATTCACTTGACTTTACTCTTTAGTAATTTCGTCAGAACATCAAACTCTTCTAGTATGGTCGTATTGTCATATGTTATCCTCTCAATTTTTTGTAGCTTTCTGATTGCTTCCTCCAACTCACTCAAATGATTAATCATTATGATATATTCTAATTTTGAAAGCCATTCATAGACGCCCTCTACTTTATGATTGTAATTTGGTAATACAATACATGGGGTTTTCGTAATTGCACAAAATACCATACCGTGTAAGCGATCCGTTATGACAAATTCAGCTTCTGCAATTTTGCCAACAAACGCTTCCACCACTTCTTTTCTGTCATAAACATTAATATCTGTAATTAATTGTGTATCATTCATTCGAATTTCCGACGTATATCTCTGTGCAATCTTCTCAATGAACTGTTTATCCTGGCCAGTTATAACACCTTCTAAATCATTTCGCAGAAGAAGAACTACTCCCTTCCGATCCAATTTGAATTGATCAATATAATTAGAGAATAATACGATATCCGGTGTTAATAGCACCTTGCAATCAAAATATTGTTTAGCCAGTTCATAGGAATAATGTTCTCTTATGCATAAGGTCAAGTTTTTGGTCTTTTTTATACTGCTTTGATCCTTTACCAATTCCGCTTTTCCCATGTCGGAGCAATCATAATGGATTGTTTGGGGAAATATAACCTTCTCATTATTTCGGAATTTTTTCATAAGATCTCTTCGGATATGTTCCGCTAGCATATAAAAGTTTCCAACATTCCCCCCACCATGCATGCAGATGATATCTTTTCGTCTAATAACGAACGGTAGCAAACGATTAACAGCAAAATATCTGGAAGCAGCGATCTCGATAATCGCATAATCCGGCAATATCTTATGCAGATATTCAATCTCTGAGATTGCGATATGATGATCTCCTAGATTCCAGAAATCTTCGCAACCAATTAAAAATAGACGTTTTTTAGAAAATAATTTTGCTTTATTGTATTGAAAGGTCTCCGAGATTTTTTTTGACTTGTTAATCATATGAATGATAAAAATTCCTGTTTTATCTATTTTCCTAGAGGTAAAAATGCATTGCATTAGGTATGCTAGTCCCAGTGCAGTACCATAATACCTCATTAATGATAAAAACTTAGTAATAACCCGTCTATTTTGTTGATAGAATAGCTTTTTATCATTCATGGAAGATAAGGAGTCTCTATAATTATTAAAGTTTAATTTACTTAGTTGTTCATTCATTAAGGCAAAAAATAGTATTGAAAAATCCTTTTCCATCTTAGAGTTTTTAAAAGAAGTCTTTATCTTATCTTCCACAAGCTTACACAACTCATAAGCTTCCATGATCATTGGTTCTGTTGGTGACTGTGACCGGTCAGAACCGTTTCGAATCCGATAGTAATATAACACTTCGGGTATGCAGGCAAGCTTTTTAACATGTAATGTATAATTCAAGGAAAATCCAAGATCCTCTGCTAGAATTAATTTGTGATCCCAAAAGAATAAATTGTTCTTTCGAATCAAATCTGTCTTAAACAGCCTGTTTCCAACTTCCCAGCCTGAATTGTATTGCTGAAGGTTGTTTACAATATATCCTAATCTGTTATGGTCCCCTAGTTCCTGTATTACAGGTTTAAATCTAACCGGGGACAATAAGTTATCAAATTCATCTATTTTATTATAACTAAATAGAACCAGATCCGCCGAGGTTGCTACTGCATTTTCTAAGGCAACCTCAATTAAGGTGCTAGCCACATAGTCATCGCCGTTAAGAATATAAACATAATCACCTGTGGCAACATTCAATCCTATATTTTTAGAATCGGTGGGACCTCCATTCCTCTTATGTATTACTTTTATTCTAGAATCCATCCTAGCATATTCATCACATATCTGGGGGCAGCTGTCTGTTGAACCATCATCCACCAAGATTATCTCCAAATTATGATAGGTCTGCGTTATCATTGACTCAATGCACCGACAGATCTGTTTTTCTATGTTATAGATAGGAATAATAACACTTACTATTTTGTCCATAGGCTAACTCCTACTAATATTTATTTCATACTAATACTACATGCTGCCAAAGACTGCGAATTTGGGCGGCAGCACAAATTTGCCGATTGAAAAATCCGCGATTTTTCAATCTACACTAATTATAAGCTTTCTTAAGAATCTTATTTTTTACTTTTGCAATAATCTGTTCATTAATGTATTCAAATTCTTTACTCCGAAAGAATAATGTGAGTATAATTACATTGGGCACTATGAGACAAATCACTAACTTTACTATTAGATTGAATACAGAAACTGTATTAATCACTCTACTAATTAAATAAGTACTAAGGCAACAGATTACTGCAATCATCCAATAGTAAGCCTGTCTTTTAAAATATAAAATCGGAGATTTTTTAAAATGCTTCTTAAAAAGTATAAATGGCTCATACCACATATTTGTTAACATTCTAGCAATTGCTGTGGCCAACAATATTCCGAAGAGACCATATATTTTACCTAATATAATCGAGAGCACCAGATTGATAAAAGCGGTTATCAGGAAAACATATTTGGTCTGCCGAAACATTCCCGTGGTATCTCGATAGATAGAAACCGTTGTAATTGTACCTGGCATGAAAAAATTAAGTACAATGATGATAACTGTCAGTATGCCAAAGACAAACTCTTTTCCAACCCACAAGGTTATAAAATCATTGAATAGCACCAAAAAACATACTGAGCAGAAAGACATGATCCAAAATACAATAAAATTCAACACATTAAATATTTCATACTTTCTATCATTATCATCAGAGGCATTTAAGCTTCCGACACTTGAGGTCACAGAGTTAAAAATAATATCGGTGAAGCTATAGATGGCAACAATAACTGTCATATAATTCGAGTAATAGCCTACATATACCGTCCCGACAATCACGGATATAATAAAGTTATCCGTATTATTTAATAGAACTCCACCTAACTTGTATAAAAACATTGATTTCACATTCTCAAATATACTTTTTTTGGTTACTGGGTCAAGCTCTCTTGTCCCACTAATATATGGATATAATTTTTTTGCTTTATTTGATTGAAACCAATTAACCAACAATGTTCTGAGTATAAATACGATTAAGTATAACATGAAGTTTTTAAATACGATTAAAACTATTATTTGTACAATCGTTTGAAGAATTGATCCAATCAGTGAATACACTGTAATTAGATAACTTTTTTGATCCGCTGTTATGATTGTAAATTTATATGACATTAAGTAAGAAATCACAATATTTGCAACATACAGCATATAATAGATCGGTAAATATGGTATCTCTGTATTTAAATTAACCACGAAGGGCAGTAAGGGAAGCATCCCTATTCCAATCGCTGCAACAATAAAGGCGAGTCTGTGATAAATCTTTCTATAATATGTCATTAACGCTACAACCATATCCGTATCATTTTCTGCAAGAGGCTTATACATACTATAGACAATTGCAGTCCCAAATCCTAGATCAGCCAGAGATAGTACCATAAGAATATTATAAAACATTGCATTAATCCCCAGATATTCAATCCCCAATGAATTTATGAATATAGTTCGTCCAATCAGCTGCAATATCATAGAAATAACTTGGCTTACGGAGCCCGCCAATATATTCAGTGTTACATATTGTTTTCTTGTCTTTCTCTCCAATTGTTAAGCTCCTTATCTTATGGAATAATCCAAAACAGTGAGGAAATCCGTAGGGTTATCGAACCTGTTCAGGATAGTTACATTTATTTAGTATAAATTCTTTGTGCTTTACGTATGAAACGATATAGGATTTTTTTCTGAAAGGACAGCTCTTTCTTTAAATCCATTTTGTAATACCATCGTAAAGCTTCATTAACTTGATTTATTGTGTAGTTTTTACGCAATTCATCTTGAATAATTTGATAAAGTACCATGCAAGACGGATGCGAAAACTGTATTTCCATTCTAAAATCCTTCATCATATCGACCAATTCCTCGTCCCTGTAGTTGAAGCCAAAGTTACGTGGGTCATTTTTCCCTGCCAATAAACATAATATGGTAAGGTGACACTTTTCACAGTGACAACAATTGGAACCGCCCTCTGACTCCCAACATACTCTTAACTGCAGTGGTGTATCCGTTCTTTTTACATAATCACTGATACGATTCACTTTATCCTGACGACTATACTCAAAGCCATCATGAACCACTTGGCTACCGCAAAACTTAACAAAATTATCAATGGAAGGATCCGATGCGCATGTTGATCTGTCTTCTTTTGTAAAGGACGAAGCTATGTAGATCGTCTTTAATTTATATTGATATGCAAATGGAGCTGCATGGCCGATGACCCCAATTCCATGCTGAAACCCATACCACCAGTTATTTCCCGTTTTTTTCATTACGTATTCACTTAGTGCAGATTCGTTTAAAAATCTACGGAAGGAGGTTTTAATGGAAACATAATCCAGTTTTTTGTTGCATGCTACACCTTCTATATAATGATCCACTTGCTTCCAGCCAGCTTGATCTTCAAATGAAATATCTGCTCCCCATAGAGTGATTAATATCGGGTTTTCATCAATATGTGAAATCAATGTATTAAAAGCATCTACCCCACCACTAAAAAACGTTGCTGTTTTATTTGAAGCTTCCTGTCTATTGTCCGAAACTTTCGTAGGAATGATTCTCCCTTTGAATGATACTTCCGGATACATATCAATAAAACCCTGCTTAAATACTTCAATACTTTCGAAGAAGTCCTTATCGATATCATCTAAAATTACTTCTCCATCAAATATCCATGCCACCGGTAAAATATTACAAAGGAATGGAATGATTGCTACACTTTGGGGAACTGTGTCAATATTTTTAGAATACTCGGCAAAAAAAGCGTTCGTAGCTTTAAAATACTTCTGCCATTCACCACTAACTGTATAAGAACACTCCAGACGTTTCCCTATTACTCTTATATCCTCAATTACTATCCTATTCATCTCTGGTATCTTCCTTTCTTTCCCACTCTCAAACAATCCCATCCAATAAAACAGTTCTAGAAAGAATAAATTCCCCTTATTTGATATCTTTCATCACATTATCGAAGCATGGCTGCTTTTGTGTAAATGTTTTAATAGAATGGAATCATTATTTTCTTACCTATTTTTTTACCTTTTCTTATACAACGATATAGTGTTCTTTTCATAAATGATAACTCTTTCAGTAAATCAGCTTTGTAAAACCATCTTAAGCTTTGATTTATTTCATTAATTTTGTAGTTTTCTCGCATTAAATCTTGTATGCTTTTATAGACTACATAATAACTGCTATCAAGAAAATGTAACTTCATTTCAAAATCCTTCATCATATCAGCAAACTCATCATCTCTATAATTAAATCCATACTCCCGTGGGTCACTTTTTCCGGCCAATAGACATAATATGGTACGATAACATTTTTCGCAGTGACAGCAGTTTGAACCACCCTCTGACTCCCAGCATACTCTTAATTGTATTGAGGTATTGGTTCTTTCCACATACTCACTGATACGGACTGTTTTTTCCAGACGACTATATTCATATCCATCATGAATAACCTGGCAACCAAAGAATTTAACAAAATTATCAATTGTCGGGTCAGATGCACAGGTTGTATTATCCTCAGCTGTTAACGAGGACGCTATATATACCGTCTTTATTCCATATTGGTATGCTAATGGGGCTATGTGACCTATAATTCCTATTCCATGTTGATATCCATACCACCAGTTATCCCTGGTTAACGTGAAAACATAATTACTTAGTGTCCCTTCGTCTAAAAATCTTCGAAATGATGTTTTAATTGGCGAATAATTCAGGTTATTTTGACCTGCTATTCTTCTTATATGGTTATCAACCAGACTCCATCCCACTTGATCTTCAAAGGTGATATCCGCTCCCCATAAGGTTACTAGGACTGGATTTTCGTCTATATGTGAAATCAGCGTATGGTAAGCATCTACCCCACCACTGAAAAAAACTGCCGTATTATTTAAATTCTCCTGTCTATTGTCCGTTACTTTCTTATAAGTAATTCTTCCTTTGAATGACACATTGGGATACATATTTGCATATCCTTGCTTAACAGCATCAATACATTCAAAAAAATCTTTATCGATATCCTCTACAACTACTTCTGAATCAAAAAGCCACACCAAGGGTAATACATTACATAGGAAGGGAATGACAGCTATGCTTTTAGGTACCCTATCAATTTCATTTTCGTATTCGACAAAAAAAGTATTGGTTTCTTTAAAATACCTTTTCCAATCACCATAAACTGTGTAAATACATTCTAAGCGTTTATCCATTACCGTTACATCATCAATTACTATTCTATTCATAAGTACCTCCAGTATAGCTCTTCTATTAATTACAAATCACCTTACATGTTGCTGTTAATCCGTTAGCGGTAGTAGCTGATATAATGCAAGTCCCAGCTTTTTTCATGCGTACATACCCTCCATATACTGTTGCTATGCTCGGATCGGATGATATCCAGGTAACTGTTCTATCTTGTGCAGCCACAGGTAATAATTTAACATTAACTTTCTTAACATCACCAATCTTGCCTTGTAATTCTTCTATATCTAATGTAATTGAATTAGGATCGGTCACAGGAATACCCTCCAAGGCGGTTACTCGTACATAATCAACCATCATTTCCATTTCTGAAATGGTTGGATCCGGTGTCCCTCCTGACGCTCCCACCGCAAGATTTAACAAGATATAAAAGGGTTCCGTCAATCCCTCATCTGTTATTTCATGCGTATAGTATAAGCTGTCGTCACAATAAAACTTAATCGTACTATCACTTTTTTCAATCGCATAGGTATGAAATTGTGTTATATCAATATCTTGTGATTTGCCTGCATACTGGCTTAACGCGGTGGAACTAGAAGATGCCTTAATATATACGCCTCCTTGGACTTTCGTAACCTTACCAAAGGTTTCAATAATATCAATCTCTCTTGCCTCCAGCCACGAATCTCCTCGGGTCCTTTGGCTTATGTAGTCAACCTCATAATCAGCACCCAGCATCCAGAATGCCGGAAAAGCACCACTTTCATATGGTAGCTTAATACGTGCCTCAATTCTTGCATTGCCAATTTCCAATTTATTATTCGTATGGATACTAGCTGAAGTCCAAGATCCATTCCTATCCTTAATTGCTTTTATCACCAGGTATCCATCCTGTATCAATAAATTATCATTACCATCCGTATATTCTTGTAATTCAAAGTTACGAACATACCCATACTCATAATCCCATTTATTAGGATCGAGAGTTGACGAATTAAAGTCATCTTCCCATATAATATTTGTTGGCTGTTCCATTACATTTATGGTAGCGGGCAGAATAATGATATTTTTATCCGGAGCAGTTATTGTACAAGTAACTTTTGCTTCTCCATTACCAACCGCTGTCACGAACCCATTTAAGGGGTTGACTCTAATCACTTCTTCATTCGAGGAAATCCATTTATATTTTGATTTTCCGATTTTTCTTGCTATATTAATATCAAATCGCTCTCCAACCTTCAATTCCAATTTTGATTTCTTAAGTTGTGGACCAGATTCATCAACTCCTACCATTACTTTACAAGTAAGTTTTATATTCACTCCACCAGTTCCTGTAATAAAGCAGCTTATAAGTGCTTCTCCATCATTTACAGCATTTATTTTCCCATTCTTACTATTTACTTGTACAATATCGTTATTCGAGGATGTCCAATGATAAGTGAGTCCAGATCTTTTACCATTAATATTAATGTCATACACAGTTGATTTTTCCATCTGGATCGTATTCGCTGTAAGTGATAATGAATTACCATATACATAACCTTGGAAAATACTGATTACGATAATAACAAACAGAAAAGTAAAATGTACCTGCCTCATAATTCACCTCCATGACTACCCTCACACGATAGACTTATCGATTAGAATAATATTTGATATTAAGAACTCCATCATCACGGTATTGCATAACCGTAGAATTTTGATTAGAACCACTACCTCGATTGAATTCATCAATGGCTAGAAATACTACAAACCAACCAAGAAATCCATTGATTACAGTTGATGTAAACATTATCATAAAAATAAAAATCATTAGTAGCAAAGAATATATATTTTTCTTTGCTACATTAAAATACGCATTGACTAATACGACTAATCCAACAAAAGATGTTTCAATTAATATTCGCATGATATCACAATGCAATATATTGATATAGGCACCTTTACTATCTAAGTAATACTTTATACTTCCCAGCCCGTAATTTGTAATATCAGTTGTTATCACTTCCCGTAGCTGGTCAAACCTCCCCATAGTAAATTGCCCAAAATCAACCTTGAAGGTTGCCAGGAACCAGCTCGCAAATTGATCTGTCAATATAGCATAAAGAAACAGTGGCGAGCTAATGAATATTACTTTCACGATATTTTCCATATAAAAACCGACTATTTTTTTTCGAACACACCATCCTAGCAATAGTACGAGAACTGCAAACACAACATGCAATCGTTTATAAGATAATATACCGAAAAACAATGCGAGCAAGCACCTTACCTTTTTGTTTTTTACATAATAATAATAAAATAACAGGGTATAAATATGTGCTGTTACTGATTCATAGGGAGAGAAGGAATTAACAAAGGAAATCCTTTTCATATGCTCCATATCTAAGATACCCGCAAATTTATAAAAAAATAGAACGATATGTCCTATTAAAAGACTGTCAAAATAGAATTCCCTATTCGGATTCTCATCAACATTTACAATGATGAATACCATTAGATATGGTACTATCAAATAAAACATATCCCACATCAATAAAAATTTCATACCATTTATCATGGTATATATCAATGTAATAATTCCCAAAACTACAGGTACTGACATGATATTAATAAAATCATCTATATTAATGATTGTTTTATTTGAATTACGAATTAGAATAATAGTGCCAATCACGATTACAAGGAACATGAAAACATACTTAAAGTCATCATTGACATTATCTCGCATATCTCCAATAATCCATGCTATAACAAAAAGCAAATATGAAATTCTTATCCATTTGTAATCGATTTTTATCATGCATTACCCTGCTTTTCTATAATATTTCCAGCTATCAATGTAATAATCTCATCATCAACATTTGGATCAATCTTTCTCGCGTAAAACATATTTGAATTGGCTAATATATCATAATCTTCTTTTCGCCAGGTATATGGCTTCCCTCTGGACCAATCAATTAGTCTCATATTGGTGTTGTCTTCCAGCTTCTTTGGTTGACGTAGATTTTCTCTGAAGTCTGAATTGATAAGAATTGTCTGCAGAAATAACTCATCGCCACTTAAACTATACTGAAAGGTTTTATAAATCCATTTCTCCTGCTGTAGTACATATTTTGCAAAATCATGAGTTATACTAAACCAATTCGTTCCTTTCTGGAATTCTATATTAACCTCTTTCAGCCTGTTAATTTTAAGGAACTTCTGAATGGATAGTAGAATTATATCTATGACATAAAGTGCCACTAGAAATATATTTTTTCGATTTCTTCCATATACATCTTGAAAGAAATAGTAATACTTAATGCGATCCAAATATTGTGCAGCAATTTGTTGCTCGTCGAACGCCACAAATTCAATTCCTTTATTGTGATCAAAAAATTGATGGATCTCATTTTGTGTTTTTATTACCATATCGCTTCCCGACAGTAGATGATAATAATCGTATTTCCCTCTGTTAGTCGCTTCTTTTAATAGATCAATTTCACACAGTATCCCACTAAATGCTGCCCATTTAACATTGCGCTGTTTTATATAATAAACTGATGAAAAATTAATTTCCCTTTTCAGCAAATCAAAATCAGTAAAGTTCGCTTTTTTATCTATATGGATGAAGATGTCATTTCGAGTATCATCCAGGGATTTTATTAATTTTATTAAATAATCAAAATTACTATGTGCCATGATCAGATACGCATGTCTTCCCATATAGATCTCCTTCCATCCAAAGCATAAATCCTAATCGATCTAGTTGGCTTTCGAATATAAATTCTTATGTAGTTTGGTGATATTGTCCCAATTAAAGATTGACAAATTATAATTTGAATAATGACCCGGATCGTTACCACCATCCTCGATATTCAGCAGTCTTTGCAGCTGATGAAGGAGGCTCGTACTATTTCCTCTTTCGAAGACATAACCATTGTTTTTTATTACCTCTATATTCTCAGGAATATTGCTCACTATACACCTTCTAGCATAACTCATTGCCTCCAGTAAACTTAATGGCATCCCTTCAATATCACTCGGTAGAATGTAAGCCAGGCAATTACTAAAAAGCTCCTCGCGCTCCTGTCCATCCACAAAACCTGTCATAATAATCCTGTTATCATTTTCCACTGAAGCTTTAATTTTTTCTAAGTAATCATCAGAATGACTATTACCACCCGCTATTACAAGCTTGATATCAGTATCTAATTGCTGATAAGCCTCGATTAGATAATGCAGCCCTTTTTCCGGTACAATTCTAGCCAGAAACAAGAAATAGCTGTTACGTTTTAGATCATATTTTTTCTCTATCACATCAGCTTCTATAGGAAGTGGATCAATGACACCATTCGGAATATAATGCGTCTCGCGGTTATAGGTTTTAATAAAATAGTCATGCATGCTCTTCGATAATACGATTATCTCATCCGCATATTTCGCAGCTATTTTCTCACCCATTAATAGATATTTCGTTGCTAACCCTCCCCATTTTACTCTCTGCCAATCCAATCCATGGATTGTTGCGATTGTTCGTATTTTTAGCATATGTGGAATGATTAACATCGCGCTAGGACCTTCCGCATGATAATGGATCAAATCATACCCTCCAAAAATTGCTCGGAGCGTAGCTAAAAATGAATATATCAATGCATCTAAGCTTTTCTTATTAATTGTTAGAATAGTAATTAATCTTATTCCTTCATAATACTGTTTGTCGAATTGAGTGAGGTTTTTATTTGCTACATGCTTCCCTCTACGGTTGTATACTTCAACCTCATCGCCTTGCTGTACGAGGCGTTTTGATAATTCTTCTACTACAATCTCTACACCACCCTCTCTCGAGGGAATACGTTTATGACCAATCATTGCAATTTTCATATCGGCTATAGCTATCAAAAAATAGCTTTCTCCTTTCTTATCGTATGTAGGACAACAATTTAAGTGTGTTTAGAAGTAATGAAATAGGATAATTCACCAAATAATCCTGATTAGTAACGAAAAAACTTACCTCTCAGCTCTGTCTTGTTTTTATAATAAATACATAAGATCAACAGTCTTCTTAGATAAAATCTGGTTGCTAAAGTGTATATCTGCAGTTTAGCATAACGCAATCGTTCAAGCTTTATCTTCTTATGTGCTGTTCGAAATGGTTCTTTCTCTAGTAATTCGTAAAATTCCTTCAAGGTATTTTTATCATGTCCATAATACATATAGAGTTGTTCAAAAATATTCTCAATACAATAAGCATGGAAGGCTTCATAGAACAACTTTTCTTTTTTATGTGTTATTAAAAAATCTTCAAGATATTCACGTATCCGATTTGACAAGTCCGTTATACTCGGAGTAAACATCTGGCTCTCGGATAAATCATTGATTCTGTAGTAGTAACCCGTTACTACGTGAAACCGTACATCCTTAGCATATTCAAGAACCTTTAAGTTGAACAGCATATCTTCTGCTCTCTTTAGGCCATTTATAAACTCAATTTCACTTTGTCTAATCAACTCGGTCTTATATAATTTACACCATGGTGTGCAAAGGTTAATCCCTGGGAACTGTTTTGAATAACGCAATATGATTAATTGCAGTTCTTTCAACTCATCCGTTTTAAAGGTATAATCTGATAGATGAATTGGACTTGGAATGATCTTATCTTGTATTACTTTAGAATAATTAAAAATCAACACCTCTGGTTCACAATATTTCAAATATTCCTCAAGACTACTGCATATGTTCACATCCAGCCAATCATCCGCGTCTAGGAACATCAGATACTCTCCCGATGCTTCCTTTATTCCAACATTCCTTGCATTTGAAACACCTTGATTTTCAATATGTAATACTTTAATGAAAGGAAACTTTTCTGCATATTCATCACATATTTTCCCTGCTTCATTTTTTGATCCATCATCCACGATAATTGCTTGAATATTCTTTGACGTTTGTTCAACTACACTATCAAGACATTTTTGCAAAAATTCTTTGGCTGTATTATATACTGGTATAATAATAGATATAATTGGGTATCATCTCCTACACTTTTAATTTAATTCGTATTCCATGTTAAATATTGATTATAAATATCAAGCAGCTTATTACAGTAAGTTTCTAGCGAAATCATTTTTGATCTTTTTTCTATGCAATTTTTTGACATCTCTATCATTTTCTCTTTATTCTGAAACAAAGTATTTATTTCATTCGCTAATTTATCTTCATTAATATCTTCAATAAGGATACCTGTCTCATTATTTTCGATTAATTCAGGAATCCCACCCATTCTCGACGCAATTACCGGTGTTCCTAACGATTCTGATTCTAGAATGGATAAGGGACAATTATCATACCAGATGGACGGATATACGGAAAACATCGCTCTGCTTACTAATTCGTTCAATTCTTCTCCCTTTTTGAAACCTACAAATTCTACATTGGGAATCCCCCTGCAAATACTTTCAAGTGGACCAGTCCCTGCGATTATAAATTTGATATGTGGTAGCTTTCTGCAGCAATTAAGAAATAATTCAAGTCCTTTTTCTTCCGATAATCTTCCAAAATAGAGAACATAATCCTCTTTCTTGATTACATTTTCTATGTTTTTCAATTCAATAAAATTATGTATTGTTAGTGTTCTACCTTGGTATAGATTTATTTGAGTTAATTTACCTTCTATGAAATGACTGGGGCATATATAATAATCTACTAATTGATACGTTTTTCGTTGCTTATATAAAATCGCTTCCATTGAACCAATCACACTTTTCATTTTTGATTCATGGATACAATTCTTTTTTGTACAATTCCATTTACTTCCATTTACGCACAGTTCACAGGGTTTTTTCGTGTGAAAATCATACATCAGGTGGTTTGGACAAATCATCTGATAATCGTGAACGGTTTGAATAATTGGTATCTTATGTTCATGTATTTCTTCAATTATGGAAGGTGTTAATTGAAAATTTATATTATTTAAATGGACAATATCAGGTCTAAATTTCAGAATGACATTCCTAATTTTTCTCTTCGCTTCGAAAGAATATATGATATGGATAGGATAAAATATTTTATTAATTCCTGCGTCATGAAAGTCCATATTGGTAGTGTATTCATTCGCACTATTTGATACTGTATTTTTTTCATCATACATTCCAAAATATTCAACCTGATGTCCTAACATTTCCAGATGGCTCCCTATCTTCAGGAAATAGGTTTCTGCTCCACCCTTTGGATATAAAAATTTATTAACCATCAAAATTTTCATGATAATTCCTTTCATCTTATGTTTAATCCAAGTAATGCCTGTCCATTCATTTACATTGACATTTCTGCCTTTAATTTAGAATGTTTATTTATATATTTATGGTTTTTGTAATAATCAAAATTCTTTTTAATATTCCCGTATTCCACAGTGTGAATCTTATTCAATATAATGCCTGTAATATTGCCTCCTGATTTATGTAAAATATTCCTCGCTTCCTTGATACTACTAATGTCTGTTTTTTCATATTCAGAGACTAAGATGACACCATCAAATTTACTGGCTATTACATTTGGATCAACCGATGTAGTTATGGAGGGCATGTCCCACACAATATAATCATAATTATTACATAGCTGGTCCAATAATTCATCTACCTTGTCAGAACAAAGGAGACTGACGGGGTTTGTTGTCTTGCCTCCACTTGGAATATAGAATAGATTTTTCTGATTTGCGTCATATACTGCTTGGGGATATAAGCTCTCACCCGATAAGAAATCAGATAACCCTATCTCTAACTTATCATTTAATCTCTTATATTTTGTCGCTTTACGTAAATCTCCATCGATTAAGATAGTTTTCCATCCTGACTCTGCCATCGAAATCGCAAGGTTAATCGCAATTGTTGTTGTGCCGACCCCCGGTTCACAACCACTTATCATTATTTTTTTATAACCATCTCTTTGTTTTTTTAGATGGATTTCTACAACAATCCGATCAATCGCATCATTGATAAAATGATTTCTGTTGCTATAAAAATCAATTTGTCTTTTCATATAAATCATCATCCTTTCCACTTTTTTTAAAGGACGGAATAGCTCCAATAATATCAATCTCTCCATCTAATCCAATATCTGATAGATAATGTACTTTTCTGGAGAATATTACTCGGGCTACAATCCATGCACATAAGAAGCTAATTCCTGCAAAGGTAACAAAAATTCTGAATTTCCACTGTTCTAACTGCTTATTATAGGATAATTCAGCCGAATTAGCTTCATCCAGCATTCGGGCCAAATTATAGGATGCAATATTATTCACCTCATCAATAAAGACAGCTGCAACGGCATTTGCCACCTTTATCGCTAGAATTTCATCGTTTGAAGTAGCATATATCCCAAGTACCGATGAATAGGGTTTGACAGAAATCATTTTTTTGATACTATCCGCATTCAGATCCGAAATTTGTAGCAATTTTGCTGCTTGCTCACTAACCTTTGAGCTTGTAATAATATCCGAATATAATGTTAAGGCTGAATAATCTGATGCCGAAAATACAGTTGCTTCCGCGGTATATTCATCCTCCCGCAAATTACTAACGCTAATTAGATAAGCAATAACATAGAATATTACTCCTACCAATAATATTAACCACCATTTCCCACGAATCGCTTTAAGACATCTTTTCAGATCTATGTTAATTTCTTTATTCATATACCCCTCCTGAATCAATTACTAGTTTTATCACTTTTTGTTTTATTTCTAGTCCGTCTGTCGATTGAGAACTGGAAACCATTCCAATATATTGATAATTTTACCATTTATTTTGTTTTTTTCTATTTTGCAATATAAGTTGTCAATTGTCAATCAATTCTTTCATTTTAGTCGCAATTTTTCTATTTGCATTGTTTTTGTTCCTGTTTTCTATTTATTTCGTAATTTTTGTTAAATAATAAACAATCTCCATGCAAAACCTAAGGTTCCCCATATACTTTTTTATGTAGCTCGTTTAAATTCTTTTCAAAATCTATACCAATCACAGACATACGATTAATTGTTAAAAATGAGAACGTATTCTCCATGGGAATACTCCATTGATCAATTTCATAATTTTTATAAGTAGGAAAAGAGATTATTAAGGAAATGATTTTCTTTTCACTGAGATTAGTCGTAACCTGCGGTAGTATGCTATCCATTAAATTTATTATCTGTAAATAATTTAATCCCTTAATTTTGTTAAAAATCGTCTGTAAAACCAGTCGTTGACGGGCTGTTCTTTCAAAATCGGTGCCAACATAACGATTACGTACGTACCCAAGTGTTTGCTTCCCATTCAAAACATAATTTCCTGATTGTGTTAATAGGTCCTCACTTTCATTTACTTTGTTATGTTGATTTATTTCTTTAATATAATAATTAATTATAGGAATATATTCCTCTTTCACTTCCAAATTAACTCCATCAATAGCATCAACTACGTCAATGAAGGTATAAAAGTCCATCGATATGTATTTATCTATTTTAATTTTAAAGTTTTCCTCTATGGTATCGATCAGCAAATTGGCGCCACCTAGGGCATAGGCAGCATTAAGCCGGTTATTTTTATGATTAGGAATTTTCAGATAGATATCTCTCAAAAATGATGTAAGAATTATTTTTTTTGTTCTTGAATTAATCGAAACAATTATCATAGCATCAGAACGTCCCGAACCACTGGCCTCTCTGGAATCACAGCCTATGAGCAATATATTATAGACATCACTACTACTAGCCTTATGTTTAGCTTCCTCTGTATTACCTTGTATTCTTTCATCTATTTCATCAATCACTATTTGCGGTGAATCGGTGATATCCGTTGCTCCTTCTATTATCATTTCATCTGCTTCGTCTATATAATTATTCTCAGTAACTTCATAGGAAGTATCGTCTTTGACTAGGTTTATCTTATTTATATACGAATGAACGATTAGAGCGCCTGCGATACCTATCGTAATTACGATACTAAGAAAAGTAATCAAAATTATTTTTGTTCTTCTGTATTTTTTCATATGGTAAACCTCCATTATATCAATTTGCTTTAAAGCAGATTACAATTATTACTTAATATTACATATAAATGTATATTTTGACTATTTATAAAGCATTATACTATAAATCATACAACTTGCAAAGAATAGTTAATATTTAATCAAACTCTATAAATTGAATATTCAATTCACTTGTCGATAAGAACATAGTGACAGCGTGCTTATACTTTCGAAGCCTACTTAGTATGCTTTGCTCGACTGTGGATTGCATAGCAATATATAGGATGAACTTTCCGATAACCGGAAGAAACACGCTTCGCGAAATACAAGAACCGGTATTCCTCTATAATCAAAGGGATACCGGTTCCTCGTTCACTCATAATATGTTTATTACTTTTACATCTGACAAACCTTTCGGGGGTTTAAGATATTCTTCGGATCGAAGGCTTTCTTAATCCCTCGCATAAGCTCTACTGTTGCGGGGTCCAAACTCTCGAAGAGATAGGATTTCTTCGCGAAGCCGATACCATGCTCACCGGATACCTGTCCGCGAAGCTGTCTTGCCTTCCCATAAATCTTATCCATGGCTTCGGTCATTCTCTTCTCCCATTCCTCTTCGCTTAATTCATCCTTTAGAATATACGCATGGAGGTTACCATCACCGGCGTGTCCAAAGCTCTTGATACGGATATTTACTTCCTTATATAAGCTGTGAATGTACTCCACCATCTCATTGACGGAGCTTCGGGGAACTACAACATCTACCTCATCCATGTAAGTGGTTGAACCTTTAATTGCTTCCAGGAAGGCACCTCTTGCTTTCCAAATGGACTCTTCTCTCTCGGTTGTATCAGAGATAAGAATATCGGTAGCTCCCTGTTCCAAACAGATCTTAGCAACACTGTCATATGCCTTCTCTATCTCCTGTGTGGAATTACCGTCAAACTTCAGAAGGAGATATGCATCGGCACTGTTATCCGGGAATTTCTTACCCAGGTATTGCTCCGCATCCATGATAACTTCTCTCTGCATAAACTCGATTGCAGTCGGTGCAGACTTCGATTTGATAATCATAGGAACGGTTCGGATTGCCTGCTCCAAGCTGGGGAAGGGAATTAGTAAGCTGATTGCCTTTTGAGGCAGGGGAATGAGCTTTAAGGTAGCCTTGGTAATAATACCGAGTGTTCCCTCTGATCCGACCATAAGATCCTTCATCGCATAACCGGTACTGTTCTTTACAACCTTTCCGCCAAATTCTACGATGTTTCCATCCGGTAATACTACCTCAAGACCTCGCACATAGTCTCTTGTCACTCCGTATTTAACGGCTCTCATACCGCCTGCATTGGTACTGATGTTACCACCGATGGTAGCTGATTTCTCACCCGGATCAGGAGGATAGAACAGCTCTCTCTCCTGAACATAAGCAGCTAGCTCCATCAGCAGCACGCCTGGTTCAACGGTAATCGTCAAATTATCCTCATCCAGTTCAAGTACATGATTCATCAGTGTCGTATCCAACATAATACCATGCTCCATTGCAACGGAAGCACCTACCAATCCTGTTCCCGAACCACGGGGGGTGACCGGAATATTATTGATGAATGCATACTTCATAATCTCGGAAACCTCTTCCGTTGAGATTACCTTAACAACAATATCCGGATAACTGGTTGTATCACTTAACTCGTCATGGCTATATTCCTCGTTGATATTCTCTCCATATAATACACGTTCCGGATCATTGATTAATTGATTGATAAATATCAGATCCTTTTGATCAACTCTTTTATAATTCATCGTTTAACCTCCATACTGCCAAAGGGCAGATAAATTCTTAACTTACACCACATTCAACAATAAAAAGCATGCTTCGCGAACTTTCTATTGCCATGAATAACGCGGAAGAACAAGGAGTTTACTCCAATAGACAAACTTCACAGTTCTTCCTAAGTGAATGAATTCACTTTGGGAAGCTTCTTTTCCCTTCACGCTTTGCTCATTTTAATCTGATTAATCAGGTTCGGAATAACCTCATACAGGTCACCGACCAGACCGTAATGGGCCGTCTTAAAGATCGGAGCACTTTCATCCTTGTTAATCGCGATGATATGTTCGGAATTATTCATACCAGCGGTAAACTGCACAGAACCCGAAACTCCTACTGTAATAATCAGCTTCGGTCTTACGGTTCTACCACTTAAGCCTACCTGACGCTTTGCTTCCATCCACCCAGCTTCCATCATAGGCCTTGTACAAGCCAGCTGTCCGCCTAACAGATCTGCTAATTCCTGAACCATCTGAAGGTCTTCTTCCTTCTTAATACCACGGCCCGCAACAACCAGAACCTCCGAAGCCTCTATGTACTGTTCCTTCTCCTTAGCAATGATATCCAGGACTTCAATCCTACTGTTCAGCTGATCCTCTTCTATCTCACAGGCAATAATCTCACCTGTCTCCACAGCACTTCTTTTGGGGGCATCCATAACCTTATATCGGACGGTAGCCATCTGCGGTCTATGATTCGGTGTTAGAATCTGTGCCATAATATTACCGCCGAAAGCAGGTCTGATCTGCACTAAATCTGTCTCCTCGTTGATATCAAGTATCGTACAGTCTGCGGTAAGTCCGGTCTTAAGTCTTGCCGCCAGCCTTGGTGCCAGCTGTCGCCCAACCGGAGTTGCACCCATCAGAATTGCCGTAGGGTGAAGCTTCTCTACAAAATTTTCGAGAACAGCGGTATATGGTTCAATCTTAAAACGGTCTAAGCTGGGTTTATCATAGACAAACACTTTATCTACATTATAATGAAGCAGCTCACGGCTATTAACAGAGATATCACTACCCATCATTACCGCATACACCGGATGATTGATTTTGGAGGCAAGTTCACGCGCTTTCCCGATTAACTCATAGGTAACCGGATGGATATTACCATCAATATGATCTACGTAAACTGCAATCCCCCTCCAGAGACCTTTATCAACACTGGCAACTGCCTCTTCTATATACTCGACCGCTCCCTGGGGTCCTTTTTTCACACATATCTTACACATCTTGCAGGCAGCATTAATTGAAAGCTCTCCGTTCTTATTTTCCATCGCGTTAAACGGACAGAGCTTAATCATCTCCTCAACATTTCCTACCTTACTCTGATTGATTACTAATTTCGCCATTGTCTATTCCTCCTATACGAATTTCAGTTCCTGCAATTTGATATGCAGTTGATCTGAAAGCTCTACCTGTGTTCCTGTCCATATCTCTCTGTGAGAATTTACTGCCGGAGGGAAGATCCGTTGTACCTGAGTTGGAGACCCGTTCAGTCCATAATGCTTCTCATCCTTATCCTCAAGCTGTTCAAGACTGATTACTCTGATCTCACGGTCCTTCGTCATCTCCTTCTTAAGATAAGAAGGGAGTCTTGGCATAAAGATATCTTTATCCACGGACAACAAGCAAGGAAATGCGATCTTGGCGATCTCAATATCATGGGACATATCCATCTCAACGGTAACCGCTTTCTCACCAAGCTCTACAATCCTTGATACATTGGATACGCTGGGTATCTTAAGATACTCAGAAACCTCCGGTCCTACCTGAGCGGTGTCGCCGTCCGTTGTCTGTTTTCCGCAGAGAATAAGATCAAAATCACCTAACAGTTTAATTCCCTGGGATATGGTATAGCTGGTTGCAAGTACATCAGCACCACCGAATTTTCGATCTGAAATCAGAACTCCTTCATCCACACCCATGGCAAAGGCCTCACGGATGACGCTGGCTGCCTGTCCGGGTCCCATGGTAAGAGCCGTAATTTTGCCACCCATTTCTTCTCTGATTCGAAGTGCTGCTTCAATAGCATATAAATCATATGGGTTCATCTTGGATTCAACACCATTTCTTTTTAAAACTCCTGTAACCGGATCCACTTCCACCTTATTACTGTCCGGTACCTGCTTAATACATACTAAAATGTTCATAAACTCTCCGTTCCTGCGCATATTGATCGCGCATCATTCAGACTTTCTTACAATATATTATAAAATCATTGATTTTCGATCTAACTAGCATTTTACATCTGCGATGCAGCTTCTAACTAAGCGAATGAATTTCGTTTAGGGAATTGCTTTTTATTCACATTAATTATCCTAATAACCTCGCACCAAGGAAGGTTACAATTCCTACAATCACGACAAACAATACAAAATATTTGATGGTACCCTTAAGTAACACACTCTCTTTTCCTTGTAAGCTTACTGCTGCCACAGCAACCGCAATACTCTGGGGAGATATCATCTTTGCAGTAATGGCTCCGGCCGTATTAGAGGCTGCAATCCATGATTGATTGAGGTTCAAGGCGATAGAGGTTTCCAATTGCAGTCCTCCGAAGAGTACACTGGCTGAAGTACCGCTGCCGGTTACAAAGGTTCCAATTGCTCCGAGGAAAGGGGCAAACAAAGGATAGAAGGAACCGGTTACCGTAACAAACATCAAAGCGATAGAAGATATCATTCCGCTATAGCCCATCAGCTTTGCGGTTGCCATAATACAGATAATGGTTATAATTGTCTTGCTTAATTGAACAACTGTCTTAGCGAAAATCTTAACCATGCTGGAGAAGCTTGCTCCCTGGAGCTTACCTCCGATAAAGGCTGCCAGTATGATCCATACTCCGGGAGTAGCCAACCAGGAGAAGGTATAAGGAGATGCATTCTCTCCGGAATAGATATTAACTGAGGTCTTAACCATTGTCAGCAGCTCATTGAGAGGTGCAATCAGCTTGGAGGTTGCAAGCAAAAGAATAAAGATCAGTATGAAGGGACTCCACGCAGTGAATGCCTGTTTGCCGCTTACCTTTT
The DNA here is from genome assembly GCA_023411215.1 of Bacillota bacterium. Lineage (GTDB taxonomy): Bacteria > Bacillota > Clostridia > Lachnospirales > Lachnospiraceae > Mobilitalea. The sequence continues at coordinate 16,444 of JAEYOY010000023.1, read as the reverse complement.
CACTATGTTTCGTATCTAATCGATACTGAGGCTCTATTTCTGCTTTACCAAAGATCTTTGCTGCGATAAAGGTACCAAGCATGGAACAAACGGATCCGATAACTACCGAAAGCTCCGCTCCTAGGTATTTTGCCACGATAAACTCCGGAATCAGGAAGGTTAATCCGGACACCAAGGTTATCATGGTCACTCCCTTGAAGACCTCCTTCGATTTACCTGTTATGTACACCAAGATGAAGGGGGTAAGGAGGATAATCGGTGTAAGGATCATAACTGTATTCGTTGATAATCCGAACACATCCAGACCGGTTATCTTAGATAGCGTGGTTGTAGGGATACCAATGGAGCCGAAGGCGGTCGGGGTAGCATTGGCAATTAAGCACACAATTGCCGCAAATACCGGGTCAAAGCCCAAGCCCCATAGCATGCTGGCAGGTATTGCAACTGCGGTTCCAAAACCGGCCATTCCTTCCATGAAGCCTCCAAAGCCCCAAGCAATAAATAATACCAATACTCTTTTATCATTAGTAACACTTGCCAACATCTTCTTTATCACTTCCATGTTACCGGTCGAAACACAGACATTGTAAGTAAAGATTGCAGCAATAATTACGATGATAATCGGCCATAGCGCTAATGCTGCTCCCTCTGCTACCGCTGTCACACTGTCAAATAGGGGCATTCTCCAGACAAACACGGCTAGTACATAGGCCATGATCAATGCTATTATACACGCTTTGAATCCTGGTATCTTCAAAGCGGTTAGTGCTACGATTAGCCAGATAATAGGCAATAAGGCTAAAACAAACGCTAAAGTCATATTCATAATTTACTCCATTCCAGCGCTCCAAGCGCGAACTTCATTAAAAGGAAAAGATATTTTCTTAAATGGTACTACCAATTTACACTGAAAAAGAAAGGTTGCATAACCGGGAGTTTAACCTCCTATATGATTGATGATTATTATCTGCAGTCTAAAATCCTCTATCATATTGGTGTTAAACAATGAGTCATGCAACTCAAAATTGGTAGTACCATTTGGTGATTTTATTATACTTTCCTTTCATATCCCTGTCAACAAAAGTCATTTTTTTAACAATCTTAAGAAACTGGAAATGGATGTTTTGTACTATCTCATAGTTCCTTTTGCATTTATCTTGAGTTTTTCGTCAATTATACCAAAGTGCTTATTGATAGCCAAGAAACCCATATTCTTATCTTTTTTGATCAAACTTTGCATCATCTCATTATGGGCTTCAAAAAGAACAATTTTACTATCTGGAGAGCTCAAAATCTCTCGTCGCAGATCCACAATGAATTGATCGATCAAATCTGATAAAGCTTGGAGGATATCGCTAATCAGCCTATTCCCTGAGGCTGTTGCTATGGTATAATGAAGCTTTTTATCTAAAACAATATTATTCTCTTCGGTAGTATGCTCCAGCTCGGCAACGACCTGCTCCAGTTCCAATATTTGCTCCTCTGTTATGTTATCGATTGCAAGTATAAGAGCCTGCATCTCCAACGCCCTCCTGAGCTGACTAATCTGCTGATAGTTAATCTGATTAAGTAGGAACATCATAGACAGGGATTCCACTAAATTATTCTCAAAATTACCAATGAGGTAGTTACCCGCACCCTGTTGGCTGGAAATAACACCCATGATATCCAGTGTTCTTATCGCTTCACGAACGGAATTGCGGCTTATTCCCAGCAGCAGCGACAGTTCCCGCTCCGCAGGCAGTTTGCTGCCCAAGGTCAGATTCCCTTCCCGTATCTGAAGCTTGATATAATCAATTACTTTTGTATAAGATTTTTGTTGTATCGTATTCTCTTCTGCCATTTTTCCTACCCTATTTCTAATTTATTTTATAATGGTAACCATTCTAATACTCTTTGAATCTTTTCATCCCAGTATTTCCACTGGTGATCTCCGGGTGATTCCTCATAAGTAAGATCATATCCTAATTCCGTCAGCCTATTTTTAGCAGTAAGGTTATGTACATAAAGAAAGTCCTCTGTCCCACACCATATATATATCTTAGGGAGAGGTTTGCCACTTTCCTTCAGATTTACGGCTACTGACATCAGATCCTCAGCTGAGTTAACCAGCTCTTCATAAGAACCGAATATATTACGAAATACTCCGGTAGGTTCGTTACTGGAAATGTTCTTCATCTCCGCTGCCATATCCAGCGCACCGGAGAGAGAAGCCACCGCGCCATAAGTCTCCGGTGCACGGAGCCCTAGCTTCAGGGCACCATAACCACCCATCGAAAGGCCAGCTGCAAAGGTATCCTCCCTGCGTTCCGACATATTCGGAAAGAATTCATGGCAGATCTTGGGAAGCTCCTGCGAGATAAAGGTCCAATATTTTAAACCATATTTCATATCGGTATAAAAGCTAAGATGAACGGTAGGCATCACCACAGCGATACCAAGCTCGCTGACATAACGCTCAATTGAAGTTCTTCGCTGCCATATTGTATGGTCATCACTCATTCCATGAAGCAGATATAAAACAGGGTACTTCCCATCCTTTCGATTACCCTTCATGCCTATCTGCCCATTCGTACTCTGAGGCAGGATAACATCCATATTCATACTCATTCCTAATACTTCCGAAAAAAAGTTAACATGTAATAAGGCCATCTCATTTAATCTCCCTTATGTATTTTTATCATCGTATTTCTTCATTAGGTTCATTATAAATGATTTCGCTATAAATTACGAGGCTGCATTTAATAAAATTATCATTGGTACAATACGGTTCTAACCTAGTCAGTAATGTGGCAAAATGAGTTTAAAATATGTATCCGATATTGAAGTCTAACAAACAATTGCTTGTATTTGACAATATTGCATATTGTGTTATAATTTTCTGGAAAAAGCACATTATGATGTTTGAATAGATGAAGGATGCTTGAAAGGAGAACCTGCTGTGTATTATCAGATTCTGGATGAGGTAGCAAAAATAGAATGTAAGGATATAAATCCGGATATTTTAACTGTCGGGATAATTCCTCTAAAGGATTTGGAGTCCTGCTACGAGCAGTTTGGTTTCTCGTACCTGACTGTAACAGAATGTCAGAATGATGATCAGCACCTCCACGGTACTTTAAGTTCCTATTATGACTATCTCTTCGGTGTTGTCATAGGTATTAATCCTGGTCAGATTGTAAAGGTTCAAGACCGAATTGGAATTTATATCAAAAAGAATCTACTTTTAATCGTGGTTATTGAGGATCGTGACCAAAGCACTAAGATGAAGCTTCTGGAGCTTTTGGAGCATCTGAACCTGTCCCGGATATCCTTAGAGCGGCTGGTGTTTGGCTTTCTGGAACGCTTTATTAATCAGGACTATACTCTGCTTGTTGATATCGAAGCTGAAATTAGTGCTCACGAAGATAAAATTAATGAACGTGAGCTTGATAAGGATTTTAACCATCAGATCACCGATATCCGAAAGAGACTTATCTTGCTTGATAACTATTATCAGCAGTTTATAGCAATCGGCGAAGAGTTGGAGGAAAATACCATCGATATCTTCTCCGATGAGAATCTACATTTTTTCCGCATCTTTGCCGACCGCGCGAATCGGTTAAGCAATAATACCAGAATGCTGCAGGAATATAGTGTTCATGTAAGAGAAGCTTATCATGCGCAATTAGAATATGATCTTAATAAAATCATGAAAATATTTACCGTAGTGACGACCATATTCCTCCCCTTGACTCTGATTGTCGGCTGGTATGGCATGAATTTCACTACCATGCCTGAGATTACCTGGCGGTACGGATATATCTATGTTATTCTGCTTAGCATAATTGTAGCCATTATCTGTCTTATCTTCTTTCGAAAGAAAAAATTCATGTAATAAGACATACATGAGGCAACATGAATTATCCTATACGATAAACTAGAACCGGAGAAGTTCGCATAGCGTGCTTTCTCCGGTTCCTCTTCTATTACAGCTTCATATAACCATTGCCACCAACGATTGCTTCCAGCCTCTGCTTCGCTTTACACATAGGACATTCACCGATCACAAAGCTTCTGTAATCCGGGATATCCTTCGCAGTAAAAATGGAATAAACCGGGATCTGATCAATATTACCTACTGCGCTAAATATTGCACTGATACCACGAATGATGCCACCGTAATACTGGATACAATCCAGACTTTTTCTCAGGGTATCTCCTGTTGTTGCGGATGCTGCAAGTAAGAGAATATTCTTACTATAGACAGCCGGTTGGTTGTTATTGCGAAAGATCATCTGTCCGTTGGTATTAAACTCCGGTGTGATAACGTAGATTGTCTGGTGGGAATTCATAGAGCGAAAGCCGGCACCGGATAATTCCTGTGCCAGAAAAGTACCGACAACCTCGCAGCCGTCCAGACATACGATGGTATCTACTATTGTGCTGTTCACATATTGCTTTGCCAAAATTCTGGCTGCTTCTGCTGCTTCACTGATTCGGGTCTTCATCGAAGTTAGGTCAATATACTGGCTGATGTGGGAGTTACTGGTTGCAAAATGCCCCGGAATAATCTTCATCGCAAGCTTCTTGTTCATAGGTGCGTAAATCTTAATTGCTCTACTTTCCATAGAATTACCCCCTTCGTATAGACGACTGCATGACTAGTGCCAATTCCTTGTAAAAATCCTTTATTCACACTAGTATTATAATCCATAATTTAACAGTAAGCAAGGTGTACTTGACATTAAAAAATCGTATCACGGTTACGTCTGGACCAAACCATAATGTAAAGAATGAGTTCAACTTTGACTAAGTCCAATCGCTAGCCTATTCCCAGCCCTGCCATACCTCGGGCTGATAACCAACTGTCGCCTTCTTCCCGTTTCTTACAATCGGTGTTTGAAACAGTTTTGGATTCTCAAGAAGCTTGTTCTCCTTATCCTCCGGGGAGAGGTACTGCAGCAGCGCAAGCAGATCCTTGTCCTTAGAGGCCGTATCTAACAACCGATCAATGCCTCCGACTGCCGGTTTTATATTGCTTAACTCGCCTTTACTCATTCCGAACTTACCTACATCGATGGATTGAAATTTAATCCCCCGCTCCTTAAAATATCGCTCTGCCTTCTTGGTATCAAAGCATTTACCCGATCCAAAAATCTGTATATTCATAATATTCTCCGTTCTTTAGTGACCATACTTTATTGAGCCGCGAATAGGTACAGGCTCAAAGATATGCAATTCCTTAGATTAAGATTCTTTACTAATCTGTCTGCTTAATAAACCTCTATGCATGAGAGAGAATAGGGAGTCTTCCTTTCTCAACAAAATTAGTCCCCTTCACGAAAAAGGTGGTGTCATGCTCCTGTAGTAAATCACAATGGAAGGAAGCTGTGTTCTGTGGCGTGAAGCCAAGTAGGACCTTTCTATTACCACAATCTAGCAGGGAGCCAATTACCTCATCCATATCAAAATCCCCTGCACAATAGAAATCATCCACCAGTATAACATCCTCCTCATATTCCACTACTGCTGCCAAGTCCAGCTCCTCACAGTAATAGCAGCATTCTGCCAGAGGTCCCGTAAGATAGAACATCCAAAGGTATGGATTATTAACCATGGAATACTTTGATAATTGCTTCGTATTGCTGACCAAGCGAGACAGTAACTGTCTATCCTTTGTATCGGTACCATCCAGCTTACGAAAGACATGGTTCGTATTCTTGGTATACTGCTTCGAATAGATGTACTCTTGTGCCTGAATAAAGCCAAACTTAGGATAGAACTGTCTTACTGTAGCATTGGCATAAAGATACATCAAATCCACCTTACCATCATATTCCTCCATAATAATATCAAACAAAACTCTACTGAGCCCTTTATTACGATACGCCGGGTCTGTCATTACCGTACCAATCTGAAGTGTTTGATAAATCTTCCCCTCCGCAACAAATTCAATCGGGTTTACACTCACATTAGCTACAATCCGGTTCTTATGTACCAATGAATACGGTCTATATCGGTCCGTCCATAGGTCTTGCTGATACCATCCTTCAAAATCAAAGCCAAAGGTCTGTCTGGTTAGCTGATTTAGTTCACTCCGTAACTCCTCATTATCTTGATATTGCTTAACAAACAAATAATCCTCTTCCCCAATCGTAACCTGTGTCGCAGTATTCATATCCATCCTCCACGTGGTAATCTTAATATTCCAATCCCTTATTCTTTCACACAATAATGGGACTGTCTCAAAAACAAATTATGTTCTGCGGCAGCCCCATTTAGCTCCGATCGCATACTAGCAAGCAAACTTGCTATGCGAGTGCTTTCTCGCATTATGCTCATTAAGCATTTATTATACCATAAAAAATGAAATCGTGATACCTAATTGCTAGCTGCTAATTGGTTTTGAACCTATTTTTGTTTATTACGAAACAGGTTGACCAGTGATAATAATATTACCGAGCCTACGATTGAAATGATAAAGCTCCAAAGATTAAGTCCCGTTGCAGGACCTAATCCGAAAATACCGGCCAGCCAGCCTCCGATAAAGGCTCCTATAATACCAACAATCAGATTCCATCCAATTCCCATTCTTGCATCATTTCCAGTTATTTTGCTGGCAATCCAACCGGATAACCCTCCGAGTATCAGCCAGACTAAGAGATTGCTAATTTCAGGCATTTCAATGCTCCCTTCCTCTACTTATGATTGTTTTTTTGATCTGGTTTGGTCCGTTCAATAACATGGTTTGCTTTTTCTGCCATCTCTCCCTTCCATTTTTCCATTCCTTCACCTACCTTGGATTGAAAGGACTGTAGCTTTCCGTTCAATTCAAGTCTATCATTATTTATCTTCTTGCCTGTGGTTTCTTTTATCTTGCCCACAACATTATCCTTTGTATTCTTCAACTTATCGATCAAGCTATACACCTCCAGTGTATCTGATAAAATGCGCATTTTTTTGTATCAAAGCTAGTTTGTGTAGGCATATCGAAAAGTATTCGCCGAAAAAATGTCAGACAACTTTGACGAACTAATCTTTACCGGTAATCAAATTAAAAATATTTGATAGGAGCTGTTCCTCTTCCTTCCGAAGCAAATTGTATTATGCAACGGCCCCATGAAAACAAAGGGTCCGGCAATAATAGCCGAACCCTCTGTCTTCATAGAAAGCGAATTAATTTATCAATTCATCTGGTATTGTTAATGTATTATTTGCCCTTTGCTGCAAGGAAAGCTTCCAACTGAGTATTAGCATCAGCAACCACCTTATCAATTCCATTATCCTTTAGCTTTTGAATATATTCCGGAAGCTTTTCAGCTGGATCAATCGTACCAGTGTTCAATGCAAGTGCATATTCTGCAGCTACATTAGCCAAAGAACCCATCTCGGTCTCAAGACCGGAAGCGTCGAATGCCCAGCCAAGAACCGGAATTTCCTTAGCAGAACCATAGTAAGCCTTGAAGCCATCCCAGAAGTCAGCACCTTGCCCCTTCTGAGGAGGAAGCTGTGTCACGTTACCCATACCATTGGTCCAAGGAGTATAATCCTTACGCTTATCAGTAAATACTGCTTCGCCGTTCTCGATATTATAATGAACACCTTCTACACCGTAGTCAAGTAGTGTGAACAGATAAGGATCCGTATTTAACAGGTTAAGAAACATCATTGCTCTTTCGGGATTCTTAGATGCTGTTGAGATAGCCATCATAGCACCCTGGGAAGAGGTTGTATCAACATATGCAGGAGTACAAGGAACCATAGCCACTTCAAAACCACGCTCTCCACTTGCCTGTACTTCATAACCAAGAGCATAGCTCTGAGTACCGATTAAATATTCACCGGTAAGCTGTTTAGCAGTACGGGTATCATTTGCCTGACTTACATTACCCATTGCAGGATCGATATAGCCGGCCATGAAATACTCTCGAGTCTTCTCTACAAACTTCTTATATTCCGGTGTTTCGAATTTACTTAAGATCTTGTTGCCGTAAGGTCCCTCAGCTGCGGTATCGGTAGGGTTGATGTAGTAGGAAAGAAGATTGTTGGTACCCGCATCACCGGTAACAATGATTGAATTGTTAACCATTCTTTCAAGTACATTGCCTTCTACCAATAAGGGATAGAAGTCCTTGCCTTCGCCCTCTTTTACTGTCTTAAGGATCTCGCCGAATCCATAATAATCGGTATTCTTAATATCATCTAAGGTAAAACCGTATTTCTCAAGTAAAGGAACATTGATATCCCAGCAGTTCTGTGTAGCTATATCTTTATACCCGGGAACTGCATATACACCATAACCGTCAGAACCATTGATGGTAGCACCCTGAGTAAGAACCTTAGGTAATGTACTCCAAAGGTCGGGAGCATATTTCTCAATCAGGTTGTTATCCGGGTTGTCAAGTCTGACCCAAGCGCCTTTTCTTGCAAATGCATTATACTCATCAGCACTCCAGGAGCAGGTGAAGTAGATATCTACATCATCGCCACCGTTGATTGCGAGAACCGCATTGTTATCAAAATCACCCCAGGTACCCCAGATCGGCTCCAGAGTAACATTAATCTTTTCCTTCAGATATTCATTAGCTTTCGCTAAAACTTCTGAATCATCGGTAACATTGCTGCCGTGCAGATACCATTTTAAAGTAACCGGCTCTAAAGCCTCCGCCTCCGGTTCAGCCTCTGCCACTGCGCCTGAATCCTCTTTAGCGGCTTGCGTTGCAGCAGGTGTGGTAGTATCAGCCCCCTCTTCCTTCTTTGTACCGCAACCAGTAAACAGCATGGTCAACATCATTAGCGTCAAAATAACGGATAGAACTTTTTTCATGAATAAACCCTCCCTAAAAATTATTTTTGATACAAAATCAACCTTATGACAGGTGCTTTTGTATCTTGTATGTAATCGGTCAGCTAAAAGCTGTCCGTCCTTACCCTTTCACTGATCCGATGGTCAGACCGGAAATTATGTAACGTTGGAAGAATGGATACGCAAAGGCGATCGGGATTACAATCAGTACGACCAGTGCCATACGCAGACTTTCCTGAGGAAGAGTATTCAGTATCTTACTAACCTCCGCGCCGATAACCGAGCTGTTTCTTACAAGGAAATCAACCTGTATCTGCATCTTCATTAGCAGATACTGTAACGGTATAAACCGTGCCTCTCGAACATAGAGCATGGCGATAAACCATTCATTCCAATAAGCCAGTGCATTCAGAAGAGCGACCGTTGCAATACCCGGCTTGGATATCGGAACAATAATCTTGAATAATGTGTAATACTCACTACTTCCGTCAATCGCTGCCGCCTCGATCAGCTCCGTTGGAACGGTACTCTGAAAGAAGGTCCTCATAATGATAATATTAAAGGGGTTTACTAACATTGGTACAATCAGGGCTGCATAATTATCACTTAAGCCCAGCATGTTCTTACATACCATGTAGGTAGGTGCCAGACCGCCACCAAACATCATCGTAAAGAAGCAGAAGAAGGTGAAAAACCGGCGGTACTTAAAATCCTTACGAAACAGTGCATAGGAATATAGAATACAGATCAGTATGCTTATTAAGGTTCCTACAATCGTGATAAAAAAGCTGTTAAAGTAGGATCTCCAAAGCTGATCGCCAAGGTCCAGAACATATTGATAAGCCTCTAGGGACCATTCAACCGGCAGGAACGAAAATCCAATCTCACGAATGCTGTTCTCTGATGAAAATGAAATGATAGCCACAAATACAAAGGGTATAACACATATCAGACAAAACAGACCTAGAACAACATGAAATATGATTTCTACAGGAATACTTACCTTATTCAAACGGGAGCTTTTTCTACGCGCAGATATGATATTTTCTTTCATAGTCATCATCCAATCCTTTTATAATAGGTTAATACATGTGCTTTAGAACAAGCTGCTATCCTCGTCAAATTTGCGGACCAATGAATTCGCTGACATAATACAGACAAAGCCAACGATGTTTTGCAACAAGCCCGCTGCTGTACTCATACCGACATTATTCGTAGCCATTAAGGCCCGATATACATAGGTATCAATTACCTGTGTGGTAGGGAACAGAGGCCCTGAATTCATCGGCACATTCCAGAATAGACCGAAATCCGCATTGAAGATTTTTCCGACATTCATTATGAACAGAATAATAATCATTGACTTTAGATGCGGAATGGTTACATATTTTATCTGTTGCCACTTTGTTGCACCGTCAATGCTTGCCGCCTCATATTGAGAAGTATCAATTCCTGTAATCGCTGCCAGATAAAGAATCGTGGAATACCCGACATTCTTCCATAGATTGGCTATCGTCAGAATAACCGGCCATGGTTTATTGTCATTGTACCAATTGGTCACATCCACTCCCCAAGCCTGTTGAAGATGCACAAGAAGCCCTCTGGTCGGATCCAAAAAGGCCAGTACGAAATAGCTAGCCACTACCCAGCTTAAAAAGTAGGGGAAGAACATTAAGGTCTGATGTACCTTTGCTACGAATTTGTTGGTCAACTCGCTCAGCATAATAGCAAAGGATACTGAGATTATTAGTCCCAGAACAATCCATAAAGCATTGTATCCGATGGTATTACGGATCATCACCCAGGAATCCGAGGTGGCGAATATGAAATCGAAATTCTTAAAGCCAACCCATTTACTGTGCATTACATTATTGATAAGTGATGGAGCCTTGGTATAGATTTTATAATCCTTGAATGCGATTACTATTCCGAACATCGGTAAGTAACGAAGCAGCAAGAGCCAAATTACTCCCGGTGCCACCATGGTTAACAGGAGGAAGGTTTTCTTCCTGCTCGAGGATCCACTGACTAATACTTTTTTTGATGCGATTGGTTTGGGCATAATGGTAAATCCTCCCTTAATCATTCTTATAGCGTTGTATATTTCGCCTAAAATGCACTTTTTTAATACGCTGCATTTATCAATATTACATAAATAATATTACACATTTATAGGCAAAGAGTCATTTTACAGAATTGTTATTATTTGCATAAACTTGTTATCTTGAAGTTCTATGCTGCATGTTTGTTTATACTCAAAAAAAAGTCGGTACATGTGTTGTACCGACTCGAATTCTAAATCACATCAATTATATTCTATTAAACTCATTCTAATTGGTTTTTGACACTCCCTTGTCATATTGGCAATTGTGAACTCAACTCCCGTACCATCCTGACATATCGATTTTTGCATCGCTTCTTGCGTCCGCTTTCAATATCCATCAGACAGGGCCTAAGAAAGTTATTCCATATCCTACGATATCTCTCCTCGCTATCCATCTGCATATTCAGATACGTTACAATCCTTGGCGCTGTACGGTAATACTCCTCGACCAGCTTCTGTCCGGCTTCACTGTTCATCAGATAATGATCACGAAATTCCCGAAATTTCTGTAATTCATAGCAATCCTCCGGCTTATTCAGAGAGTCACAGACAGCGGAAGTAATAAAGCAGAAGCCCTTTCTCATAAACCCGGATACCAGCTCCTCATAATCAGCTTTTTTGAATTCACTCTTCGGATATCTCTTCATCCAGTCCCCCATGATACGGTCCGCCAAAGCATCACTAATCTCAAGCTTTAGATAACCCAGCATCGGTACCAGATACACGGCCAGAAAGAAGCGGTTCTGATCAATCAGTATCGCTTCTGATTTCTTAAACAAGACCCCTTTTTCCGCTTCGATATTCTTTTCTATCGTACGCATCAGCTTCTCAGAGATTTCGACTATCACCTTGCTGTGATGCTCCGTCGATAAACCGGCATATCGATTTGCCGGCAATAATATAGTTTCTCCCAGTCTGACATATTCAAGAAAGCTTGGTTGGTAGCCCTCCTTTGTGAATTTATGCAGCAATGCTTCATAATTCGCTATTAATGCACCGATCCGATCTAATGCCGCTTGATAAGCTGCTTCTATCTCTCCCGGCTCTTCTGACAATTCCTCTGCAACAGGCCGCTCATCTGTATTAAAGTGCTCACCGCAATACATGCAGATACATTCCGATAAATCAACCGGTACCGGAAGCTCTTTATTACATTTGGGACAATTTCTCATGATATAATCCATAATAACCATGCCTTTCTGAAAACAAGCAAACTTTATGCAATTGTGACTTTCATATATTACCATCCTTACTGTAGCTTCAGTTTAGTTCAATCCGGAAAGGTTGTCAATCCGAAAAGCCAAACCACACCGCCTTCCTTGGTGGCCGGTACATAATATGCATTTTTAGTTATGAAAAATTGATTTAATATTTATTATAGCTTTTATTCATATTAGCCATGATATTAACTGAATATCAGCATCAAGTTGTATATTTTAGTTTTTATTTAAAGAAATCAGATATAGAAACGACAATATACGCTTGTATTTTTTGTCAAATTGTTATATATTAATAGCAACAATTCAGATTACATACTTGCTATGATTATAACAATAACCCGCAACTTTTAATTCACAGGGAGGGAAATACAATGATCGGAACTCTGGAAGGAATTCGTGAAACCGTTAATTTTGCTGAGAATTCGACAATAAAGCTTTATGACAATGATGAAGCAGAGGACTATCCCAATCACTGGCACACACCCTTAGAGATTGTTATGCCAACCCTATGCGAATATACGACGGTCTGCAACGATGTAACCATCAACTTAAGGGTTGGTGATGTTCTATTTATTGCGCCCGGTACGGTACATCGCTTCTATGCACCCAAGGTCGGCAAACGAATTATCTTTCAAGCGGAGCTATCTGAATTTAACAGTATACGGGAATTCGATGCTTTTACCGCGTTAATCCAACCTGCATTACTTATCACACCGGAGGAAGCACCACTCATTCATGCTCAGGTCGTGGAGATTATCAAAGACATAACTAATGAATATCTTGCAAATGCACAGATGATGAACATTTCAATTTACTCAAAACTATTTCAGATTATGGTGCTGATCAGCAGAAACTATTCCAGAGCTTCCGATTGCTTCTCCGGAGCAAAGACCTGCAAGCAACAGGAATATTTGATGAAATTCCACAGCATATGCGATTACATCAATCAGAATTGCACTGAGAATTTATCTCTGGATGCAATTGCCGATATGGCCGGCTTTAGCAAATTCCATTTCAGCAGACTGTTCAAGGAATTTACCAACGTATCCTTCTATAAATACTTGAATGCTCGAAGAATTGCTTGTGCAGAGCGGCTTTTGATTGATCCGAATATGAATATTACAGAGGTTGCTTTTCGATCCGGCTTTAATAATATCTCTGCCTTCATTCGGATGTTCCGTATTATTAAGAACTGCACACCGACTGAGTTCAGGAATATGTATCAGAGCAGAATTGATGTTACATAATATATTGTCTTAGGAAGAACGCTACCGATCCATAGGTTGCGCCAAATTTATCCACTACAAAAGAGGCTGTTTCAAAATCCATATGTTAGCTAAGGTAAGGATACCGTTGTCCTTGCTTTCACTAACATATGTTTTGAAGCAGCCTCTCTTTTATTCTTAAACCTTGACACACCGCATCATAAGCAATGCGGAGATAGCATCAACTGTAACAGCCCCACCGGGATGCTGCGCCATAGCCTCCGTCCCCGCCACTATACCTTTAACATAGACCTCCCAAGCACCTTCCGGGATAAGAATTTCTTTGGGCTCCTTATTCGCATTATATATGATACAAAGCTCTTCCCTTTCATCGGCAAGAAGAAAGGATACAACATTTGGCTGGGACCATTCCAGAAACCTCAAAGAGGCACGTATTTCTTCAGCCTTTGACAAACGAAGCAACTTGTGCTTCCGGCGAAGAGCAATCAATCCTTTATAATAATCAACTACCTCTTTGTTCGTATTTAGCTGATTCCATTTCAGACTATTAATCATATCCGGAGACCGATAACTATTATCGTCAAATGCAGTTCCTTCCTCATTCAAAGGTTTACTTCGCAGGAATTCCTCCCCTGCCTGAAAGAAAGGTATTCCCTGGCAGGTAAATAGGATGGCTGCGGATAACAGATTCATTCTTACACGTAGCTCATGGCTATCCTCAGAATTGGACAGTGCCAGCTTATCCCACAGCGTCAGGTTGTCATGAGCGGAAGTATAGTTTACCGTCTGAGTAGGCTCCGCTGCCCAAGGCGCATTGGAAGAATATACAACTCTGCCATAATCTACACCCTGATGCCAGGTCGAGGCCGCTATCCCAAATTTTATAGTTTCCTCCAATCCGCTTCTTCCGCTGATATAGCCGCGCTCGGAGGCATCGAATACGCTCCCCTTGATAGTGTCGCGAAGATTATCGTTAAAGGCCGCTATCCCCGAGTTCATATTCTTTATATTATTCTTAAGTGCCCGCTTCCAATCCGGTAACGGCGATAATCCGCCGGTCCACCCCTCACCGTATACCAGAATAGTGGGATCCATCTCATTTAAAACTCTTCTCAGCTCATTCATGGTCTGAATATCATGAATTCCCATCAGGTCGAAACGGAAGCCATCGATATGGTATTCCTGCACCCAGTATAAGACGGAATCGATAATGAATTTACGCATCATCGCACGCTCGGAAGCAGTCTCATTCCCACAGCCGGAAGCGTTGGAAAAATAGCCCTCTGAGGTTAATCGATAATAATATCCTGGAACAATCCGGTTGAAATTCGATTCCGCACTCTCCATCGTATGATTATAGACCACATCCATAACTACTCGAATTCCCTTTTTATGAAGAGATTGTACCATCTGTTTAAACTCTCTGATTCTCACCGCTCCGTTATATGGATCCGTGGAGTAGGAGCCGTCGGGAACGTTGTAATTCTTCGGATCATATCCCCAATTAAATTGCTCCTCGTTAAGCTTAGTCTCATCCACAGTATGATAATCAAAGGAGGGCAACAGGTGCACATGAGTGATTCCCAAATCCACCAGATAATCTACTCCTGTCTTATCTCCGTAGGAATTGACAGTCCCCTCTTCTGTAAACGCAAGGTATTTCCCTGCATACTTCATACCAGAGCTTGAATCTGAGGAAAAATCTCTAATATGAAGCTCATAGATTACCGCATCCGTAGCATTCCAGAAGGAGGGTATCATCTCCTCCACAAAGCCTGGGGGGTTCGTGGAGACCAGATTAATCACCATGCCACGGTTACCGTTTACACCTACCGCTCTCGCATAAGGATCTACCGCTTCCTTTGTCTCACCGTCTACCGTTACCACATAGGTGTAATAAATACCATTCAGATCCCCTTCGATCACAGTAGTCCAAGTACCCTTCAAATCCTGGCTCATCAACACACTTTCAAAGCGATCATCACGATCTCCGGTTCGATACAGATTCACCTGTACCTGAGAAGCTGTTGGTGCCCATACACGAAAATAGGTGGACTCCATTGTCCAAATTGCACCTAAATCATGTCCGGAATAGTAATTGTCCATCTCAAATTCCGGGGTTGAAAACAAATTATAGAATTCCAGCATTCTTAGTCTATCCAATATAACCTCCAGCTACTGCTCTAATCCGCCCGCTATTATCGCTCCCATTTATCACAAAGGGAATTGATCTGGCTTGTGAATTTAGCCAGGTCCTTATTGGCTCCACCCTTGTTATGTTGAATAACTGCTGCCAGGCGCTTCCCTGCCTGTACGAGTCGATCGAACACATTGTCAACCTTAGCAGCCGTAACCGTTTCCTTCGGCGCTACAGGGATTGGGCTGCCTTCACGAACACATGTATTATGCAGCAGATCATAGGTTGCACCGCTATAGGGCGCGGTTGCTGTATACCCCAGTTCCTTTTTGATATATTCGGTGAAGATCTCACATACCTGATCATCCCCATGAATAACAAACACTCTCTCCGGCTTCTTCTCAAAGCTCGTTAACCAGCGAAGCAACCCATCGCGATCCGCATGACCGCTTACACCGGATAATTGCTTAATCCTAGCTCTCACCTGAATCGTCTCACCAAAGAGCTTAACCTCCTGTGCTCCATCCAGTATTATTCTACCTAGTGTACCAACCGACTGATGTCCAACGAACAGGATCGTACTATCCTCACGCCATAGATTGTGTTTCAGGTGATGACGAATTCTACCTGCATCGCACATACCAGCAGCAGATATAATAATCTTTGGACTATCGTCAAAATTAATTGCCTTCGATTCATCAGAGGTGATGGAGGTGCTCAGACCAGGGAAGGATAATGGGTTAATTCCCTTATTCACAAGCTCCATCGCATCCTTATCAAAATATCCCTTCATATAATCATGAAAGATCTGGGTAGCTTCCACTGCTAACGGACTGTCGACATATACTTTAAAATTCCCATGTCCTTTAATCAAGCGCTCATCCTTAATTTTGCGAATATAATAGAGAAGCACTTGCGTTCTTCCAACCGCAAAAGAAGGGATTACAACATTACCTCCGCGGTCAAAGG
>JAEYOY010000002.1 GCA_023411215.1 Bacillota bacterium | reverse complement strand
TTTGCCATCCGGCTTCCTTCAGATTCGTAGTCACCCACGACACCCTTGCCATTGGCTATGTCCTTCCTACTACCAGGCGGACTCGGGACTTACACCCGTTGAAACGTGCGCCCGCCGGGCGCACTGTGAAAAAGGCTATTCCGTTTACGAAATAGCCCTTCCGAGATTCTGTTTTTGCATTACGTAAATATTAGAAACTAATATTCTGTGTGCTCCAGACGATTTAGTTGGGATAGATGAGATTATCGTCTGTTGCTTTATAGAGAACCTCATTAAGGTAGCGTTTGGCATAGTGCTTCGCCATATCCAAATTCATGTCGGAATAATTTCCGCAGTTTTCAGGAGTAGCGCCCGGAATAGCGCCGGTAAAGTCACGAATAAACTCATAGGTTTCGATAATCAGGGGCAGGATTGCCTTAGATTCATAATCCCCACCTAACAATAAATAAAAGCCGGTGCGACAGCCCATAGGCCCAAAGTATACAATCTTTTCTGCATATACCGCATGATTGCGTAGATAGGTTGCAGCCAGGTGTTCGATGGTGTGCATCTCGCCGGTCATCATAACCGGTTCAAAGTTCGGTCGGGTCATACGGATATCGAAGGTGGTGATGGTTTCATTGCCTATCTTATCTTTGCGGGAGACATATAAGCCTCGAAGTAATTTCATATGATCAATGGTAAAGCTTGCGATTTGTTTCATTTCGTTACCTGCCTCTCTCTGTTATGTGTATTAAATCGCAGCTTGCTGGCTGCGGTATAATTGATATATGACATAATCAAGTATCATGATTATAACATAGATATGAGGCTTTGTGGATTCTATATTTTAATTAAAGTGATTTCCGATTTCTTCCGGTATTATGTTATAATGTATTTACTTGGAAGAAGATGGACATTTGAGTTTAATTAATATAAGGAGGTCACGATGAAAAAATTTCATGCAACACTATTATTAATAATATGTTTAATGATATTTTCAGGATGTCAGAAGAAGAATAATGAGTCAACTTATCCGAAACCTGATTTACCTGAAACAGGTTCCCTGGAATCTCCTGACGCTACCTATATCATTGGAGATCAGCTGACTGACGAGCTGCAGAAAACCCAAACAATTCTTACTTATAAATTTGTTGCTCCTGATAGCCAAAGAATTCGTCAGCACTTAGAGGAACAGTTTGATACTGCTGATAACTTTTCCGGTGATGGGAGCAGAAATTATTCGTCTTCCGAGAATATAATAATAGAAATTGATGACAGTAATGGTTTTTGGACTTACACCAATAAGGCGATTCAAGAAAATGTTTATCAACCTGTTCCGTCGAGAATAAGTAAAGATCAATGCAAGTCCCTAGCCATTGATATTGCTAAGATTCATGAAGTGAATTTGGACATATATAGCGATATTGTTGTTGCACCGGTCGAGTATTCTAAGGCTCCCTCGGAGGATGGTACGGCCTCTGACCCGGTAGAGATAGCATATGATGTATATTTCTATCCTGTTATAAGCGGTAAAAGTGTTTATGGAGTATCAAGATTTGTAGTATCCTTTGATGGCGATGGAAATGTAGCAGGGATAATAAAACAGTATAAGGATATCGTTCCTTATAAGGAGGAAACATTAATCAATCTGGATGAAGCTGTTAAAAAGCTTAAAACCGGAGAAGCCTCGATAAACGTAGAGACAATCTATGAACAGGCGAAAATAACTGATTATGATATTGTTTATTATGCCGATGTTAGCTCGATTGATGAGCAGCCTTATCTGCAGCCGATATACTGTCTAGAGGGAACCGTTTCAGGAAGTGAAGTAGGCCGATATATTTCAAAGGATACCGGTGAAATAGGAGATAATAATTTTACTGCTTTGGTACATGCACTTCAAAATCAATAATATTATCCTATTATAAGTATCTGTTATTCTGATATTATACTTATTTTCTGGAGGAGGTAATACAAAAACAATGATGCTTTGGGTTGTAAGAAATAGCGGAATATGGTAGAATAGCTAACAATGACCTCTCAAAACGATAGTTATTGTTGAGGAGAGAACCAATAAGATTGATAACAGAGACATTGTTTATCTTTGCGGTATTAACCAGATAATCATGTTTTGAATCAATGATGTAAATAACATAAAAGGATAAAGGATAACAATATGATAGACAGTATAATTTTTGACCTAGACGGAACCCTATGGGATTCGACAGCGGAAGTAGCAATCGCTTTTAATAAGGTGTTGCAGGAGAAGCATCCGGAGGTAAAGGAAGTCGTTACTCCACAGCGTTTGCAGGAGTTGTTCGGACTTCCCCTGGATGTAATCGCAGTACAGCTTTATCAGAGTGTTCCGGAAGAACAAGCAATTAAAGTAATGAAGGAATGCTGTGACTATGAATGCGGCTATCTGGCAGAACATGGTGCGACCCTTTATGAGGGTCTGGAACAGGCGTTAATAGAGTTATCAAAGAAGCATAAGCTATTAATCGTAAGCAATTGTCAGGAGGGCTATATTCAATGCTTTTTTCAGGCGTATCCGGGTCTGGAGAAGTATTTTATAGATTTTGAATATCCCGGTCGTTCCGGTAAGCTGAAGGCAGACAATATCCGCTTGGTAATCGAGCGTAACGGCTTAAAAAATCCAATCTACGTCGGAGATACCCAGGGTGACGCCAATGCTGCGAAGGAAGCCGGTGTTCCCTTTATCTTTGCCAGATATGGTTTTGGTGATGTGAAGGAGTATGAAGGTGTGGTGGATTCACTTGCTGAGCTTACCCAAATAGTTGGTAGTATGCATTGACATTTGATTGCATTCTTTATATATTGGATAATATAGATTTGACTGATACATGCAAGGCTCTGATCCTAGTCGACAGATACGGAGACTTGACTAATGAATAGGAAGTGATTGTTATGCTAGATGGAAAAAAATCATTATTTAGCGGAATGCAGGCGACCGGGACTCTTACCTTAGGTAATTATCTGGGAGCATTAAAGAATTGGGTGGATTTTGAAGATGAATATGAGACCTTTTATTGCGTGGTAGATATGCATTCTATCACTGTTCGTCAAGATCCGGCTGAGCTGAGAAGAAGAGCGAGGGCTCTACTTACCTTATATATCGCTGCAGGCTTAAATCCTGAGAAGAACTGTATCTATTACCAGTCCCATGTCTCGGCACATGCGGAATTAAGCTGGATATTAAATTGCTTTACTTACATGGGTGAATTAAATCGTATGACCCAGTTTAAGGATAAATCAGCAAAGCATGCGGACAATATCAATTCTGGCCTATATACTTATCCGGTGCTGATGGCTGCAGATATTTTGTTGTTCCAGTCCGATATCGTTCCGGTCGGTGTTGACCAGAAACAGCATATCGAGATTACCCGTGATATTGCGGAACGCTTTAATGGTATCTACGGAGATGTATTCACGATACCGGAGCCTTATATTGGGAAACAGGGAGCAAAGATTATGAGTCTTCAGGAGCCTGAGAAGAAGATGTCCAAATCAGATGAGAATGCGAATGCAACCATCTTCCTCATGGATGATCCGGATACAGTAATTCGTAAGTTCAAGAGAGCAGTAACCGATTCAGACAGCAGCATTCGATACAGTGATGAAAAACCCGGAATCAAGAATCTGATTGATGTCTATAGTATTGCTACAGGAAAGACGGTTGCGGATATCGAGAAAGAGTTTGCAGCCTCCGGTTACGGAGACTTTAAACTCGCCGTTGGAGAAGAGGTTGCCGGAATGCTTAAGCCGATTCAGGACGAATTCCATCGTCTTGAGAAGGATAAGGATTATATTGACGGAATTATCAAGGCAAATGCAGAAAAAGCTAATTATTATGCAACAAAGACACTCCGGAAGGTTCAGAAGAAGGTAGGTTTCCCGGAGAGAATTAGGTAAGTAAAAGAACAAACAACCAAGTTGTTCGAATCAGATTAGACATCATTGATGTTAAGTGGATTCGGACAATTTTGTTCTCAGGCAGTTGTAAAGGCTCCAGGAGAGGTGAGAATATGAATAATCTGGCCAACTATATATCAATTTCGAGAATAATTCTTGTTCTGATTATTGCCTTTCTTGAACCGTGCAGCTTTCTGTTTTACCTTATCTACACTGTGAGTGGAATCAGCGACATTATGGATGGGTTTATAGCTCGAAAAACCAATTCTACCAGTAAGTTAGGTGAAAAACTGGACTCAGCTGCTGATTTCATTATGGTTGCAGTCCTGGTTCCTGTTTTTTATACTATTTTAAATCCTGGTACCTTTATTCTACTGTGGGTAATTGTAATAGGAATAATCAGAGTGATGTCGTTGCTTATTGTTTGGGTTAATTACAAAACATTTGGTATGCTTCATACTTATGGGAACAAAATTACAGGTCTTATACTATTTTTAATACCTTTATTACTTATAGTTGTTCCACAAGAGACACTAATGTATCTTGTTTGTTCCTTAGCAAGTGTTTCTGCATTGGAAGAGTTAGGTATTAATTTGCTATCTAAGGAATTATGTGCAAACAAGAAAAGTATTTTATCCAAATGATCATACACTAATAGCTTACGGATAACATATATACATGCATAGTCGAACAATAACTGCAGAGGAAAGGATCAAATTATGAAAATTGTATTTCTTGAGACAGACACCCTTGGTGATGACGTGGATTTAACCATGTTTGACAATTTGGGGGAGGTAGTAAAGTATCCCTGCTCCGCACCTGGTGAAAACGCGAAACGTTGTCAGGATGCTGATATTATTATTGTAAATAAGATTCCTATGAATGAGGAGACCCTTCAGCTGGCTAAGAACCTGAAGCTGATCTGCATCACTGGAACCGGAACGAATATTGTGGATTTCAAGTATACCAACGGAAGAGGTGTTACAGTAGCGAATGTTAAGGGTTATTCCACCCAGTCCGTGGTTCAGCATACCTTTGCTCTGTTCTTCTATCTATATGAAAAGCTCAGTTACTATGATCAGTTTGTAAAAAGCGGTGAATATATCCGCTCTGATATCTTCAGCCATTTTGTAGTAAGATTCCATGAGCTTTCGGGAAAAACCTGGGGTATTATTGGGCTTGGGGAGATTGGTAGAGGTGTAGCTGAGGTAGCAAAGCTCTTCGGCTGTAATATTATATATTATTCAACCTCAGGTAAGAATGATAACCCGGCTTATGAGCAGGTGGATTTAGATACCTTACTTGGGAAGTCGGATGTGATTTCTATCCATGCACCCTTGAATGACAGGACCAACAATCTGATCGATGAGCAAGAGCTTCGCAAGATGAAGAAGACGGCAATCCTGCTTAATCTGGGTCGTGGGCCGATTGTAAATGAGGATGCCTTAGCAAAAGCCTTACAGGAGGACCTAATTGGTGGTGCAGGACTTGATGTTCTTACGGTGGAGCCGATGGCTGCAAGTAATCCGTTGATCGAGATACAGGATAGTACCAAACTGATCATCACACCTCATATTGCCTGGGCGACCATAGAGGCAAGACAGAGAGTGACAGAAGAGGTATATAAGAATATCGTGGCTTTTAATAATCATGAGGAGAGAAATGTAGTAAGGCAATAATTATTGAATATTTAGTAAAGAAAAGTCTGCTATGAAACGCAAACCAACACCAGCAATTATGTGTTCGGGATGCCATTCATAGCAGACTTTTTCGTATACATGCTTTATAAAATATCTGAAAATCTGATATTCAAATACACGCCAACTAACCATTCATTTAATTCGATTTTACTTCATTCCACTTATTGATATATAATGCCTCCAACTCTTCGCCGAGATATTTGTAGGTGCGGCAGCGGTCAAGGACAGACTGCTCAGGGAATGCAACCTCACTGTTTTTAATATCCTCATCGGTTATCATCTCTCTTGCAGCAGCATTCGGAGTTGAGTAGGTGATGTATTCGAAGTTTTTCAGAGCAATCTCAGCAGAACACATATAATTAATAAAGGCCTCTGCATTCTCTTTGTCTCTGCAGTTTTTCGGGATTACCCAACCGTCAATCCATACATTAGAGCCTTCATTCGGTACAATATATTCCAGATCGGGATTCTCCCTCTTGGTGAAAATAGCTTCTCCGGAATAGATCACACCGATAGCGGCTTCACCACCGATCATTTTGTCGCGTACCTGGTCAACAACGTATGCCTGCACCAGTGGATATTGCTGCTGAAGTAAGGCCTTCGCTTCCTCTAACTGTGCCTCGTCCGTGGTATTCAAATCATAGCCTAAATAGGAGAGGGCAATACCGAAGGCATCACGGACACTGTCAATCATCAGAATATTACCGGAATACTTCTCATCGAAGATAGCACTCCAGCTGTCAATCGGTCCATCCACCATGGTCTTATTATATAAAATGCCAAGAGTACCCCAGCAGTAGGGGACGCTGTATTTGTTTTCGGGATCAAAGCTTTTGGAACTAGTCAGATAGGCAGGATCAATATTTTTGATATTAGGAACATTATCAAAATTAATCTCAGCAAGCAGGTCCTCCTCAATCATCTTCTGTATCATATAATCGGAAGGGCATACGACATCATATTGAACGGCACCGGATTTAATCTTGGGAAACATCTCTTCATTCTGCTCGAATTCATCATATACAACCGTAATTCCGGTCTCTTCCTCAAACATATCAATGGTATCCTGGTCAATGTATTCACCCCAGTTATATACATAGACCTTCTCTCCCTCCGTCTTGCTGCAGCCAGTCATAAGTCCGAAGGTTAAAGCAATTAAAAACATAAATATGAATATCCTCTTCATCTTAAAATCTCCTTAATATTATTCCGGAGCTAACGCTCCTTTAATTCATCATAGAATATTAAGTCCTATGATTAAAAAGCCCTCTGGGCAGGATGTACACCTCGATGGACGAACGCTTGAAGGCATTCGAAAATTGTAGTTTAAAGCTTTCTCATTGGAGCGTTTTTCCCTGCATTTCTTCGGTTAATAAAAATTAATAATAACAGTACTGTCACAAACATGATCGTAGATAGAGCGTACATCTCCGGTTTTATACCCTTACGAACCTCTGTGTAAATCTTTGTGGAAAGGGTATTAATCTCAGGACCTTTTGTAAAATGAGTGATTACAAAGTCATCCAGAGACATGGTGAAAGCAAGAAAAAACCCGGATAATACTCCGGGGAAGATATCGGGGAGTATTACCTTTAAGAAAGCATATACCGGAGAAGCACCAAGATCCTGTGCGGCTTCAAAGGTATGGGGATTCAATTGCTTCAGCTTAGGCATGACACTTAGAATGACATAGGGGATGTTAAAGGTAATATGGGCTAAGAGTACACTGGTGAATCCAAGAGTGAAATTCAAAGCCACAAAGATTAACATCAGGGAAATTCCGGTCACGATATCAGCGTTCAGCATGGGAACATTCGTGATTGCCATGAGTATTGTTCTTGGTGTTTTCTTCATATTATTCATAGCGATGGCAGCAGCAGTTCCTAGTATGGTCGCAATCAATGCAGAAGAAAAGGCTATAATCAAGGTGGTAGATAAGGCGGTCATGATAGCTTCATTCTGAAAGAGCTCTGCATACCACCTTAAAGTAAAGCCTCCCCATTTTGATCTGGATTTAGAGGCATTAAAGGAGAGTACAATCAGTATAATAATCGGTGCGTATAGAAACAGCAAAATAATTCCGATATAAAAGCGGCTTAAGAATTTCTTTACCATATATTACTTCCCTCGCCTTCCTTATCATATTTTGAAATGATTGCCATGCTGAACAGGATGAATATCATCAGCACAAGGGACAGTCCGGAGCCAGTGTTCCAGTTGCCAAGGCGGAACTGTTGTTCAATGACATTTCCGATAAGCACGATCTTACTTCCTCCAAGGATGGTAGAGATAACGAAAGTAGTCAGTGAAGGAACGAATACCATGGTGATACCGCTGACTACGCCTGGAAGGCTTAGAGGAAGAATTATTTTGCGGAAGGTCTGCCTGCTGTTTGCGCCAAGATCTCTGGCAGCATTGACAACATCCTTATCAATCTTAATTAACACATTATAGATCGGTAGTACCATAAAGGGTAGGAAGTTATATACCATACCGAGGATGATTGCAGCTGGTGTGTTGATGATATTCAAGGTAGGGAGGTGCAGGAACTTAAGAATCGTATTCAGAACACCAGTCCTCTCCAGGATATTCTGCCAGGCAATGGTACGTAGCAGAAAGTTCATCCACATCGGTAGTATAATGATTAGAACAATAAAGCTGTTACTCTTTAGCTTTGTATTATTTAATATGATAGCCAAGGGATATGCGAGTAATAAGCATATCAATGTACTGACAATCGATAGCTCCAAAGCGAGAAGTAGAGCATCCCGGTTAATGGGATCAGTGATCAGAGAGATATTCTCCAGGGTAATACTATTCTCGGCATTGGTAAGTCCGTAATATACAATCATGATTAAGGGGATGAGAATAAAACCTATCATCCATAAAATATAAGGGAAGGAGAGCCATTTTATCTTATTCACCCGTGAAAATTGTAGACTGTTCTCCGGTTTTTTCTCAGCAAGGAGTTTAAATTTATCTGAAACTGCCATATATTTCATCTCCTGTTATTCTATTCTTCAATTATTGCGGCCTCTTCATCTTCGGATTCCGGCTTGTTCATGATCTGAATATCATAAGGATCCACCTGAATTCCGACCTCACTGCCAACCGGTGAGAGGTCGGTAGAATGCACAAGCCATTCCCGTCCATTCGCTGTAACCTCCATCTCATAATGAACACCTTTAAAGAGGAGAGAAGTTACTCTGCCTGTAATAATTCCATTTTCCGGCTTGACCAGATCGATATCTTCAGGGCGAATTACAACATCAACCGGCTTATTTCTGCCAAAGCCGATATCAACACAAGGGAAATTGGCTCCAAGGATATTCACCAGCTTGTCCTCGACCATAACGGAAGGAATAATATTGCTATCGCCGATAAAATCTGCTACGAAGGCATTCTTGGGCTCGTTATAGATATCCTCGGGTGATCCAACCTGCTGTATGTAGCCCTGGTTCATGACCACAATGGTATCTGACATGGTTAAAGCCTCCTCCTGGTCATGAGTAACGTAGACGAAGGTGATTCCAAGTTCGTTCTTCAAACGGATCAGCTCATATTGCATGTCCTGGCGTAGCTTTAAGTCCAATGCACCAAGAGGCTCATCAAGTAATAATACCTTTGGCTCATTCACGATGGCTCTTGCAATTGCAATACGCTGTTGTTGACCGCCACTCAAGGAATCGGGCATACGATTCTCGTAGCCTTCGAGATTCACCAGCTTCAGGGCGTATTTGATCTTGTCCTGAATATAGATCTTACTCTTCTTCTTGATTTTAAGGCCAAATGCTATGTTCTCGGAGATGGTCATATGGTTAAATAAGGCGTATTTCTGGAATACGGTATTTAATTGTCGCTCGTTGGGCGGAAGCTTAGATATATCCTTACCTTCGAAGATAACCTGTCCCTGATTCGGAGTCTCAAAACCACCGATGATTCGTAGGGTAGTTGTCTTACCGCAGCCGGAGGGACCAAGAAGAGTAAGAAATTCATTTTCGCGAATATATAGATTTAATTCATCAAGTACTACATTGTCACCGTAGGACTTGGTTATGTTTACAAGATCAATTAACTTATTATCAGTCATCTGGTGTTCCCCCTATCAATTAAAAGCTTGGCGGAGTAGATACCCATAAAAGGGTTGCGCCTGTTTTCTCGGAAGCTGTAATATAATGCTGTTTGTTTGCAGTAAAGTAGAAGGATTCACCCTTCTTTACCTTAAATTTACGGTTACCAATATGTAAGGTTATGCTTCCGTTTAAGATATAACCGAATTCTTCTCCCTCGTGTGGATTATCAGGATAGGTAGACCCACCTGTATCCAGAGTTAAAAGGATTGGTTCCATAATATTCTTCTGTGCATTCGGAATAATCCATTTCACTTCATTTTTTAGTTCGGTATCATATTTTTCAAAGTAATCGGACTTCTTAAAAACCACCTGCTCTGCTGTGGTTCCACTGAAAAATTCTTCAAGGTTTGTACCTAGACACTGCAAGATATCTACTAAGGTGGCAATCGAGGGTGAGGTCAGGTCACGTTCCAACTGGGAGATGAAGCCCTTGGAAAGCTCCGCTCTGTCAGCCAGCTCTTCTTGCGTTAGGCTTTTTTGAATTCGCAATTCTTTGATTTTTGATCCGATATTCATAAGGTGCATCCTTTCACATTCTTACTGACAATAAACTAAAAGTTTAGTTACGCTAAACAGCAACACTATAAATTATACTAGCAAAATTCCTCTTGTCAATAACTTTTATATAAATTACAAGTATAATTATTGCTAAAAAGTCATAATCGGTTTTTGAGTATTAAGTTAAGGGGTGAGCGAGGCAGACCTGTACCAAAGAATACGTGGTATTATCGGACGAGATGTATAAAGATGCTAGAGCTAGTGCCAGAGTGCGTCATGATTAGTACAGTGGTTTCGATATCATATATCTTATGTTTTTTAATAGTATATAGGAAAAATGTTGTGGATACAATCATTTTAAGGTCATTTGTGTAAAAAATTCATATATTAAAATGACAATAAAAATTGAGGCATTACATGAACAGGCAGATATATCCACCCGGAAAGCCCTCCGGTTCACAATATGAAAAACAAAAGATTACTACCAATGAGAATAGTGATATTCTGAAATCTATTAATACCGATAAAGGAATGGAGGATGACCTGATTATCGAAGAAAACACTGTATATGAAATTGACAGAGAGTGTTATGAACGCCTAAAAAGACAGAAAAGGAAAAGATAATTAGAGATTATAGGTTCTATGGCATAAAGTAATAAGTGGAGGAAGGAAGGCAGATGGTGATGTCTTCCTTTTCTTTCGTGTAACAATAGTATCCATGTATTAGTGGGCGTAAAAAGAAATAAGAAGGCCGATAGACAGCCTTCTTATTTCTTTTAAATTAGAAATTTTTGCCTAGTGAGGGCATCAGCTTTTAGAAGAAGCCGCCGCTACCACCACAGCAGCAGCAGAGGATGAGGATAATCCAGATGATACTTCCACAACCATCATTTCCGCAACCTCCAAAACCGCCTCCAAAACCGGAATTGCCACCACAGCAGCATAATAAGAGGATAATAATAAGACACATATTATTATTACTACTCTCACAACCTCTACCGCTGTCACAACCTGTTGCTGCTAAATCACTCATTTAATGTTCCTCCTAATAATAATTACAATGTATCATATGTAACAGTGCTTGACTGATTTCCTATTTTTAGAAATAATAATAGGAATTTTTGTAGACGATACGACAAAAAAATTCAGAAGAACTTTGGTGTTTTTTCGATTGACTAATTTTATGGGTAAGAAGTATAAGAACGGATTTAAATGTTGCCATAGCTACACCTCAAATATGAAAATTATGGTATTATAATTATATAAACTTGATAAAGCAGAGTGAGAGTTTCCCGCCAGTTTGAAGTATAAGGTCAAAGCAAAAGTTTATGAACAAGCTTTTATGTTCATAATATATGAGAAAGACACTCGCACAGCAAGCTTGCTTGCAAGTATAGGATCGGATAGGGAATTTTATCAATTATGAATATTGATTAATACGAAAGGAGGGCTATAATGGAAGGATCATTAAGCAAGTTAAAGAATATCGAGGTATCCAAGGTGCTGAAACTGGAGGACCAGATTAATTATCAAATGGGACAGGTTGTAAGCAAGACTTTAGTGCAGAATAAGAATGTGAGCATGACGCTTTTTTCCTTTGATAAGGGTGAAGAAATTAGTGCTCATTCCTCGGATGGAGATGCAATGGTCACGGTACTTGACGGTACTGGAAGATTTACAGTCGGTGAGGATGAATTTGTTCTTGGTAGGGGAGAAACATTGATTATGCCGAATCAGGTATCTCATGCGGTATATGGCGAGGAACAGTTTAAAATGTTATTGACAGTTATCTTTTGAAAAACTAGAGAAGCTGGAAAAGTACAAATTTCATTGCATAAAATACATAGGATAAAATCAAATGCTGTGTTAAAATTTTATCGTAGCCATAATAAGTGGGGGAGAAAGTATAATCTATAATAGAAGAAACACAAAAGGAGGATAATTCTTCTTTTTGTGTTTCTTCCATATAAGCCGCTCCATGAAAAGAAAAGAGATCAATATAAAAAATAGACTATAATTATAATCTTGCCATTGTTATCCCAACACGTAACAGATAAATGCATACGATACCGGAACAAAAGTGCAGAACAATAACAGAGCTAGAGAACATTCTTGAAGTCTCAAATGAGAATCTCCCGGAGAATACGCGAAATGTATATCGTATTCTGAGTATTCATAAGTATAAATAAGTACTGCTATAAGAATTAAATATAAATCTTTCATTTACAAGGCGCCTGTAATCCATTATAATATTGTCAAATATTAGAATGAATTGTAGGTGATTTTTATGTCGTATTGTACCCTAGGTGTTAAACATTATATTGGTTATCTGTTTCCTGCAAAAGTGACAGAGGGTCTGAGCGGACTGAAGGACAAAACGGCAGGAGATTTCTATAAAATTATCTATATAAAATCTGGCAGCAGTCATTTTGCGATGAATGGGAGAGAATTTATACTAACCGGAGCAAGTACCATTTGTATGAATGAGAAGGACGAGATTAGCTTCTTTCATATCAATGAGGCAGTAGTCAGGATATTATGGTTCCAACCTCAGGTAATAAACTCATCCTTTTCCGTTGATATGATAAATGATCCGTTGAGGAAGCTTTCTATAACGGAACAGCAGGATCTCTATTACATGTTGCAGTTTCTACCGGGTGCAGCTCCAACACTTAAGATACTGTCATTACATACGATTGATTCGGCATTAATCGAACATAAGCTGACCTTGTTGAATGATCTCCTTATAAAACAAGATTCCAATTGCTGGCCTTGCAGGAGTAGATCCTATCTGTTCGAGATTTTATTTTGTCTGGCAAGGCAGGAGGAAGAGGAGGAAATCAGTGATCTTCTCCATTATGATTCATATTCCAGACTTGCGGTAGATGTGATCTATTATTTGCAATCCAGCTATAGTCAGAAAATCACGGTAGAACGACTGGCAGAAGAATTCCATACTAACCGGACCTCACTTCTGAATGACTTTAAGAAGTATACCGGCCAATCAGTTAATCAGTATCTGATACAGCTTCGTCTGACCATGGCCTCAACCCTGCTTCGTGATACCGAATTATCTGTGGAGGAGATTTGCGAACGTACCGGCTTCAGTGATATCAGTTACTTCAGTAAAGTGTTCAAAAAGAAGCTGAACCACACCCCCTCGGAATACCGAAAGCTATACAACAAAGCACTTCACTGAGCCATTCTAACATGGGCCTGAAATGAAATAAGTATTATCCTATTTTCTTATAGCTTGGTGTTATATACTAAATACAATTGGATTATTGTCGTGATAGTAGCGAATTAATAAATAATCAGATATTAATAAGGACAGATGTAAGGACAGCCGGATATTGTGATAGGATGGCGAATAAAAAGAACTTTAAGGTTTTCTTATATAGTACAGACAAGGCTTAAGGATGAAAATACGATGTTTGACGAATCGGGACATTGTAACGATGAACTTAGATATTTCATATGCATGTGCAGGTGAGGAATTCGTATCTTTCATCCTTGTTTTGCATTGGTTGTCCTTTGTTAGAAAACCCAAGTTCTTTATCTGAGCCAGACTATCATGATATCAGGCTACTGTTATATCGTGACTAATAAAACCTTTCTGATTTTATAAAGTGTCATATATTTCAATAGTGCGTATATTGACTAAGCCCGCGGAATAGGATAATACAAAAACGATGGAGCGATTGAATGGTCAATAAGCATAAAATCCAAATCATAGTGTATACTGCAGATTATGAAAAGCGCCTGCAGTCTATAGAGAAGTTGGGTTCTGTCAAATATAGACTGCCGATGATAAGTGCCTGTGTCGTAGAGGTTGAGGAAGATCGGTTAGACTATATTAAGTCGATGGAGGGAACGATTAGCTATGAGTTGGATACCCAAATCACGGCTCAGATGAACCGAGTCAACGACATAATTGAATGTGGCTGGGCCCATGAGAACGGATATTTTGGCCGGGGAGTGGGAGTCGCAGTTGTCGATACAGGAATTGCCTTACATAAAGATTTTGTTGAGGGTGGTAATCGGGTAACAGCCTTTGCGGATTTCATCAACCATAAGCATGAGCCTTATGACGATAATGGTCACGGTACCCATGTAGCAGGCATCATCGGTGGAAATGGTTTTTCTTCCAAAGGAAAATATCAAGGAATTGCTCCGGAGTGTAGCTTTATAGGAGTAAAGGTATTAGATAAGAGAGGAGACGGGAATATCTCTGATGTGTTAGCAGGGCTTCAATGGATTATTAATAATCGTAAACGTTATAATATTCGAATTGTTAATATATCCGTAGGTACAGCCGCTAAGGATAGTCTGGATGAGAATTCGCTTCTGGTACAGGGGGTGAATGCGGTATGGGATAGCGGTATTGTCGTAGTAGTAGCCGCAGGCAACAATGGACCCGGTCCTATGTCTATCTCGACACCCGGAATCAGCAGAAAGGTGATAACAGTAGGTTCCTCCGATGATAATGTTGCAGTTGAGGTCTATGGAAGTGGGCGTAGCAAGGATTATTCCGGACGAGGGCCGACGCCCTTCTGCATCAAGAAGCCAGACATCGTGGCACCAGGTTCCAATATCATTTCCTGTAATATAAGCCGGTATCCGACTAGGTCCAAGAATGGAGAGCCCAGATATTCCTACTCGGATGTACCCATGATGTACACTATAAAAAGCGGAACCTCTATGGCAACGCCCGTAGTGGCAGGTGCGATAGCGTTATTGCTTGGGGCACATCCGGAATTGTCCAATCGAGAGGTGAAGCTTAAGCTGCGCAGTTGCGCGACAAATCTTGGTCAGCATTGGGAAAAACAAGGGTGGGGTCTTTTGAATGTACGGAAATTGCTTGAACCATAATCATAATTCAAACTGAATAGACCAGTATCAATAAGGGTTTTTGTACAGCAATCCTCTTTATGTAAATGGCTTCTAAGCCGTATGCGATTCGAAAACTTGATGAATAGAGCTGCTACAAAACCGTAGGCATGATACCTTTGGTTTTGCAGCAGCTCTTGTTTTCATGACAACAGAAAGTTAACGAAAGCGTGCTTTCTATCGTTTAATTCTTGGATTTCTGTTCCATTTTTTTAAAAAAGTTTTTAAAATCAAACTGATTATTATATTTTATTGTTTTTATTATAATTGCTATTGTCTCAAGTAGATAGATAACCACGAGGAAAATCACAAAATTTTCGGTGATCAGCTCCCAAGCGGAGAGAGCAGAGAAGTTAAAGTTAAGGTGGAAGGCTTCATTTACCCGGATGGCGAAGCTTGAGTTCCAGATCTCGAATCTGGTAAAGATAATGACTACCAAGATTGTGCTTATCGTATTAATAATGAAAACGAAAATTGCATGAGGAATGGAATATCTTCGGTCAATCAGTTCCCAGATGTCCATGAGAAGTCCCAGCCCCATAGTAATTAGAAAGAGAGGAAGAACAACTCGGAAGGTATCCATGTTAAAAATCGGAATTGCTTTAAATCCACCGCCTTCATAAAAATATGCACCGAGCAGTTGCGGAGCAGAAATAAATATAACCATACCTATAATTGTGAAGATAATACCGGCAATCGGCTCTCCGATTGATATGCTGGCTTCTTTTACAGGTACGGGAGGAAGCTCCTCTGCCTCCCAGTTGGGTATTAACTCCTTCAAATTGACACCCTTCCATTCTAAAACTGCGAATAATATAGTAATGGAAGCAAAAGCCATACCTACGCTTCCGATCATCTCACCGATCCAATTACCGATATAACTATACCAGATATGTGGATAGGAAGTAATCAGCTCTAGTGCGGAGGCGATACACATACCTAAAAGAGTAGCACCAATCACAATCTTCAATATAAAAAGGTATAGCGGAAAGATCTCAGGGCTGATAAGATACCTGGAGGTATCACGATATTTCTCAGCAAGCTCTGTAGGATTACCGAGTTCCTTCAATACTGCAAGAATATCCTCTTTAGTGGCATTATTGCCATGGGTTCTTGACTCTAACATATCATAAATTAAGGTTCGTAATTCGTTAACAATATCATTTTTATTCATTGGATTCATATGTTTCGTTACTTGATAGATATAACGGTTTATCATATCTTCTACATAATCATATTGCTTATTATCCATTGCTCTTATCCTCCTTCATCAATCGATTCATATTATCTACCATATTATTCCAGTATTCCTTCAATTCCTGATATACCTCTGTACCTAGGTCTGTCAGCATATAATACTTTCTTGGTTTTGTTCCCGAAGTCTCCCATTCACTTTTTAGCAGTCCTTGCTTCTCGAGTCTCCTAAGTAAAGGATATAGGGTATTTGCTTCGATCGGTACATTGTTATCATTAAAGTCTTGTACTAATGAATAACCATAGGTAGGTGCGGAAAGTTGGCATAATACGCTGAGTACAATCGTTCCGCGCCTAAGCTCTAGCAGAAGACCGGATAACACTTCCTCCTTCTTTGACATGATAACCTCCTAATCTATAATAATGTGTGTCATAGTGTACTGTTGAATACATTATAGTGTATGACACACACTATTGTCAATATATATTCATAAATTTTTTGTATTTTTTGGAAGATTAGGAGTTCACCTGATTTTCTGTATAATTTTAGAGTGATAAACATAGACAAACGGGAGTGTTCTCGGTTTACGCAATTCCTAAAGCAGCTTGAGTTTTCATTAAGCAATTTATAAATAAATGCAAAGATAGTTAAAGATGTTAAAGATAAAATAGAAGGATATTAAGTTAGTTTAATTAATTTACAAATTGTTGTTGTAAATTTTTAAATAAGGATTTATAATAAGTATAGGAATCAAGTTCCTGTAATTGTAGGAAAGAATATGATTTTCTACTAAAAACATTATAAGAAAGAGATACATAATTATAAAGGAGGATATTTAAATGTCTTATTTTAAAGTTGGCAAGATCCAATATGAAGGCCCTCAAAGCAAAAATCAGCTTGCATTCAAGTACTACAATCCTGATGAAGTAGTAATGGGCAAGACAATGAAGGAGCAACTCCGCTTCGCTATGTCTTATTGGCATACCTTAACCTATATGGGTAATGATCCTTTTGGTGGAGCTTCCATGCACCGTGACTGGGATAGCACTGAGGATGCGATGAAGAAGGCTAAGGAAAGAGTACATGCAGCATTCGAATTCATGGAGAAGATGCAGATTCCTTTCTTCTGCTTCCACGATCAGGATATCGCTCCCAGAGCAGATACTCTGGAAGAGACCAATAGAAGATTAGATGAAATCGTTGCTGTTATCAAAGAAGAGATGGCTCGTACCGGAATCAAGTGTTTATGGGGTACAACCAATGCATTTGGTGATGATAAGTTCGTTCATGGTGCAGGCACCTCTTGTAATGCAACTGTATTCGCTTATGCTGCAGCTCAGATTAAAAAGGCAATGGAAATCACCAAGGAATTAGGTGGTGTTAACTATGTATTCTGGGGCGGACGTGAAGGCTATGAGACTTTATTAAACACAGATACCGGATTAGAGTTAGATAACCTTGCAAGATTGCTTCAAATGGCAGTTGACTACGCAAAGGAGATCGGATTTACCGGTCAGTTCTTAATTGAACCCAAGCCGAAGGAGCCTACAAAGCATCAGTATGATTTCGATGCTGCTACCGTACTTGCTTTTTTAAGAAAGTACAACTTACAGGATTACTTCAAGATGAACATTGAAGCAAACCATGCAACCTTAGCACAACACACCTTCCAGCATGAACTCAACATGTCCAGAATTAATGGTGTTCTTGGTAGCGTGGATGCAAACACCGGTGATCCGATGTTAGGATGGGATACCGATCAATTCCCTACCAGCCTCTATGATACAACCTTAGCAATGTATGAAATCATATTAAATGGTGGTTTAAATAAGGGTGGCTTGAACTTCGACTCCAAGGTTCGTCGTGCTTCCTTCGAGGATGATGATTTATTCTATGCTTACATCGCAGGTATGGATGCATTTGCAAAGGGCTTAAAGGTTGCTGCTAAGCTGATTGAAGATGGTGTATTCGAGAACTTCAAGGCAGATCGTTATGCAAGCTATAAGGATGGCATTGGTAAGGATATTGTGGAAGGTAAAGTTGGCTTCAAGGAGTTAGAGGCATATGCTATGAAGAATGGCACTACCCCGAACAAGTCCGGTAGACAGGAAATGTTAGAGAATATCCTGAACCAATATATCCTAGAGACAAAATAATAGGATATTGATAGACTTTTTAAGCGGTGATTGATATCTGAAACGATGGAATGTATGCTTCGCAAACTTTCTATTGTCATGAATAGAACAAAGTGTCAGCATGCTGACACTTTCGCGCCTGAGCGGGTTGCGAAGCAACTACTTCCTATCCGCGAAGTGCGCATCCTTAGCGGAGCGTTTTTATCGTATAGGACGCAATTTCCTATACGATAAGAAAGAAGCTGTCAAATTGACAGCTTCTTTCGTCTTGAATAATAAACAAAATGAGTTGACGACTAATCTAAAACTAATGATGGTGCGGCATACATACGTGTCTTCATCTCATTGTCCAGCATATATAAGCCCTTGGGATCACTGCCAAATAGATCATATTTCTTAATGTTATCATCCGCGTTCTTCTCTTCCTCACCCTGTTCCTTGATGAACCAATCGAGAAATTGCATAGTACGGAAATCCTTATTACGATATGCTGCTTCGTAAATATTGTTGATGGATGCAGTTACCGTCTGTTCATGCTCATAAGACATAACCAGGGGATCGCGGAAATTCTCATAGGTCTTATCGGGAGCATCAATCACGGCAAGCTTAACAACCTCACCATTGTTTAATAGATACTGACGGAATAAGAGAGCATGGTCTCTTTCCTCCTGCATTTGTACAAAAAACCAGTTCTCATAGCCGTTAAGACTGTTGTCTGCATAATAATTTGCCATGTCCATATAAAGATAGGCGGAATAAAATTCTTTTGTAATTTGTTCATTTAGTAATTGAGCTACTTCCTTATTCAGCATATTAATTTCTTCCTTTCTTGTGTGTAAGTACTTTATGCTTCGATCATAATTACGGATACCGGGCAGCTTTCTTCTGCTTCCTTTGCAGAGGCCTCAGCATCGGCAGGGATAGGAGAGGTATATACCTCGGCAAGTCCTTCGGCATCCATTCGAAACACTTCCGGGCAGGTATCGGAGCAAAGACCGCATCCAATACATCCATTACGTTCTATAAATGCTTTCATAAAATACCTCCATTCAAAATAATAGTTTGTTAATAGCCTGTTCTTTTACATAATAATTAAGTTGACTATATTATTATAACATAGAAAATGGTATTTGTAATAGTTGATTTTTATTTTTAATCTTGAGATTTCAATTAATTTATGTTATGATACATTATGTGCCTAGCTTACGAATTCGATCGTAAGAATATACATATTATTGCAGTGACATGTTAAAACTACTTATTAGAAATGGAGGTTATAATATGAAAAAGTACGAATGCACAGCTTGTGGCTACATTTATGATGAAGCATTAGGAGATCCGGATGGTGGCATTGCTCCCGGAACTAAGTTTGAAGATATCCCGGAGGATTGGGTATGTCCGGTATGTGGTGTAGGCAAGGATGGGTTTGAAGAGGTATAAGAATAATACACAAAGCTGTCTCGCAAGAGCTCTTAAAGGAGTCTGCGTAGGCAGCTTTTTTATGTATTTTTATTGAGTACTATAAATTCCATTGACATAGTAGGAATAACAACTTATTATATTGGGGATACGATTAAATAATTAGAAGAGTATGTTTTATAAACTGCGACAGTATACAAGGAGAGAAATAATAATGAATCAATTTTCCAGAACAGAGCTTCTATTAGGAAAAGAAGGAATGGACAGGCTAAAGAATGCCAGGGTTGCAGTCTTTGGAATTGGTGGAGTAGGTGGGTTTACTGTAGAAGCACTTGCTCGTAGCGGTGTCGGAAGCTTCGATCTGATTGATGATGATAAGGTTTGT
Source organism: Bacillota bacterium (assembly GCA_023411215.1). Lineage (GTDB taxonomy): Bacteria > Bacillota > Clostridia > Lachnospirales > Lachnospiraceae > Mobilitalea. The sequence continues at coordinate 130,272 of JAEYOY010000002.1, read as the reverse complement.
CTTACGAATATTAACCGTCAGCTTATTGCTACAATTAAGACTGTGGGTAAATATAAAGTTGATATTATGAAGGAACGAATCTTGGAGATAAATCCGAGAGCAAAGGTAGAGGTACATCAATGCTTTTACATGCCGGATGCTGCGGATCAATTCGATTTTGCTCAGTATGATTATATCGTGGATGCGATTGATACAGTATCTGCTAAGATTGATCTGGTGCTTAGAGCACAAGAAAGGAACATACCGATCATTAGCTGTATGGGTGCGGGCAATAAGTTGGACCCAACCCGCTTTGAAGTAACCGATATCTACAAAACCTCCGTGTGTCCGTTGGCCAGAGTAATGCGAAGAGAGTTGAAGAACAGAGGTGTTAAGAAGCTAAAGGTAGTGTATTCTAAGGAGGAGGCAAGAAAACCTCTGGAGGATATGTCCCTGAGCTGTAAGACAAATTGTGTCTGTCCGCCTGGGTCGGAACACAGATGTACTGTGAAACGTCAAATCCCCGGAAGCATCTCCTTTGTACCCTCTGTAGCGGGTTTGATTATTGCGGGAGAGGTTGTTAAGGATATTACAGGGGTACGATAGTAGCTGTGAATTCGATAATATAGATAATTATAGTAATATTAATATCATTATAAGAAAGGAAGCAATGCAATGGGAAAGGTACCAACCAGAGAAGAAGCATGGGAATTACTGATTGAATATAACAAAGAAGAATTTCATCTGAAGCATGCCCGTATCGTTGAGGGTACGATGAGATATTTCGCAAGAGAGCTTGGATATAATCAAGAGATCGATTTTTGGGGTATCGTCGGATTGCTACATGATTTGGATTTTGGAATGTATCCTCAGGAGCATTGCACAAAGAGCCAGGAGATTATGCGGGAAAGGCAAATAGATGAAAGGATTATCCGGGCCACTGCGAGTCATGGTTATGGGATCTGTGTCGATATTAAACCGGAGCATACCATGGAAAAGGTACTCTTTGCAGTAGATGAACTAACTGGATTAATCGGTGCAGCAGCTATCATGAGGCCATCCCACAGTACGCTGGATCTGGAGCTTAGCTCCGTGAAGAAGAAATTCAAGACACCGAAGTTTGCAGCCGGTTGTTCCAGAGAAGTGATAGAACAGGGAGCCAAGATGCTTGGATGGGAACTCGATGATTTGTTACAGAGAACGATCTTGGCGCTTAGGGAAGTGGAAGAGATAACAGGACTGGTATAAATACGGAAATATGATTAGAGTGTCAAAAGCCTGTTTCTATATTTTGTTCGTTAATTTGCATATTTTATGTTGTGATTAAGTGATACATAACATAGTTCATTCGCAACACGCTTCCGCTTGGATGAGTCACGTAACGGTACATAGGAACACAAAATACGCGTTCCAAGTACCGACGGCCTCATACAGTTGCTCAACAAACTATGTTATGTATCGCTTTGATATCGTTTTATATGTGCAAATTGACGTATATTAGTTTTGATTGAGGCTTTTGACACTCTATTCAAATATACTCGATTGAAAGAAAAGCCGAGAAAATGTGGTAGAATGGAGACGCAAATGATAGGTTTGGGGACACTTGCTAATATGGCAGCAATTATGTTAGGATCAGCGATAGGTTTGTTGCTGCAGGGAGGCTTAAAGCAACGATTTCAGACAACGATTATGAATGCCCTTGGTCTTGCGGTTATGTTTGTCGGAATCAGCGGAGCTCTGCAGGGGTTATTTGTAGTACAAGAAGAAGGATTAAAGACAGCAAACGTTACGATGATGATTTTGTCTCTGGCGATCGGCGCCTTCTTCGGAGAGCTGATTGATATCGAAGCCCGTCTGGATCAAGTGGGTGTATGGATCAAATCCACCCTGAAGGTTAAGGGTGAGAAGGGGCATAACTTTGTGGAAGGCTTTGTCAGCAGCTCGCTGCTGTTCTGTATCGGAGCTATGGCAATTATCGGATCCTTACAGGATGGACTTTCCGGTAATGCCTCTATGTTGTTTGCGAAATCCATCATCGATGGAACAGTAGCGATATTTATTGCCTCCACCTTGGGAATAGGAGTGATATTCTCAATTATTCCTCTCGGCATCTATCAAGGGGGGATCACGCTGTCTGCCAAATACATTGAGCCCTATCTCAGTGAACAGATGATTGCGAACCTATCCTTTATAGGTTCCATCCTGATCTTTGGTATTGGTATTAATATGGTGTTTGGAAAGAAGATAAAATGCGGCAATTTGTTACCGGCTGTTCTTGTTCCGGTGATTTATGAATTAATTACGAGATAGTTTTGATGACTTAATAATGGGACCTCTTTATGCACGAACTTTTATACCGGGTTTTCAACCGTGGTAAAGGTGTGATGCGATAGAGAGGTCTTTTTGTGTATATTTATGCGGTGAAAATTAATAACAAAAGAATGTAAAAATATGGATATTGTGTTGACTTCCGACTAACTTGTCTTATAATATATGTTAAAATATGTAAAACAATTAGGAAAGGAGTCATGTATGAGGAGTTATTTTCTGTATAAAACGGGTAAGATTCTTAAGTCGGTATTCATCTACGGGGTATTGCTGCTTATGGTTATATTTCTAATTAAAAACCCACTTACCGAAACAAAAAATCAGTGCCTTGATATCAGGACTGCCATTCTTATCTCCATTGGTTTTGCAGCTAGCTTTCGCACAATGCTGTGCTGCAGAAAAAAAGTGTGAAAGGCTATTGACAATACAAGTATTATTGTATACAATAAAACAAATTTAAGTTTAATGAGATAGGAGAGCATAATTATGAATGAAAGAAAAGTCTATATTAATTCTCACAACAACCTACTGCAACTCGAGGAACCGATTTATACCTTGGTAGATGTTGATGAGCCTAACACTTTTCGAGGTCTGTTTCCATACAATGAGATTCCGAAGATAGCCTTTAATGATCGAATTGTACCGCATAATCTTCCGGAAGAAATTTTTATTACAGATACTACCTTCCGTGATGGTCAACAGTCCAGAGCTCCCTATACGACAGAACAGATTGTAACAATGTACGATTATTTCCACCGCTTAGGCGGACCGAAGGGTTTGATTCGCCAGAGTGAATTCTTCCTATATAGTAAGAAGGATAGAGATGCAGTTTATAAATGTATGGAGAGGGGGTATGAGTTTCCCGAGGTTACCTCCTGGATCAGAGCCAGTAAGAGTGATTTCCAATTGGTAAAGGATATTGGAATGAAGGAGACTGGTATCTTGGTAAGCTGCTCCGACTACCATATCTTCTATAAGATGAAGATGACAAGAAAAGAAGCGATGAACCATTATCTAAGCGTGGTAAGAGAATGCCTTGAGACAGGAATTGCGGCAAGATGCCACCTGGAGGACATAACCCGTTCTGATATTCATGGCTTCGTTATACCCTTCTGTAGCGAATTGATGAAGCTGAGTAAGGTATATAATATTCCTGTTAAGATCAGAGCCTGCGATACGATGGGCTATGGTGTGAATTTCTCCGGTGCTGTTATTCCAAGATCTGTTCAGGGGATTATCTATGGCATCCTGACTCATGCAGGAGTTCCCTCTAAATGGCTGGAGTGGCATGGACATAATGATTTCTATAAGGCGGTATCTAATTCAACAACTGCTTGGCTATATGGTGCAAGCGGTGTAAATTGTTCCCTATTCGGTATCGGAGAGCGTACTGGTAATACACCGTTAGAGGCAATGGTATTTGAATATGCTCAGCTAAAGGGAACCTTGGATGGCATGGATACAACCGTCATTACAGACCTTGCACAGTGGTTCGAGAAGGAGATCGGTTATCGTGTCCCTTCCAGAACACCATTTGTTGGTAAGAATTTCAATGTTACCCGTGCCGGAATTCATGCAGATGGCTTACTTAAGAACGAGGAAATCTATAATATCTTTGACACTGAGAAATTCTTAAATCGTCCTGTATTAGTAGCAGTGTCTAATACCTCGGGTCTTGCAGGAATTGCACACTGGATTAATACCTATTATAAGTTAAAGGGCGAGAAGGCAATCGGTAAGGAAAATCCGGTTGTTCAGAAGATCAAGGAATGGGTTGACAAGGAGTATGATGAAGGTCGTGTGACGGTAATCACGGATGATGAGTTGATTACAATAATCCAGGATACCGAGCAAGAGCTAGGTATGAAAATCGTCGATGATTCACATATAAATTGACAAGCCTTGTAAACCAGAATAAAATAGAAAATGTTACAGTGAACAATACATTCTTTATGGAGCAAGGCAAAGACTTTGCAGAACGAATAAAGCTTATATATGGAGGATGCAATGATATCAACAGAAAAAATTGAAGCAGCAAAAGAACGATTTGGTAAATTGCTTGAAGAGCAGTTGAAAAGAGTAGAGGTAATGAAGGCACAAGGAGACTTTATTGATTATAAAGCCCTAGATAAGATTATTATCGGTGTATGCGGCGGAGACGGCATTGGTCCTGCCATTACTGGTCAGGCTCAGAGAATACTGGAATTTCTGTTACAGAAGGATATCCAGGCTGGGAAGATTGAATTTCGTACGATTGAAGGACTTACCATTGAGCGCAGAGCAGCTGAGAACGCAGCAATTCCTCCGGCAGTTCTGGAAGAAATAAAAAATTGTCATGTTATACTGAAGGGACCCACAACGACTCCCAGAAAAGGTGATCCATGGCCAAATGTTGAGAGCGCCAATGTGGCAATGAGAAAAGAGCTGGATCTGTTTGCGAATGTCAGACCGGTTCGAATTCCGGAACAGGGGATTGATTGGACCTTCTATCGTGAGAATACAGAAGGTGCTTATGCAGTCGGAAGCAAAGGAGTTCATGTGACAGAGGATCTTGGAGTTGATTTTACTGTTACTACAACCCAGGGAACGGAGAGAATTATCCGTGCAGCCTTCGAATTTGCGAAAGCTAATGGTAAGACCAGAGTAACGGCTGTTACCAAGGCTAATATTATAAAGACTACGGATGGCAAGTTCCTTGATCTATTCCGTGAAATCGCCAAGGAGTATCCGGATATCACAGCGGATGACTGGTATATTGATATTATGACCGCGAAGCTGGTGGATGAAAAGAGAAGAAAAGACTTCCAGGTGGTTGTGCTTCCTAATCTGTACGGCGATATTATTACGGATGAGGCAGCTGAATTTCAGGGTGGTGTTGGAACAGCCGGCAGTGCTAACATTGGTAAGAGATATTCCATGTTTGAGGCAATTCACGGTTCTGCTCCCCGTATGGTGGACGAGGGAAGAGATATCTACGCAGATCCTTGCAGCATGATCCGCGCCGGTGCGATGCTCCTTGCTCATATCGGCTATACCACGGAAGCAGATAAGTTGTATCGTGCATTAGATATCTGTACTGTAGTTGAGAAAAAGGTGGTTACAACCGGAAGATCGACCGGTGCAACCGGAGCTCAGTTGGCTGATTATATTATGGAAACCATTGAGAATATGTAACTATCCAGAACAGCAGAATATTGTAACAGTTCAGTCATGCAAATTTCCAGTACGATGGATAGGAGGAAGCTTGCTTTCGCATAAACGTCGTTGAAATTTGTAGGGCCGAACTGTTACAATATATTACTGGAATGATCCTAAACAGCGAGGAAATCCGTGGAATTTACGATCCTGTTCTGAATAGTTTTGGAGTTATGAAAGGTTGAATTATAATGGCTACCCAAAACCTGCGGGCTATGGGTGGCCTGATATTATTACTGAAAGCATTGATTTAAGGGGGGAATTATTTGGAAGATTATGATCTTCACAAAGAAGTGGTGGATAAATATTCCTTGCGAGGTCGTGTGTTCAATAAGCTTAGAGAGGATATTCTCTCCGGAGTTTACGAAGAAAACGAAGAGCTAAAGGAGAATACCATCGGTATCGAGCTTGGGGTTAGCCGGACACCGGTCAGAGAAGCCTTGCGGCAGCTTGAACTGGAGGGTCTCGTTACCATGATACCGAATAAGGGTGCTTATGTTACCGGTATAACTCAGAAGGATATTCATGATATCTACGTGATTCGTTCCTACCTCGAAGGACTTTGTGCCAGATGGGCCTGTGAACATATTACAGAAGCTCAGATTGAGGCCTTAGATGAAGTGTTATACTTATCGGAGTTCCATGGGAGAAGAAGTCATTATGACCAATTAGTCGAGCTGGATAACAAATTCCACGAATTAATATATCGTGCCAGTGGCAGTAAGATACTGAATCATGTGCTCTCGGATTTTCATCATTATGTCGAAAGAGTGCGCAAGATTACCCTCGCAGCTCCGGACAGAGCAAAAAAATCAAGCCAGGAGCATGCCGCTATTCTAGATGCAATCCGTAAACGTGACGGACAGCTGGCAGAAGCTCTGGCCCATGAGCATATTATCAATACGATAAAGAATATCAGTGAAAAAGGGTTGTAGAAGAGGAGTGTGTAGAGGCAAGAGCGTTTTCAATTTTCATTTTGGCAAAGCATGCTGGTATTCGCTTGTTAATTCACAAAAATAGTATATATTTATATTGTATCTTTGAAATACTTTGCGACTGGCGTTCAAATCGTTAATTAAGGAAAGGTGCTTTAAGGATTTCCAGTAATACACTGTTTGACGAACAGCCTATCATAATGTAAGACAGAGGCGAACATAAGTGTTCGACTATGGCATACATTATGGTAGGGTGTACGTCAACCTGTGTGTGAGGGAAGTCCATGAAGCACCTTTCCTTTTCACAGACAAGATTACGCCAGTCTGAACATTGTATTATTCTTCGGAAGCCAGCTGCTCCCATTGTTCCAGAAGCGCTTCCAAGCGTAACTCAATTGCTTTCTTCTCATCGTTCAATTCTAACAGCTTCTGAACATTTGTAAAGATTTCTTCTTTCGTCAGTAGAACATCAATTTCCTCGTTTCGAAGCTCCAGCTCATGAATCTCATCCTCTGTTTTCTTCAGATCACTCTTGCGTTTTCTGTTTCTTGCCTGCTCCTCTTTCTGTTGCTGCCAGCTTTGTTTATTCTCACTTTCTACATCCTGATTGTTACTGGAAGCTTGGTAGAAGGGGAAGGCGGCTGGGAAAGCTCCTGGGCGGTTACTCGTGGTGGCAGTGGTATTTACTGACTTTTTCAGATAGGCTGCTTCCACCTCCGGTTTTTTCTCCAGATAGTAATCATAATTTCCGATATAATTAAGGAGGCTCTGTTCGGTTAGATCCAGAATTCTGGTTGCCGTCTTATTAATGAAGTAACGATCATGGGAAACATAAAGCACAGTTCCGCTATAATGATTAATTGCATTCTCAAGGATTTCCTTTGAGGTAATATCTAGATGGTTAGTGGGTTCGTCCAGGATTAAAAGATTGGCCTCGGAGAGCATAAGCTTTGCTAAGGACACGCGCCCGCGCTCACCACCGCTGATATCCTTAATTCGTTTGAATACATCATCCTCTGTGAATAAAAAGGCTGCTAATATGTTACGGACAGTAGTGTTATCTAGGTTGGGATATTCATCCTGTAATTCTTCAAATAAGGTTTTATCCGGATTAAGAACCTGATGCTCCTGATCATAATAGCCTACTTTTACCTTAGCCCCAAGCCTTACTTCTCCGCCGTCTGCATTAACCTGACCGTTAATAATCTTAAGGATTGTGGTCTTTCCTGTACCGTTATTACCGATGATGGCAACTTTTTCACCGCGTTTGATCTCGAAATTCAAATCAGTAAAAAGGGTGAGTTTATCATATGCCTTGGAAAGTCCATGAATGGTTAGAACGTCATTGCCACTGGTAATTTGGGGCTCTAAGTTAAAATGCATCTGAGTATGATCGGTGGGACGCTCCACACGTTCAATCTTATCTAACATTTTCTCGCGGCTTTCCGCTCGTTTGATGGATTTTTCACGGTTGAAGGAACGTAGCTTCGCAATAACCTCCTCTTGATGCTTGATTTCCTGCTGCTGATTCAGATACTGCTTCAACATCGCATTGCGAAGCATGGCTTTCTTGGTAGCATAATCAGAATAATTTCCTTCGAAGGTGGTACACTTGGTGTTATCAAGCTCAACAACCTTAGATACTACCTTATCAAGGAAGTAACGATCATGTGCTACGACAATGACCGCACCGTTATAATTTAAAAGGAAGGTTTCTAACCAGGAGATGGAGATTAAGTCAAGATGATTGGTCGGCTCATCCAGTAAAATGATATCCGGTTTAGAGAGGAGCAGCTTACCTAAAGCGATACGTGTCTTCTGGCCGCCGGATAAGGTATTAACCTTTTTCTCAAAATCTTCTTCACCAAAGCCCAGACCTTTTAAGATGCCGATCACCTCACTCTGATAAGCATAGCCGTTCTTTAATTCAAATTCATGAGTCAGTCTTGTATAGGTGGTAAGCATTTGGTTCAGATCATCACCGTCCGCATGCTTCATTTCCTGTTCCAGGCGACGGATATTATAGTCCAGGTCGATGACGTCCTGCTTTACCGTCATCATCTCTGCCAGAATAGAATTATCCGAGGCTAAATTCTGATGCTGTGCTAAGTAGCCGATGGTACTACCCTTTGATAGGATAATTTCCCCCTCATCGGAAGTCATTTCTTTCATTATTATTTTTAATAAAGTAGACTTTCCGGCACCATTAATACCGACAATTGCTGCTTTTTCCCGTTCATTTATGTGAAAGGAGACGCCAGACAGTATCTGCGTAGTACCAAAAGCCTTACTTATATTGTTACATGCAAGTATCACTCTTTACCTCCATGATGGCGCTCTGCACCATCTCATTTAGTATCCGAAAGAAGTCTAACATGAAGCTCTACTGGAATTCACGTCGGAGTTCTTTCACGCTTTCCATGGTTTTTCGCTTTGAAAAACCTTTATGCTGCTGTATATTTTAGCATATCAAACTTTACAAGTAAAGTTCAGCTTTATAAGTAAGGAGCAGATATAATTGACTTATTCTTAACAATCAAATATAATTATTATAAGATAAGTATGAAAATAAAATATAATTTTCACATTAAGCGAATACTATTTCGCTTTGGGAAGGTTTATTAGCACAAACTTATTCAAAGAGTAGTTATATTATATTATATAAATAGATATAAGAAGGAGGAGAGCCATTGTATAAAAAAGAAATTTCCAAAGCAGTTGTAAATAGATTGCCCAGATATTATAGATATTTAGGAGACCTGTTAGAGAAGGATGTTGTGCGTATCTCTTCAAAGGAATTAAGTGAGAAGATGAAGGTGACCGCATCACAGATCAGACAGGATCTGAATAATTTTGGTGGTTTTGGTCAACAGGGCTATGGATACAACGTTGAGTATCTGCATTCTGAGATTGGAAAGATTTTAGGGTTGGATACTAAGTATAATGTCATTATTATTGGTGCTGGTAATTTGGGACAGGCCTTGGCTAATTATGTGGATTTTGAACGGAGAGGCTTTTTTGTCAAGGCTATTTTTGATGTTAGTCCAAAGCTGATTGGGACACAAATCCGCGGAAATATCGTAAGAGCCTCCGATGAGTTGGAGACCTATATCAAGAATAATCAAGTGGATATAGCTGCCATAACCGTACCTAAGACAAAAGCACCGTTACTCGCTGCTGATCTTGCAAAGTGGGGTATCAAGGGTATCTGGAATTTTGCGCCGACTGATTTAAATCTTCCGAAGGATGTAACGGTTGAAAATGTTCATCTGGCAGAAAGTCTGATGAAGCTGTCCTATCGCTTGTCTGGTAGAGAAGATATGAAATCATAGTCTTACTAAGAAGGGTAGAGTATGATTATGGGAAAAAAAGGGAATAAAATAGATTTTACCAAAGTGGTAAGAGATAAAAAATTACCTATACTTACCCTAGATTCCAGATGGCATGAGATTTTCCCTGAAGATTTAAAGACCTCCGCTATCAGGGATTTGGAGCAAAAGGTTAATAATCTTCTCAAAAAACAGGGAAAATTGGTTAATGATATTAAGGACATGAAACGACTTAAGAGTAGTTTGCTTAAGGATATTGTCGATAATATGGACATCGGTAAGGATTTAATAGGTAAAGCGAAAGAGAAGAAATTAGACAAGAATAAGCAATATGTCAATGAATTAAATGAGAAAATTGAAGCGTCAATGGATGAATTGGCAGACATACCGTACCAAATCAAATTAGTGAATGAAGAGCTTTTGGCTGAAAGCATCAGTGTTTTTTATCATCAGCTGGAAGATAATATAGAAGAGATCAAAGAGGTCACGGATTGGATTGCGAATATTAGGGAAGAACTTAAGAATAGAATACTAATTAAGCAGGATTTGGAAGCAAAGAATTCATTGATCTATACATATATGCACGATATTCTTGGTGCCGAAATCATGGAGCTTTTTGATAGAGAAAAGGATGGAAGATAGCTGTAGAACAATAAATAAAAGGATAATTGAGCTTCTCTCATACACAGCATAAACGAACGATTGATGTCAAGTTGGCTTGTGTAAGGCGGGAGGCTTATATTTAATATTAAATAGGATTGGAGGCCTGACTATGATAACAGGAATAGGTGTTGACTTAATTGAGGTAGCTCGGGTTACCAAGGCTTGTGACAGGGAAAGCTTTCGAAAAAGATATTTTACCGATCAGGAAATAGAGCTTATCGAAAAGGATATTAAGAAGGCAGCCGATAATTTTGCCGTTAAAGAAGCGGTTGCAAAGGTTTTCGGAACTGGTTTTCAAACCTTCTTTCCTATTGATATTGAAGTATTACGTAATTCTGAGGGGAGGCCATACGTCAATTTATATGGTAGGGCCAAAGAGTTAGCAATAAAGCTTGGGATAACCTCAATTCATGTATCAATCTCTAATACGAAGGAATATTCAACAGCGTTCGCAGTAGGTGAAAAGTGTGAAGATAAAGCATCTTCACACTAAGAAGAACCCCGAAATGAGCATAGGAGGAGTATGCTATGAAGTATGCAGTGGATTCAAAAAGAATGAAAATGATTGATGACTTTACGATTAATACAATTGGAATTCCTGCAATGGAGCTGATGGAGCGTGCTGCAAGTATGCTTGTGTCAGTGATGCAGCAAAGAATAGGTAAGGATGACCGGATCTTAGCGGTCTGCGGACCGGGGAATAATGGCGGAGACGGAGTTGCAGCAGGTAGAATACTGTTTTTACAGGGCTATCATGTTGCAATTCTTGTTATAGGTGAAGAAAATAAATACTCACCGCAGATGAAGGCCCAACTGGAGATGGCAAAGAATTTAGGAATCCCATTAGAAAACAGAAACAAGCTCTCTGAATATAATATAATAATTGATGCTATCTTCGGCGTAGGATTATCAAAGCCGGTTACCGGTGTCTTTGAAGAGACAATCAGAAAAATGAATGAGAGTCCTAATGTCATATATTCTGTGGATCTTCCCTCAGGAATATCAGCTGAGAACGGAGCGGTCTTGAATGTGGCTGTTAAGGCCGATGAAACGGTTACCTTCGGTCATAATAAGATCGGTCTCCTGTTGTATCCCGGTACAGAGTACGCAGGTGTAACTACCGTTGCTGATATTGGCTTTCCCATGGAAGCTACGGTGAAAGCACGACCGGATACCTTCTATTATCAAAAGGAAGATCTGAAGCTTCTTCCGAGGCGAAGGAACTATAGTCACAAGGGAACCTATGGTAAGGTATTAATTGTCGCAGGCAGCAAGGGTATGGCAGGTGCGGCATGCTTAAGCGCACATGCGGCATATCGTAGTGGTGCGGGTCTTGTTAAGGTGCTTACATCTGAGTGTAATCGAATTATACTTCAAACGCAGCTTCCGGAAGCGTTGTATGCGGCATATGATGACAAGGACATAAATGATGACCGGAGGCAGCAACTGTTACTAGCGGATATTGCTTGGGCGTCGGTTATTGTCGTGGGACCCGGTTTAAGTCTATCTAAGACTTCAGAGGAGCTGGTAGAGACGGTAATCAGGAAGGCGAAGGTACCTGTTATTATAGATGCGGATGCGATTACATTATTATCAATGAGGTTGGAGGAACATGGATCGGAAGCTTCTAATGGGTTGGAGCAACGACTTAGCAAGCTGAGTGAATTGTTACCAGTTGGCACAATTCTAACGCCTCATCTAATGGAATTATCCAGATTAATCGGTCTTCCTGTATCTGATATTACAAATAATCTGATTGACACTGCTCGTCTATGTTCTTATAATAATAAGTTGATATATGCAGTTAAGGATGCCAGAACAATCGTGACAAAGGACAGCAGATATTATGTTAATATATCTGGTAATCATGGTATGGCTACCGGTGGCAGCGGTGATGTTCTAACCGGGATCATTGCAGCTATGGTTGCTCAGGGGATGGAGCCTTATGAAGCTACTTGCCTGGCTGTATATATTCACGGTTTGGCAGGAGATGCGGCTGCTAGTGAAAAGGGAAGCTATTCCATGATGGCAAGTGATATTATAGGTTTTATTGAAAAGGTACTTACTGATTATGAACACATGATAGTAAGGAATGACAAAAGGGAAGATGAGTGAGGAATATAGTATGAAGGATAAAGATACTTACTATAGAGTTCAGGCAAATGTAAACCTAGATGCGATTAAGCACAATCTACTTGAGATAAGAAAGAAATTGAAGGATGACACAAAGATGATGGTGATCGTCAAAGCGGATGCATATGGCCATGGGGCTGTTCCTTTGGCGAAGGCAATCGGAGACAGCGGTAAGATTGATTGCTACGGGGTAGCAATCGTCGAAGAAGCAGTGGAGCTTCGGGAAGCGGGAATTAATAAACCAATACTGATACTGGGTTATACGTCGATGGAGCAGTATGATCTGGTTGTATCGTACGAGGTAGCGCAGACTGTTTTTCAATATGATATGGCAAAGGCCTTATCTGAGGAAGCGATTCGTCAAGGCAAGATCGCAAAGATCCATATTAAGATAGATACCGGAATGACGAGGATAGGCTATTATGACACCCAAGAAAGTATTGATGAGATTAAGCGTATTGCTGCTCTTGACAATATAGAGATAGAAGGGCTGTTTTCCCATTTTGCAAGAGCGGATGAAACAGACAAGACCGACTCACAGAAGCAGCTGCAACGATTTTTAACATTTATCACCATGCTGGAGCAGGAGGGAATCCATATCCCTGTAAAGCATATGTCAAACAGTGCAGGCATTATCGAGTTTCCCAATGCTTGTTTTAATATGGTACGTTGCGGAATTGCAACCTACGGAATCTATCCCTCCGATATGGTGCACAAGGATGATATTCGATTAATTCCTGCTATGGAGTTGAAGACCCATGTTATCTATGTTAAGGATGTGGAACCGGGAGTAGGAATCAGCTATGGAGCAACCTTTGTCACTGATAGGAAAACCAAAGTTGCTACCATTCCAGTGGGCTACGCAGATGGTTATTCCCGTAATCTTTCTAATCATGGAAGGGTCATTATTCATGGGCAATATGCTCCTATTCTGGGGCGAATCTGTATGGATCAGTTCATGGTGGATGTTACCGATATTAAAGATGTGCAACAGGGAGATATGGTAACGCTGCTAGGGTGGGATGGAGATGCTTACATATCTGTAGAAGAACTCGCTGAGGGGTCTCATTCCTTTTCTTATGAGCTGGTATGTACGATTGGCAAGCGTATACCCAGAGTATATTGCGGGAATGCTTGATTGATATAAAAACATTTACACTTTATGGAATACTCACGAAAAAAGTGGCAATAATAACGGTATGAATTAGTGTTACATAATTCGTACTTAAAAGCTTGTGCTTGTGTGAAATATACACAAACTTGACATCGGGCATATTAATTACCCTAATTTTGGAGTGTGAATAAAGTGGTCATCAAACGAGGAGATATTTTTTACGCTGATTTACGGCCTGTTATAGGATCTGAGCAAGGCGGTGTTAGACCTGTTCTTATCATTCAGAATGATACTGGAAATAAACATAGCCCTACCGTAATATGTGCAGCAATTACATCAAAAATGAATAAAGCGAAGCTTCCTACCCATGTGGAGCTTGATGCAGAAAAATACGGAATTGTAAAAGATTCGGTTATATTATTGGAACAGGTTCGAACAATTGATAAATCGAGGTTGAAAGAAAAGGTATGTCATCTGGACAGGGATGTATTAAAGAAAATAGATAGAGCGCTAATCATCAGTTTTTCTTTAGATACATATATTAGATAACGAAAAAGGGAACCCATGCGGGTTCCCTTTTGTTATACAGCAGGGGAGCTGTATAACTATAGCGTATAATAGGGTGGGAGTAGAAAGTGTTTTATCACTGTCTATGCATATCATTATATAAGGCAAATGTGTACACATTGTGACGATTTTATAAAATTTAGCTAAATAAGTGAAACAAAGTATGAAATAAAAGCAAAGAAAACCGGAAAAAGTAAACCCATCTTTCAAGCTTATGAACAAAAAAGAAGCCTCTTATTGGCTTCTTTTTTGTTCATGCCAATAGAAAGCCTACTTAGCAGGCTTTCTATTGTATATTTATAAAGTAGGGAGGAGGAGAGTGAAAATTTAAAATTATCACTTTCTAGCTTATAGTATAAATGGTAGATATGATATAAATATGGATAGAATAAAGACTTTTTGTGAACAAAGTGGCACATAAATGTGGCAGAATTGGATGAGACACACCAATATGATTTGCTTGCTATAATTTTGTTTATTGTGTAAGATTAATGTAAATAAAGTATGTTAAAAGGCAAAAATACTTGGGAAGAACTGCGAAGTCCGCCCATTGGAGCGGACACCTTGTTCTTCCTAGGTGTAGGAAGAATGTACTTGTAGTGAGTATTTAATTAGCAAAAATACTTGAGAAGAACTGCGAAGTCCGCCCATTGGAGCGGACACCTTGTAAACAAAAATCTATGGGGAGAATGGTCAGTGAGCGAAATGAGGATTAGGTCACATTTTATGAAAAAAATATATTTTAATAATTTAAATATCAGAAGAAAGCTGCTTCTTCTATATACTTTTGGTGTGCTCCTTCCGATTATTCTCACGGATGCTATCATTCTACATACGGTTAACTTAAATTACAATGAAAGTCAGATGAGAGATCTCAGGCATGCCATGGAACGTGTTGAATATAACTTAGGACAAAATATCGAAGCATGTACACTGTTTACAAATAATATGTATACGGACAGCTCGTTGGATAAGTTTTTGAATAAGCAATATTTCAGCTATAATGACTACTATGATGAATACAACAAGATGTTGGATAATAATAGTCTAAGCTATAATTATAATGCTGGACTATTATATAAGATAGAGGTATTTGCCGATAATGACACTATGATTGGCGGAGGTAAGATTTCTACTATAAAATCGGTTAAGGATTCCTTGTGGTATCAGGAATTTGAGAAAAGTGGGAAGGATATCTTTCTGATTGCATATTACGACGAGACGAAGAAGTTCATTCCGGGAAGCGGTTCCTGTCGTACCATCAGCATTATTCGAAGACTTGATAACTTCGGTTCCGGGAAGATTGAAAAATTATTAAAGATTGATGTTGATTATAATGTCCTGTTGATGCATGTTTTAAATGAGAAAATAGAAGGAACAATTTATGTTAGAAACAGTGATTATATTCTATTCTCTAATCTTCCGAACACCGGTGGAATGAAGGTTTTTGAAGCTGCTGATAGTATTGGAGATGGTAAACCGGCAATCAGCAGATCCTTTGATAGCGGTAATCAGGAATGGGAAATACTTGTTTATGCGAAGGAAACTCCATTATGGGATGTACTGATCCAGAACAAAGGACTTCTTTGCTTAGTTATTTTGGATATCTTTATACCAACGCTTCTTATCTATATGATTGGTAAATCGATCTCACACCGCCTGACTGTAGTATCTGCATACCTTGGCAAGGTGGAAAATGAGCAATTTGAGGTAATTGAATGCAATGAGGGAGAGGATGAGATTGGTAAGGTAATCAGAAGCTACAATATGATGGTCATCCGTATCAAGGAACTGATTGAGGTGGTATTTAAGGGTAATGCAGAGAAGCAGGCGCTGGAGCTTTCGAAGAAACAAGCAGAGCTGCAGGCAATTCAAAGTCAGGTCAATCCACATTTCTTATTCAACACCTTGGAGACAATTCGAATGAGAAGTCTGATCAAGGAAGAGGAGGAAACTGCAAATATAATCGGAGAGCTTGCGATTCTCTTTCGGAAAAGTATGACCTGGGGTAATGATTGCATTACCGTTGATGAGGAGATAAATTTTATTGAGAAATACATAAATATTCAGAAGTATCGTTATGGAGATAAGATAAAATTCTACCATTATATCATGCCGGAATGCAAAACCTATCGGATTCCGAAGCTTGCCATTAGCAGCTTTGTTGAGAATGCCTTCGTACATGGTCTTGAGGCTATGGAAAATGAAGGGGTTATTTCCCTGAATATTACGAAAAATGAAGAATATCTATTTATTGAGATTTCGGATAATGGAAAAGGTTTTGAGGATAGGAGACTGGAGGAGATTCGCAACATGATTGCACATGCTGATCATAAGATGCTAAGTGAATCCAAGAGCACTGGAATGCTGAATGCATATCTGCGATTAAAGATGCATTTTGATAATCAGATTGTATTTGATATAGACAGTGAGACAGAAAATGGTACAGATATTATAATACAGATACCGCTGAAGGTCGTAGAGGATTCAGTGAAAGGCGGATACGTGAAGGAAAGCACAGGAGGATATCTTGCATGATAAAAGTAATGATTGCTGATGATGAACCCTTTATTCGACAAGGACTGAGGATACTGATTAACTGGGAGCAGTATGGGTTTGAAATATGCGGGGAGGCCGCTAACGGTAAAGAAGCCCTTGATCTCATGAGAGAAACGGAATTCGATCTGATTATTACTGATATCAGGATGCCGAATATGGGTGGATTAGATCTAATAGAATATACCTGGGAGCACATATCAAGGCATACAAGGTTCATCATCCTTAGCGGTTTCTATGAATTCGATTATGCAAGAAAAGCGATAAAATTCGGAGTCGTTGATTATGTTCTGAAACCGGTACAGAAGGAAGAGCTAATTCGGGCCTTGGATAATTATAAGGAGCAATATTTTAAGAAGATAGCGGAGAGAAAGAAGCTGGAATATTCGGATAAACTGGTTTTTGATCGGCATCTGGCTTATCTGATATCGGATAAATATGACGAGGAAAACCTTAAATATGTGAAGGCTGCAGTTCCTGACAGTAAGGATGTAAGGTATATAAGCATCGAATATGATCCTTCTGAGCCGAAGTTCAAGGCTCTAACGAAGGAAGGAAAAATAAAGGTTAAGAACGAACTTTATGATGCACTTCGTGCACACCTAGGTGATCATTGGTTTCATGCTTATATGGAAACTCATCCTTATGATGAGATATATGGCGTTGGCTTCCTCTTTGTAAAAAGATTTGCAGAGGAAGTTGGCATTAGAGAGAAAGACTATATTCAAAAACTATACAATCGATTAACCAACTCGGTATCCTACAAATTAACGATATACATAGGACAGAAGGTAGCGGACATCAGCCAACTTTCCGAATCCTATAAATCTGTGACAATCGCCAGGACCTTTCAGCAGTTTTCCAAGGAAACTGACATTGCCTATTATGATGAGATAGAGGGCAAGCAAAGTACCAATCGACATCCGGTTGATAAGGAAACGATGGATGAGCTGATAAGATCCATCGAGGAAAATGATATCGCTGGGATTGAAACAAAGATTGATGCAGTGTATGAACATTTCAAAGATCTTGCTAAGGAACCAGATATTATTAAGATTAATTTGGACTATTTGTTATTTAATCTGATTAGCTTGGCTAAAGATCTGGATGAAGAATTCGATCAACGGGATATTTATCGTATGATTAGCCAGGGTGGCTATGAACAAATAGCCGTCAGAGGCAGTGTAAAGCACTTTAAAGATTTTGCTCTGGAATTCTCTGGCTATCTTCTGGAAATAAGACAACATGCCCTTGGAGGAGTTCTGACAGAGATTGAGAAGGAGATAACCGAGCATTATATGGATAACTTAAGCCTTAAATCCCTCAGCGAAAAATATTACATTAACAGTGCATATCTGGGCCAGATCTTTAAAAGACAATTCGGCATCTCCTTCAAGGACTATCTGAATAATTACCGTATCGACCGCGCTGCAGAGCTTTTAATCCGATCGGATGAAAAAGTCTACCTGATTGCCAGCGATGTGGGTTTTAATAATACTGATTATTTTATCTCGAAATTTGTGCAGATCAAGGGCTTTACACCCTTACAATATCGAAAACAATTCCTCAATAAAAAAGGATAACGCTATTTATGCAAAATGTACAAAAATACCAATTAAACAGGCGGAAAATATTATAAATATAATTATTAGTATTTTGACTATACTTTGTAAGTTGAGAATAATGCTTATAAATGCTATGATTTATTCAACGGATAAATGCGAATTGTATAGTGCTAATGTATGCAATTGTCATTTGATGTAAAAAAGTATAGGGAGGACCAATATGAAAAAAATCAAAACCTTGATTGCTGTACTTACGGTGATCACAATGTTTGGAGCTCTATTCGTAGGTTGTAAGAAAGAGGAACCCGCAACTGAGGATAAGGGCACAACAACTGAGCAGCCAGCTGCTACAAAAGAAGCTGAAAGCACAGAAAGTGAACCAAAAGAGATTAAGATGTTTACAATGTTCAATGCTGTTCCCGGAACAGAAGTACCGGATGACAACCGCCTTATAAAGAAAATTGCTGAGAAAACCGGCGCATGGGCGAAGATCACTTGGTTAACAGGTCAGACCGCAGACGAGAGAATCGGTGTTATGGTTGCGGGTGGTGATTATCCTGATTTTATTACCGGTGCAACAGGAACTGCAGCTTTATTAGAAGCAGGCGCTTTAATTCCGATTGATGAGTACTGGGATGCTTATCCGAATATTAAGAATTACTTATCTGAGTCTGATTGGAATAAGGTTAGAGCAGAAGACGGACACATCTATATAGTCCCTCAGTTCGGTATTATTCAAGGTGAAGATGCGGCTACCTATCATTGGGACGAAGCGTTCTGGATTCAGAAAGATGTTTTGATTTGGGCAAACTATCCTAAAATTACCACAATGGACCAGTATTTTGATACCATTAAGGCATACATGGAAGCAAATCCTACCACAGCAGACGGACAGCCGACCGTTGGTTTCACTATGAGTACTGAGGACTGGAGATACTTCGGTGTTGAGAATCCTCCATATTTCTTAATGGGTTATCCGAACGATGGTGCTTGTATCGTAGATGTTAAGACTGAGACAGCAATTGATTACAATACATTACCGGAAGCAAAGACCTATTATCAGAGAATTAATAAAGCTTTTAACGAAGGCTTAGTACATCCTGAGACATTTACTATGTCCTACGATCAATATATTGCATTATTATCCACAGGTAGAGTATGTGGTACCTTAGACCAGTTGTGGAACTTCAACACTGCAAATGATGCTTTAGTAACACAGGGATTAGTTGGTAAGACTTATGTTCCGTTGCCGATCTCTTATTCAGGTGATGGCGTTCAGCAGTGGCACAGCCCTTCTGCACTTGACGTATCCAATGGTTTGGCTGTTACAACCAGCTGTAAAGATATTCCTGGCGCATTACAGTTTATGAATGATCTTCTTTCTCCTGAGATTATGACCTTAAGATATTGGGGTGAGGAAGGCGTTGATTACATGGTTGGCGATGACGGCGTATTCTATAAAACAGAAGAGCAGAGAGCAAATTATAATAATCAGGACTATGTAACGGATAATTTAGTAAATCAGGCATATGCTTACTTCCCTCATTTCGAAGGTATGCTTGCAGACGGTAAGAATGCACAGGATCCTAAGAATCAACCAAATGAGTTCTACGATGGCTTATTCGATGTTGAGAAGCAGCTTCTTGATGGTTATGGATACAAGACATTCCTTGATTTCTTAGGTGAGACCAAGACTAGTAACGAGCCTTGGTATCCGATGTGGTCCTTCTCCAACAACTGGACAGCTGATACAGCAGAAGGTCAGGCTAAGAATAAGATAACTGAACTTAAGCATTCCTGGCTTCCTAAAGCTATGATGGCATCCGAGGCAGATTTTGATGCAATCTGGAATAAATATCAGGAAGTTTATAAAGAAGAAGTAGATATTGATGCATATCTGGATGCTTTAACAGATGAAATCCAGAGAAGAGCAGCAGTTGCACGCGGTGAGCAATAATTAGAGTGATTTTATTTAAGTAAAGTACTATATGGGGTGTCTTAAACTACTTTTAAGGCACCCCATTATTAAGACTATAAACCTTCATGTATCATGTATTAAGACGAATAATATTATATAAATGTGCGGAGATAGCAAGTATATGCCGCTAAGAACTATTATTTTGACTAAGCTGTCGGATACGATCGGCAGTACCATATACCGCAGATTTATGTATTCTTATATACTGTATTGATTAAGGGTTAAGTGGGTGAACTGGAGAAACAGCACCTTACAATGCTATTTATAAAATATTAGAAAGTAAGACTGGAGGCACATGTATGCAAAAGCGCAAACCTTATTATATCATATTAGCTGTTCTTTGCTTTGCATCTATCCTTAATTTATTTCTTCCTTATCTTGAGCTTCCGGAGAGAGAGCTGTCAAGTGAAGGTATCGTGTTGGATGCAGAACAGGCTGCGCTGAATAGCAATCTTATAAAACGAATTGCTAAGGAATCTGGTTTGACCCGAAAGGAAGTTACTAATGTTGCAAAGGATATCTTAAAGGGTAAGGACTTTGATAAAATTGTTGAGGATCTGACTGAGGATGAGTATTATATCGTTGATATCGTTACTGTAGAAATGAATCAAAAGATCGCTGATATTAAGACATTTGAGTACTTTAACGAAACAGATTATAACTTCTTTGGTATGATTAAGTTATCTACCTCAATTATAAAACACCTTGATCAGGATATCATTGATTCCATCATTGTTATTATAACAATGATTTTAACAATATTATTACCACTGATCTCAGCAATTTATATGTTGATTACAAAGGGGTCCAAGAATTATGGATTTGTAAGAAAGATATCAATCGCTACTATGTTTTTAACCTTGGTTGGTTTGATCAGTTCGAATTCCATCAGTATCGGAGCGTTACAGGTGGAGAAATTCTACGCAAAGAACTGGGGTATTGGTTTCTTCGTAATCTTAATTACTCAACTTATTGTATGGGTGGTTGCTACGGTTGCTTCCTATCATGAGCAGGTTGCAGGCTTCGTAACCTGGAGAATGATTGTCAGACAAAAACAGTTGATTTTTATGGCGATTCCATTTATCTTATACGCATTCATCTTTAATTATTATCCATTAGCTGGATGGACTATGGCATTCCAGAAGTTTAAGCCAGCTGCTGCAGAGCAGATGTGGATCGCTTGGGAGAAGTTTGAGTTTTTATTTAGCAGCAGTTTATTCTTGAATGTATTTCGTAATACAGTTGCTATGAGTGTTATAAATCTGATTTTTAGCTTTCTATTTGCTATCATTTTTGCTTTATTATTAAATGAAGTAAAAAATGCTATGGGAAAGAAAATTGTTCAGACGGTATCCTATCTTCCCCATTTCTTATCTTGGATAATCGTTGCAGGTATTGTAAAAGATGTACTATCCATGGAGACTGGTATTATCAATGAGGTTTTAATGAAGCTGAATATGATTGATACTCCGATAAACTACTTTGCTGATCCGAAATACTTCTGGTGGATCATCGCCTTAGCTGTTGTCTGGAAGGAAACCGGATGGAATAGTATTATATATCTGGCTACAATGACCTCT
The DNA here is from genome assembly GCA_023411215.1 of Bacillota bacterium. Classification (GTDB taxonomy): domain Bacteria; phylum Bacillota; class Clostridia; order Lachnospirales; family Lachnospiraceae; genus Mobilitalea. Next base: position 108,350 of record JAEYOY010000002.1, on the reverse strand, counting down.
ATTAATCCTGATCTGTATGAAGCTGCTTCCATCGATGGTGCTGGAAGACTTCGTAAAATGCTACATATTACATTACCCGGTATCCGGTCTACCATTTTCGTGCTATTGATTATCAATTTAGGTATGATCATGAACTCAGGTTTTGAGGCACAGTATTTATTAGGAGGCGATTTGAACAGAGCTACGTCCTATGTAATTGATGTATTTGTTCTTGATTATTCCTTTGGTGCCGGTATTGATTTCTCGCTTGGTACGGCAGCGGGTATCTTTAAGAGTGTAATAAGTATCCTGTTAATATTCGTCGCTAACCGTGCTGCTAAGGCTGCCGGCCAGGAGCGATTATTCTAGGAGGAGGGATTAGGAATGAAACAGAAAAAAAGAAAAAAGAGTAAAGCAGATATTATTTTTATTATAGTAAATACGATTATATTAACCCTGTTCTGTGCACTTACCTTGTATCCCATCCTGAATACCCTGGCAATATCATTAAATGATGGTATGGATGCGGTCCGTGGCGGCATCTATCTATTGCCCAGAAAGTTCACATTACAGAACTTTTATACGGTTGTTACGAGAGATAATATAATCACAGGAATTCGTATATCGGTATTGAGAACAGTTATCTCAACTTTTCTTAGTATGTTTGTAACTGCATTGCTTTCTTATGTATTATCCAGAAAAGAATTTCTGTTTAGTAAGCAGGTTTCCCTGTTCTATGTATTGACAATGTATGTCAGTGGTGGTTTGGTACCTACCTTATTACTATTCAAGGGCTTAGGATTGACCAATAATTTCTTGGTATATATAATTCCGGGTATGATCAGTGCCTTTAACATGATCGTAATCCGAACCTTTATGAACGGACTTCCAGACAGCTTTGTGGAGTCTGCTCAGGTGGATGGCGCCGGTCATATGAAGATATTCCTAAGAATTGTACTTCCTCTTTGTAAGCCGGTTATGGCTACTGTAGCATTATTCATCGCAGTAGGTCAATGGAACTCCTGGTTTGATGCGATGCTCTATAACCCGGAAAGACCTGACCTTACTACGCTGCAATATGAGCTTATGAAGCTGTTATCCTCGGTTTCTCAGCAACAGGGAAGTGCCAGTGTTATGAAAAATGCAACGAGCCAGGTTACTCCCGTAACCATCCGCTCCGCAACAGCAATCTTCACTGCAGCACCAATTGTAATGTTGTATCCCTTCCTTCAGAGATACTTTATCAGTGGTATGATGATCGGTGGTGTTAAAGAATAACCTAGATTAGTGATCATATATTGTTGGCTGTAGTAAGCCACTTCGGTACACAACACCGAAGTGGCTCACTACAGCTTTTTTAGTTCTGACAGTATTTAATAGATACACAACCGTTATAAAGAGAGTTGACATTAATGACTATAATAATACATAAAGAACTTGGAGTTCTTTCATATAAGGCTTGCATGGGAATTATTGGACGGCAATTGCATGGATATTACGAACCTTTTACTTGAAATATGATATAAAAATGGGTAAAATAAAAATAGAGTTTTGTCACCAAAGGATAAGTATGAATTATGCAAGTATAATTCATAGTAGTGTCTATAAACCACTTGGTTACATACTTATGACAGGAAGCAGGAGAAGACTATGCGTATTGGATTGTTGCGGCATTTTAAGGTTAATTGCCCCCATAAAAGAATGATGACCTCAGAAGAGTTCCGCGAATGGTCGGAGAAATACGAGGTTTCCAAGGTGATAAAGAAAAAGGTTGAAATGTATGGTATCGAATGGGATATCTGTTATGTCAGTGATTTGCCTCGTGCGATTACTACGGCTAAGGAAGTATATAGCGGAAACTTGAAAATCGATAAACTACTGAGGGAAGTGGACAACGCTCCCTTCATACATACGGAGCGCTTCCGGTTACCCTTTGAGGTATGGCATATTTGTGGTAGGCTAGCTTGGTATTTTAGATCGAAGAGCCAACCCGAGACCATCAAGGATACAAAGAGGCGAATCAATGCCTTTCTTGATCGAATTGACTGGTCCCAGGAGAACATTCTTATCGTATTTCATGGTTTTATGCTTTATAACTTCCAGAAGGAACTCCGTAAACGAGGATTTGTAGGTGAGAAGCTAAAAATTGTTAAGAATGGAGTACTGTATGAATATATACAGGAAGATGAACAGAAGGAAGTAGTAGAGAATGAAAATAACGCTGATTTGTGTGGGTAAATTAAAGGAAAAATATCTTACTCAGGGAGTGGAAGAGTATGTGAAGCGTCTGAGCAGATATTGCAGCCTTGATATCATCGAATTGGCGGATGAGAAGACGCCTGACAATGCCAGCAGTATTGTAGAGGATTTGATCAAAAAAAAGGAAGGCGAACGAATTTTAAAAGTCTTAAAGGATGATTCCTATTGTATCACATTAGCAATTAACGGAGTGATGCTATCCTCACCAGAGCTGGCAGAGAAGATTGATACATTAGGTGTTTCGGGTACCAGTCACATCAGTTTTGTGATTGGGGGGTCCCTTGGATTATCGGAGGAAGTTATGAAAAGAGCAGATTATAAGCTGAGCTTTTCGAAAATGACCTTTCCCCATCAGTTAATGAGAATGATTCTACTGGAACAGGTATATCGTGCTTACCGAATCATTCATAATCAGCCCTATCATAAATAAATTATATGTATGAAAGCATATGATATAGAGTGAAAAAGTTTGAGGATGCTTTATTGTGGCTTACTTCACCCAAAAGAGGAGGAATAATTCATGAATACTATTGATTTTGCTATCGGTATGGAATTAGAAGGACAGAAATATTACTTGGACTTAGCGGAATTAAACAAAGACAATGAGCTGCACAAGGTGTTTTTGTTATTGGCGGACTCAGAAAAGCAGCATGCTGCACTACTAGAAAAGTTTAAGAAAAAGGAAGATTTGAACCTAGAGGAACAGTTTATACAACCGGAGTTAAAATCAGTATTTAAAGACTTAAAGCTTTTTCAGAAGGAACATTCTGCGAAACAGCTGGATGCATATCGCATCGCTTGTGAGCAGGAAGAAAAAAGCATTGAATTGTATAAAAATATGAGATCCAAAGCCAATAATGAATTGGAAGAGGAAATATATGATTACCTTATCCATCAGGAGGAAGAACACTTGATTTTGTTCGAGGAACTGGTTAAGATGGTAACCCGTCCGGAGGAATGGATTGAATCCGCAGAGTTTGGTATCCGTGAGGATTACTAGGGTCGAGGGAAGGCTATTGTATAATAAATAGCTTTTGAGTTTCTATTATAATATGGAAGAAAGCTTCTGCGAGATAGGATGAAGACAGAAGCTTTCTTTTTTGCATCAATATATATTTGGTTCGCAGGTCTCCTAGAAATAATCTAACCCATAATATGTGTTACCGTCTCAGGGATACAATATTAATCTGAGATCATCCTTCATTTTTGTTTTCGTGATAGTTTTCCCCCCGGTACTGATGATTTTTCCATCCTTACATAATTTCTTAATCTGCTCCCTGGATAAACCAAGCTGCTTAACCAAAAGTCTATCAAGGCGAAGTTCAAAAGGGAAGGCACAATGGATATCAACCTCGCAGGCAGAAGTGAGCTCGTTGTATTGAATAATTTCACCTGTTACCTTGTATCCTATGTTTTCATAGTTAATATTTACTCTGTTTCTACCGAGGGTAGTTGAGTCAAAGGCATAAAATTTGGCGAGCTCCTTATCATTGGATAAGAATTTATGATAGAGCTCCTTGTCAATTGATTTCACATTGGTTCGAGAGAGGATATCCATATTCCAAGTGTTGTTGCAATTATTACACTGATAGATCAGCCATACATCGATGGCGTTATGATTTGCATTGACTCTGAAGTTTCCGCTACATTCATATAAAGAGGAATTGCCGCACTTTGGACAATTACGAATGGCCACTGGCCAGGTAGTGGGAGTGATCTCCCATTTATAAGTGTTTTGCATTTCTATACGCTCCTAATCAGAGCTGCATAGAAGTAGAATTGCATTTCTTTTGAGATATAATGGTATATGTTATTATCTTCATTTAAGAGGATTCCATAGATGGATCGTTCTATTTCTAAACAGCTCACACTAATGGACAATAGAAGTTGTTGTATCGTTCCTCCTATCGTACATGACAAGTTTAGTTTTGAGAATTAATAGTGATCGGGCGTAGTCATAGCAGATCCTCCTTGTTTTATACAGACAGAATAGCATAGAAAGAATGGAAGAGAAACCTCGAATTCAATACATAATTATGATTAAGGCAATCTCACATTAGAATATAAAAAGAACTGCTACAATTTTTTAGGAAGCAATTGTGGCAGTTCAAATTTGCAGATTGAAAAATCTACGCTTTTTTAATCTAATTCAACTCATAACTGAAGTTCTTTTTTTCTCTTTTAATAAGATCCGTTGGATGCTTTTTGGTGACAGAAAGTACTCGTCTGCCAGGCTCATAGCACTGGCTCCTTGCATATATTTATGATAGATTTCTTCATCTCTTCTGCAAAGATGCTTCTTGGCATTGGTATTCGTTCCCCATTCCTTATGATTTTCTGCTTTCTTAGGGATGTAGAGGTATTGACCTTGTGCGTATTCCTGGATTATTTCCAACAGTTCCTGTGGTAGTATTAATTCAGCTTTTATATAGCTCATTTTGCTCCTCCTATACAATTGTTATGAATAAAATTCATAGGATTGGGCAAAGGCTATTTCACATTCATTTTTTTTCTATGCGATAGCCCTTGCTACGCATTCTTAACGTTTTTCATCATATAAAGACTATGCTCCTTTCAAGAAACAGACTTAACAGGCTTATAAATGTGAATAAACCCCGTTTGTTCACATTGCTCACCTTTGCTTGTGCGCATAAAAAGAGGATGTGTTACCAACGAGCCGGAGCTGTCTGTAACACATCCTCATGGTTAATCCGCTTGGGATATTTAATCGCTATTAATTACATTATGCAATCGTTACGTTAACTGCCTGCATACCACGTTGACCCTTCTCTAAGTCAAATGTAACCTTCTGGCCTTCTTCTAATGTCTTGAAGCCGTTGGAAGCGATACCAGAGAAATGTACAAATACATCTTCTCCACCGTTATCGTTAGTGATGAAACCAAAACCCTTTTGTGCGTTAAACCATTTTACTGTACCCTTGTTCATGAAAGATACCTCCTAAATAATATTATTAATGTATTTCATGTTTAAAAAAATCACATATTTTTGCAAGTCATCAAAGGTGTAATGACTTACAAAAATATGTGAGATCATACATGACTATTAAATACTTCTAAAGAATAACATAAAATCATTAATTTGTAAAGCCCAGATTTTTAAAATTGTAAAAATTATTCAATTAATTCGTGGTTTTTTATACAAAATGTTAGTTAGGAAGCCGACAACTGTGTGAATTATCACATAGAAGCCGGCTTTTCATTGATGACAATAGGAATTTCACGAAGCGTGCATTCTATTGTCTCATTAAGCAAATCCGAAATATTCAAGGATGCCTTGGTATATGCCTTGGGCAAATTGATATTGGTCATCTCTCAACTTTTCGGCATCGGAGGGATTAGTCAGATATCCCAGTTCAATAAGCAGGGAGGGCATTTGCGTCCTGCGAAGTACATATAAACCTGTATTAACGCGAATACCATTATTACGAGTACCAACAGCACTTGTAATGCCATCCATAATCCTCTGAGCTAACCATTGTGCTTGGGTACCATATTGATAGATATAAATTTCGGTGCCGTTAATGGCCGGATTAGGATTGGCATTTGCATGTATGCTGATAAAGTAATCTGCAGGCCATTCATTTGCCATCTGAACTCTCTCAATCAAGCTGGAAGCATTACTGGTGCCAAGGACGGTTGTAGGTGTTGGTCTAGATAAGCGAGCTTCAAAACGGGGATCGTTATTTAACATGTCAGCAAGATAGACGCCTACCTGAAAGTTAACATCCTGTTCCTGCAGTCCATTACCAGTCGCACCGGCATTGGGATATCCTGTAGGATTGTGACCTTGATCAATAAAAATTTTAATAGGCAAAAGAAACACTTCCTTTTCATATAGCTATTACCATTATATTCACTTCATCTAAAGTTGTTACATATTTTGTATAGTAATCATACATTCGTCATGCTATAATCATTAATAATAGAGTGATTTTAAATGCATGTTAAGTTGTGTGAATAAAGGATTTTTAGTAATGCGAAAATCCTGTTGGTTGCCCATTGGAGCAAACCCCTTGTTCTTTTGGGAATATGAGCTACATAGGTATGGAGGATAGGATGGATCAGAAACAGGAGAAATTTAAAAGAAACCGTGTGATATCAATCGCTTCGATCAGCAGTATTGCGGTGGGAATTATATTGATTGTACTTGGTATGACTTATTATAAATATCAGATATCAGAATTAGGTATTACTGAGACGACGTTGAATCAGGAATATAAGTATCATTATGCGTTGATTTCTGAGGAGAAGGATGCTGAATTTTGGGAAGAAATCTATCAGGGAGCGCTGGAAAAAGGGAAGCAGGAGAATGCCTATGTGGAGCGCTTCGGGAAGAACCTGGCGGTATCCTATTCGGTTGACCAATTAATGGAAATTGCCATAGCAGCCAAGGTTAACGGAATTATATTGGAACCGAATGAGGATGAGAGAATCAATGAATTGGTAAATACTGCATATGAAGCAGGTATTCCGGTGGTTACTCTGCTTAAGGATACCTACCCTAGTGCGAATAACTCACAGAAACATAATGTTACGAATACCAGCAAGCGCATCAGCTTCGTGGATATTAACAGCTATAGCCAGGGACAGGCATACGGTAAGCAGGTGGCAGAGCTGATAGCCGAAGGAAAGCGTAATGTTGTCGTGCTATTAAATGACGATGATGAAGATTCAAGCCAGAATGTGATTTATACCAATATTTTGGAGGTGATTGGTACGCAGAAAGCAACGGTTAAGGCTGTTAAAATTAATACTAAGAGTGCCTTTAGCTCGGAGGAGGATATTCGCAATATCATCATGGACAAGGATAATCCGACGGATGTGCTGGTATGCCTGACCGCCGATGATACCATAAGTGCAAATCAAGCGGTGGTAGATTATTATAAGGTTGGACAGATTGATATCATTGGATATTATGATTCGGATATTATTCTCAGAGCAATCGAAAAGAACATCATACACTCTACGATGACGACGGACGCCAGCCTCATGGGCGCTTATTGTGTGGAAGCTTTAACCGAATATCGTAAGAATAATAAGGTAAATGACTACTACTCAGTAGGTATTACAGTTATCAACAAAGACAATGTAAACCAATATATAGAAGCAAGTGCTGCGCAGGAAGTTGATGAATGATGAATGAGGACAGAGTGATGAAACAAAAAAATAGGAAGGGATCCATACGCAGAAAACTGGTATTGGTATTTGCATTCTCCTCAATCGTCGTATTTTTTGCTAATATGTTTATGTATTCCAATATTAATAAATCGATTGGAACGATTGATGAAGTATATAGGAGTAATGTAGAATTCAATGAACTGTTGGAAGCGTTGACGGATGTCCATGATTATGTTTATGAATATCTGAATACAAAGAGCACGGAATCTCTGGAGAATTATTATCGAAGCGAGGAAAATTACCGGAGCTTGATTAACGAGTTGAATAGTGTGACCTATGATAATGATGTTATTCTGATGCAGAAGAACATTAAAAATATGTCGGAGACCTACCTGGATATTATGGCAGAGTCGGTGAATGCCAAGCGTGGACGAAACATTGAGAAGTATATGGTTAATTATGAAGAAGGTACTGAAATGTATGATTATATCAGTACGTATATCAACAATCTGAATAATGAGCAGTTTATGTACAACTCGGTTAATTACGAAAGACTGCGGATTGCACTTCGCTATCTGGAGATTATTAGTACGGTGGTATTACTAATCATCACCTCTTTCAATGTCCTTCTTATTATAATCGTTACCAGAAGTATTACCGGCCCGTTGATGAAGCTGACGAAGGTTGCCCATGAGGTGGCAGGCGGTAATTTCCAGGTAGATCTGGTACAGGTGGATTCCTCCGATGAGGTAGAGGTCGTAACCAAGGCATTTAATAATATGATTGTAAGCATTCATCAGTATATCATTCAAATCAAAGAGAACATGGAGTTGGAGAGCAAGATGATGGAGAAGGAGCTCCTTATGACGAACCATCTAAAGGATGCCCAGTTAAAATATCTGCAAGCGCAGATTAACCCTCATTTCTTATTTAATACCTTAAATGCCGGAGCTCAGCTTGCAATGATGGAGGGTGCGGACAAGACCTGTCTTTTCATCGAGAATATGGCAGATTTCTTCCGTTCCAATATGAAAAGCTTTGATCAGGATTCTACGATCCGTGACGAAATCAAATTGGTTGACAGTTATATCTATATTCTGAATGTAAGGTTTTCCGGAGGTATTCACTTCTATAAGGATGTAGATGAAAGGTTGCTGGACGTCAGGGTACCAAGTATGATTCTACAGCCTGTTGTTGAAAATGCTGTGAATTATGGTATTCGTGACATTGATTATGAGGGCAAGATATTCCTGTCGGTCTATCAGACAGAAGAACAAATCGAGATAACAATCGAGGATAATGGTACCGGTATGGACCAGGGTACGATTGACCGTGTTATGAATACAAAGCTTGAGGATAATACAGCTCTCAAGGAGCGTAATATTACAAAGGATTCCAATGGAATCGGGCTTGGTAATGTAATTAATCGTCTGCGCTTGTATTATGACAGAGAAGAGGTGTTTATCATCGAGAGCGAAGGCAAGTTTAAGGGAACTAAGGTTACGATTTTTATACCTTTACATTCACGACAATAGAAAGATACGATATACTTTCTATTTTCAAGATAAAAAGTCGCAGACTGTGCTTTCTATACATAATGAAAAAACAGACATGGTATAGATAACAGTTTTTTAGAAGAGGAGAAGTTATGTATAAGATAATGTTGGCGGATGATGAAGGGATTGTAATCGACTCCCTGCGATTTATCATTGAGAAGAATTTCAATGACATTTGTATCGTTGAGCATGCTACCACGGGACGAAGTGTAATTGAGCTTGCTGAGAAGTTCAAACCAGATATTGCCATTATGGATATCCAAATGCCCGGTATAAACGGAATCGAGGCAATGAAGGAAATCAGAAAGACGAACTCCTCGGTTGTATTTATCGTCATGACCGCCTATGATAAATTTAATTATGCGAAGGAAGCGATTAATCTTGGGGTATTAGAATATATGACAAAACCGGTGAATCATACAGTAATAGTGAAGGTGATTCAAAAGGCAATGGATATTATTGAAGAGGATCGTAAGAAAAGAAGCAATGATCTGTTAATCCGTGAGAAGTTGGAGATTGTAGTTCCAATCATCGAAAGTGATTTTATTTATGCTGCTATTTCTGGGGATGATCTTACTGGGGTGGAAGTAAATTTTCGCAATCTTCTTGGTATTCGGGAGGATAATGGCATGATGCTGGTGTTGGAAATTGGTGATTCGATTGAAGGTGGTATGCTTACCAACCCGGTAGGTGTCAGCGTAAAAGCTCAGACCTTTTATCCAGTCATTCGTGAAAATTTGAAGGAGGAGTTTAACTGTATTGTCGGACCGATTATGGTGAATAAGATTGCAATCTTTCTTCCTAACTCAAAGATGCAGCTTGAATATGATGATAGAACCATGTTGATTGAAAAGATGCGAAGAGTGATCAGAGACTTGACAAAACGTATCGATGTTCAGTTTAAAGTTGGAATCGGCTCGGTAACACCGTTGTCTAGACTGATTGATTCATATAAGGAAGCTTTGACAGCAATCCGAAACGGGAAAGGTAGAGTTGTACATATTAAGGATCTTCCTGTTGGTTGCGAATATGAAGAAGATTACCCAATTGAAATTGAGCGTACTTTGTTTGAACGGATCGAGAAAGGAAATATGGAGGGTACGAAAGAAGAAGCCAATCGGTTCTTTGACTGGATGATAGAGCATTACCCGGATTGTGAGATGGATATCAAGCTAAAGGTTTTGGAGTTCATATTGTTTGCAGAGCAGAGAGCTTTCCTCAGCGGTGGGATGACCTATTATTTCCGATATCGTAAGGATTATCTTTCGACTCTCATGCAGATTGATAATTACGATCATTTGAGAAGATGGTTTATCGACAAAGTAATAGAAGCTTGCCGAAACATTACCTCGAAGAGAGAAGAACAGACCAGTGGTGTAATTGCCAGAGCTAAGGCTTTTATAGAGGATAATTATAGTAAGGATATTTCGCTTGATGATGTTTCAAGAATTGTAGATATCAGCCCCTATTATTTTAGCAAGCTGTTTAAAGAGGAGACAGGAGAAAATTTCATAGAGTATCTGACCAATATCAGAATCGAGAGGGCCAAGCAGTTGTTACAGAATAAAGAGGTTAGTATTAAGAATATCTGCGTTGAAACAGGCTATAGCGATCCGAACTATTTCAGCAGAATATTTAAGAAACAGGTAGGAATCACCCCGACGGAATATCGTGACAGGATAGGATAATTGATAGAAACAGTTCAATATAGTGGTATGAAAATATGAATTGGGGGAATGGTTATGGTGAAAAAATGGATGGTTATAATCGCAATATTAGTAACCGCAATCTTATCTATGACCGGATGCAGTGACAGAAATGAAGACACGAAGAATACAGATGTGACAGAGAATAAGATACAGATCGGATTATCCTTTGATTCCTATGTAATCGAGAGATGGCAGAGAGATCGGGAGGTATTTGTTTCTACGGCTCAAGAGCTTGGTGCAGAAGTGAATGTACAGAATGCTAACGGAGGCGTTGAAGAGCAGATTTCACAGATTGAGTATCTTATTGATAAGAAGATGGATGTCATCGTAATTGTAGCGGTGGATTCGGAGGCATTAAGTAATGTACTGGTCAAGGCGAAGGAAGCTGGGATATTCTGCGTCGCCTATGACCGCTTGGTAAGGAATTCAGATGTTGATTTATATATTTCTTTTGATAATGAACAGGTTGGAAGGCTTATGGCAGATGCATTACTGAAGGGAGTTCCGGAGGATGGTAATATTGTTACCATATTCGGGCCAAAGACGGACCATAATGTTACTTTAGTAGAGCAAGGCTATCAGGATGTTATGGAAGGACATGATATTAATGTAATTCATACAGTCTATGCGAAGGGTTGGCTGGCCGAAGAAGCATATACTGCAATTAATGCAGCAATGGAACTGACCAATGATATTGACGGTGTGTTATGTGGAAATGATAATCTGGCAACGCAAGCGGTGCTCGCATTATCCGAGAACCGCTTGGCGGGTAAGGTAATTGTAACCGGCCAGGATGCCGATCTGGTGGCCTGTCAGAGAATTGTTGAAGGAACCCAGACCATGACAGTATATAAGCCAGTGGATAAGTTGGCTAAGGCGGCAGCAGAGTATGCAGTCAAGCTAGCCAAGGGAGAGGATATCGATTTCTCCTATACCATAAATGACGGAAGCCACGAGGTTCCCTATGTCAAGCTGGAGCCGGTTGCCGTCACCAAGGATAACATCCGTGAAGTCATCATCGAAGGCGGTTTCCAACAAGAAGAGGACGTCTACTTAAATGTTCCCGCTGGTGAAAGAGACTAGATAGAAGTGTAGAATTATAAGGAAGGTAATTAATATATCAAAAAAGATTTTAACGGGAATAGAATGAAAACTAGGAGGAACCTAATAGCGAAAGTAGTATTATAATTGCAGCGTAAAGAGAATTTGGAAGGGGTTGCAGGTGTACCATAATGCACTGTTTGCCGAACCGGTTTCTGGTTTTGTATGCTAATAAAGCGAACATTTATGTTCGATTTAAGCAAACAAAACAGAAATCTGTCCGGCAACCGGTGTGTGTGGTGCACCTGCAGCCCCTTCCAAATTCAAATGAAATCATCCAGGGTTTTCTTCTATAGCATTGTTTTGTTGTTATAGAATAGGACATAATTGGTTTTTTGATAGCATTTTTTTGTGGTATCATCTATAAATTAATTAGTGTACCCAATCAATATCTAAAATATACAGTTCTTCGCAAGTTAATCCTATTTTATCTATGATATGATCATTGTGTAGTAATAAACTAACAATTTTATGGGAGGATTGAATTATGAAGAAAAAGTTAATAGGTTTATTAATGTGCCTCGTTCTTGTTTCATCCATGTTCGTAGGCTGTGCTGGTGGAGACGGCGGCAAGAAGGTCGGCGTAGCAATGCCTACTAAGGATTTACAGAGATGGAACCAAGATGGTGCAAACATGAAGTCAGCACTTGAGAAGGCAGGCTTTACCGTAGACTTACAGTATGCTAACAACGATATCGCTACTCAGGTTTCTCAGATTGAGAACATGATTACCGGTGGATGTGACGTATTAGTTATCGCTTCTATCGATGGCGGTTCTTTAGGAACAGTTCTTAAAGATGCAAAAGAGAAGAAGATCCCTGTTATCGCATATGATCGTTTGATCATGGATACGGATGCTGTTTCCTATTATGCTACCTTTGATAACTACAAGGTTGGTACAATTCAAGGTCAGTATATCGTTGATACCTTAGATCTTAACAATCAGGCAGGTCCCTTCAATATCGAGTTATTCACAGGTTCTCCTGATGATAACAATGCTCGTTTCTTCTTCGGCGGCGCTATGGATATCTTAACACCTTTTATCGATAGTGGTAAGTTGAATGTGGTTTCTGGTCAGAAGGCATTTGAAGAAGTTGCAACTCTTAACTGGTCTACAGAAGAGGCTCAGAAGAGAATGGAAAACCTCATCACAGCTTACTATGCAAATGGAACTAAGCTTGATGTTGTTTACTCCTCCAATGATTCTTGTGCGATTGGTATCACCAATGCGTTAGTTAACGCTGGTTACTCAGGCGATAACTTCCCGCTCTTAACCGGTCAGGACTGCGATATTACTTCTGTTAAGAATATTATTGCAGGTACACAGTCTATGTCAATCTTCAAGGACACTCGTACCTTAGCAGATAAGGTAGTTGAGATGGTTAACGCGATCTTAGAAGGCAAAGAGGTTCCTGTTAACGATACAGATACATATGACAACGGAACAGGCAAAATACCTTCCTTCCTTTGTGATCCGGTATTTGCAGATATTAACAACTATAAGCAGTTATTAATTGACTCCAAGTATTATACAGAGGATCAGTTAAAGTAAAAGCACTCAACAATAAGGGTGTTGTGGCAGGAAGTACTGCAACACCCTGTTTTTTCATGTAAATATGGTTTGATCTTGGCTTACTCGCTAATGTTAGACAGACAGGATAACCAAATAGATATAGGAGGGGTCAAATTGGCAGCAATATTATTGGAAATGAAAAATATTACCAAACGCTTCCCCGGAGTCATAGCATTAGATAATGTTAACCTTCAAGTTGAAGAAGGTGAAATTCATGCACTTGTTGGCGAAAATGGAGCTGGTAAATCAACGCTTATGAACGTGTTAAGCGGAATTTATCCTCATGGAAGCTATGAAGGAGAAATCCTCTATCAAAGTGAGGAATGTAAATTCAATGTGATAAAGGATAGTGAAGAAAAAGGTATCGTTATTATTCACCAGGAGCTCGCTCTTGTTCCATATATGACGATAGGCGAGAACATGTTCCTTGGTAACGAACGCGGTAAAGCGGTTCGTATTGATTGGGAGGAGACTTATCGTAAGGCAGACGAATTGCTTGCAACCGTAGGACTCCATGAATCCTCTAAGACTCTGATTAAAGATATCGGCGTCGGTAAACAGCAATTAGTAGAAATTGCAAAAGCGTTGGCCAAGAATGTTAAGCTTTTAATTCTTGACGAGCCGACTGCATCCTTAAATGAAGCAGATTCACGTAAATTATTGGATTTACTGCTTCAGTTTAAGAAAGAAGGACTTACTTCGATTATAATATCTCATAAGTTGAATGAGATTTCATATGTTGCAGATAAGATTACAATCATTCGTGACGGTTCTACCATTGAGACCTTGAATAATAAGACAGAGGATATCAGCGAAGAGCGTATCATCAAGGGAATGGTTGGTCGTACCTTGACAGATCGCTTCCCGAAGAGAGAAAGCGTTCCCATCGGTGAGACGAATCTTGAGGTGAAGAACTGGACTGTATTCCATCCGCTCTATGCTGGGCGTAAGGTAGTGGACAATGTATCACTTCATGTTCGTAAAGGCGAAGTAGTAGGCATTGCTGGACTGATGGGCGCCGGACGTACGGAATTGGCACTTTCCATCTTTGGAAAAAGCTATGGTGTTGATATTACCGGTACCTTGTTACTCAACGGACAGGAAACAAAACTTCACAACTCCCGTCAGGCAATTGAAAAGAGGATAGCATATATTACCGAGGATCGTAAAGGGGATGGATTAGTATTGACAAATCCGATCCGTATTAATACAACGCTGGCAAATATGGCCGGAGTGAGTAAGAATGGTATAATCGATCGAAATCTTGAGGTTGATGCGACAAATAAATATATTGAAAAGCTTAGAACCAAATGTACATCCGGTGAGCAGATGGTTGGTAACCTAAGCGGTGGTAACCAGCAGAAAGTATTAATCAGTAAATGGATGTTTGCAAATCCTGATATTATGATACTTGATGAACCGACTCGTGGTATCGATGTTGGCGCGAAATACGAGATCTATTGCATAATTAATCAATTAGTTGCTGAGGGTAAATCAATCATTATGATTTCCTCCGAGTTACCGGAGCTTCTCGGCATGTGTGATCGTATTTACATTATGAATGAGGGCAAGATGGTCGGCGAGGTAAGCCGCGAGGAAGCAACTCAGGAACTAATCATGGGACAAATATTAAAATCAAGTAAAGGAGTATAGCGATGGATAAAGCAAAAGATCTTTTAAAAAAGAATACGATGATTATTGCGCTTATTGTAGTAACCATATTTTTTACAATAACAACAAATGGAACTTTACTTGTTCCGCAGAATGTTACTAACCTCATTGCTCAGAACGGCTATGTCGTTATACTTGCAGTAGGTATGTTAATCTGTATTTTAACCGGTGGTAATATTGACTTATCCGTTGGATCTATCGTATGTTTGATCGGATCGATAGCAGGTACCCTGATTGTTAATAAACGTGTAAATAATTGGGTGGCGATTGTTATCTGTCTTGTCATTGGTATCGTAATCGGTGTAATTCAAGGTTATTGGATTGCATACTTAAGAATCCCTGCATTCATTGTTACTCTGGCAGGAATGCTTTTATGGCGTGGTGTTGCTCTTATCGTTTTAGACGGTCTTACGGTATCACCATTCCCGGATAGCTATTTAAATCTATTTAACAGCTATGTTCCTGACATTTTCAACAGTAATTTGAATATCCTTGCAATTATGATAGGTATCGTAGTATGCGTCATTTATGTATGCGCGATGTTAATATCAAGAATGAACAAGAGAAAGAAAGGCTATCAGCTTAATACGGTATTATCAGAAACAAGTCAGATTGTAATCATCTGTATCATTGTTATGGCATTGGCATTCTCCCTAGCTAGTCACAAGGGTATTCCGATGATACTGATCTTACTCGCAGTAATAGTATTTGCTTATACTTATTATACAACTAAGACTGTTCCCGGACGCTATCTCTATGCAATGGGCGGGAATGAGAAGGCAGCTAAGCTTTCCGGTATTAATACTAACCGTGTTCTCTTTTTTGCATATGTTAACATGGCATTCTTAAGTGCAGTCGCAGCTCTTGTCTGTGTTGCCCGTTTCAACTCGGCAGCGCCTACTGCTGGTATGAACTATGAAATGGATGCGATCGGTTCCTGTTATATTGGTGGAGCTTCCGCATACGGTGGTATCGGTTCTGTTCCGAGAGTAGTAATTGGTGCTATCTTCATGGGCGTTATCAACAACGGTATGTCCATTATGGGTATCGACAGTAATGTACAGAAGGTTGTTAAGGGTGTTGTATTACTTGCAGCAGTAACCTTCGATGTACTCTCCAAGAAGAGAGGAAAAATAGCATAATGCGAGCAATGGCACTCATAATGCGAGCTATGGCACTCGCATAACAAGCTTGCTTGTAAGAATACGATCGGAAGCTGGAGATCATGTACATGTTTAAGTTCATGATCTAACACAAGCGTACAAGTTTTTGACATAGACTCCTATATGTATTTAGAGCAGAGGACCTGGAATTATGAATTAATTCATGATTTCAGGTCTCTGTTCTTTTTTGTCTTACTAATTTTTGCATATTGAATGATTTTATGGAAAGGTGGTAATAATTGAATCAAAGTAATGTTAATTCATTATTATTAAGGAGGAGTTATATGAAACTAAAAATTGTTATCGCGATAATAGCGTTATTCATGCTGGTCATGACTGGCTGTGGAAAGAAGAATGGAGATAATGCGGCAACATCACCCTCTCCATCACCTACAAAAGAAGCGACCGCAACTACGGCCCCAACAACCGCCCCGACAACGGCTGCAACTACTGCCCCAACAACTCCTGCAGCTACTACAGCACCAACAACAGCAGCAGGTGAAACAACGGATGCAGTGACGACTGCATCTATAGTCGATAATGAGGAGGCATTTCTGAAGGCAATTAGTAAGGATGGTACCTGGATTATTTGTCTGACGAAGGACTTGTCTTTCGATAAAGAGCTTTTGCTGGAAGGTGAATTCAAAAACGGCAAGAAGGATGACGGTATGGATGAGATCGAACGTAAGATAGCGCTCTATGCTCAGGATGAAAATCGTAATATTACCGCTCGATATACCTTGACTGCTCCGAAGCTGACAATAAGCAGTCCGGAAGCCAGTATTGTTAGAGGTACATTCAAGGGCGATATATACGTTACAGCAACCGATTTTGAGCTGGAAGATGCAACAGTGGAAGGTAATATTTATTTTACGACAAAAGAGGCCATGGATTCTTTTGAAATGGAAGGAACCAGTAAGGTGACAGGAAAGAAAGAAATGGTTAAATAAGAATAAAAAATGATATTGAGGTATATAGGGTGACAAAACATAAGGAGAATAATCTTCTTTGGGTTGTCACCCCTTTATCGTTCGTGTGTTTCTTCTGGTTTTTTTGGACATTTTTTATTTCGCATGTTACAATGTGAAAGATAATTACAGTAAAGATCAGTATGCCAATGATTTCATGTAAGAAATGGAGGTTAAAGTTTATGACAGATGAACATAGTCAATTGGATTTGGAGTTGAGAGGATTGTTCGTTGCATCGAAGCTGGACGAGCTGTTGGAGCTTATAAATAAACAGCCTGAGGCAACAGTGAAGGAAATCAGCGATTATAATTGGAATATCGTTAAGAAATATTATGATACAGAACGCTTCGATTTGTTATTACAGCATTTAAAGTTTGTTGCTTATACCTGCTTTATTGTAGAATATGCGCATCAGATTGGTATCATCGGTGATGATGTATTTGGTATTATGATGATGATCTATAATGATATTTATGAGCTTAAGAGGAAACAGGACTAGCAATCCGCTTTGTTGTAGAATCATATTGCTGCAGATGCCGCATTCAGTCAATGCTTACTTAGCAAATGTCTGTAATTTGACACTTTGTACTAATATTGACAAAGTATGAATAAAAATGTAAAATGTGCTACATAGCACGTATAACAGCGGAGTTGATTTATAGTTCAATTGGAGGACTGACCATGAAATTGATGATACCGGATGGGTATAAAGCAAATATCGATATTAAAGAAACAGAAATCGGTATTAAATATTGTAAGGATTTTTTTGAAAGAGAATTAGCAAAACAATTAAATCTGACTCGTGTTTCTGCACCACTTTTTGTAAAACCCGAAACAGGTCTAAATGATAACCTGAACGGTGTAGAAAGACCAGTTAGCTTTGGGGTAAAGGAACAAGACGATGCCCAGGTTGAAATCGTTCATTCCTTGGCTAAGTGGAAAAGACAGGCACTTAAGAGATACGGCTTTAACAAAGATGAAGGTCTATATACGGATATGAGTGCGATACGCAGAGATGAAGAGACGGACAACATCCACTCCATCTATGTTGATCAATGGGACTGGGAGAAGATCATTGATAAATGTGAGAGGAATCTGGACACTCTGAAGGCTATCGTACGTAAGGTTTATGCTGCGCTTAAGAATACAGAGAGCTATATGGCCTCCAAGTATGATTATATTGAGGAAATTCTACCCGCGGAGATTACTTTTATCTCTTCTCAGGAATTAGAGGATAGATACCCGGAGCTTACTCCCAAGGAGAGAGAACATGTGATCGCTAAAGATAAGGGTGCTGTTTTTATTATGCAAATTGGTGGTGCTTTAACTTCAGGGGAACGTCATGATGGAAGAGCACCTGATTATGATGACTGGAACCTTAATGGAGATATTATTGTATATTATCCGATTTTGGACATTGCATTAGAGCTTTCCTCTATGGGAATTCGTGTTGATGAAGATTCCCTGGTGGAGCAGTTGAAGATAAGCGGATGTATGGAACGAGCTGAGCTGCCCTTTCAAAAGGCTCTGATCAATAAAGAACTTCCTTATACCGTTGGTGGTGGTATCGGTCAGTCAAGGATATGTATGTTTTATTTACGTAAGGCGCATATTGGGGAAGTACAATCCTCAATCTGGCCGCAAGATGTGATGGAAGAAGCAGATAGAAGAAATCTACATTTATTATAATGGTTTTAGGATTCTCTTATATATCTGTAGCACAATAACCTCAGGCATTTATATGTATTTATAGCGTTTTCATGCTCAGGGAATAAGGCGGTGACGATCAATATGGTTAATTTATATCTCATTCGACACGGAAGACAAAACAGCACCTTATGTAATGTTGATGTTGAGCTCTCTGAAGATGGGAGGCTACAAGCCGGACTGTTGCGGGAGCGATTACAAAAATATAATATTGATGCACTTTATTCAAGTGATTTGATACGAGCCAAGCAGACTGCGGAAATTGTAAATGAAGCATTAATGTTGCCTCATATTATTCGAGAGGAACTTCGTGAGATTTCCTTTGGGTTATTGACAGGCCAAACGGAAGACTACATCGATGAGCATTTTGCTGATTTTAAAGTTGAGCAGAAGAAGATGATGGAGGATATTCCATATCCGGGGGGAGAAAACGGAACTTCGGTATATGAGCGTGCAATGCCGGTAATACAAGAAATTGTCCAAAGCGGGAAGAAGAATATTGTTGTCGTGACCCATGGTGGGACCATACGAGTACTACTCGCGGCACTCTTTGGGAAAAACCAGGCAAGACGATTTCTGTTCGGAGTATCCTTAGTGAATACGGGAATAACCCAGTTGGTATATAACCCGCAGTATGATCGTTTTTATCTGGATCGCTTTAATGATTATGCACACCTGGAAGGTCACGAACAGCTTCACCAGAGGAATTGGAGCTAGTAGCGGGAGGATACTATGTATAAGCATATGATATGGGATTTTGACGGAACACTTTTTGACACCTATGAAGTTATGGGCAAAGCACTGCAGCTGACATTTCAAAGCATTGGTGTAAATGAGCCTTTGGAGGATATTATACGGTTGATGAAGGTATCCATCTCCGAAGCTTTGCACTATTATGCCGGTCAATATCTTATTGATGAGGAATTCATAAAGGAGTATGAAGCTACACGCAGAAAAATGGAACTGGAGGAATGCAAGCCTTATCCGGGGGTCATAGAATTGTTGAAGCATATTAAAGAAACCGGCCGGTATAATTATCTGTTCACGCATCGCGGTATTTCGTCCATTACCTTTTTACAGAAACATCAGATCTATGATTATTTTACGGATTGTATTACCTCTGCGAATTCCTTTGAGCGAAAGCCCAGTCCGGCAGCCATCTTACATCTAACCGAGAGATATCAGATGAAGCCACAGGAAGCGATCATGATTGGAGACCGGGATCTGGACATCTTATCCGCAAAGAATGCTGGTATCCATGCATGCTTCTTTGACGAAGCCGGTGCAGTATGTGGTACAGCTGATTACAACATTAAGAATATCATTCAACTATACGAGATCATATAGAGAATCAAATCCGTAATTGAGGTAGCTAAGTGCAAATATTAGGAGATGAGCTATGTTGAAATGTGTATATACGGATGGACGTAATCAGGATTTTAGTGAGCTTTGCCGGCTTCTGGATAATAACCTAGATGAATTGGTCGGAGGATTTGAACAGAGGAAGAATTACGTTCAGTATAATACGTTAGAGAATATTCATGATGTGGTTCTGTTTTATGATGATGATTTGCCATGCGCATGTGCCAGCTTTAAGCATTATGAAGAGGGCATAGCCGAAATGAAGCGTGTCTTTGTTCGGCAAGAGTATCGCGGTCAGGGAGTTTCTAAGGAATTAATTCAAGCACTTGAGGCGATTGCAAGAGAGAAGGGTTATCGAAGTATGATACTTGAGACCGGAAAGCCGTTGATTGCAGCTACCAAGCTATATTTGAGAATGGGGTATAAGGTCATCGATAATTATGGTCAATATAAAAATATGACGGAATCTATCTGTATGAGCAAGGAATTATAAGAAGAAAGCATCGTGTCTTACGAAGCCTTACGTTATATGATACGGCAGCTCTTATGTACTATATAGGATCTTTACACCCATATAGTACATAAGAGCTGCCGTTTTATTCATGATAAGGGCTGTTGTATAACATAAGCAAATGCTGAAGGATAGGATAACATGCATCCCATAATACACTGTTTGACGGACAGATTATTGATTTTGTATGACAAAAGCAAACATTTATGTTTGATATTGGCATACAAAATAATAAGATGTCCGTCAACCTGTGTGTGAGGGATGCATGTTGTTCTTTCCTTCATTTATACCATACGTTTTGCATCAGCCCCTTGTATTTATGATGAGAAGTTGTTATTAAAATGGAGCCAAATCAGGATGATGACCCGTCTGACCATAAGCCTCCAGAGCTTTTAAGTTATCAATATCTTCAGAAGAAAGCTCAAAATCAAAAATATTAGCATTTTCCAGCATACGATCCCTGGAGGTAGTCTTAGGAAGTGGAAGATAACCATGCTGGATGCTCCAGTGAAGCAGTACCTGAGCAGTTGTTTTGTTGTGTTTTGCAGCGATATCAATTAATACTGGATAATCCATCTGGCCTTTGATTAAAGGACTCCAAGCCTCTACAATCATTCGCTTTTCCTTACAATAGTTCACGGTATCTCGCTGAGTATACCCGGGATGTAATTCCAGCTGGTCCACCATAGGGGCAGTTTTAGCGGTTTCCAATAGGGCATCGATATGATGCTCTAGGAAGTTGCTGACACCGATTGCCTTAATCTTACCTTCGGTATATAATTCCTCAAAGGCTTTCCAGGTTCCTTCGTTCACTTCCTTCCAGCAGTCACGGTATGCCAATGGAATAGGCCAGTGTATGAGGTAAAGATCCAGATAATCCAAGCCCAGATTATCCATGGTCATCTCAAAAGCCTTCAGGGTTTTTTCATAACCGTGGTCCGGATTATCTAATTTACTGGTTACAAATAATTCACTGCGCTTTAAGCCGGATTCTCTTATTGCTTTACCGACGTACTTTTCATTCTGATATGCAAAGGCTGTATCAATATGGCGATAGCCACAATCAATGGCTGTTTTCACAATGTCTGCTGTTGTATCGTCCTTAGGAAGCTGCCAGGTTCCAAAGCCAACACAGGGTATTTTTACTCCGTTTGAGAGTACATAACAATCTTGTATGTTATTCATTTTGAAAACTCCTTCCATCATATCAAACATATATTTATTCTGTGTAATTACTTTCTTTATAATACATTTCATTAACAGAAATTACGAATATCAATAAGAAAACCGTCAGATTATAGGAAATTGCTTGTGCAGAACAGAGATTTATAATATAATACATTACTGAAGCAGCAGACGGATTGTATAACAGGCAATTCCGGTGTACACTGTTGGTTTGATAGATAATGCTTAGGTTGTATGAAAAATGAATTTCTTGGAGGATGAGCCAATGAGTGAGATAAAAGCTATCATCTTTGATGTAGATGGAACTTTAGTTGACCGTAAGGATGCATTTCTACGATTTTGTAACTTTCTCTTAGACCGATATGGTATGGATAACCCCTATGATGGTACAAGAGAAGCATTAATCAATCATATGGTTGAGATCGATGAAAACGGATATGGCGGATTGGAAAGCTTTATACCGAGGCTGAATAAGTTATGGAGATTGCCTCTTTCAATAGAAGAGTTTATAGCAGAACGTAATGAGGTGTTTGGTAAGTTGACGACCGCTTATCCGGAGCTGTATGAGGTTCTGGAGGCATTAAAGGGAAGGTATAAGCTGGGTATTATCACGAATGGATATTCCTCTGTCCAGAGAGAGAAGATTAATGCGGTAAAGATTACCGACTATTTTGAGGATATTATCGTATCAGGCGATTTGGATTATGAAAAACCGGATCCCAGGATCTTTGCGTTGTCATGCGAACGGCTTGGAGTAACCCCAGCTGAAGCGGTATACATCGGCGATTATTATCCGAATGATATTGCTGGAGCAATCGGTGCGGGTATCATGCCCATCTGGATCAGTGAGGATAGCAAGGAACATCCGGAATATGAAGGAATCCGTGTAAATCGATTACGGGATATCCTGAACTATTTATAATACATAGATTAATCCATCTGATACATAAAATCACGTGGAGAAACCCCGGTTACTTTTTTGAATACACGGCTAAAGTAAAAAGCACTTTCAAATCCTAGGACATCGGATATCTCATATATCTTTAGCTTGCTGTCTATCATTAATTCCTTGGCGGCATTAATTTTACATTGATTAATATAGTCAGTAAAGCCAATTTCATTATATTTAGAAAACAGAACACTAAGATAATTTGAGCTAATATTAAAGGCATCCGCCACCTTGTTCAAGGTAAGCTTTTCTTCCACATGATCATTGATATATTTTTTAACATTAATCACAATATGGTTTTTGTAATCCCTATTATGTCTGGTAAAGCTTTCACAGAGACCGTCACGGAGTTCGATTAACCAGTCTAAAATCTGTTCAACATTTGTCAATTCGTAAAGTGATCGATAATTGTTCTTGCGATTTTTAAATATCTCGGATACGGTCTGTTCTCCATTATTAAGGAGCGAGAGTGACAGATAGAGGATGTTCCCTGCAGCATCCAGCGCTTGTACATAATGAGTCGCATGATTTTCAAATAAATCCATAACAGAGGTAAAAATATCATAAAGAGCCTTTTCGTCAAATTCGGCATAGGCTTTTCGTATGTCTTCTTTGAATAAGGACATATTAAATACGTTCTTATGTGCCATTACAGAGGAGGTTTCATCGGCAAAGAGAAGAGGTTTTTCTGGATTGACCCCGACAAAAATCTGCTTGGCATCCTGAAAGGAAGAGGCAATCAGCATTGGTGATTTTACAACCGTACCTACACTTGCGAATACCTCGACACTGTAATAATTAAAAAGCATAGTAGAAACCTGTTCTACCGCATTCCTGATTAATGCTTTGTAATCTACTGAGATAGCTTTATCAAGGAAAAAGAGGATGGCAAAGTGTTTCATGTCCAAAGACAGGACATGACAGGGGATATATTTGACAGCTAATTCACGAGCAATCTGCAGGCTGCTGGTATAAAGATTAAGACGCTTTTCCGCGGTCATTTCATTTGATTTCTCGCTGTTGATTTCAACATAACAGGCTACAAATGCTTCATAGTCGAAGTTGATGTTAAGATTGTTTGACTGTATGCTAAAATGCTGTTCCGATTCAAACAGGTTGAAAATCAGTCTTGTATAAAATTGTTCCTTTAATAAGTAAATACTGTTTAATGAGGGGTCACCCAAATTGGTAGCATTATGTAGCTCGGTAACTTTACTAACGGCGCGTTTTACGGCTTCACCAAGTAGTTCGGGTGATAGCTCTAATTTTATTAAGTAATCAACAACCTGATAGACGATAGCTTCTTTCACAAAATGAAACTCTTCATAGCTTGTCAGAATAATAAATACAGGCAGAAGTCGTCCCTCTTCATAACATTTCTTAGTCAACTCAAGCCCACTCATGACAGGCATTTTGATATCGGTTATAACAATTTCTGGTGAATACTCATTAATCATTTCGTAGGCTGCAGCTCCATTCGCAGCAGTACCCACTATGTTGATATTGTAATTCCCCCAATTTAGCATAGATTTGATGCCTGCCTGAACCAAAGGTTCATCATCGACTATTAATAAATTAATCATTCTAAATCCTCCATTCTGCATTTATGATGCAGCTTAAAGCCCAGAAGAATAAGGGGTTCGCGCCACTGTGCGGACTTCGCAGCTTCTTCCAATGTGAATTGGTTTCTAACCCACACGGACAGCTATTCTGCATCTATGATGCAGTTGTCTGGAAGGGTAATAGGATTGATACTGTTGTAAATTCACCTAGCTTACTGGTTACGGAAAGACCGTATTTGTTCCCAAATTGGTACTGTAATCGTTTGTGAACATTGCTGATGCCTATTTCTTTGAAAAATGAGGACTCGGTCGGACCTTCACTATGAATCAGGTTGGAAGCGACATCAGGATCCATGCCCACACCATCATCTGTTACATCAATATGGATCTCTTTTGCATCATCCAGATAGACATGAATATCAATGGTTCCGGCACTTCCTTTTGGTCCAATGCCATGAAATATTGCATTTTCAACGATAGGTTGCAGAGTGAAATTCAATATATTACATGAGGTTAGTGATTCTTCTTCAATATTATAACGAAGGGTTATTGTCCCTCCATACCGGTATTGCTGTATGGTAAAATAGTCATTTAATAAAGATATTTCATGCTTTAAATCAACCAGGTTTGTCGTTCCGTTAGAGATATCCTTTAATAACCTGGATAATGATGTGGTCATTTCCGCAATCCCTGGAGCGTTTTGAATCGTAGCCATCCACTTTATCGAATTCAGTGTATTATACAGAAAATGTGGGTTGATTTGGCTTTGCAACATTTTATACTCATAATCCTTTTTCTGCCGCTCATCTTCAATTCTTTGATTCATTAATAATTGAACATTTTCTGATAAATCATTGATATTCTTTCCAATATCACCAAGCTCATGTTCCCACTCAGTGGAAGCATCTCGTTCAAAATCACCATTCTCAATTCGCTTCATACGATCCTTCAGCTTTTTTACAGGAACATTTACGGTCTTGGATAAAAACCAGGATAGTAGAATTCCGATAAAGCTGGATGCTGTAAGGATACTAAGTGCAATTAAGAAAAATGTCTTAAATATATTCTTGGATAGCATTGTCTCGTTCAGACATTCTGTTACGTACCAGCCATTGGTATCAAGCGGACGGGATATCATAATAGAGACTTTTTCTTCCTCGGTGTCCAAGTTACGTACTTTTTGAATTAACGTACTATTGCTTAGTGCAATATCGGAGAGATCCTCAATTAATTCATAACTACCGGAGTAGGGAACTAAGGTATTATCTATGTACTGATATTGATGCTCCCCAATCCGGAAGAGAAAGCGGCTGTCAGTTTCAGACAGATAATTATGGATGGGAGCGGTAATGACGGTGGGTGACATTTCTGTAAAGATATAGCCGATTTCACCAGCTTTGTATGGGTGTCCGATGGAATGTACAAAGGGGATCATAGGAACTTTCTTGGTAGTGAAAAACGGATCCAACATGATTCCTGTTGTAACTTCACCGGGATTATCGTGAAGGGTTTTAAAATAAGGAAGCGAAAGGATTGCCTCTGCGGAAACCGCGATTGTGGAATAAGGTGATTCCACAATCTGTATAATATCGCTTCTGGACTTACCGATGATGACTAAGCGGATTAACTGGGAAGGCAGCGAGGCATTCGACGAATAGGTCTCTCTTATGAAATCATGGGCTTCCCGCTTAATGCTATTATTATCTGTCTCTCCCTCCGATACAAAAGCTTTAATTTCACTGCTGATTAAAGAAGAGCGTATAAAGCCTTTTATTCCATTTATGTTGGAATCAATGGAAGAGCATAGGAAGGATAGCTTGGTTTCCGAAGTCTGAAATAAATTCCGCCTTAGATTCGAGGATACAACAACATAACTGATGGATGTTATAATAGTACTGATGATAACAATCAGTGAAACAGTACTTAATAAAATCCGGGTGCGTATTGTGCGAAAGAATCTGCTTCGTATTTTTCTCATGATTTTATATCATACCTTCCTTATATATTATCTTGAGCTGGGTGTATGATGACCGCGGTTTAGTACTGCCGTGAGGCAAACATGCCGGTATGGCGAGCTTTGTTTGGATATATATGTATTTTAACACAAGGGGAGCGCCTTTAAAAGGTAAAAAGATTAATAAAACGGTACAACCGGTAAAGTAAAATAAATAATACATTATTATCAAAAAAAATATATCTATTCTTAGAAATTAGTTCTACAGGTGAAAGGATTTTGAATGAAATAAAGAAATAATCCATGTAAAAAAGGATAAAAAAACTTTATACTAGAAATATAGTAATCCATTCGGGTTACGAAAGAACTAATTCATATTAATATAAAAGGGAGGTTTATTTTATGAAGAAGAAACTGATTACCGTTCTGCTCGCAGTAGCAATGTTGGCATCGTTATTATCTGGATGTGCTCAGAAAACAACGGAAACAACAGAAAATAACGTAACAACAGCGCCTACAGCAGCTCCTACCAAAGCTGCATCGGTAGCGGAAAGCGAACCGGAAGCAGAAGCGATTACACTAAAGTGGGCTATATGGGATAAAGATATTACCCCGTATTGGGTGGCTTTGAAGGATGCATATGAGGCTGCTAATACGAATGTTACGATCGAATTGGTTGATCTGGGATCCACGGACTATATGACTGTACTTGCAACGGAATTATCAGGAAGCGGATCTGACTTTGACGTAGTAACCATCAAGGATGTGCCCGGGTATGCAACCTTGGTATCCAAGAACACCTTGGAATCTCTTGAAAGCTATATTGCGGATGCAGGAATTGATTTGAGTCAGTATGGTGGTGTTGACAGCCAGGTAAGAGTTAACGGAAGTCTCTATGAACTTCCTTTTAGAAATGATTTTTGGGTCATTTATTATAATAAGGATATTTTTGATGCAGCAGGTGTTGCGTATCCTACCAACGACATGACCTTTGAAGAGTATGATGCTCTTGCAAGAAAGGTAGCCAATCCTACTTTTGGCTCTCAGATTTACGGAACACATTATCATACCTGGAGAAGTGCGGTTCAGTTGTTCGGTGTACTGGATGGTAAGAACTCTGTATTAAGTGGAAATTACGATTACTTCAAACCCTATTATGAATTAGTATTGAAGCAGGAGGATGATCAGATTTGTAGAAATTATGCTGACTTAAGTGCGGAAGGGTTACATTACTCCGCAGCTTTCTCCGGCGGTGATGTGGCTATGATGAACATGGGATCCTGGTTCATTTCTACCCTGATTAAAAATATCGGTAGTGGAGAATACGATGCTTCTTTATGCGGCAATTGGGGTCTTGTGAAATATCCTCATGCTCAGGGCGTGGAAGCAGGTTCCACTCTCGGAACGATTACAGGTCTTGCAGTAACCAGTGTATCGGATCAGAAGCAGGCAGCATTTGATTTTGTAAATTGGGTGTCCGGTGAGCAGGGTGCAAAAATTATGGCTGAGACAGGTAACTTCCCTGCACTGATGAATAATGAGGTTTCTGGTATTATTGCAGGTCTTGAAGGCTTCCCGAAGGACGAGGAAAGCAAACAAGCACTGAATGTATCTAATCTGTATCTGGAAGTTCCATATGCAGAAAATGTATCAGAGATTAATGTTATTCTTGATACCTATCATAAATCCATTATGAATCGTGAGATTACTATTGATGAAGGTATAACCAAAATGAATGAAGAAGTCGGAAAGCTTTTGGGTAATTAATTTCATATTTATGTTTATGTCGGGGCTGAGAATCATCAGCCCCGACACATATCAAAAAAGCATAAAACGGTGACGATTCAGCAACCCCGAGAAATCAGTTATACAGGACAGCTTCGAAATACAGAAATGAAAAATGTGGGGAAAGGAGTATAAGCCTTCTTTGGCTTTCAAACAACAAAATGGATGAAAAAAAACCAATCAAAGCGAAGCGAAGGATAAGCAAGAAAGTAAAAAGAGAGCTGATCGCTTACTCGTTCATTGCGCCTAATTTTATTGGGTTTGCTATATTCACACTTGTTCCGGTCGTGCTGGCTTTTGGACTAGCGTTTATGAACTGGGATGGTAGTAATCCGATTACCTTTGCCGGGTTAGACAATTTAAAAAAACTGGTTGCGGATACTTTTTTTATCACTGCGCTTAGAAATACAATTATTTACGTAATAGGTACGGTACCACTTACAATGATTGCTTCTTTGGCACTCGCTATCTTGCTCAATCAAAAGGTTAGGGCAAGGGGATTCCTTCGAACCATTGCGTTCTTTCCGTATGTTGCTTCTTTAGTTGCAATTACGTCGGTATGGAGCATGATATTTCATCCGTCAAAGGGTCCAGTCAATTACTTGCTTTTAACACTTTTTGGAGTGTCCCAGCAGAATCTTCCGAAATGGTTCAGCGGTAGTCTTGTACTTGTAACATTGATACTTTTCAGCGTGTGGAAATACATGGGATATTATATGGTTATTTATTTGGCAGGATTTCAGGGAATCTCTTCCGAGTTATACGAAGCAGGGGGGCTTGACGGTGCGAATACCTGGCAAAAGTTTAAATATATTACATGGCCTCAGCTGAGACCGACTACATTTTTCGTTGTGGTTATGTTGACGATTAACTGTTTTAAGGTATATGACATAGCAGTTATGTTAGCCGGAGGAGGAGACGGTAAATTAAGTACATCGGCAACGGTTCTTGTTTACTATATTTATCAAAATGCGTTCAACTATTGGAAATTGGGATATTCAAGTGCTATCGCAATGGTATTGTTTATCATGGTACTTGTTATAACGATCATACAGTTTCGATATGAAAAAAAGCTGAATGTATAAACGAAATATAGAGAGGAGGAGCCGATATGAGTAATAAAGTATCGAAGAGTAAAGTTAGATCGAAAAAAAATAGTGCGTTAATTCAAAAGCTTTGGATTTATTTGATTTTACTAATCATCACTGCATTCATGATTGTTCCTTTCTTATGGATGCTATCGGCATCCATAAAGTCTAATCGAGAAGTATTCCTTATGGATCCCTTCGTATGGATTCCCAAAGCACCAAAGTGGGATAATTATATCAGAATCTGGACAAAAATTCCGTTATTAAAATTTGTGGAGAATACGGTTATCTTGACTTTAATCGTCACCTTTTTCCAGCTACTTACTTCAAGCTTTGCAGCATATTCCTTCGCAAAATTGGAATTTAAAAATAAAAATACTCTGTTTCTGGCATATATTGCAACCATCGCAATGCCTTGGCAGGTATATATGGTACCTCAGTTTATTATGATGCGTTCTATGGGACTCAATGATAAATTGCTGGCAATGATTTGTTTACAGGCTTTCTCAGCCTTCGGTGTTTTCATGATGAAGCAGTTTTATGAGGGGATTCCGAATGATCTATGTGAGGCTGCACGGATCGACGGCATGAACGAATATGGGATTTATGCCAAAATTATGCTGCCATTATCAAGGCCTGCATTAGCGACACTTACAATTTTTACTTTTGTCAACACCTGGAATGACTATTTGGGACCGTTGATCTATTTAAAGACGGAAACAAAGAAAACAATTCAGTTAGGTCTTAGGATGTTCATCGGGCAGTATTCCGCTGAATATGGTCTTATTATGGCCGGGTCGGTATTGTCCTTGATTCCGGTTATCATTGTATTTATATGTTTACAGAAATATTTTGTGGAGGGAGTTGCTTCCACCGGCTTAAAGGGTTAACATAAAAAGTAACTGGCACGGAGGGACCCTTTGTGTTGGAACGAAAGAAAGGACGGTTGTTTGATATGCGATATGAGAATATGCCGATGATTACGGATGAAGAAGTGGAAGAAGCTCTCCGCTTTGCCACGGAGCAGGTGCTTCATAATCTGCCTGAATTTACCTATCAATATCAAAATGCTTATAGTGAGAACAATTTTTACAAACCCATAGAAAATCGTAATTGGACTACAGGCTTCTGGACCGGAGAAATATGGCTTGCTTATGAATATTCTGGGGACGAGAGACTGAAAGCGGCAGCTGAAATTCAGATAAATAGCTTCTTACAGAGAATCGATCGTAAAATTGAGGTGGACCACCATGATATGGGGTTTCTGTATTCTCCGTCCTGTGTTGCAGGATATAAGTTGACCGGTATCCTCATCGGAAAGCTTGCAGCCATAAAAGCGGCGGATCAATTAATCACGAGATATCATCCGGTGGGAGAATTCATTCAGGCGTGGGGATCTATGGATGAACCGGAAAATTATAGACTAATCATTGATTGTCTCTTAAATCTTCCTTTGCTTTACTGGGCCTCGGAGGAGACCGGTGACAATAAGTATCGTGATATTGCTGATAAGCATATCCAAACCGCAATTAAAAATGTAATTCGAGAGGATTACTCTACATGGCATACCTTCTATTTTGATATGAAAACCGGAGCCCCGGATCATGGTGCAACCTGTCAGGGCTATCGTGACGGTTCTGCATGGGCGAGAGGTCAGGCATGGGGAATTTATGGCTGTGCGCTGGCTTACAAATATACCAAGAGAGAAGAGTATATTGAGATATTTAAACATGTGACAGGATATTATCTGGAGCATCTGCCGAAGGATATGGTTCCTTTCTGGGATCTGGAATTCACGGACGGAGATGACCAGCCACGGGATTCTTCCTCCGCCTCAATTGCAGCCTGCGGCATGCTGGAGATGATTAAGTATATGAAAGAGGAAGATGCGGCTACATACCAAAAGCTGGCTATGCAGATCATGAAATCCGTATATGACAAATATGCAGTGAAGGATAAGGAGGTTTCTAACGGACTGGTACTGCACAGCACATACTCCAATCGTTCGCCCTATAATACCTGTAATCACTATGGGGTCGATGAATGTAATTCCTGGGGCGATTATTTCTATATGGAGGCTTTGATGAGACTTCATAAGAACTGGGAATTATATTGGTAGAAAGGCAGGGGTATTCCTATGAGAACGGAATGGGAAGGTAGCTTGAACAGTAAAGGTGACTTTCAGGAGTTGTTTATTGAGATTGTTAATCCGTTAATTCCATACTATAGTGAGGGAAAAGCAGAAGTAACCCTTGGTGTGACGGCAACTAATTATGATCGGAAGGCCATTGGTTTAGAGGCGTTTTCCAGACCTTTGTGGGGTATGGTCCCTTTTTGGGCAGGCGGAGGAAGCTCCCAGGTATTTGAAGATATTTATCAGGCAGGTCTTGCTGCCGGAACCGATCCAAAGAATAAGGAGTATTGGGGCGGTTTCCATGCTTTTGACCAGCGATTTGTGGAGATGGCGGCAATCTCCTATGGTTTGATTCTGACGCCGGAAAAGCTGTGGGAGCCCTTGAGTGAGAGGGAAAAAGATAATCTTTCGAATTGGCTCTATGGAATCAATGAGTATGAACTGCCGATCTGTAATTGGATCCTGTTTGCGGTGCTGGTCAATCTTGCATTGAAAAAGATGGGAAGAAAATATGACGATAAGAAGCTAGAGCATTATTTAAACGGTGCCGATACCTTCTATCTCGGGGATGGCTGGTACAGGGACGGAGATTCCGGGCAGAAAGATTATTATGTGTCCTTCGCTATCCATTTCTATAATTTGTTCTATGCTTCAGTTATGGAGAGGGAAGATCCGAAGAGATGCAGAATCTACAAGGAGAGAGCGGAGATTTTTGCTAAGCAGTTCATCTACTGGTTTGATGATCATGGGGCGGCTTTACCTTACGGACGTTCTCTTACTTACCGTTTCTCGCAGGTTAGCTTTTTTTGTGCCTGCCTAATGGCAGATGTAACTCCATTCCCGATTGATGTAATGAAGGGTTTGATCACGAGGCATTTATGTGATTGGATGAGAAAACCGATTTTCGACCGAAATGACATCCTTACCATCGGTTACGGTTATCCAAACCTGATAATGGCAGAACGATATAACAGTCCAGGTTCTCCTTACTGGGCATTGAAGACCTTTGCTATTCTGATGCTTCCCGATGATCATCCTTTTTGGAGTGCTAAGGTAAAACCGTTGCCACAGCTGAAGGAGCAGATGCTGCTTTCCTATGCGGACATGCTGATCCGTCGATATCCAAACCATACAACCGCATATGTGTCTGGAAAATACAGTCCTTTCGGACATGGACAGACTCCTGCAAAATACGGAAAGTTTGCTTACGATACCAGGTTTGCGTTTCATGTGGCCAAATCGACGAATGAAATTCATGAGGCGGCGCCGGACAGTATGCTGGCCTTTTATATTGGTGGATATGTGTATGTTCGAAGAGTATGTGAGAGCTTTCAGATGTCGGATACCGAGGTTACCTCGGTATGGTCCCCTTATTCTGGGATTAGGGTAGAGACAACCATTATACCGACCGAAGAGGGACATATCAGAAAGCACATCATTATGAGTGATATAGAATGTTCAGCCTACGATTGCGGCTTTGGTGTGGAGATTGACGTAAAGGGAGAGAAGCAGACAGAAGATAAACATATGGCACAGGTAGAAAATGAATATAGTGAGTGCCGAGCCATCTCGCTATGCGGTGAAGGGAAGGGAATGGTTATCGTGGCAGATCCGAATACGAATTTGCTCTATCCGAAGGCAAGAATTCCTGCGGTGTGCTATCAGCTGGTGAAAGGGAAAAATGAGATAATCACGGAAATAAAAGCAACCTTTAACCGCGGATGAAATAATTAAAAATTATATGTAATGAAGAAAATGAGGATTTCGTATGACAGAGTTTTATTTTAAAATCTTAGATCAGGATTCTAAAATAGTTGCAGAGAATCGTGGCGCAAACGAAGTAAATCTGGTCTACACCAGGGAATATTGTCCGGGAGACAGGATTGTTTTGGAGTGCTCACAGAAAAAGTGTTACGTATGGCTGCAATTAGATGATGCTTTAGGAAAATCATTGGTGTATTTAACCGACGACATATTATATGAGATTCCCTTTGGAGATAAAAGGCTGAATCTATCTCCGAAGGTCTTCTATGGTAACAGACATCTGCTGACTGCAAAGGAGGCTTTCGATTATGAAGTAAAGGCCTATCGGAATCTTGCTCTCAATGTCTATGACCAGCATGGGAATCCATCCTGTTATCCTCATGCTTTGGCTAATGTAGAAACCAGAGGGGAAGCTGTATTTGCTGCAAAAAATGCAGTCGACGGAGTGACGGTGAATAATGGCCATGGTAATTGGCCTTATGCATCTTGGGGAATTAACCGACGTGATGACGCCACTTTTCGTATTGAATTTGGTAGAGTGGTTGAGGTTGATAAAGTGGTACTCTATACCAGAGCGGATTTTCCTCATGATAACTGGTGGACATCGGTAACACTGACCTTTTCTGATGGAGAGGCGATGGATGTGGAGTTGGAAAAAAGCAGCCTTCCGCATATTATTGTGTTAAAGGAAAAGCGAATTGAGTGGATTGATTTATCAAGATTAATTAAATCAGATGATCCGTCTCCTTTCCCAGCTCTTACGCAGCTAGAGGTATACGGAAGAGATTTGTAGGCGTCTAATTAAATGGCTTATAAAATGAGATACGAATATATTAAAGTAAGGTAACACACTTCCCATTTCGTGTATCCCGAATATCACTGGTATATCCGGCACATGTTTTGTGGGAGTGTGCTACCTTTCTATCGTTTATGTAGATATATTATCGGCTTTCTATATTTCTTTCAGAAATTGATTTCTAAGCCATTGAGCCACACCATCTTCATAATTACAGCCAATGATCTGATCTGCCTTTGCCCTTAGGTCGGGAACGGCATTACCGACTGCAATGCGCTGATCACTGGCCTCAAAGAGTGGAAGATCGTTATGATTATCACCAAAGCATATAATATGCTCCAGATTTAGATAGGAGCGCAAAAACTGAACTCCGTGGAACTTTGAAGCAGTCTTATTATAAGTCTCGAGATACCAAAAATCCGGTGAATAATTATCCTTGTAGAAGACACAGTTCAGATCCGGAATCCCCTTAATCGTGTTATAGATATGCTCTAGCTTATCGTAATGATCTAATAGAGAAAAATAGATTAACGGTTCTTCGGATAGGTCATTGAAATCATCGATCTGCGTAAAGCGCTTCTGATAAAGGTCAACCCTCTCCTGATAAAAATCCTTCAGAGCGGGAGAGCTTAGATCCTCATAATAGGTGTTCAGAACACCATTCTTAATGGTATACGCAAAGCCTTTCAGCTTGTGCTCACGGATGACCTCCATCAGCTTTGTAATACTGGTCTTTGGTAGAGTCTCAATATTAATGTACTCATTCTTTGTTAAATCATAGATGCAAACGCCGTTCATAAGTATTACAGGTACGGTAACATTAACCTCTTTTAAGATCGGCTTGACGGATGCGATGGATCTTGCCGTTGCAACACTAAACAGCATCCCTTGTCGGATACATTCATTCAAGATATCGATGGTCTTTCGTGACAGCTCCACATTGGGATGCAGGAGAGTACCATCAAGATCGGATATATATAGCGTTTTCATAATCACTATGCCTTTCCCCAGAACCTATTCAAAGATCGGAAGTTTGCTTTCCATTGCTTCATATACTTCGATCATCTTGTCGGTCCAAGCATCGAATTCCGGGTCCAGTCTTTGATACTCCGGATGTTTATCGATATAATCCAGGGTCATACGAACGCCCTGATCGAAACGTACCGTTGCCGTGAAACCGGGAACGAGTCGTTTTATCTTTGCATTATCAAATATAACAGTATGAGCTTTATCACCAAGAATGCCTCCGATAAAGCCACGGTTTGCTTTTACTAAAGTCTCAGAGGAGATATGGACTATGTTTGGTTTCACCCCAAGTGCATTACCAATTATCTCGTAAATCTGATTCCAGGTCAGACTCTCATCCGAAGTAATCTGAACTGCTTCACCGATGGCGTGGAAATTACCCATCAGACCGAGAAAAGCTTTCGCAAAATCCGAATTGTGGGTCAGAGTCCAGAGAGAGCTTCCGTCCCCATGTACAATGACTTTCTTCCCCTGTTTAATGCGGTTGATGACACTGTAACTACCATTCTTACCATGAAGAGCTAAAGGGACATCAAAGTAACCGTAAGTATGACTGGGACGAACAATGGTGATAGGGAAACCGTTATTTCGATATTCCTCCATCAGAAAATCCTCGCAGGCAATCTTATTTCTTGAGTATTCCCAGTAGGGATTGGACAGAGGCGTGCTCTCTGTAATATAGGGGGTTGACAGGGGCTTCTGATAAGCAGAAGCAGAACTGATGAAGATGTACTGTTTTGTCTTTCCGGTAAATAGACGTACATCCCTTTTTAATGCCTCCGTATCGAAGGCAATAAACTGAGCCACAACATCAAAGGTCATATCCTTAAGCTTCTCTTTGACATCGGCTTCGTTATTGATATCGGCTTCAATAAACTTAACACCATCTGGGACTAACTCAGATCGGTTACCACGGTTCAAAAGATATAAATCAAAACCATAACCGGGGGCAAGCTGTGTGATTGCGGTACTAATTGTTCCGGTTCCTCCAATAAATAATACCTTCATAAGCATCCTCCTTCAAAAATCTAGTAAGTGTGTCATAGACAAAATACGAACCAAACATGCCGAACCTTTGCAGTCTAATTATGCTTTGCGATAATTCGCATTTTTATGGCAGCAGAGACACAATAGAATCATCGATTGGGTTCGTGTCATATTTCTCTTTCAGTAAACCGAAGATATAATAATCGGTCATAACATTTACGATGGCTCCCTGCCTAATAAAGCCTTCCTGAGTAAAGTTAAGCTTCTCTGCAACTCGGAAGGATCCATGATTATCGGCAAAGCAACGTAATTGGATACGGGTCAGTCCCAAATATTCAAATGCTAATTTGACCATAGCCTGTCCGGCTTCCGGTGCAAAGCCCTGACCCCAATAATCCTTGTTGATGCGATAGCCGATATCTGCCTGACGTTTTAGCCGGAAATCATAAAATACAATTTCACCGATTACCTTATGAGTATCTTTAAGCTCCATGAGCCAGGTTAGCTCACGGCCGGCACGATATTCCTTCATGGTAGCATTATAGTGATAATCCAGCTTGATTTTCTTCTTAGGTCGTCTCCGTCCATTGGTATCCTTTGCTTCATCATATAATCCCCAAAAACGATATACACTGTAATCATTGATGAATTCCAGACTGTCCCTTCCGTCGGAGGTACTATCTGTTATTTGGCGAAGAATTAATCGTTTCGTCTCTAGCTTTGGGAGCTTTTCAAAGCATGCTTCATAGCTCATCTGCATTCTCCTCTCGTTTTGTGAGATACCATACTTCTATATTATCTATCAAATCTTCGTAATTATCAAGCTCTCATAATTATGGTTTTGCATAATCTTTCTATAAGAACTGATTCTCCACAAATATTTTTAAACCAATAGCGATTAAAACGATGCCTCCAACCAGCTTAGCGCGCAGACCTAATAAGGAGCCGAATTTCTTACCAATATATACGCCAAAGGTACAGAGCACAAAAGTAATCAGTCCAATCAACAATGCTGCGGATAGGATATTGATATTTAATACAGCAATACTTACACCGGCTGCCATAGCATCAATACTTGTGGCGATCCCCTGCATTATGAGATTTTTCGAATTAAACAGGTTACGATTCGTGCAGTTGATCTCAGCGCTTTTCCATTCCTTATAGGTATCGGCTAGCATGTTGACACCGATTGCTCCAAGCAGTAGGAGAGCAATCCAATGCTGGTAGCGACACACGATATCCCAAAAGGCTTTTCCCAATGTAAAACCCAGTACCGGCATCAGTGCCTGAAAAAAGCCAAAGGTTAAAGCTGTCATAACCGCATGCCTCTTTGTCACCTTATCACTACACATACCATTTGTTACAGCTACAGCAAAGGCATCTGCAGATAAGCAAAGTGCAAGTAATACTAATGTCAATAAATCCATATTGATATCCCTTTCTTATAAGTAAATGTATTATTGTGGAAAGCAATCAATACCATTTTGCGAAGTACGCATCCTGTACAGAGTGCTTTTATTGTATAGGACGAACCTTTCCTATACAATAAAAAAGCTCATGTATAGCCGGAATTCAGCCATACATGAGTCTCGTTCATTAAGGTAAGCCAGATTTCTCTCGGAATCATTATGTTGACTTGCCACATACTAATAGTATGCAAACTACTCCCTCATTTAGTACCAATTACCAAATTTAATACGATTTATCCATGATAGATTTCAATAATCAATCTTTTTATAAATTATTAATACAAAATTATTATTAATCCTCCATTGTTTTCAGTACACTCAGGGTACATAATGAACACAAATTGAAAATTCTTCTTGCTACACAGTGAAAAAAAGTGCATAATATAAGACGATTGTCATTTGAGGCTTTAGAAAGTTCGCAAAACATGCGCGATATCGTTTTACAATAGATAGGAAAGTAGGTTAATATCATGTCCCTTGCTGCTACAGCATTTAATCAAATTATGATTATGTTCTTTATTATCTTGATCGGTATCTTTTGTTACCGTATTCGCTTGATTGATCAAGTTACGAATAGAAAACTTTCAGACATTGTACTGATACTAGTTAATCCAATAGTAGTACTGGTAGCTTATCAAAGAGAGTTTGACACCACTTTATTGACGGGCCTGTTGATATCCCTGGTGATGGCGGTTATAACTCATATCTTCGCAATTGTCATAAGTCGTGTGATAATTCGAGGGAAGAAGCACCAGGCAGAGCGTGCCATTGAAAGGTTCGCTGTTATATATTCCAACTGTGGTTTTATAGGAATTCCTATGGCCGGAGGGCTCTTTGGAAGTGAGGGTGTATTCTATATCACAGCCTATATGACCATATTCAACCTACTGGTCTGGACGCATGGTGTCGTCATCATGACCGGTAAAGCGGATATCAAATCCATTGGGAAAGCTTTGCTATCTCCAACAATCATTGCAACAGTCGTTGGTTTTCTTCTGTTTGTAACAAGAATAATGCTACCTGAGGTCTTACTGGATACCTTGACCTATATCGGTAACATGAACACACCTTTGGCTATGCTGGTAGCAGGTGTCACAATTGCGCAGACCGATGTGAGAAAATTGTTAATTAAGCCTCGAATCTATTTTATTTCTTTTGTGAAGCTGCTTCTGATCCCGATCGTCATGTTGTTTATCTTCCAATTATTCGAGCTTCCCAGTGTGGTACTACTGACATCTATTCTAGCTGCTGCCTGCCCGACTGCCGTAACAGTCAATCTATTTTCCATTCGTTATGATAAGAATTATCTCTATGCGTCAGAGGTATTCGCAATATCAACCATGGCTTCGATGATTACAATACCTATTGTAATGTATATTGCCAATCTGATCTTATAGATAGAAATTATCTTATGCGGAATTGGTACTTATAGATAATAAACGCAATATAAATATATTGTAGCTTGCACTGTATAGTATAGTATTGTAGAATAAATGATATGTGTAAATTAGGGTGAAAATGAAGGATAAAGGAGTTATTAATGATGAACGATTATATAATCGTTAGTGATGCAACACTGGATCTTCCTGCGAGCGTTATCGATGAGTATGATATAAGAATAATTCCGATGGGAGTAAATGTAGATAATGAGGAATATCGTCATTATCCGGATGAGAGAGAGTTATCGATTGAGGATTTTTACCGGAAGCTGAAAGATGGAGCGGTATCTCATACGACACAGATTACTCCGGCGATCTTCATGGATTATTTTGAAGATATATTAAAGCAAGGAAAGGATATTCTATATATAGCCTTTTCATCGGGTTTAAGCGGTACGTATAATACCTCACAGATAGTGATACGTGATCTTGCAGAGGAGTATCCGGACAGAAAAATATATAGTATCGATTCTCTGTGTGCTTCCATAGGGGAAGGACTTCTTGTATTGAATGCAGCCCTACAGAGACAGCAGGGAATGAATATTGAGGAACTTGTAGCCTGGGTTGAAGCCAATAAGGCTCGTTCGAGACACTGGTTTACGGTAAAGGACCTGTTCTTCTTAAAGCGGGGAGGAAGAATTACTTCGATCGAGGCAATGGTGGGAACAGCACTTAAGATACGACCGGTGCTTAGTACGGATACCTGCGGTAAGCTTACGGTTGTATCTAAAATACGTGGTACAAGAGCAGAGCTTGATTTTATGTTGAACAAGCTTTTAGAGGAAGGTACGGAGCTGTCTACGCAGACAATAATTATCGGCCACGGAGATGATTTTGTACAGGCGAAGGAATTAGAAAACCTTATCCGTAGTAGAGTAACCGTGAAGGACATCATAATCTCGAAGATTGGTCCTGTCATCGGAACCCATACCGGCCCCGGTATGCTGGCTCTTGTTTTCATGGGAGATAAAAAGGAACAGTAATTTTGTAATAGAACGCAATAATTGTATTTATGGAAAAGCTATCTTAGGGATATTCCTGTTATAGCGCAGCAGCTATAAAAGCGGCTGTGAGTCTTTGCAGAGAAGAACCTGAGATGGCCTTTCTTTTGATAAGAAGGTTTGCCCCTGTGATCCGTGAGGTGAAGCCGGATAAAGGAGGTGTTAGCCTTAAGATGGTGGTACACCTATGCGAGAAGCTTGGTAAGGGAGCTACTTTGATAAAACTTTGTAAAACAGAGGAAATTCATTTGCTATCAAGCATTGAATTAAGTATAATTAAGATGATTTAGTAAATCAGTTCACTTATCATGAAAGTTAGAAAGTACGCTTCGCGATCTTTCTATTATCATAAATTGAGATCGTATTATAAAGAATAGGATATGATCTATGTATAAGTACTTCGGAGGTTGATTACGTGAAGAATGATAAAGCAGGAAGCATATTAGAACAAAACCAGATAAAAACATATAAAAAGGATGCGGATTATTCCTATACCTTAGGAGCATTTCCGACCTATGAGCTGATCAAGGCAAGACCCGAGAAGGTCCGTAGGGTTCTTGTGGATACCAGCTTTACAGATCAAGACAATCTGAAAAGGCTGTGCGATGAGAAGAGAATTCCGATTGAATTTAATAATAAATTAATTGCAAAAATCAGCGATAAGGAAAACTGCTATGTTGCCGGTGTATTTGAGAAATATGATTGTAAGCTGTCAGTCGATCGTCCGCATATTGTACTTGTGAATCCTAGTAACATGGGTAATCTCGGAACGATTCTTCGAACAGCGGTGGGCTTTGGGATTTATGATATCGCGATCATATTGCCCGGAGCAGATATCTATAATCCAAAGACAGTACGCTCCTCGATGGGTGCGTTCTTTCGGTTGAACTTTCATCATTATGAGAGCTTTGATGAATACCGCAGAGAGTTTGCAAAGCATGAGGTATTCACTTTTATGCTAAACGGAGAGAACACCCTGACGCTTAAGGATTGTCCTAAAGCAGAGCTTTTTTCTCTGGTTTTTGGAAATGAAGCAACAGGGCTTGATGACACATATCTCAAGGTTGGAACCAGTATCTTTATTCCCCAGTCGCCGGACGTTGATTCCTTGAATCTGACCATTGCTGTGGGAATTGGAGCATATATTTTTACAAATCAAAAATAAAAATGGGGTTGCCTGCCAAAGCGGGCAAAAAGGAGGAAGTATGAGATTAAACTATAAGCGGACTTTCTTTGTGGGGCTTGCATTTATGTCCATCTGTTGTTTTTGGCAATTGTACGATAATATCATTCCCCTAATGCTTAAGAACACGTTCGGTCTTGGAGAGACGGTAACCGGCGTATTAATGGCATTGGATAATGTATTAGCTTTATTTTTACTCCCCATATTCGGTTCCATATCCGATAAGGTAGACACTCCCTTAGGAAAAAGGACTCCGTTTATCGTTGCAGGTACTTTCGCAGCAGTCATAGCAATGAGCTTTATCCCGATTGCGAATAAAGCAGCCAGCATGTTTTTGTTTTTATTATTTTTAGGAATTGTACTTGTGGCAATGGGCTCCTATCGCTCTCCTGCAGTAGCATTGATGCCGGATCTGACACCCAAGCCTTTAAGAAGTAAGGCAAACGCCATCATCAACCTAATGGGTGCCTTCGGTGGTGTATATACTCTGGTCATGATCAAGGTGTTGGTAAAGGAAGGAACGGATTATCAAGCGGTATTCTTATCCGTATCGGCTGTTATGGTGATTGCGGTAGTATTGTTAGTGATTACTATCCGTGAAAAGAAGCTGTCTGCAACCATTGATCTGGAAGCAGGTGCAGTACATAATACAGAAAAAGACCAGAAAGATGCAGGCCAGACATCCGTGGCTAACGATGATAAGATGCCGGCTGATGTTAGAAAGAGCTTTATTCTCCTGCTGACATCCATCTTCTTATGGTTTACAGCCTATAATGCGGTTACTACAGCTTACTCCAGATATGTAGAACAGGTCTGGAAGCTGAAAGCCGGCGGGTTTGCCGATTCCCTACTTGTAGCAACGATAGCAGCAATCTTCAGTTATATTCCAATCGGTATCATTGCTACCAGGATCGGAAGAAAGAAGACAATCATTGCAGGTATTATTATGATGACGGCTTCCTATCTCTGTGGGGCTTTATTTACAGAGTATTCCTCGTTGATTAACGTGGTATTTGCTTTCACCGGAATCGGCTGGGCAGCCATCAATGTCAATTCCTATCCAATGGTTGTCGAGATGTGTAAGGGCTCCGACATCGGCAAATACACCGGTTTATATTACACCTTTTCCATGTCGGCGCAGATTTTAACACCGATTGTTTCTGGAGCATTATTAGAATATATCTCTTACCGGACCCTGTTTCCTTATGCAGTTGTATTCTCAGTGGCGTCCTTATGTACGATGCTGTTTGTAATGCATGGTGATTCCAGACCGATGAGAAAGAAAGACTTGATGGAGAACTTTGATATAGAGGACTAATTCACTCCTTAAGATCATTTATTAAGTGCTTGCAGTTTGGAGGCTATTATGTTACTAAAGGTAATTTTTATTGTTATACTTATCATTGTCGTTATTGCCGTATTATATCTTCTGGCGATCATGCCGAAGCTTAGACGTAATAAGAATATCAAAGACATGGATGGCTGGTATTATGCACATCGCGGGCTGCATAATAATGAATCGGATGCGCCTGAGAACTCTCTGAAAGCATTCGGGCTGGCAGTAGAGAAGGGGTATGGAATAGAGCTTGATGTTCAGCTGACAAAGGATCGGGTTCCAATCGTGCTTCATGACTATGATCTGAAGAGAGCCTGCCTCACTGAGGTTCAGGTATCAAAGCTTACCTATGAAGAGCTTA
Source organism: Bacillota bacterium (assembly GCA_023411215.1). Classification (GTDB taxonomy): domain Bacteria; phylum Bacillota; class Clostridia; order Lachnospirales; family Lachnospiraceae; genus Mobilitalea. Next base: position 65,632 of record JAEYOY010000002.1, on the reverse strand, counting down.
AGGAATATAAACTGTTCGGGTCCCAGGAGAGGATACCAACCTTAAAGGAGGTTCTGGCATTGGTGGATGGAAAGGTGCCACTCATCATAGAGCTGAAGCTTCCCTGGAATGCGGATCCGCTATGTAGCACTGTATCTGAATTACTGGAGAGTTACAAAGGCTTCTATGTAATCGAATCCTTTAATCCCTTCGGTCTCATGTGGTATAGAAAGCACCATCCAGAGGTAATTCGCGGTCAGCTGTCTACGGATTTTATCAAGGAGAAGATTGATGGGGATTCCATTCAATACTTCATGTTAAAGCATTTACTGTTCAACTTCCTGACAAAGCCAGATTTTATCGCTTATCATCATGTATATAAGAGTGCATTATCCTTTACGATTTGTCGTAAGCTGTTTCGTACGAAGTCCGTAGCCTGGACGATTCAGAGTGAGGAGCAGTTAGAGAATAGCAGAGGATATTATGAGCTTATTATCTTTGATAGCTTTATTCCGGAAGGAATGTAATAAGTATAAATAATCAATCATGAGTAGTAATTAACAATTCATCCGGCTCTGTGTCTGTGACGAGGATTGCATGTGTGCATATCTTCTTCCGGCATAGAGCTTTTTTATCGTATATTTTATCATAAGTAGATATTAAATAGTGGATGTACTGAGTATAGAATAATACTTTAATAATTGGAGATGATGAATTCATAAATGTAACAGGACAGTCACTGAGCCGCGAAGCAGCATTATGAGGTTAGTGTGAAGGAAAGAACATCTTCACAAAGCGAATTTTTATTCGCTTAGGAAGAAGCTGTGTTCTTTCCGGGGGTTGTGTTGCATCGAAGATGCAGAATGGGGGCTTTTATGATAGTAATTATAGGAATATGGCTATTTGAATGGCTTTGGTGCGTGTCGAATATGATTGTAAAGCCTAGGATGCTGCCCTATGGGAAGGGTTATCAAAGAGAGATTAACTGTAATAAGATAGACACGGAGGAATACTATTCCTGGGAGAAGGAGATTTTTACCCTAAAGTCTTATTATGGATACCGCTTATCCTGTGAACTATTGGATGGCAGAAGCCAGGTTATAAAGGAAAAAGCCGTGGAGGGTAATGATGATATTAGCGCAAACATAAGAAGCGGAAGCAAAAGGAACAATGGGAAAAGAACGGAGAAAATAGCGATCCTGTGCCATGGGTTCGGATGTGCAAAATATAGCGGGATTAAATATGCAAAGATGTTCTTTCGCTTAGGATACCGGGTTATTATCTATGATCACCGTAATCATGGATATAGTGGAAAGGCACATACCTCCATGGGATTTTATGAGAAGTATGATTTGAAGAGGATGGTAGACTGGTGCTATGAGCGTTTTGGAGAGAAATGTATTATAGTAACCCATGGAGAATCCATGGGTGCTGCTACGGTTTTAATGCATTTGGGAATTGACCGCAGGGTGAATTATGCAATCGCTGATTGTGCCTATTCTGATCTAACACAGCTGCTATGCCATCAACTAAAGCAGTATTACCATCTACCCTGCTTCCTTATTCCAATTGAGAGCTTTATTACCTATCTGCGCGCAGGCTTCTGGTACAACGAGGTATCACCGATCCGAGTGGTCCGCCATTCGTTAACCCCTGTCTTATTCATTCATGGAAAAATTGATAATCTGGTACCGGCAGATATGACAAGGCGGATGTATCATAATAAGAAGAAATTTAAGGCGATGTATCTGGTTGCCGGAGCGAAGCATGCTGGGAGCTATTGTAAGAATAAAGAGAAGTATGAGAAGGTAGTAGAACTGTTTCTGCAAAGGTATCAAAAAAGCCCCATTCGCTGAGTTGATACGCTCCCCTTATAACATAAGCAACTTCAGAAGTAGAAATAACGGTGCCGCCTCCGATTAACTTATCCAAACAACTTGGTATGTTGTTACCTTACCTTCATCCGGATATGCAAAAGCAAAGAGGACCATGTACACCCATCATAATTTCCATACGGCTGTAACCCGAAAGGGCTGCGGCATATAGATGGGATAGTACATGGTCCATAATATGAATCAATATTAACAGCTTTATTCCTTGTCGAGGGAAGCCATCTTCATTGCACGAACCTTTAAGGAAAGACCGAAGAGGTTAATAAAGCCTTCTGCATCCTGATGGTTATAGAGGCTACCGGTTGTAAAGGAAGCAATACTTTCATTATATAAGGAGTAGGGAGAGGTGGTGCCCTGCTTAATAATATTACCCTTATAGAGCTTAAGCTTAACCTCACCGGTTACATATTCCTGCGTTACATCAACGAAAGCCTGGTAGGCTTCACGAAGTGGAGTGAACCATTTTCCTTCATATACAATATCTGCAAAGCGGTTTCCGACCTCTTTCTTCGCCGTCATAGTAGCACGATCAAGAATAAGTTCTTCTAATTGCATATGAGCTTCCATAAGGATCGTTCCGCCGGGAGTCTCATATACACCGCGGGACTTCATGCCTACTACACGATTCTCGACGATATCCACGATTCCGATTCCATGCTGGCCGCCAATCACGTTTAATTCCTTAATAATATCAGTTGCTGACATGCTTTTACCGTTTAGTGCAGTAGGGATTCCCTTTTCGAAGGTCAGGCTAAGGGTCACGCCCTCGTCCGGTGCCTTCTCGGGAGATACGCCAAGCACAAGTAGGTGATCATAATTCGGTGCATTCGAAGGCAACTCTAATTCAAGACCCTCATGGCTGATATGCCATAGGTTACGATCACGGGAATAGCTGTTGTCTGAGGAGAAGGGAAGATGGATTCCATGCTTCTCACAGTATTCAATCTCTTCTTCACGGGAGGCCATGGTCCATATTCTCCAAGGAGCAATAATTTTCAAATCTGGAGCCAGAGCCTTAATGGTTAATTCAAAACGTACCTGATCGTTGCCCTTACCGGTTGCGCCATGGCAGATTGCGGTAGCACCTTCTATTCTAGCGATTTCAACTAATCTTTTTGCAATTACAGGACGGGCCATGGAGGTTCCTAGAAGATACTTATTCTCATAAACTGCATTTGCCTTAACACAAGGTATCACATAGTCATTCACAAATTCGTCAACAACATCCTCAATGTAAAGTTTAGTGGCGCCTGAGAGCTTTGCTCTCTCCTCGAGACCGTCGAGTTCATTTCCCTGCCCTACATCGATACACACACAGACTACATCATAATCATAATTCTCCTTTAACCAGGGAATGATAGCGGTTGTATCCAGACCGCCGGAATAAGCTAAAATAACTTTCTCTTTCATACAATTACCTCCGTTTGGTGATTTCTATTGTTTAATTACTTTGTTTATGATGTATTATAAAAGCTTCGGAAACTAACTTTTATGGATATGATAAAATATACAACAAATTTTATTATTATGCAATAGTTAATTTAAAAAAAGTATAAAAATACAATATGGTTATTTCGGTTTACATCAGCATGTAACGATATCTTATCTTATTATATGGAATGATTGCGATATTATTTGCGTCCACTGATGCAATTATCTTTACTTAATTTCACTATTTAATATAATAAAGGAGAGATGAAAAATAAAATAAGATGAATTATCAAAGGAAACGTAATAACATAGGAAACGTAATAACATAGGAAACGCAATAACATAGGAAACGTAATAACATAGGAAACGCAATATCAAAGGAGACCAATAACAAAGAGGACGTAATATAAAAGCAGACGTAAAATTGAAGAAGAAAGCAGTACAAAATAATAAATGTAGCCTACGAAAAAGGGCTGACAGGTCAGCATGTACCTGGGAAAGGATGAATATGTATCAGATTATTTTAGCTTCCGAATCACCAAGACGTAAGGAAATCATGGAGACCATGGGAATCCCATACAAGGTTCTGGCCAGCAATGTGAAAGAAGAGGTTGAGGAGACAATTCCAAATCAGATGGTTCAAGCTCTAGCAAGATTAAAGACTGGAACCATCAAAGAGCAGGTGAAGCAGCAGAGGGATGCAGATAAGGATATTATAATAATTGGGGCTGATACGATGGTATTCTACGAAGAGCATGCTCTAGGTAAACCGAAGGATAAGGAGGATGCGGCAAGAATGCTTCGTATGCTATCCGATCAGGTGCACGAGGTATGTACCGGTGTCAGTATTATTATAATGAAGCGGGATGGTAGAGAGGAAAGTTTTTCCTTTGCAGTATGCACTAAGGTTGTAGTTAACCCCTTAACCGAAGGGCAGATACAGGATTATATCGCTACAGGGGAGCCTATGGATAAGGCAGGCGCCTATGCAATACAAGGGAAGTTTGGTATCTATATCAAGGAAATTGTAGGTGATTACTATAATATTGTCGGTTTTCCAATTGCAGAAATCTATGCCGCGATGCTCCGTCATGGAATCGATTTGAAAAAATTAAATTAGGTGTTGCATAAAATTTAATTCGGATGTATAATTATAAATATTTTATACAGCGTTGATTATGTTTTATTCGGAGGTGTATTATGATAAGGTCTTTCACAATCAAAGATTATGATGAGGTTTATCAGCTGTGGAAGAGTACTCCCGGTGTTGGTCTTCGAACAATGGATGATTCCAAGGAAGGCATACAACGGTTCCTTGGAAGAAATCCGACCACCAATTTTGTTGCCGAAGAAGAAGGTCAAATCATTGGAGTTGTACTCGGCGGACATGATGGCAGACGGGGGTATATTTATCACACCTGTGTCGAGGAGTCTTACCGAAGACGTTCGATCGGCAGTGAGCTGTTGGAGCGGATGATAAAAGCGATGAAGGATGAGAGAATAACAAAGCTGGGATTAGTTTGCTTTGCTGAGAACAGCGGGGGAAATGAATTCTGGAGAGGGTTAGGTTGGGAACAGCGTTCTGACCTTAATTATTATACGATCAGCATTGATGATACTAATATTTAATGATTACTACATGGAAAGGCGCGCTCTGTAGAGTGAGATAATCATAGATTTTCGCAAATAAAGTTTGCAGGCTATGAAGAAAGGCATGGTTTTTAATATGAAGAAAATAGATGGCGGTGTAACTGCAGCCAAAGGCTTCCAGGCAACAGGGGTATATGCAGGTATCAAGAAAAATAGAAAAGATATGGCATTGGTATATTCTGTTGTTCCTGCGAAGGGAGCTGGTACCTTTACAACGAATGTAGTTAAGGCAGCCCCAGTAAGATGGGATATGAAGGTGACCAAGGATAGTCCCTTTGTTCAGGCTGTGGTACTGAATAGCGGCGTAGCAAATGCCTGTACAGGTGTAGAGGGTGATATTAATAATGAAAAGATGGCAAAGGCGGTTGCGGATGCCATGAATATACCTCAGAACGCCGTTTATACAGCATCAACTGGTGTAATCGGTAAGCAGATGCCAATTGATGTAATCATAGAAGGAGTAAAGCTTTTGGCGGCTGATTTAAAGGAAGGGCTTCCGGCAGGGACACTAGCAGCAGAAGCAATCATGACTACAGATACCTATTCCAAGGAATGTGCGGTAAGCTTTGTTGTGGACGGAAAGGAAATCAAACTTGGTGGTATGGCGAAGGGTTCGGGCATGATTCACCCGAACATGGCAACGATGCTCGGCGTTGTGACCACGGACTTAAACATCAGTAAAGATCTGCTACAGGAGGCCTTAAGTGCTGATGTTAAGATTTCCTTCAATATGATCAGTGTTGATCGTGATACCTCAACGAATGATTCCTTATTAGTGTTGGCTAACGGCCTTGCCGGCAACAAGGAAATTACAGAGAAGAATGAAGACTACGATGCCTTCTGTAAGGCTTTGAATTATGTGACCACGAATTTATCTAAGAAGATGGCTGCTGACGGCGAGGGAGCAACCAAGCTTTTTGAGGTAGAGGTAGTCGGAGCACCCTCCTGGGAGGAGGCCTCGGTACTCAGTAAATCCATTATCACTTCAAACCTTGTAAAGACAGCGGTATTCGGAAATGATGCCAACTGGGGAAGAATTTTATGTGCCATGGGATATTCGGGTATTGATTTTGACCCGGATAAGGTGGATTTATTTATTGAAAGTATGGATGGGAAGCTTAAATTGGTAGAGAACGGCATGGCTACCGATTACTCTGAGGAATTTGCAACGAAGATTCTCTCGGGTAAGGAAGTCAAAGCTCTTGCTGACTTAAAGTCGGGCTCAGCTGTTGCGACAGCCTGGGGCTGTGATTTCTCCTATGATTATGTAAAAATCAATGCAGATTATCGCTCATAATATCATTGAATAAGGAAAGGACTAGTGACATGGAACAAATGGATCAGATACTCATAAAGGCCCAGACTTTAATTGAGGCCCTTCCCTACATACAGAAGTTTAATAATAAGAAGGTTGTGGTAAAATACGGCGGAAGTGCGATGCTGGATGAGAACCTGCAACTCAATGTAATCAAGGATGTAGCTTTATTGAAGCTGGTTGGTATGCAGCCGATTATTGTACATGGCGGAGGTAAGGAGATTACGAAATGGCTTGGACTGTTAGGGCATGAGTCCAGCTTCGTGGAGGGACTCAGGGTGACCGATGCCCAGACGATGGAGGTCGCTGAGATGGTTCTTGGAAAGGTGAATAAGAACCTAGTACAGATGGTAGAGAAGCTGGGAGTCAAAGCGGTCGGTATCAGCGGCAAGGACGGCTGTACCCTAAAGGTAGAAAAGAGAATGGTTAACGGTCAGGATATCGGTTTTGTCGGGAACATTACCGAAGTAAATACAGGCCTTATTAATACCCTGATCGATAACAATTTTGTTCCGGTCATAGCGCCCATCGGTCTGGATGATGACTATCAAAATTACAACATTAATGCAGATGATGCGGCATGTGCCGTAGCAACCGCAATCGGAGCGGAGAAGCTGGTTTTCTTAACGGATATCGAGGGTGTTTATGCTGATCCCAAGGATAAAAGTAGTTTGATTTCTGTATTGACACTCGATAAAGCAGATGCCCTTTTGGATAGTGGTTTTATCGGCGGAGGCATGCTTCCGAAGCTTAAGAACTGTGTGGATGCGGTGAGAAACGGTGTGTCCAGGGTGCATATTTTGGACGGAAGAATTGAACATTGTCTGTTGCTTGAGTTCTTTACTAATCGTGGTATCGGAACCGCAATTATTGATCAGGCAAGTATCTATGAGAATGAGGTAATCATTGGTAAATAGTTGGAGCAGATGGCCATAGAATTCATGACAATAGAAAGTTTGCGAAGTATGGTTTCTATTGTTGTCTAGTTCATGACAAGTGAATTTATTTATCAACTCATCTTGTATGATAGGGAAGAAAGGATAGATAGAAATGAAGCTGTATATAGAAGAAGCTGAAAAAGTATTGATGCATACCTATAGTCGTTATCAACTCGTTTTGGATCGCGGTGAGGGTGTTTATCTCTATGATAGCAATAATAAGAAGTATCTGGACTTTGCAGCCGGTATTGCAGTTTTTGCACTGGGCTACGGTAATCAGCAATTTAATGATGCCTTGAAGAATCAGATCGATAAAATACTCCATACCTCCAATCTCTATTATAATAAGCCGATGATTGAAGCGGCTAAGAAGCTGCTTCGGGCAAGTGGTATGGACCGCGTATTCTTTACCAGCAGTGGAACGGAAGCGATCGAAGGAGCGGTAAAGCTGGCAAGAAAATACTATTATAACAAGCATGGCGTGGCGAACAGCCAGATAATCTCCATGGTCCATTCCTTCCATGGAAGAAGTATGGGAGCGCTAAGTGTGACAGGGAATAAGAAATACCGGGAAGCCTTCGGTCCTCTTATCGGTGGAGTTGTATTTGCTGAGTTTAATAACCTTGACAGCGTGAAGGAGCTTGTGAGTGATAAAACCTGTGCGATTATCCTGGAACCGGTGCAAGGAGAAGGTGGCCTGTATCCAGCGACAAAGGAATTCCTGGAGGGAATAAGAAAGCTTTGCGATGATAAGAAGATTATCTTAATTCTTGATGAAATCCAATGTGGTATGGGTAGAACAGGAAACATGTTTGCACATCAGCATTATGGTATAAAGCCGGATATCATTACCTGTGCTAAGGCACTCGGTTGCGGAGTACCGGTCGGAGCCTTTGCAGCGTCCGAGGAGGTTGCAAGTGCCTTTGAGCCTGGAGATCATGGAACGACCTATGGTGGTAATCCATTTGTTACGTCAGCGGTAAGCAAGGTTTTTGATCTTTTTGAAAGTGAACATTTGGTGGAACACGTTCAGGAGATCGCTCCTTATCTGACTCAAAAATTAGATGATTTGGTAGACAAATATGATTTTATTAAGGAACGCAGGGGTATGGGATTAATGCAGGGATTGGAGTTTACGATTCCGGTTAAGGATATTATCCCACAGGTCATGGACGCAGGATTAATTCTGATTACAGCCGGTGCGAATGTAATTCGCTTTGTACCTCCGCTTATAATTGAACAGCAGCATGTAGATGAAATGATTACGATTCTGGATGATGTATTGGGTAAGATATAATAGTCGGGTTGCCGCATAGTGGCAACCTTTTTCTTTGTAAAACCTGCATAAGCCAGAATAAAAATGGAAATGATATGATCAGGGCTGTTGCATAATACAATGTAACGTAAGGAAGAGGAATAAGCTCCCCTTTCACACATGTTGCCGGTCATTATCCTGCAGTATTGAAATTTAGCAATAGCCTCTGCTCTTTGCTGCATCGAAGATGAAGCGGGATGTTATTATGAATGAAAGGATTGGTGGCCTATTATGTGGGGTTTTTTGATTGCAATCCTGTCCGGAGCACTGATGAGCACTCAGGGTGTATTCAATACAGGAGTAACGAAACAGACAGGGATCTGGGTATCGGCTACCTTTGTTCAATTTACGGCAATGCTAGTATGCTTCGGGGCTTGGGTTGTAACCGGACGCCAGGGAACCTTCTCGTCACTGCTGAAAATAGAGAGCAAATATATGCTTCTTGGTGGAGTTCTCGGTGCTTTTATTACCTATACGGTTATTAAAAGTGTGGATACCTTAGGGCCCGCCATGGCAAATATGTTTATTATCACCGCTCAGCTTCTAGTGGCATATCTGATCGAACTATTTGGTATCTTTGGATGCAAAAAGGCGGATTTTGAGTGGCATAAGCTGCTTGGGCTGGTCTTAGTTGCCGCTGGAATTGTGATATTTCAGTGTAATTGGAGAAAATGCTAAGTATTTTCTTGCATTATGGATGAAATACCTATTGTAAATGATGGGCAGTTTATGTAAAATGAAAATGTCTTATTAAAAAAGTATAGAGGGTACTTTTTAAGTCATCTTATAAAAAAGAAAGATGATGGATAATGAGAAAAAGATATGTTATGATTGGAATTACCGGTATTCTATTATTACTTACCGGGATCTGCTATAGTTGTGCGTACAAGAAGGGGGAGCCGACTGCCGAACTGATTACAAGTCTTACCGGCAGTGATAATCAAGCTACTGAAGATCATCCGATTACCAAAGAGCATTTGACTTCTGATGATAAACAGTTATCTAATGCTAAACAGACTTCTGAAAAGGATAAACCAAGTAATAAGGCTTCCGAGGAAAACGGTGAGTTGACTTCAGATATTTATGTTCATCTGTGCGGAGCGGTAAAGCAACCGGGAGTATATCAAGCGCCTGTAAATTCCAGAGTAATTGACTTGATAAAGCAGGCCGGTGGGTTAGCGAAGGAAGCAGCCGGAGACTATATCAACCAAGCACAACAAGTGACAGACGGACAAAGAATTTACATCCCTACCAAGGATGAGGTGAAAGAGATGTCTGCTGCTACGGTGTTGTTTTTGGATGAGGGTAACCAAGAGACTTCTTCATCCAAGAAGTTGGTCAATATCAACCTTGCTGATACTACGGAATTAATGGAGTTGCCGGGAATCGGCGAAGCAAAGGCTACCAGCATCATAGAATATCGTACAGCAAACGGAAGCTTTCAGACAATTGAGGAGCTTATGAAGATACCGGGTATTAAAGAGGGGTTATTTAACAAGGTTTCCTCCTTTATAACAGTGAAATAGAGTACAGATTACATGCTTAACAATAAGATACTAGGACAAAATAGTCGTCATAGGGTACCGGATAAGCAGAAGGTTATTAATTTAAATAGATGAGGTGAAGATATGGCAAAAAGAGTGCTCGTAGTTGATGATGAAAAATTAATAGTAAAAGGAATTCGTTTTAGCCTGGAGCAGGATGGTATGGAAGTGGATTGCGCCTATGATGGTGAAGAAGCACTGGAGGCTGCCAAGAAGAAGGAATATGATGTAGTATTACTCGATGTGATGCTTCCAAAGCTTACCGGATTTGAGGTTTGTCAGCAGATTAGAGAATTCTCTATGATGCCTATCATCATGTTGACTGCGAAGGGTGATGACATGGATAAGATTCTCGGCTTAGAATATGGAGCAGATGATTATATAACAAAGCCGTTCAATATACTTGAGGTAAAAGCAAGAATTAAAGCCATTATAAGGCGGAATAATAAAAATTCAACTGCAGGAAGCTCTGATTCGAAGACAGTTACCTTTGGTGATATGAAGATAGATTGTGAGAACAGACGAGTATACATCTCAGGAAAAGAAGTTAATCTGACGGCCAAAGAGTTTGATTTGCTAGAGCTCTTGGTGTTTAACCCTAATAAGGTATATAGCCGAGAAAATCTGTTAAATATTGTATGGGGCTATGATTATCCTGGTGATGTCAGGACCGTAGATGTACACATTCGAAGATTGCGTGAAAAGATTGAAAGCAATCCTAGTGAACCAAAATTTATACATACAAAATGGGGTGTCGGATATTTTTTCCAAAATCAAGAGTAAATTAAAAGCTTTTAACAGTATGAGAGTGTATTTGCTGATTGTTTTTATTGTGTTGGGGGTTATACCACTGACCTTATTCTCGTATATCCTAATGAATACCTACGAGAGTAAAGCAATCAGTAATCGTAGAGCTGAGCTGGAAAACCAGGGTTATATGCTATCGAATATGCTCAATTCAAGAGGTTATCTGACTACCGGGGAAGATACGGAAGTAGATTCTGAAGTGTTAAGACTTTCCGATATTTATCGTGGTCGTATTATTATTGTTAACAGTAGTTTGAACATTGTGAAGGATACTTATTCCTTAGAAAAAGGTAAATATTTGATCTCTGAAGATGTTATCCAATGTCTGCAGGGCACAGGAACGAAGTTTTTCCATGATGAGGAGACTCACTATATTAAACTAACTTATCCTGTCACCCATAATGGTAGTAAAGAGGTTATGGGTGCTATTGTTATGAATTTTTCTACGAAGGATATTCAAAGTATACGCGACAGTATGGAGCAAAGAGGTGTGTTGTTTGCAATCATTCTGGCTCTTTTAATTGTTTCCTTCTCTATCTATTTTACCGGAGTATTGTCAAAGCCTTTGACCAGCGTAGTGAATTCCATTGATCGAATTACAGACGGTTATATGGATAATGGAGTGACGATAAAAGGCTATAATGAGATAGTGAAGATATCAGATTCCTTCAATCACATGATAAACCGGATGCAAAAGCTGGAGAATTCCAGACAAGAATTTGTATCCAATGTATCTCATGAATTGAAGACGCCGATTACCTCAATAAAGGTTCTGGCAGATTCCCTGCTGATGCAGGAGGATGCACCACTTGAATTATACCGAGAGTTTCTCGTGGATATAACAGATGAGATAGAGCGTGAGAATAAGATTATTAACGATCTGCTATCCTTAGTTAAGCTCGATAAGACAGCCGGAGATATGAATATCGCGCCGATTAATATTAATGAGCTATTGGAGCTGATCTTAAAGCGTCTCACACCAATAGCGAAAAAGCAGAATATCGAGATGATTTATGAGAGCTTTCGACCTGTCATCGCCGAAGTGGACGAGGTGAAGCTGTCATTGGCTATTTCCAACCTGATTGAAAATGCGATTAAGTATAATGTTGCGGATGGATGGGTCCGGGTCTCACTGAATGCGGATCATAAGTATTTCTTCATCAAGGTGTCAGATTCCGGTATAGGAATTCCCATGGATGCGCAGGATTATATCTTTGAGCGCTTCTACAGGGTGGACAAAGCCAGATCTAGAGAAACCGGCGGCACAGGGCTCGGTCTTGCGATTACAAAAAATGTTATTCAGATGCACCGTGGTGCAATTAAAGTTTACAGTAAGGAAGGCGAGGGAACGACCTTTAATGTTCGTATACCGCTGAACTATATTATATGAACACAGTGTGAAAATAAAATGCAATTTTCACACTCAGAAGTTTGTGCCTGCGAAATCCTCGGCACAAACTAAATCAAAGTATAGGCATGTAAAATGATGTGAAAATTAAATGCAATTTTCACACTCAGAAGTTTGTGCCTGAGAAATCCTCGGCACAAACTAAATCAAAGTATAGGCATGTAAAGTGGTGTGAAAATAAAATACAATTTTCACACTCAGGTTAATGAAAAGCAAGTAATGGAGGTATGTATGAGGAAAATCGGTGTATTACTTATGCTACTGATTTTGATTGTTTCATTGGGAGCATGCAATAATCAGAAAAAGCCATCGGATGAGACTACAGAGGTTTCTATCTTTTATATCAATTCCAAAACCTCCACTCTGGTTAGTGAGACTTATCAGATGATCAGTAAAGATCGAGATGAACAGATTGAAGAGCTATTATACATGCTTAAGCTGAATCCGGAAAATCTTCTGTATAAAAGTACGTTTACTGACATAGTGACGGTGAAGGAATTTACTTTTAATGAGGATAGTAGCCTGACAATCAATTTCGAGTCCAATTATAATGAACTGAAAGGAATAAATGAAGTTTTATGTCGTGCCGCTATCGTAAAGACTCTAAGTCAGCTTCCACAAGTGGAATATATTCAGTTTTCGGTGAACGGTCAGCCCTTGATCGATCCGAACGGAAATCTGGTAGGTATTATGACGAAAGAGGATTTTATTGATAATACCGGTACCGAGACGAAGGTGAAGCTTTATTTTGCCAATAAAGAAGGTGACGCATTAGTCGAATATGTGACTGATATAACTTATACCGGAACAGGATCTCTGGAAGAGTTGGTACTGGATGAGCTTATGAAAGGACCGTCACAAATAGGGATGTATCCTACCATACCGGAAGGAACGGACTTGCTGCAGGTGGATATGAAGGAAGGGGTATGCTATGTGGATTTTAATATTAAATTCATGGAGAAGATACCCGAGCTCAAAGACGAGATTGCAATCTATTCGATCGTGAATACATTAGTGGAACTACCCTATATAAGTAAGGTCCAGTTTTTGATTAACGGTGAGGTACAGCCTGCCTTCGGAGATGGAATTAACTTTGACGGGTTCTTCGAACGGAATCTATCCTTAATGGATGAGAGTTAAAGGAGGTATCGTGATTGGTTAAACGCCCGCTGGTTTGGATACTGGGGGCTTATCTGCTTGGCATTGGTTTTGCCTGGCAGCAACTAACAATAGGCTTAGTAATTATAATTGCTTTACTGGGGTTTATGACAAGTCTATATTGCCAGATTCATAGGAAAGAGAAGATGGTCCATAGAAAGGAATATCTTTTTATGGTGCTGCCAATCTTCCTGATTCTTGGCTTTGTAGTCATGGAGAATCAGCTCCGGTTACCAAGGATATATCATGCCTTTGGTCAAGTTGTGCCCTGTGAGCTTACCGGTACTGTTAATATGATTGTAAACAAGCAGCAGGTGCAAGCCCTATACGTCGGAAATAACGTTATCTCCTTGTCCGGAGGTAACAGCTATACTTGTGAAAATGTCATTGTCTATACTTCAAAGGATCACATCTACCGGATCGGTAATGTCATTACCGCTAAAGGTTCTCTGCAAAAATTCCTAAAAGCCTCAAATCCTGGTCAATTCAACGAAGAGCTATATTATAAAATTGAAAATATTGATTTTAAACTATTAGCGGATCAGATTTTTATCTCAGATTCTGGTTCATCAATCTATCATACAAGCCTGGATATTATTAAAAATCGCTTGGTCAGTGTGTATCATGATATCCTGGAGGATAGAGAGGCGGGTACGCTGATTGCCATGCTCCTAGGTGAGAAAAATATGTTGGAGGATGATGTGAAACGGTTGTACCAGGAAAACGGCATCTCTCATATCTTGGCCATCTCAGGTCTACATATATCCTTGATTGGGATGAGCGTCTTCTGGCTATTTCGAAAATGTAAATTGTCGATTATTGTTGCAACCGTATTTACCATATTTATTATCTATAGCTATGGTGAATTAACAAATTTTAGTGTGTCCACCAATCGGGCAGTAGTGATGATGGTTATTCTACTATGTGCCGTGCTTTTTGGAAAAACCTATGACATGTTGTCAGCTGCTGCACTCAGTGCAATGATTATCTTGCTTCAGAATCCTCTTCAGCTGATGAGCGCCGGCTTTCTCCTGTCCTTTCTGGCAGTGATCGGCATCGCAGTCCTGCTACCAGCTCTGAAGCAGTTATTTCCAGGCAAGAATGCGATAAAGGACAGTCTTGTCATCAGTTTTAGTGCTATGATAACCACCACTCCGATTGTTCTGTACTTTTTCTATCAATTTCCCCTCTACGGTATTATTACGAATTTGATCATTCTCCCATTTATTACAGTATTAACGCTATCCTCGCTTCTGGCAGGTTTTCTTGGTATGCTTTCTGCAAGACTTGGAATTTTTATCATCGGTGGTTCCAATTACATATTAAAGCTATATGATTTGGTATGCGAGGGAATCCGCCACTTACCTTATCATGTTATCAATGGTGGCAGGCCTGCTATGATATATATTCTGCTGTCTTTTTCATTGATTCTTGTTTTTGTACTCCTAATCAAAAAATATCCGAAGAAATCTTTGATCTTAATATTGATCCTATCCCAGCTTATTCTGTTTCTGCCGTCGTCAGATCGGGATTTGAGGATTACCATATTGGACGTGGGTCAGGGAGATGCGATATTTATGGAGAGTGGGGAGGGGACAAGCTTCCTGATAGATGGGGGAAGCGGGGATGAAAGCAGGGTTGGGACTTATCGAATCGTTCCATTCTTAAAATCACAGGGAATTCACAAGCTGGATTATGCTATTGTTACCCATTCGGACCAGGATCATATCAATGGATTGATGGAGCTGCTCCATGAAGAGCTGTTCCCGATACGCTGCCTGGTACTGCCCGAACTTAGCATTAAGGATGATGCTTATCTTTATCTTGAGACATTGGCAATTGAGAAAGGAATAGAGGTGCAATATATGAAGGCCGGTGATTATATGAAGGAAGGGCTTCTCGAAATCTATTGCCTGCATCCAGCTTCTAATGATATTAATATCACCTCGAATGCCGGATCCACCGTATTAAGTGTAACTTATGGTGAATTTGATATGCTTTTAACCGGTGATTTGGAGGCGGAGGGTGAGAGGCTATTGATACAGAGGCTTAAGGATAATACTTATAGCAGGGAGTGGGGAATTGATCCTGCTATCGATTATGATGTACTCAAGGTGGCTCACCATGGATCAAAATACTCCACCTCGGAGGAATTCCTGAACCTGATTTGCCCGGAATACGCACTGATCTCCTGCGGTGAAGATAACTGGTATGGACATCCCAGCCCGGTATTGTTACAACGACTTTCCGAAGCCGGCAGTAATACATGGATTACATATGAAATAGGAGCGATAACGATTCGTACCGATGGCAAGAAGCTTTCACTATCATCTTATTTGGATAGGAGATAAAGCAAACAAAAGGATTCCATAGCAATATGGTATTTGGGAAGAATGATCAGATCAGGGTATACTAAAAATTCTCTATCCTCTCGTTATAGTGGGAACAAGGGATTTTTTACAGAGAGAAATGGATCTAAAATAAGACGGGTTCAGCTAATAGAATTGATAACGGTTTTTTGTGTGGTAGAGGAGATAAGAGGGATGTTATTTAATTACTTTTTTGATTTTTTAAGCTAGTATGTAGTATAGTCTTAGAATCTGTAGTTATAATAACATTATTAGCGAAATCAGTAGTAATTATTATGAGCTGTGCTTGACAACTGTCATATCACATTTTCTCTGTAGGGGTATATGTTATAGAATTTGTCTAATCAGAATAATGAGCAGGAATGGAACAGTCATGATTGATTTTTTTTCGTATTTGTAGCGGAGCAGGCGTTTCGCAAACGCCGATTCGTAACGTAGTAAAGGAGAGAACATGAAAAGAATAAAAGCTGGGTTATTTGTTATAGGTATAATTGTAGTTTTTGCGTTAATGGCAGTAGCTTGTGGTTCAGAAGGTACAAAGAAGGAGATTGTTGGGTCAGAAGACAATTCGAATGATAATACTGTAGATACGAATGATACAAAAAACACAGATACTTCAGAAACACCAGATGGTGTAAAGAAAACAAGCTTAGAGACCATTGATGAGGCTGTTCTATTTGAGCAGAAAGGCGTACGCGTTACTGCAAAAGAAATTATTGATGATCCTGTTTGGGGAAAGGGTATTGCTGTTCTCATTGAAAATGATACTTTTAAGAATATAGGAGTTCAATGCAATTCAATCGTTGTAAATAATTATATGATAAGTGATATATTTTCAAGTACTGTAGCTGCTGGAAAGAAAATAAATGATACAATTACTTTATTATCATCTAATCTAGAAGAAGCGGGTATTGAAACAATTTCTGAAGTTAACATCAGTTTCAATGTATTTGATTCAGATAGTTACGATACTCTCTTTGACACAGATGAAATATCTATAAAAACTTCAGCATATGGTACGGTTGAGCAACCGGTAATGGATTCTGGAAAAGAATTATTGAATACGAACGGTGTACGTATTGTTGGTAGATATGTAACGGAAGATAGTATTTGGGGTGCAGGAGTCCTATTATATATCGAGAATACATCGAACTCCGATGTTCTAGTTCAATGTGACAATATGTCGATTAACGGATTCATGGTTACACCATATTTTTCAAGTCAGGTTAATAAAGGAAGAATGGCGTTAACTCCTATTACTATATTAAGTTCTGACTTAGAGGAGAATGGAATTGATGAGGTAAAAGATTTGGAATTGAGCTTTCATATTATAAATCCAAAAAGTTATGATACAATTTATGAATCTGATCCTATTACATTTTCAGTGAGTGAATAGAAGTGATACCATAGAAGCTAATAAAAGCAAGGTGAGCAGTAGGCCTTGCTTTTATTCAAGGAAGGTGGTAACTTAGCTTCCTGGCTGATAACATCTGGATATGACGGCAAGAAAGCTTTCCGCCGGAGGAGGGGAGGGCTGCATCTTCGTTATATATCATTGATTTATTGATAAAATCAGAAGGATTACATATATTGTAAGGATGGGGAGCAACTCTCCATCCTATCTTTTTTTCTTTACAAATAGGATAAATCGCCTATAATTATTATTGTGTAGGATAAAAGAATTACAATTAAAGTAAATCAACATAATTGGAATAGATTGAAACGATGTCATGAATAAACGCTGTCGAGCGAAGGAGGAATATCTGTGATTTTAAAGGAAATGTTAGAGCAGCTGGATTATACCTGTATTCAAGGAGATGAGACTGGTATTGTTAAGGAGCTGGTATATGATTCTCGAAAAACTACTGAGGGCTGTGTCTTTGTCTGCATCTCAGGAGCAGTATATGACGGCCATGCCTATGTTATGGAGGTGGCTGAGAAAGGTGCAGCTGCAATCATAGTGGAGAAAGAGGTAGAGCTGCCTCCTCATGTTACCGTAATCAAGGTAAATGATACAAGACTTGCTTTAGCTTATATGTCGGCAGCATATTTTGGCCATCCGGCAAGAAAGCTTACCACCGTCGGCATTACCGGAACCAAGGGTAAGACAACTACTACTTATATGATTAAATCCATTCTGGAGAATACAGGCAAGAAGGTGGGACTCATCGGTACCATAGAAACTATTATTGGAAATACGGTAACTCCTGCCAATAATACAACACCGGAATCTTATACGCTTCAGGAGACCTTTGCCCAGATGGTGGAAGAAGGCTGTGAATGTGTGGTTATGGAGGTATCTTCTCAGGGATTGAAGCTTAACCGTGTTGCTGGGTTTACTTTTGATTATGGTATCTTCACTAATCTGGGTGAAGATCATATAGGCGGAGCAGAGCATACGGACTTTAGAGACTATCTGACCAGTAAGAGTAAGTTGTTTAGCCAGTGCAAGCTTGGATTAATCAATATCGATGATGCCCATGCGGACGCAATTCTCGAAGGACATACCTGTAAAGTGGAGACCTTTGGATTCTCTGAGCGCGCAGATATACGGGCTACCGAGGTGGAGCTTCTGCAAAAACCCGGTTTCCTGGGTATTGCATATAAGGTTGAGGGCTTCATGAACCTTTCAGTTGAGATGAATATACCAGGTAAATTCAATGTGTATAATTCCTTATGTGCTATTTCTCTTTGCAGGCACTTTGGTGTCAGTAACGAAGAGATTATAAAAGCCTTAAGTAATGTGCATGTCAAAGGAAGAGTGGAGCTGGTGCCGGTATCGAATCGCTTTAGTGTGATGCTGGACTATGCACACAATGCCATGAGTTTAGAAAGTTTGCTATCCACACTCAAGGAATACAATCCGAAGCGATTGGTATGTGTGTTTGGCTGTGGCGGTAATCGTTCCAGAAGCCGTCGTTTTGAGATGGGGGAGGTATCCTCTAACATGGCGGATGTAACCATCGTTACCTCCGATAATCCTCGTTTTGAAGAACCACAGGATATTGTAAATGATATTATAGAAGGAGTTAAGAAAGGTCCGGGAGCCTATGTAGAGATCATTGACCGAAAGGAAGCGATCCGTTATAGTATAGAGCATGCCCAAGATGGCGATGTTATTGTAGTCGCAGGTAAGGGACATGAGGATTATCAGGAAATCAGAGGAGTCAAGTATCCGATGGATGACAGAGATTTAATCCGAGATGCTGCTGCCCAGATCAAATAATCTCTCCTATAGAAAGTATAGTATATAATCCTGTAAAGCCTACTATATGAATTGCGATAGCTATAATTCACAATAACAATTAATACACACAAATCTTGCATTCTGCCATAAACTTGCTAAATATGGGTGGAAGTATATATTTGCCGTTGAAAATTACGTTTATTCAATCTATTACCTACGAAGGAGGCCGCTATGTCTTATCAAAGCTATGCAGATATCATCATTGATATTTCCCACGAAAACCTAGACAAGACATATCAGTACGCCATTCCTGAGGAGCTGTTAGAGCAAGCAGCCATCGGAGCGCTTGTAGTTGTACCCTTCGGTAAGGGAAACCGTCAGATTAATGGATACATTGTAGATGTATCTTCGGAGCCAAAACTTCGCCAGGAATTGATTAAACCAATCTCAAAAGTGGTAAAGGATGCTCCAATGATTGAGAGCCATCTGATTGTTCTTGCTTATTGGATCAAGGAGTCTTTCGGAGGGACGATTAATGATGCCCTTAAGACGGTTATTCCGGTTCGTAAGGCTGTGAAGATAAAAGAGCAAAAGAGCATACAATTGATCATAAATAATGAGCAGGCAAATCAATTGTATTATGAATATCAGAGAAAAAATAACAAAGCGCGTTTAAGGCTTTTAGAAGCATTACTAAAAGATAAAGTTCTAGATTATGAGGTTGCACTTAATAATCTGAATATATCCAGAGCGACAATACAGGGAATGGAAAAGCAGGGTGTAACAAAGACTGTCTCAGAACAGATTTATCGCAACCCAATCACTACACAGAGTGGACAATATCAGCCTGTCTCACTTAATGAGGAGCAGCGGTCCATTGTACAGGATTTTATTCGGGATTATGAGAATGGAGTACGTACCAACTATCTGCTCCATGGAGTAACAGGAAGCGGTAAGACAGAGGTCTACATGGAAATCATTGCTCATGTAATTGGTGAGGGCAAGCAGGTAATTATGTTAATTCCGGAGATTGCACTGACCTATCAGACAGTACAGCGATTTTATAAACGCTTTGGAGAACGTATCACCATTATGAATTCAAAGATGTCCCAAGGGGAACGTTTTGATCAAAGCCTTCGCGCCCGTAATGGGGAGATTGATATTATGATTGGTCCAAGATCTGCTTTGTTTACCCCCTTTTTGAATCTGGGATTAATTATTATTGATGAGGAACATGAGAATAGCTATAAAAGTGAGACTACACCCAAATACCATGCCACCTGGGTTGCCAGAAAGAGGGCTGAGTTAACCGGGAGTTCGGTTCTTCTGGGTTCAGCAACACCCTCAATTGAGACATTTTGTCAAGTACAGGAAGGGCTGATGAAGCTTTATACGCTGACCAAGAGAGCGAAGGAAGCACAACCCCCGACTGTCTGGATTGTTGATCTTAGGGAGGAGTTAAAGAATAAAAACAAATCAATTTTCAGTGAGAAGCTAAGGGACCTAATACAGGATCGTTTAAATAAGAAGGAACAGATTATGCTTTTTATTAATCGCCGCGGATATGCAGGCTTTGTCTCTTGTCGTAGCTGTGGACATGTAATGAAATGCCCTCATTGCGATATCTCACTAACCTCCCACAATAATGGTAATATGGTTTGCCATTACTGTGGGTATTCAGAGAAGCAGCCGGGGAATTGCCCCAGCTGCAGTTCGAAATACATTGCCGCTTTTGGAACAGGAACACAGAAGGTTGAGGAATTAGTGAAGAGAGAATTTCCCGGAGCCCGTGTGCTTCGTATGGATACGGATACTACGAAGAATAAAGGTGGACATGAGGAAATTATGGCTGCTTTTGCAGAACACAGAGCGGATATCCTAGTAGGAACCCAGATGATAGTGAAGGGGCATGATTTTCCAAAGGTTACCTTGGTTGGAATCATTGCCGCGGACTTATCGCTCTATACCGGAGACTTTCGCGCAAGTGAGCGAACCTTCCAATTACTTTGTCAAGCAGCAGGTAGAGCAGGTAGAGATGTGTTACCCGGCGAAGTGGTGATTCAAACCTATCATCCAGAGCATTATAGTATCACTACAGCAGCGGAGGGTGATTATAAGAACTTCTTTGAGCAGGAGATTCTTTATCGCAGACTGATGCAATATCCTCCGGTTGCGCATATGCTACTAGCATTAATCACTTCGAAGGAAGAAGAGAAGGTAGACAAGGCTGCCCTTCATCTTGGTGAAGCTTTAAAGCTGTATTTGGAACAGGAAGAGCTTCCTGCTCATGTGATTGGTCCGGCTCCTGCCCAGGTTTCCAAAGTGAATGATATCTACCGCAGAGTAATGTATATCAAGTACAAGGGTTATGAGGATTTGATTCGAATTAAAAATTATTTGGAAGGATATTTTACCTATTCCGAGTACTTTGCCGGATGTAATCTTCAATTCGATTTTGATCCAATGAGCAGCTACTAAATGGACAATAATTCATAGCCTTAACAGATATTTTGTTGATAAAACCGGTTAGGTTATGGTAATATAATATAATTGCTTCTACAGTACGGATTGTACTGGGCAATAAAGAATAATAATCAACTTGAACGAAGGAAAGAATAGATAGAGAGGAATGAATATTATGGCAATCAGAAATATTAGAGAAGTTGGAGATAAAGTTCTGAATAAAGTTGCAAAGGAGATCAAAGAAGTAGATAAAAAGCTACTGACATTAATTGATGATATGCTGGATACTATGTATGATGCCAGCGGTGTCGGTCTTGCTGCGCCTCAGGTAGGAATTTTGAAGCGCCTGATTGTAATCGATGTTTCCGAGGAAGGAAATGACCCGATCATTTTGATTAATCCGGAGATTATTGAAATGGATGGTGAGCAAATCGGAGATGAGGGTTGTTTAAGTGTGCCCGGTAAGGTGGGAACTGTCAGAAGACCTAATTATGTTAAGGTTAAGGCGTTGAACGAAGAGATGAAAGAATTCACAATGGAAGGAACCGGGTTATTAGCTAGAGCCTTTTGCCATGAGATTGACCATTTGGATGGTAAACTATATGTGGATCAGACTATAGGTGAATTACGTGATGTGACCGTTACAGAAGAGGTACAATAATTCATTTACCCGGAAAGGACGGATTAGGATGAAGGTATTATTTATGGGAACGCCGGATTTTGCGGTTGTGACCCTGGACAAATTAATCGCCTCGGAGCACGAGCTGCTTGGTGTGGTTACTCAGCCGGATAAACAGAAGGGCAGAGGACAGGAGCTTAGCTTCTCACCTGTCAAAGAGCTGGCTTTAAAGCATGGTATACCGGTATATCAGCCAAATAAGGTAAAGGATGTAGAATTTCTTGATATGGTGAGAGCAATGGCACCGGAGGTTATCGTAGTAGCTGCCTTTGGACAGATTCTACCCAAAGCATTCCTTGATATTCCGCCCTATGGCTGTATCAATGTTCATGGTTCCTTATTGCCGAAATATCGTGGAGCCGCCCCGATCCAATACTCAATTATTGACGGAGAGAGTGAGACCGGTATTACGATTATGTATATGGATGTAGGAATTGATACCGGAGATATGATATTGCAGGCAAAGCTACCGATTGCAGAAAATGAAACCGGTGGCAGTCTTTTTGATAAAATGTCGCATCTTGGAGCAGACTTATTATTAGAAGCGTTAGATCAGCTGAAAGCCGGAACAGTATTAAGAATACCCCAGGATGATGAGCAGGCAACCTATGTAAAAGTTTTAAATAAAGATATGGGTTTCCTTGATTTTAGTCAGCCAGCGGTAAAACTGGAACGTATGATCCGTGGCCTTAATCCATGGCCCAGTGCTTACACCTATCTGGAGGGAAAGACGTTAAAGCTTTGGCAGGCGAGTGTGGAGCCTTTGAAGGATAGCTCTGCTAAACCAGGGCAGGTAATTGAGCTTCGTAAGGATTCCTTCGTGGTTGCAACTGGAGATGAAGCCTTAGTGATTAAGGAATTACAGCTGGAGGGTAAGAAAAGGATGACCACCGATGCCTTTTTACGTGGGTATCCGGTAGCGCCTGGAACAATCCTCGGTCAAAGATGAAAAACTAATGTCTTCCGGGTTCCCGGCTGCATCGAAGATGCAGCGTGTAGTGTTAATGTGGAAAAATAAGATTTTCCACACGGCATACAATAGAAAGCACGCTTCGCGATCTTTCTATTGTCATGAATTATGTGCTGCTTCCCAAATTCGCGGGTTTGCGGCAGAACGGAGGTTATTATGGGTTTTTATCCTTATTTTGATTCAACTTATATCCTGGTCTTAATCGGTGTTGTGATATCTATGGTGGCATCGGCAAGAGTGAAATCAACCTTTGCTAAGTATTCTAGAGTAAGAAGCATGTCAGGAATGACAGGAGCGCAGGCAGCTGCCAAGCTTTTGCAGAACTCCGGAATATATGATGTTCAGATAGAACAGATATCCGGTAACCTGAATGATCATTACGATCCGAGACATAAGGTCCTACGATTATCGGATTCCGTATATCATTCCAATTCACTGGCAGCCATCGGCGTTGCTGCTCATGAATGCGGACACGCGATTCAACATCAGAAATCCTATCTCCCATTAAAAATAAGAGGGCTTTTAGTGCCGGTTGCGAACTTTGGCTCTATGGCGGCTTGGCCTCTTATATTAATCGGTTTATTCTTTGGCGGTTTTCAGTCCCTGATTGATTTGGGTATTATCTTATTTTCGGCTGCTGTATTGTTTCAATTGATTACACTGCCGGTAGAATTTAATGCCTCTAGACGTGCCATTGCCAGATTAGGTGAAACAGGGATATTATATAATGAGGAATTAAGCCAATCCAAGAAGGTGCTGGATGCTGCCGCACTTACGTATGTTGCGGCTGCTGCGGCTACTATTTTACAGCTGCTACGATTAATTCTTCTGTTTGGCGGAGGAAGAAGACGTGACTGATCAGACAGGTACAAGAGAAATAGTTCTGGATATGCTCCTTGAGGTCCTTGAAGGAGACAAGTATAGCCATACCGTACTCAACCAGACCTTAAAAAGATATCAGCAGCTGGAGAAGCAGGAACGTGCCTTTATTGCAAGAATATTTCAGGGAACAGTCAAACGCTGTCTGACCCTGGATTATATCATTAACCAACATGCTTCACTGCCGGTAACAAAGATGAAGCCCTTTATCCGTAACCTGCTGAGAATGAGTGTGTACCAGCTTATGTATATGGATCAGGTACCGGTATCAGCAGTATGTAACGAAGCGGTAAAATTGGCGAAGAAACGGAGCTTTACCAGGTTATCCGGCTTTGTGAATGCTGTGCTTCGGGGAATAGCCAGAGCGGGCAAGGATATCTCATTTCCGGATCCGTTGGGTTCGCCGGTGGACTATTTGACGGTGGTATACTCCACGCCGAGGTGGCTGGTAGAAGAGCTTCTGGGTCAGTATTCCTATCCGGTCGTTGAAACGATGTTGTCGACCTCCCTGAACGAAAAGGAGACGACAATTCGCTGTAATAAAGCAAAGCTGACACCGGAAGAGCTGAAGAAGAAGCTTGAGCAGGAAGGGGTAACGGTAGAAGAGAGTGAGTATCTGGATTATGCCTTTAAAATAAGGGATTATGATTATCTGGATAAGCTGGAAACCTTCCGTGACGGACTCTTTACGATACAGGATATCAGCTCGATGTTAGTTTTTGAGGCAGCGGATATCCATCAGTCGGATTATGTGATTGATATCTGTTCCGCACCCGGCGGGAAAGCATTGCATGCTGCGGAGAAAGCTGGGAAGGTATCGGCCAGGGATTTGACAGAATATAAGACGAAGCTGATTATGGATAATATCAAGCGCCTCGGCTGCACAAATGTTGATGTAAAGGTCTGGGATGCCACTGTGTTGGATCAGGAGTCTATTGAAGCTGCGGATGTAGTGATAGCCGACCTTCCCTGCAGCGGCCTGGGTGTATTGGGTAAGAAGGCGGATATTAAATATAAGCTGACACAGAATCAACATAAAGAGCTGATAGAATTACAAAGGATTATTTTGGATAAAGCATCAAAATATGTGAAAAAGGGCGGCACATTGATCTTTAGTACCTGTACCGTACATCAGGGAGAGAATACGCTCAACCGCAGCTGGTTCCTTGAGAATTATGATTTTAAGGCTGAAAGCCTTAATAATTACCTACCTGAGAAGCTTTGTTCACAGACGACGAAGGACGGATACCTTCAGTTGATACAGGGTGTTCATCCCACGGATGGTTTCTTTATCGCTAGGTTTCGTCGCATGATATGATAAATAATACTGTTTGAAATATATTAGAATAGGATAGAAGATGGAGCATTTAGATATAAAATCGTTATATTACAATGAGTTGGAAGCAGTCATGAAGGAGCTTGGACAGCCAGCCTTCCGTTCTAAGCAGATCTATGAATGGCTGCACAGGAAGCTGGTCGGCAGCTATGACGAGATGATGAATCTTTCCAAGGAGCTTAGAGCTAAACTAAGTGAAGCTTATCCGATCACTGCGCTGACGGAGGTGGATTCACTGCATTCGGAATCAGATGGAACCATTAAGTATTTATTTCGTCTAAAGGATGACAGAGTGATTGAAAGTGTACTGATGAAATACCATCATGGCAACAGCGTATGTATCTCTTCCCAGGTAGGCTGTAGAATGGGATGTAAGTTCTGTGCCTCCACCATCGGTGGAAAGGAGCGGGATCTTCTTCCTTCCGAGATGCTCGATCAGATATACCGGATTCAAGCCTTAACCGGAGAACGGGTATCCAATGTTGTTGTTATGGGGACTGGCGAGCCTCTGGATAATTATGAGAATCTAATTCGGTTCCTGCGAATTTTAACGGATGACAAAGGATTGAATATCAGCGCAAGAAACATTACGGTATCCACCTGTGGCATTCCGGAACGAATCAAAGATCTAGCCAAAGAGGATTTGGCGATCACATTGGCACTGTCCCTCCATGCACCAAATAATGAAATCCGTAAGCAATTAATGCCGGTTGCTGCAAAATATGAATTATCTGAGGTGTTGAATGCATTCCGATATTATTATGAAAAAACAGGTAGAAGACTTACCTTTGAATATAGCTTGGTAGACGGTGTAAACGATGAAGAGGAACATGCTAAGGAATTATGTCGGTTGATTAAAGGCTTAAATTGTCATGTGAATCTAATCCCTGTTAATCCGATAAAAGAGCGGAATTATAGGAAATCAGAGAGCAAAAAAATACAAATTTTTAAAAATACACTTGAAAAAAACAGAATTAATGTTACTATTAGAAGAGAAATGGGCGCAGATATTGATGCTGCCTGTGGGCAATTACGAAAGAGCTATATTGATAATAATAGTTCTGATCATTGTCACAACTAGGAGGTGCAGACTTGAAAGCATTTTCAATAACTGATATTGGAGAGCGACGGAGGATAAACCAGGATTATGTCTTTTGTAGCGAACATTCCATCGGAAAACTACCGAATTTATTTATTGTAGCAGATGGTATGGGAGGACATAATGCCGGCGATTATGCTTCAAGATTCTGTGTTGAGTTTTTTAAGCAAAAGATTGAGGAGAGCGAGCTAGAAGCGCCGATCACCTTAATTGAAGCTGCAATCAGGGAAACGAATGAAGCGCTTCGAAACAAAGCGCAGGAGCAGACGGAGTTAGAGGGTATGGGAACGACCTTAGTGGCGGCAACCATATTTGATAAAGAGATGTATGTTGCCAATGTCGGTGATAGCAGATTATATGTGATAGGAAAGTTGATCAAGCAAGTTACAGAGGATCACAGCCTGGTGGAAGCAATGGTTAAGACAGGCGAATTAAATCGCTGTGAAGCGAGAGTTCATCCAAATAAGAACATAATCACACGAGCAATCGGTGCCAACGAAACGGTGGAACCTGATTTTTTTGAGGTTACCTTAGAGGATGGAGATACTGTACTTATGTGCTCGGATGGTCTGACGAATATGTTAGAGGACGAGACAATTGAACGGATTATTAGAGAGAATGCAGATCCGGCAACAGCTGCTGAGACCTTAGTCAAATGTGCTAACGAAAACGGCGGCAAAGATAATATAGCAATAGTTATTATTAAAGTATGAAAACGAGGTGAGTTAACATGTTAAAACCCGGTATGTTTATCAGCGATCGCTACGAGATTATCGATAAAGTAGGATCAGGTGGTATGGCTGATGTATATAAGGCCAGAGACCAAAGACTGAACAGATTCGTGGCGATAAAGGTATTAAAGCCGGAATATTCAAGTGATAAAAGCTTTGTGAATAAATTTAGGGCAGAAGCTCAATCTGCTGCTGGCTTATCCCATCCGAATATCGTGAATGTATACGATGTTGGAGATGACAGCGGTTTACATTATATTGTAATGGAATTGGTTGAGGGTATTACCTTGAAGCGCTTTATCGAACGTAAGGGTAAGCTCGAGGTGAAAGAGGCTGTTGGAATTAGTATCCAGATCGCTCAAGGTATGGAGGCAGCACATGATAATCGAATTATTCATAGGGACATTAAGCCGCAGAACATAATTATTTCTAGAGATGGCAAGGTGAAGGTGACTGACTTTGGTATAGCAAAAGCAACCAACTCGAACACAATTACCTCTAATGCCATGGGTTCCGTACATTATTTGTCCCCTGAGCAAGCCAGAGGAGGATACAGCGATGAGAAAAGTGATATCTATTCGCTGGGTGTTACTTTATATGAGATGCTTTCCGGCAAGGTTCCGTTTGCCGGTGATAATACGGTATCAGTTGCGTTGCTTCATATTCAAGGTGAAGCTATGCCGCTTCGTGAGCTTGATCCCGAGATTCCTGTAAGCATTGATAAGATTGTTCAAAAATGTATGCAAAAGCGACCCGAGAGAAGATATCATTCTGCCTCGGAGCTGATTTCCGATTTGAAGAGAGCAATCTCAAATCCAGATGGAGATTTCGTTCAGATACCTGCATTTGTTTCCAGTGATTCGCCTACCATCAATATCTCAGATGACTTAAATAAAATCAAAAGCGGAACGTATCTTGACGAAGATCTGCGTGAAACAAGAAATCTTCAGACAAGAAATCTGTCAGAGGATGAGGAAGAAGAATTAGATACTGTGGATTCCAAGGTGGAAAAATTCTTTTTGGTAGGAAGCATTGTTACCATTGTTATTCTTGCAATTGTTATTATCGTATCCGTTGTATGGTTTTTATCCAGAAATAAGGATAACACCCCGGAGCCGAATGGAACTGAAAATGTATCACCTTCGCCGACTATAACAGAAGAACCTACGGAAACTCCGACCGGAGTAATGTATATCGTTCCTAGTGTAATTGGTCTTACGCAGGATGATGCGGAAAGCTCAATCAGAGCAAAGGCAGAGAAAGCGGATATCAGATTTACGGAAGAGTATTCCGATACCATTGAGGTTGGCAAAGTAATGGCCCAGTATCCTATGGAGGGCAATGAGGTGGAGGAAACCTCAACGGTTATCTTAACCATCAGCCTTGGACCGGAAGCCTTTGAAGTGCCTAATGTTTACGGTCAAACAGAGGAACGTGCAGATAAAAAGTTGACTGAATTAGGCTTAAAGCTGCTTCATGAATATATAGCAAGTGAAGAAATAGAAGCGGGACGTGTAGTTTCCACCAATCCTGAACGTCAAGCCATGGTAGTCAAGGGTGATACAATAACGGTTGTTGTCAGTACCGGATCAGCAAACGTACAGTCGGTTGTTCCTAAGTTGATTGGTCTCACGGAAGAAGCTGCAACCACAGCATTAACAAATGCCGGTTTAGTGAAGGGCAGTGTATCTTATGAGAGTTCAAGCACCTATCCCAAGGGTCAGGTTACGTATCAGAGCAATACCGCCGGTCAGAAAGTGGATACCGGTACGGTTATTGATATCATTGTAAGCTCCGGAGCGGAGCAAACCACTCCTACGGTTTATACCGGTCAGGTGACCATCGATGTTAATCCGTTTGAGAATAGCAATGAAGATGAGGCCGAGATTGTCTTGGAGATGGAACAGGATGGGGAAACAATCAATATCTTTGAAGGGTATTTGTCCTTAGTGGATTTCCCGTTAACCGTTTCTACTACCAGTAGCAGTGCCGGTGTCGGTACAGTAAAAATGTATGTGAATCAGACCCTGTTTACAGCACCGGGGGATTCACAGACAACTTGGTCTATAGAGTTTGAGGCTTTGGAGGATTAGCTTGAAGGGAAAGATTATCAAGGGTATTGCAGGGTTTTATTATGTCCATATACCAGAGAAGAATTTCGTATACGAATGCAAAGCGAAGGGGATATTCCGCAACCAGAATATCAAGCCGCTGGTTGGAGATAATGTAGAAATTGATACCGAGGATCAACCGGAGGGCAAGGGTACTATTACCCAGATTTTACCGAGAGAAAATGAATTAATTCGGCCTGCTGTTGCGAATGTAGATCAGGCAATGGTTATCTTTGCAGCAGCAGAGCCCGATCCTAACTTAAATCTGCTGGATCGTTTCTTGATTATGATGCAGAAGCAAAAGATAAATGCGATTGTTTGCTTTAATAAGATGGATATCGTGACCGAAGGAGAGATTGCTTTGCTTCGGGAAACTTATCTTCGATGCGGCTACGAGGTGCTATTCACCAGCATGCGCCGTCAGGAAGGCGTATCAATTGTATATGAGAAGATAAGGGGGAAGACTACCGTGCTTGCCGGTCCTTCCGGGGTCGGTAAGTCTACCTTTATCAATATTGTTCAGCCGTCTGCCCATATGGAAACCGGCGTTGTAAGTGAGAAAATAAAACGTGGTAAGCATACCACAAGGCATTCTGAGCTGATCTATATAGAAGAAAATACTTATATTATGGATACACCGGGCTTTAGCTCCTTATATATCGATGAGATTACGAAGGAAGAGTTAAAGAATTATTTTGTGGAATTTACAGATTATGAGGACCAATGCCGCTTTAACGGCTGTAATCATCAAAATGAGCCGGGGTGTGCTGTGAAGGAAGCTTTACAGGATAAAAAAATCAGTAAGTTACGTTATGAGAATTATTTGACATTATATGAAGAACTAAAGAACC
This sequence comes from Bacillota bacterium, assembly GCA_023411215.1. GTDB lineage: Bacteria > Bacillota > Clostridia > Lachnospirales > Lachnospiraceae > Mobilitalea. The sequence goes on along the minus strand of JAEYOY010000002.1, from coordinate 35,520 downwards.
AAAAGCGCTACTAGATTGGAGCCTTGAACCAATTCATCTGCTGTTTAAGTGCTTGATAAAGCGGCAGCCTGCGGTTCTTTTTGTGCTGTTGCCCAAATTCACGGTTTGCGGCAGAATGGAGGATTAATATGATCAAACTTGCACCATCGATTTTAGCAGCAGACTTTAATAAACTTGGTGAGCAGATTGCGATAGTTGAACAGGCGGGAGTAGAATATCTCCATATCGATGTGATGGACGGTAATTATGTCCCAAGCATTAGTTTCGGTATGCCGGTTATTGCTTCAATCAGAAAGAATACGAAACTTATTTTTGATGTACACTTGATGATAGAGGAACCGATGCGTTATTTAGAGGAATTAAAAAAGGCCGGAGCGGATATCATTACGGTTCATGCTGAGGCATGTACTCATCTGCACCGTACCGTAGCAAGAATTAAGGAATTAGGAATGAAAGCTGGAGTATCCTTAAATCCTGCGACGCCTCTTTCGGAATTGGAATATATTCTGGAGGATTTGGATATGGTACTAATCATGACTGTAAATCCCGGATTTGGCGGACAAGCTATGATACCTAGCATGCTTAAAAAGATTGAAGAACTAAGAAATATGACGAGAGTACTGGAGCGTGATTTCGATATTGAAGTAGACGGGGGTATCACCTTAGAGAATGTTCAAGATGTGATAGAAGCCGGTGCCAATGTGATTGTATCCGGAACCTCGGTATTTCGTGGTGATATAGTGAAAAATGTTGAAGCATTTAAGGAACATTTTAATGAGTATGATCAGACTATTCGGTTCAAATAAGGCTGATGAATTATGCAAAGCATATTTCGTACTAAATAGGGGGTGTTATGACTTGTATGAATGATGAAGCAAATAATGTACTAATCATTACCGGTGGCAGAATAGAAGAGAAGTTTCTAAATGATTTGTTAAAAAGAGAGCACTTTTCGCTTATTATTGCTGCTGACCATGGCCTTGTGGCGGTGGACAAGCTTGGAATATCACCTGATTATATTGTAGGCGATTTTGATTCGGTGCCGGAAACGTTACTAAGAAGGTACAGGGAAAGCATGACGCCGATTGAAACCTTTCCAAGAGAGAAGGATAAGACAGATACGCAGATAGCAATTGAAGCAGCTTTGTTTCATAAAGCAACAAGCATAGTATTGGTTGGAGCAACCGGAAGCCGATTGGATCATACCATGGCTAATATTCATTTGCTGCTGTTGCCCCTGCGATTGAATATAAATGCATGCATACTGGATGAAAATAATAAAATATATTTAAAACAGGAAAGCTTTCGGATTGTAAAGCGGAAGCAACATGGAAATTATGTATCCCTGCTTCCGTTTAGTGAAGAGGTAAATGGCTTGACACTTTCAGGTTTTCATTATCCTCTTAATCATATCACGCTGACAGCAGGTAGCAGCCTCGGAATTAGTAATGAAATAATTGAGGAAGTTGCTGAAGTTGAGTTTGTCAATGGAACACTTCTGGTGATTGAGTCAATGGATTAAAGGATTTTATAGATCAAAAATCCTTGGGAAGAACTGCGGTAGGAATTTCGCGAAGGAAATTCCTACTGGTTGCCCCATTGGAGCAAACTCCTTGTTCTTCCGGATTGTGTAAAAAATCCTCAGCACAAACTAACTCTAAGGGGTGTTATTAATGGAGCAAACTCCTTGTTCTTCCGGATTGTGTAAAGATCCACGGCACAAACTAAATCAAAAGGCAGGCGTTAATGTTATTAAAAATTATTATAAATTGAAATCATATATTAAGGAAGGAAGACACAAATGAAATTAGGTATCGTAGGATTGCCCAATGTTGGTAAGAGCACACTTTTTAATTCGTTAACAAAAGCGGGGGCTGAATCAGCTAATTATCCCTTTTGCACTATAGATCCGAATGTTGGTATTGTACCGGTTCCGGATGAAAGACTTAAGGTTTTGGGAGATTTGTATCATTCTGAGAAGGTCATCGCTGCTACCATCGAGTTTGTGGACATCGCAGGTCTGGTGAAGGGAGCTTCAAAGGGAGAGGGACTTGGCAACCAGTTTCTTTCAAACATCAGAGAAGTGGATGCTATTGTGCATGTGGTTCGATGCTTTGAAGATACGAATGTAATTCATGTAGACGGATCTGTAAATCCCCTAAGAGATATCGAGACAATTAATCTGGAATTGATCTTCTCTGATCTTGAGATATTGGAGAGAAGAATATCTAAGACAAACAAGGGAGCGAAGAATGATAAGGCTCTGGCAAAGGAGCTTGAGATGCAGGAACGCCTAAAAGCCTTTCTGGAGGAAGGTAAGATGGCGAAAGGCTTCGCGGCTGGGGATGATGAGGAACAGGAGTGGTTGGACAGCTATAATCTCCTTACTGCAAAGCCGGTTATCTATGCAGCCAATGTAAAAGAGGATGACCTTGCAGATGATGGTGTAAATAATGAATATGTGAAGACAGTACGTCATATTGCAGAGCAGGAAGGTTCTGAAGCCTTTGTCATCAGCGCACAGATTGAGCAAGAAATTGCTGAACTTGAAGAGGATGAGAAGAGAATGTTCTTGGAGGAGCTTGGATTAAAAGAGTCCGGTCTGGAGAAATTAATCAGAGCAAGCTATCACATCTTGGGTTTAATGAGCTTTTTGACAGCGGGTCCGAAGGAAACAAAAGCATGGACGATTAAGATCGGAACGAAAGCTCCCGGTGCGGCAGGAAAGATTCATTCTGACTTTGAGAGAGGCTTTATACGAGCAGAGATTGTCAGCTATCACAATCTGATTGAATGTGGTAATTATAACGCAGCAAAGGAAAAAGGACTGGTTCGTTCAGAGGGTAAGGAATACGTGGTTCAGGATGGAGATGTTATATTGTTCCGTTTCAATGTATAGACCCAGAAAGCGGTGAAGAATTTGCAAACCTTATTATCATCGAATATTAACTTCCCCAATTTAGGAATTATGTTTAAGAATGTAGGAAGTGGTTTTGATATCTTTGGTTATCACATCACTTATTATGGTGTGGTGATAGGCTTCGGTATGCTCCTTGGTTGGTTTGTGGCGGAGTGGATGGCGAAACGAACCGGGCAAAAAGTAGAGTTTTATCTGGATTTCGCTCTTATAGCAATTGTTACAGCGGTAATCGGAGCCAGATTATATTATGTCATCTTTGAATTGGAGGAGTTTGCTGATAATCCGCTGTCGATATTTAATCTGCGGACAGGTGGCCTTGCAATCTATGGTGGAATCATAGCAGCGGTGCTTGCAGCAGTTATCTATGCCAAGGTGAAAAAATATCCTTTTTGGCTTCTGGCAGATACCGCCTGTGTTGGTTTGGTTACAGGGCAGATTATTGGTCGTTGGGGTAACTTCTTTAACAGAGAAGCCTTCGGAAAATATTATGATGGACTTTTTGCTATGCAATTAAATATTAATGACGTCTCTGGAGTGTACCGTAATACGACCTCGCTATCGAGACTGGAGCAGATATATCAAGGGAAGGAAGCAGCGCTATCGCGGATCATGGAGATACGCAATAATACAGTGATAATTGGAGATGCTACCTACATTCAAGTACATCCAACCTTTTTGTATGAATCACTATGGAATCTTTGTTTGTTGATTTTGTTAATTATTTATACGAAGCATAAGAAATTTGACGGTGAGATTATGCTGCTTTATCTGATTGGGTATGGAATTGGGCGAACCTGGATGGAGGGACTCAGAACAGATCAACTTTTCCTGTGGGGTACTCCTTTTGCAGTCTCCCAGATACTTTCAGTTTTTATTGTGTTGGCATCAACTGCTTTGTTAATCGCAAAAAAGAAAAAAAGTAAGGTGAGAAATCGGAAATAGGTACAAAAAAAGACTGAGTAAGGACTAATTACCTAATATTCCATTTTTGACTATATATTGACATAATTTGTTCGATTTTTCAAATATATACAAGATATTGTTATTTTATACCGAAAAAAGCTTATAAAGCCAATATTCATAAGGCTTTGTGAGCTTTTTTTTTTGATTTCATGCTTGATATATTCCCTAATTTAATATAAAATAAACACATGAGTGGAGCAAAGTGGTGGAAAGTGGTGTAAATAGCCATCAAAGTGGTACAAGCCATTCTAAAGTGGTACTAAAACGAAGTCGGATAGTGACCGAGTGTTGAATATCCGATGGAAAAAGAAGGTGAAGCCATATGTTCATGGGTGAATTCGATCATTCGATCGATTCAAAGGGAAGAATAATCATACCATCGAAGTTTCGAGAAGACCTGGGAGATAAATTTGTTATCACCTTAGGTCTTGACGGCTGTTTATTCGTTTACCCAAACGAAGATTGGCAAGCCTTTGCAAAAGAGCTTGGTAAGTTACCCGGTACGAAGGAAGCAAGACAATTGCAACGTTATTTTCTGGCTATGGCAGCTGATTGTGAAGCGGATAAACAGGGAAGAATACTAATACCGATGAAACTTCGGGAAAGTGCCGGATTGGATAAAGACATCGTATTTGTCGGAGTACTAAATAAGATTGAAATATGGAGTAAGGAACGTTGGGATAATAATAATACTTACGATAATGTTGATGCTATCGCAGAACATATGTCACAGTACGGTATCAGCTTCTAAGGAACCAAGATAAGCTATATCGCCAGAATGGAGATTAATATGGCATTTGAACACAAATCAGTATTATTGGAGGAAACAATAGAGAACCTGAATATAAAACCGGAGGGCGTCTATGTCGACGGTACTCTGGGTGGCGGTGGTCATTCTTTTGAGATAGCAAAACGGTTAACCACAGGAAGGCTTATCGGTATTGACCAGGATGAGGCGGCAATTAAGGCAGCTAGTGAACGGTTGGCTGAATTTGGTGATAAGGTTACTATCGTAAGAAGCAATTATTGTGATATGAAACAGGTGCTTCATGAGCTGCATATTGATCGGGTAGACGGAATACTGCTTGATCTTGGTGTTTCCTCCTATCAGCTGGATACACTGGAACGTGGATTCTCCTATAAAGAGGATGCCCCGCTTGACATGAGGATGGACACCAGAAATACTAAGACTGCGAAGGATATTGTGAACGGTTACAGTGAGATGGAGCTTTATCGCATCATAAGAGATTACGGAGAAGATAATTTTGCTAAGAATATTGCAAAGCATATTGTACGTATGAGACAGGACAAGCCGTTAGAAACAACCTATGAGCTGATTGAAGCAATAAAAGCGGCAATTCCGATGAAACTCAGGCTAACAACCGGTCATCCGGCGAAGAGGACGTTTCAGGCAATTCGGATTGAACTTAACCGGGAGCTTGAAGTACTGAGAGATACATTACAGGACATGATTGAATTGCTATCACCGGAAGGTAAGCTATGTATCATAACCTTTCATTCCCTAGAGGATCGGATTGTGAAGTCTTGTTTTAAGATGAATGAGAATCCTTGCACATGTCCTCCGAGTTTTCCGGTATGTATGTGTGGGAAGGTATCGCAGGGAAAAGCGATTCCTCGAAAACCTATTCTTCCATCTGAGGAAGAGATGGAGGAGAACAAAAGATCGAAAAGTGCTAAGCTACGTGTTTTTGAAAAAGCTGCAAGCAGGATGGGTTAGATTGAAAAATCATAGTTTTTTCAATCGGCAAATTTGTACTACCGCCCAAATTTGCGGTGTCTTGGTAACATGCATGGTTAGTACGAAGGCATAAGTTGCTTCATACTTCAAAGGGTTGCCATGCAAGTTTAACGAAGTAGCGGACAAGCATATAGTTAAGATATAGGATTATATAACAATGAAAACGATTGAACAACTGGTAGAGAGGGGTTTCTGGCATGGAGGCTAAGAAGAAACGTTATCAATATGAAGAGATAGGGACAAGCTATGTGGATGGAACCGCGGTACGCAAATTGAGGGTTGCTCCTGATGTTCGGAGAGAGGAAGAACAATATGTTACACCCTCACCAAGAAGGCAGGAACGTATACAGCCAAAGGTGCTCTCCGGTATCAATTTTGCTTCCCTGATCGTCCTTACAGTCGCTATTATTGCAACTGTTTATGTCTGTGTGGATTATTTGATGCTCCAAAACCAGGTTAGCCAGATGGATAGGAGTATCATCAAGCTTGAAAAAGAGCTTACCGTATTAACAAATGAAAATAATGCTGCATATGAAGCGATTGACACTGCACTTAATCTGGATTATATTTATCAGGTAGCTGTTGAAGAGCTCGGAATGGTATATCCGAACAAAAATGAGGTTATTACCTATCAAAGAAGCTCCTCTAATTATGTTAGGCAGTATGAGGATATTCCGGAATAAAACAGCATGATTGTCCAATAGTATGTATGTGAGTTCCACTCGCTTTTTGAAGACTATGAGAACAAATACCCAAATTGCGTCTTCAAGGTAGCAACAATCTGTACTGCTCAATAAATGAGGTAAGATACTATGAAAAAGTCATTAGATAAAACAATTAAAAAATTCAATTCACGAATGCAAGCAAAATTATTGCTTGTATTTTGTGTTATTACTCTGCTGTTAGTAGCATTGATGGGTCGCTTAATTTTCATTATGCAGACCAAGGGCGATGAATATGCTAAACATGTACTCTCCAGAGAAACCTATGTAAGCTCCGTATTACCCTACAAAAGAGGAAATATTACCGATCGAAACGGAACTGTTCTTGCACGCAGCGAGCTTCAATATAAATTGATTCTTGACCCCAAGAGATTATTACAGAACAAAGATTGTATTCCAGTTACCTTGGCTGCTTTAAAGGATAACTTTGGAATTGAAGCCGAGACGGTCCAAGCAATCCTGACCGATGAGGTTAAGAAAGAAAGTCAGTATGTAATACTGCAAAAGAACATAAAATACGATACAGTACAGAGCTATGAAGCATATATCGAAAATTTTAAGAAGACAAAAAAGAAAGAAGACAAAACTTCGATTATTGGTGTATGGTTCGAGGAGGAATATGTACGCAGCTATCCTTACGGAAGCCTGGCCTCTGATGTACTTGGCTTTACCTCTACTGATAATACCGGCTTCTGGGGTATTGAAGAATACTATAATGATGAACTAAACGGAACGAACGGAAGAGAATATGGCTATTATGATTCCGACCTTAATATAGAACGAATTGTGAAGAAGGCGGTAAATGGAAACAATATTATCAGCTCCATTGACATAAATGCGCAGCGTATTATTCAGGAGCATATCGTTGATTTTAATACGGAATTTGGCAGTAAGAATATCGGTGTTCTAGTCATGAATCCCAACAACGGGGAAATCATAGCCATGGCTTCCAATCAGGAATATGATCTGAACAATCCAAGAAATCTTGAGGGAATAATTGAGGCAGAAGAGCTAGCTGCGATGAGTGAAGAACAGAAGATGGATGCTCTCAATGCCTTATGGAAAAACGATATAATCACCAGTAGTTTTGAACCTGGTTCTACCTATAAGCCCATTACAATAGCTGCAGCTCTGGAAGAGAATATTGTTTCGGAAGAAGATACCTTTTATTGTGATGGCTTCGAGGTATTCCCCGGAATCAATCCGATTCGATGCAGTAAGAGAACAGGTCATGGACACCTCACTTTGGGGGAAGCATTAATGTATTCCTGCAATGATGCGCTGATGCAGATAGCAGCGAAGGAAGGTAAAGATATTTTTTATCTCTATCAGAATCGTTTTGGACTTGGAAGGAAGACGGGAATCGACCTACCAGGTGAAGGTACAGGTATCACTATGGCACTTAATGCTTTGAATCCTGTAGAGCTTGCGACCAACAGCTTCGGACAATCCTTTAATGTGACCATGATACAGATGGCTGCTGCTTATTCCTCGCTGGTGAATGGAGGCAATTATTATCAGCCACATATTATGAAGAAGATTGTAAATGACAATGGCGCAACCGTTAAGGAATTTGACAAGCTTTTAGTTCGACAGACAGTTTCAAAAAAGACATCTGAATTTATCCAGAAATATATGTATCAAACGGTAGAAGCGGGTACTGCTGGAGGAGCGAAGGTGGAAGGCTATGCCATCGGCGGAAAGACCGGAACAGCACAGAAGCTTCCTCGTGATGCGAAGACCTATGTGGTCTCTTTCTTGGGCTCAGTACCGGCCATCAATCCTGAGATTGTTATCTATGTCATGGTGGATGAGCCACAGAACGTAGTTAAGCAGGCGGACAGCTCCATTGCGACAAAGCTGGCAAGCAGGATTATGAAGGAGCTCCTTCCGGCGCTTGGTATCTTTCCGGAGGGGGAGATTGATTACCTGTTACCTACGGAAGGTGAGACAACGGATGACGGTGAGCAAGGGCAGGCAACAACACCTGGAACTGAGAATACGGGTAATGCTGAAAACAATGAAAGCAACCAAGGCACGGAAGATAATGATGACACGGTGAATTCTGAAGATCAGCCAAACAATGAGGATACTCAGACTAATGGTGGTGATACAGAAGAAGACTCCAGAAGGCCGGAGGATACTTCGAACACCAATGAAGATGAGGAAGAAGATCTCCAGAATTCTCAGACGAATGGTGAACAGAATGAACCAGGTACGGAAGGTGATAATGTGAATCAACCGGAGGGACAAACAGATGTCCCCTCAGGAGAAGATGATTTTAATCCGGATGCATTGGAATAATACAAGTTATCATACTTGTTTATAGAGAATCTCGAATAATCATAACTTATTTGTAATAAAATGAAGCAATAGAAGATTGTAAGGTTATGATTAGATGGCTAGAAGCAGGACATATAACAAGAGAAATATATTAATCGTTGTAAGCGTTATCATAATTGTTGCTCTGGTATTATTCCTCCGCTTAGGGTATTTGATGATATTGAAATCCGAAGATTATGCGGCCAGAGCTAAGGACCTGCATCTTCGTGAACGTGCTATAAAGGCGGAGAGAGGAAGTATCTTTGATGCTACGGGTAATGAAATAGCTACCAACAAACCAGTATGTACAATTTCAGTCATTCACGCTCAGATAACCGATCCGGAGCGAGTCATAGAGGTATTATCAAAAGAACTTGGTTTAAGTGTAGAACGGGTAAAAAAACGAGTAGATAAAATATCCTCCAGAGAAAAGATAAAATCGAATGTCGATAAAGAGATTGCAGATAAGATTAGAGAATATGATCTGGACGGTGTTATGGTGGATGAAGATTATAAACGGTATTATCCCTACGACTCGTTAGCCTCGAAAGTTATTGGATTTACCGGAAGCGATAATCAGGGTATCATCGGTCTTGAGGTGAAATACGATCAGTATCTTAGAGGTATTGATGGAGAGATTCTTACCCTCACTACGGCCTATGGTGTCGAGATAGAGAATGCAGCCGAGGACCGGATTGAACCTCAAGCCGGCAATGATCTATATATCAGTCTGGATATGAATATCCAGCAGTATGCCGAGCAGGCAGCCCTCAAGGTAATGAAAGCAAAACAGGCTTCCAATGTGAAGCTCATTGTTATGAATCCTCAAAACGGTGAGATTCTTGCCATGGTGAATGTACCTGAGTTCAATCTAAACAATCCGTATACCTTAATCGATGAGATAGCAGGTCAATATGAGGGGCAGAACCTCAATAATGAGAAGCTAAATGAGCTCTTGAATGGGATGTGGAGAAATGCCTGTATCAGTGATACCTATGAACCTGGCTCGACCTTCAAGATCCTAACAGCTACAGCAGCACTGGAGGAACATGTGGTGAAATTAACCGATACCTTTTTCTGCCCGGGCTATAAGAAGGTAGAGGATCGTATGATTAGATGTCATAAGGCAGGAGGACATGGAAGTCAGGATTTTGTCGCTGGCATAAAGAATTCCTGTAACCCTGTTTTCATGGAAATAGGAGCCAGAGTTGGTGTCGATAAGATGTATGAGTATTTTAAAAAGCTTGGTTTGTTTAATCGAACCGGTATAGATCTACCCGGTGAAGCCAATTCTATCATGCATAAAAAAGATGTTATCAAAGCAGTGGAGCTGGCAACCATGTCTTTTGGTCAATCCTTTCAGATTACACCTTTACAGTTGATGGTAGCAGCAAGCGCAATCGTCAATGGTGGAACGCTGGTAACACCGCATCTCGGTGTTGAAATACGATCCGCTGACGGAACCCAGATAAGATCATTAGATTATGATACAGTCGGTGGAGCGGTATCTTCTGAGACGTCCGAGACGATGAAGCAGTTACTGGAGGCGGTTGTAGCTGACGGTACAGGAAGGCGAGCTTATCTTCCGGGATTTCGTGTAGGTGGAAAGACTGCTACCTCGGAAAAACTTCCGAGAAGCAGTAATAAATATATATCCTCTTTCATCGGCTTCGCTCCTGCGAATAATCCTCAGGTAATGGCTATGGTACTGATTGAAGATCCCGTCGGTATTTATTATGGAGGTACGATTGCGGCTCCTGTTATAGCAGACCTGTTTGGCAATATCCTACCATATCTGGGTATTGAAGCAAATTATACCGAGTCAGAGAAGAAGCAGTTCAATGTTGGTTCCTTCCAGATGCCTGATTTTATCGGGAAGACGAAGAAGGAAGTGAAGGAATTGATGAAGATTTATGATTTCGGAGAGCTTTATTCTATCGGTGAGGGAGAAGCTGTCACAGAGCAATTTCCTCTTGAAGGAGAAACCATTGAAAAGGATAGTGACTTTATATTGTATTTTGAATGAAGAAAACCACAATCACTAGTACAAATTTCACTATTAATCAGACCAGTTCATTATTGTTTTTTTAAGTCTGATAATATATAATAGCTTAGTTATGAAAATTGATTATTTTTACTTATGAAATATGCCAATGCTGGCGGGTGAGAAGGGCAAGTGCAGCTGTTCTCATTTGGAATGGAGGATACTATGAATTTTTCTGAGTTTAAAGTAATATTACCTGTCATTATTTCCTTTGTAGTATGTGTAATACTGTGTCCGTTATTAATTCCTTTTCTGAAGAGGTTGAAATTCGGGCAGTATATTCGAGAGGAAGGGCCTCAGTCACATCAGAAAAAATCCGGTACTCCGACCATGGGTGGAATTGTCATCGTATTAAGTATTGCGATCACCTCGCTCCTCTATATCAAGGATTATGATGAAATAATACCGGTTTTATTTGTTACCATCGGTTTCGGTATTATTGGCTTCATGGATGATTATATTAAAGTAGTAATGAAGCGTTCCATGGGACTTCGTGCCTGGCAGAAGCTTGTTGGGCAGATTTTGGTGACTGCAGTATTTGGTTATTATATCTTGAATTATACGGATATTGGAACGAAGATGCTCATTCCTTTTTCCGGCGGACAATATGTCGATATATCTTTTCTGTTTGTACCGTTCTTTCTCTTTGTTGTCCTGGGAACGGTGAATGGTTCGAATTTTACTGACGGCCTTGATGGACTGGAGTCAAGCGTCACGGTATTGATTGCTACCTTCTTCACAGTAGTTGCGATAGGGCTGTCGAGTGACCTATCCCCGATTACCGGTGCGGTAGCGGGAAGCCTCATGGCATTTTTGCTCTATAATGTGTATCCTGCGAAGGTATTTATGGGGGATACGGGCTCCTTGGCCTTAGGTGGTTTTGTAGCAGCTACTGCGTTTATGTTGCAGATGCCCCTGTTCATCATATTAGTAGCTTTTATCTACTTAGTCGAGATCATCTCCGTAATTCTTCAGGTTAGCTATTTCAAACTGACCGGAGGAAAACGTATCTTTAAGATGGCACCTATTCATCATCATTTTGAGCTTATGGGCTGGTCGGAGACGAGGGTAGTTGCGGTATTTTCTATTATTACTGCAATCCTATGTTTAGTAGCTCTCATGGGTATCAATTAAGTAAGCCACTGATAACGGCAGAATGGAGCGCATATGCAATTACAGGGAAAAAGAGTCTTAGTATTCGGAGCAGGCAAAAGCGGTATTTCCGCCACCAGACTACTTCAACGACAGAATGCTTTTGTAATCTTGTATGATTCTAATACGGAGCTGACGAATAAAGATTTTTACGATCAATTTGATACGGAGATGAATTTTCATCTTGTAACAGGTGAATTGACGGATGATTTGATTAAAGGTCTGGACCTTCTGGTAATCAGTCCGGGAGTTGCAATTGACCATCCTGCAGTGGTTCGTATACAACAAGAGAATATTCCGGTATGGGGTGAGATTGAATTGGCATACCGTATCTCCAAGGGAAAGATTGTCGGTATTACCGGAACCAATGGAAAGACCACAACTACCACATTGGTCGGAGAGATTATGAATACTTATTTTGAAGAGGTATACGTGGTTGGTAATATCGGTAATCCGTACACCGATGTGGCCATGGATACTACGGAGCAATCGGTAGCTGTGATTGAACTATCCAGCTTCCAGCTTGAAACGATCCATGAATTTAGACCGGATGTCAGTGCTATCCTTAATATTACCCCGGATCATCTGAATCGTCATCATACCATGGAGAATTACATCGCAATGAAGGAAAATATTGCGAAGAATCAGACGATGTCAGAGATATGCATCCTTAATTACGAAGATGATATTTTACGGGAAATGGCTAGTAGATTAAAAACAAAAGTTGTCTTCTACAGCAGCATGCATACGTTAGAAGATGGCCTGTACCTTGAGGGTGAGGATATCTATTACAGCACTCATGGTAACAGAGAATTAGTTGTGAATATCAATGAGTTAAGAGTTCTCGGTAAACATAGTTATGAAAATGTTATGGCTGCAACTGGAATAGCGATTGCAATGGGAATTCCGATGGAATTTATTCACAGTGCTTTAGTGAATTTCCATGCCGTAGAACACAGAATAGAATATGTGGAAAACATCAACGGAGTTACCTATTATAATGATTCCAAAGGAACGAATCCCGATGCTTCCATCAAGGCAGTTCAGGCGATGCGGACACCGACTATAGTAATCGGAGGCGGATATGATAAGCATAGTACCTTTGATGAATGGATCGAGGCTTTTGAAGGAAAGGTAAAGCTGCTGGTCTTACTGGGGCAGACTAGAGAACAGATTGCTGAGACAGCAAAGCTTCATGGATTTCATAATATTATTATGGTAAATGATCTGAAGGAAGCTGTGAGAATTAGTGCAGAGAAAGCAGAGCCGGGTGATTCAGTGTTATTATCTCCCGCATGTGCCAGCTGGGGAATGTTTGAAAACTATGAGCAGCGTGGCAAATTATTTAAAGAATATGTTAGAGAGCTGCTATCCTAAACAAAACGATAGAAAGTCGCTTTGCGAACTTTCTATTGTCATGAATTAAATAGTGACTATTCAGTCACAGTGGTATTAATCAATGAATGAACACATAATATGCATAAACGCATATCTTGGCGCTGAATTATCTCGTAATCCTTTGGATTTCTCGGGGGACTGATTGGTTACATGAAATACACAACATATGGTTAGGAGTGAAGGTATGGCCAGGACGGTAGGAGAAGTAAATAAAAGAAAAATGCACAGCTACTACGATTACAGCCTATTGTTTCTAATTCTGTTTCTGGTATGCTTTGGATTGGTTATGATATACAGTACCAGCTCCTACAATGCACAAAGACTGAACGGGAGAGCGACCTTTTATCTTGAGAAGCAGGCCTTATTTGCCGGAGCAGGGATATTAATTATGATCTTTGTATCAAAGATTGATTATCGAATCTACATCAAGAACCTGCCGATAATTAGGCTCAAGCCGGTAACGATTCTCTATTTTATGTGTATCGTGCTACAGCTATATGTTCTTCTATTTGGCCCTACGATTAATGGTGCAAAACGTTGGATTGATATGGGAGCGTTGGGACGCTTCCAGCCCTCTGAGTTAACAAAGATTGCGGTAATCCTGTTTACTGCCTACATAGTAAATCTGGCTCCGAAGAAGCTGGATAAGTTCACCGGATTTTTACGCGTTGTTATATTAATAGCACCATTATTAGGGTTGATTGTAATAGAGAATTTTTCTACCGCTTTAATTATCGGCATCATTATGGTAGCAATTTGTTTTGTTGCCAGTAGAAAGAAATTTTATTTTGTTTTTTCAGGAGTATTACTGATAGCGATTGGATCGATTTTTGTACTCCTAGAGCCTTACCGCTTTGAACGTATCCGAGTGTGGATGAACGTAGAGACTGAGGAGAAGGGTTATCAGATACTCCAAGGTTTATATGCCATTGCCAGCGGAGGTGTCTTTGGTAAGGGATTGGGTGAAAGTATGCAGAAGCTGGGCTTTATACCAGAGTCCCACAATGATATGATTTTCTCGGTAATCTGTGAGGAGTTGGGCTTATTTGGTGCTTTTGCTCTGATCCTCCTTTTTATATTGTTAATATGGCGTATTTTTATAATCGCCATTAATGCGACCGATTTATATGGCGGTTTAATTGCTACCGGTGTACTTGCTCATATAGCATCTCAGGTACTTATTAATATAGCAGTTGTAACTAACTCAATCCCCTCCACGGGAATTCCGCTTCCATTTATCAGTTATGGAGGAAGCTCTGTCATGGTTATCCTCTTTGAGATGGGAATTGTGCTTAGTGTATCCAATCAAATTAAAGGAGAAAAGGGTTAGTGTGAATTATTGAAAAATATAATTCACACCTCCAAGTTTGTGCCTGCGTCGTCCTCGGCACAAACTAAATAAAGGATAGGCTGTTATGTTAGTGTGAATTATTAAAAGCATAATTCACACCTCCAAGTTTGTGCCTGCGTCTTCCTCAGCACAAACTAAATCAAAGGATAGGTATGATGCCCATTGGAGCAAACGCCTTGTTCTTCCGGCGTTTACAGAACATACTTATTATCCCTGTCATCGACTTTAATTGGATTGATACCGCGTAATTCACGCGGACAAGCAAGTAAACATATAGTGTAGTATATTTCCTACATTGTCTGAGGTGTGCTATGTCTAGTATCGAGGTCATCGGTGGTAAGCAATTAAAAGGTGAACTTAATATACAAGGGTCAAAGAATGCAGCTTTACCGGTAATTGCTGCCACTATTCTGAATAAGGGAACAACAGTACTAAAGAATTGTCCCAAAATACTTGATGTTTATCATATGGTTAATATACTTCAAGAACTGGGATGCAATACAGCCTGGAATGGGAATACCCTTATTGTGGATAGTAGCAATGCTATTTCGACCTCAGTTCCGGAGGAATCAGTTACTAAGATGCGTAGCTCCATTCTGTTTTTAGGATCCTTACTTGGCAGACATAAAGAGGTTACAATTGCATATCCGGGTGGCTGTTCCATTGGTAAGCGGCCTATTGATTATCATTTGAAGGCTATTAAGAAAATGAATGTAGCACAGGAATTTACCGGTGAGAATGATGCTATGATTCATTGTTATTCGGATCGAATTCTTGGAGCCGATATATTTCTTGAATTTCCGAGTGTCGGAGCTACTCAGAATATAATTCTGACCGCAGTACTTTCTGAGGGGACAACAAGAATCTTTAATGCAGCAAGAGAGCCTGAAGTGATTGAGGTTTGCAATTATTTGATTGCAGCTGGTGCCAGAATCAGTGGAAAAGGTACTGCCTTTATAGAAGTAGAGGGTGTCAGGCAGTTACATGATGTAGAATTTCGGCTTTCCTCTGACCGGATTGTTGCAGGAACATATATGGCGGCAGTTGCAGCAGCTGGAGGTGACGTAGTGTTTACCAATACTCCGGTTAGCCATCTCGAGTCTACTATTCGAGTTTTGAGACGAGTAGGCTGCAACATCGACATTACAGATGAAAGGGTTTCAGTACGTGCAAGACATAGACCTCTACCGATTGAGATACTTAAGACACAGCCCTATCCCGGTTTTCCGACTGATATGCAGTCTCAGCTTTTGACTGTGCTGGCTCTTGCGGACGGGGTTAGTACCATAGTAGAAGAGATCTTTGAATCCCGTTTTCAAAACATTAATGATCTTAGGAAGATGGGAGCACAAATCACTTTAAATTCAAAGGAAAATAAAGCTGTTATCATAGGAGTGAAGGAACTGACAGGTGCAATTGTTGATGCACATGACCTGCGTGGAGGAGCCGCACTGGTGATTGCAGGAATGGCAGCCACCGGAACCACAATTGTTCGTGATGCTACCAGCATTGAGCGTGGATATGAAGATATCTGCAGAGACTTAGTAGCAATCGGAGCTAAAGCCAGATATTGCAGTGAAAATGCCGTAGGATGAGGATACGATATGGGAGTTAAAGAATGAATCGAATGAAATCCAGGAATTCGAACAATGTACTAGTAAGATTATGCCGAAGAATAATTTTAATTCTTTTAATCCTTGGCATACCAAGTATTCTGTTCATCAGTACCTTCTATATTAAGAAGTTTGAGGTTGTGGGCTCCAGGCAATATACCACGGAGCAGATTACTGCCGAATTGGTTAAGACTAAGTTGGATTCGAATTCACTTTATCTATACTTAAAGCATCGATACTTTACGGATGTAACGATTCCCTTTGTGGAGAAAATTGATGTCACCATGACAGATACGCATACGATTACAATATATGTATATGAAAAAATGGTAGCCGGATGCGTAGAATTTATGGGAGAGTATATGTATTTTGATAAGGATGGTATTATTGTGGAGAGCTCCACCGAAAGGCTGGAACAGATACCGGTTATTAAAGGGTTGAGGTTTAACAAAATTATGCTCCATGAAAAGCTGGAGCTGGAGAAACAGAAGGATAAATTATTTGATGTCATTATTAATCTGACGCAATTGATTCAAAAGTATGAGCTTGATGTCGACAAGATAACGTTTAGCAG
Source organism: Bacillota bacterium (assembly GCA_023411215.1). Lineage (GTDB taxonomy): Bacteria > Bacillota > Clostridia > Lachnospirales > Lachnospiraceae > Mobilitalea. The sequence goes on along the minus strand of JAEYOY010000002.1, from coordinate 18,702 downwards.
TGATTATAATGTGACCATGGATTGTGGAGAAATCAGAGTTCTGCTTGGTAAAAAAAGTACATATGATGAAGCACTCTCTGAGCTGAAAAATATCCTGGCAGAAGCAAAAGGAATGGAAATTACACTGGATATGAGAAATTATGTAAAAGGAACACAAAATATCATTGGAAAACAAAAAAATCCGACAGAATAGATAAAAAAGACTTAAATAAATTAGTGTTTTTTTAAAAATTATGCTTGATTATTTGGGAATTTAAAGATATTATATAAAGTAGGATTATGGGACACCATAGTTAGTATGTGAGTGTAATTTTATCCCATTATCATGTGGTTTTGGAAGAAAATTGGAATGATATTATGAGGGATTGATTTGTCAAATTTATAGAAAGAATACGATGAAGGAGGAATTGACCTTGCTTGAGATAAGAACAAATGAGGCGGATACCACTGCAAAAATACTTGTAATCGGAGTAGGAGGAGCAGGAAATAACGCCGTTAATCGAATGATAGAAGAGAGTATTCTCGGTGTTGAATTTGTTTGTGTTAATACGGACAAGCAGCACTTGAAAAACTGCAAGGCTCCGCTATGCATTCAAATCGGCGAGAAATTGACAAAAGGATTAGGTGCCGGAGCACAGCCGGAGATTGGTCAGAAGGCTGCTGAAGAAAGCAAGGAACAATTAACGGAGATAATTAAAGGCTCGGATATGGTTTTCGTAACCTGTGGTATGGGTGGTGGAACCGGTACGGGTGCTGCTCCTGTGGTTGCTCAGATTGCTAAGGATATGGGGATTTTAACAGTGGGTATTGTTACCAAGCCCTTTAAGTTTGAAGCAAAGACCCGTATGACGAATGCCATCTCGGGTATTGATCGCTTAAAAGAGCATGTGGACACCTTGATTGTAATTCCCAATGATAAACTGTTAGAAATTGTTGACCGTAGAACCACAATGCCTGATGCGTTGCGTAAAGCGGATGAAGTATTGCAACAGGGAGTACAGGGCATCACGGACCTTATTAATGTACCAGGATTGATTAATCTAGACTTTGCGGATGTTCAGACCGTTATGAAGGATAAGGGAGTTGCGCATATTGGTATCGGTTTGGGTGTCGGAGATGATAAATGTATCGATGCGGTAAAACAAGCGATTACCAGCCCTCTGCTTGAGACCACCATACAAGGAGCTTCCCATGTTATCATTAATATTTCCGGTGATATCAGCTTGGTTGAAGCGAATGAAGCAGCAACTTTGGTTCAAGAATTAGCTGGAGATTCCGCTAACATTATCTTTGGTGCAATGTTTGATGATGTAAATCCGGATACAGCAACTATTACAGTGATTGCAACTGGCTTAGACGGAAGAAACAAGGAGATGGTGAAGACACCTGATTTTCTGAGACATCATCCTTCTAACATCGGAGGGGTTAAGCCTACGACTACTAAACCAGAGTTTAGCATGAATAGATCCTTTACTGCTGGAGCAAACTACAGCGGGACAAGCCAGCAAGTGTATTCCTCACAGTCAAGCTATCAGACGGACCCGAACAGACGTCCTATAAGTCAACCGGCAAAGGCTCCTGCGAACACAAATACGGATCCTACCGGTATTAAGATACCTGAATTTTTACAGAAGAACCGTCATAATAAGTAAATAGAAATTCTTACCTGCTGCAGGACATTGAAGTTAACACGGACTAGGAAGGACTGAATGTGCTTTCATTGAAGGACGATAAAGTTTGGACTGGGATAAGTGAATTTTAAGTCGAATTACTTAGGACAACCGGGTATGGATGATAGAATTATCTTTATACATAAGAGATTAAGGCTGTCAGATTATTTTTTATTAAATAATCTGACAGTTTTTTTTATTCTAAAAAAGCACATTAACTCACAAACTGTAAAAATAAGTAAATGAAAACACCTATTTTTTAACCATGAACTGACAAATTATGGAAGACAAACAAGTTATAATCGGTTATGTACATTAAGGTCAGATAAAATATACTACGTAAGATGCTTAGCAAACTTTTGGAGGTGAATTTTGTATCTAGAGATTTATCCGGATATCGTATTTATCCTGAATTTCTGTATAGATTTGATACTGCTCATCCTAGTCAAGACAGTGAATCGAAAAAGAAGTGGGTTTCGTCGGCTCTGTTGTGCTGCGATGATTGGGGGAAGTTCTGCCGTACTGATCAGCCTGATGCCTTGGGTGAATTCTATGACATATATCTTCCCGTCCGTATTCATAATAAAGGCAGTCTCAATATTGATAAAGATAATAGCTATACCCCTGATGTTATTGGCCGCCTTTGGCAAAATGAGATGGACCGACCTTCTAAAACAGGGAATCAGTTTCTGTTTAATCACATATATTGTCGGTGGTTTGATGAACTCTATTTATTATAACACCAGCCTTAGATTAGAGTTGTTGAATTTGGGAGATACGATTATGTTAAGCAATATATCATGGTACTTTGTTGCCATTACAATGATGATAATTGTATTGTTGGCAATCGGTTTAATGTTATTATGGCAGTTTTATCGACAGAAGGAAAAGGATATTTATGATGTAGAACTAGTACTGGAAGGACGCAGCTTCAAAACGAAAGGACTGCTCGACACAGGGAATTGCCTTTACGATCCATTATACCATAGGCCTGTTATTGTAATTGAGCGCTCAGTTGTTGAAGAATTATTATCCAAGGAATTCCTCGACGAGTTTGAGAATACAAAGAATTATCTTACAGGAACTTTGATGGAGGAAGAATTGGCTACGTCTTTGGAACAATCTGAGACAATGAAAAAGTTATTATTGCGAATTCGTATCATTCCGTACTCCTCTATCGGTAAAGCGCAGGGAATGATGTTTGGATTAATGCTGGATCAATTAGTTATACACACGGGGAAAGAAACATTCTGTTGTAATAAGACTACAGCAGCAATCTCGGATAACAGTTTATCCCCCAAGGAGGAATATCACGTGATTTTACATAAAGAGCTTTTATACTCTTAGCACGCAATCATAAAGATAAATATGGGAGGTTTATTATGCTTTTAAAGTTATCGATACAGAACAAGTTTCAATTTCGGATGATCCCGGACATACGTACTATAATATTTGGACATAAAGGCGAGATTCATTACATTGGCGGTGCTGAGGTATTACCTCCGCCATTAGATCCTGTCAGGGAAGCAGAAGTGATTAATGAGCTGGGAACAGAACGGGACGGAGAGATGAAATCAATCCTTGTCGAACATAATCTCAGGCTTGTAGTATACATAGCTAAAAAGTTTGATAATACCGGAGTTGGAGTGGAAGACTTGATTTCTATTGGTACGATTGGTCTGATCAAGGCAATCAATACCTTTAATCCAGATAAAAATATTAAGCTTGCTACTTATGCATCCAGGTGTATCGAGAATGAGATTTTAATGTATCTGCGTAGAAACAATAAAACAAAGCTAGAGGTATCCATTGACGAACCTTTGAATGTGGATTGGGACGGAAATGAGCTGCTTCTATCCGATATATTAGGGACCGAAGAGGATGTAATCTATCGCAATATTGAAGAAGAGGTTGACCGTAAGTTACTCCGTAGAGCCTTGTCAAAGCTGTCAGATCGAGAACGAATTATTGTTGACCTTCGTTTCGGTTTAAATACGGATGATGGAATTGAGCGAACGCAGAAGGAAGTTGCAGATCTGCTTGGAATTTCTCAATCTTATATATCAAGATTGGAAAAGAAGATTATTAAGCGGCTGAAGAAGGAAATGGTACGTTTCGAGTAGTTCGTAGCAAAATGGAAATTATTTCTTATCTATTAATCGTATAAACAAGAGCGAAAACGTGAATCATTTTATAAAGAAAATGAATGATTCGGAGGTTTCGATATGGCTCTTTATAAGGTTGAGATTTGCGGTGTTAATACAGCTAAATTGCCATTGTTAAAAAACACTGAAAAGGAAGAATTGTTTCAGAAAATATTGAAGGGTGATAAGGAGGCAAGAGAACTTTATATTAAGGGAAATCTAAGATTAGTGCTTTCTATAATCCAAAGATTCTCGGGCAGCAATGAAAATGTTGACGATTTATTTCAAATTGGCTGCATCGGTTTGATGAAGGCAATCGACAATTTTGATATAACACAGAATGTAAAATTCTCCACCTATGCGGTACCGATGATTATCGGTGAAATACGTAGATACCTAAGGGATAATAATGCAATCCGAGTCAGCCGATCCCTTCGAGATACCGCTTATAAAGCGATTTATGCGAAGGAGGCTTTGGTGAAGCGGAATGAAAAGGAGCCAACCATCAGTGAGATTGCAGCAGAGATCGGTATTAGCAAAGAGGATATTGTATATGCCCTGGATGCGATTCAAAGTCCTGTATCTCTGTATGATCCGGTCTATGTCGAAGGTGGAGATGCCTTGTATATCATGGATCAGGTCAGTGATAAGAAGAACAAGGAGGAGAACTGGATAGAGGAGATATCTCTGAAGGAGGCTATGGATAAACTATCCGCTAGGGAAAACAATATAATAAAACTTCGTTTCTTTGAAGGGAAGACACAGATGGAGGTAGCAAAGGAGATCAATATCTCTCAGGCTCAGGTTAGCAGATTGGAAAAATCTGCTTTGAAAAACATGAGAAACTATCTGATATCATAAGAGGTAATCATTTCATCCTTGGATGAATTGATTCATATAGAGTAAGGATAAGGGCAGACTACTAGGATTATTTCCTGGGGGTCTGCCTTTGTCATGCTAGAATTTATAATTGAATAAATTTTGGTAAATGTGAATTGCATATTATGTCAAAATATGATAGATTTATAGTAAAGATTTACTATTAACGACTATAGGTATATAAAAATAACAGATACAAATATGAGGTGTATAATGGCTACAGTTACAATAATTCTTGAGTATATATATCAACTTATCGAAGCTATAATATGGTATCGCCTAATGGTTCATGCACTTGATCTAAAGTTTAAGAAAAGGTATTACATCCTGGCTGCCGTATCCATTTATGTAATCATACTAGCGAAGGATTTAATATTTTCAATGGACAATCTGGGAGGATATAGGGTATATGGTTCGGTATTTATAGCAATCTATATGTTTGTTTTAAATTGTTATTTATTTAAAAATCCTCTTTTTGAGAAGTTTGTCGCGTGGGGAATTTATTATTTCGGAATATTTATTGTTGAACTTTTAACATTAGGCTTTCTTTTCTTTGCGTTAAGATTATCAATAGATGAAATTACAACCAATGAGACCATTAATTTATGGGCCAGTTTGGGTAATAAGTTGTTGACATTACTTGTGTTTGAGGTGTTTATCCGAGGAAGAAAAGGCAAGCTTGAGATTAAGATTACTGCATTTAGTAACATATTTATTCTAATCGTATTTAATATAATTCTGGTTCTGGGCGGAGTAGCAGTATATACCAATGTCAGTAATACCGAGGTTAATCTATATACTGTGATTCAGTTCTTTTATGTAGTTATCTTCTTAACTACTCTGCTAACTTTTTCTTTGATTCTCAAGATAGAGAAGGAATCAAAAAGAGAAATTGAGACTCGATTGAAATTGCAACAGATAGAATTGGAATTGAAACAAAGTAAAGATATTATCAAAATTACTGATAATCTTAGAAAATTAAGGCACGATATGAACAATCATATTGGGTTGATTAAAAGCCTTATATATGAGCAGAAGTATGACGATTTAAGGGAATATGTCGATGATTTATATCAGGATGTGGCCGTTGCAAATGAGTATATTGTTGTTGAGAATAAAACCCTTTCCGTATTATTAAATTCCAAAAGAGAAAAAGCAAAAGAGCTTGAGGTCGATTTTCAGAGCTTCGTAGCTGCTTCGGATATTAATATACCGGAAAAGGATATCTGCGTATTGTTTGGAAATATATTGGATAATGCAATCGAAGCAGCTTCCAAGGCAGTTGATTTTAAATTTGTAAATATGTCTATACAAAAGACTGAATCGGGATGTATTATTCAATGTGAGAATTCAATAGGAGAGAAGCCGGTAATAAGAAAAGGTAAATTCCTGACTAGTAAAGCAGATAAGAATCTGCATGGCATTGGTACAGAAAATATCATTGATGTTGTAAATAAATACAACGGAAAGATTAATTTTGATTATGATGACGATGTATTTAATTTATGCATAATAATGCCTACTTGAACATGTAATAAAAAACAATAATTCACAATTGATAGTTTATGCCTTCGAAACCAAAGTACAAATAACGTACTCGGCACAAGCTAACTCAGAGGGCAGGTATATATAGTTAAATTATTGAAAAGCATAATTCTCACCAAGCGAATGTTAATTCTCTGTGAGAAGTTTGGTGTTTGATAAAACAAAGTGTAGAAAATGAACTTGGTACAAACTAACACAAGTGCAGATATGTTATGTTAAAATATAGTTATATAATAATTATAATCAGCAGATAAGGGGTATCTTTATGAAACTTAAGATTGCAGTCTGTGAAGATGAAACGATAGCATTAAAAATTAATTGTACATATATTTTTGAACTATCAAAAAAGTATCGCCTTAATACGAATGTTTTAGGCTTTACAAACGGAGAGTCATTAATTGAATATGTTGAAAAGGAAGAAGTTGACATCATATTCATGGACATTGATCTTAAGGGCATGAACGGGATTCAAACAGCCTCTACGATTATGAAGAAATATCCTAGAACGATTACCATATTTATTACCGGACACAGAGAATTTGCATACGATGCTTTTACGGTTGAAGCTTTCAGCTTTCTAACGAAACCAATTGATCCGGAACGTCTGGAACGCGTATTTAAGAAGGCAATTCTACAGGTGAATTATATCAACAAACAGAAATCACAAACGCCTATTATTATAACGGAAGATAATATTAAGAAAAAAATTAATCGATCCAATATTATCTATATTGAACGAGTAGAAACGATGACTGCTATCGTGACAAAAGTATCAAAGCATAATGTTTATGAAACGATTACTTCGCTGGCAGGTAGATTAGAGGCTGATTTTATCCGAATTAGCCAAGGTATCATTGTGAACTTGGACGAAGTAGAGGAAATTAAACTCAATAAATTATTTATGAAAACCGGTGAAATATTTACGATTGGACGAACCTATTCAAAAGATGTCAAGAGAAGATATTTAGAATATCCACATGCGTAGAAAAAATCCAATAGATACTTGTAGGAGAGATAAGAATGATTAATAAAATAGCTGATTTGGTATTGAATAATTTATCTAAAAACAATAAAATCAATGCTGAGAATCGTGAGATATATGCCTATGCACTGGAGAACTTCATCTCCGGCTTAATAACTTGGATTGTGTTTTCTCTTGTATCTATTCTTTTGAAGTTACCTGATAAAATGATCATTTTTGTCGTTTTCTATGCCCCTATTAGAAAATTTGCTGGCGGATACCATGCCAAAACAAGAGTTGGATGCTTACTGCTTTCACTGCTTTCGACATTAATGCTGATCTATATGTCAATATTTATCAGCAAATCAGCAATGTGGTATATTGGTACTATTGTCTGCCTGTTATTATCAATTATACTGATATTTGCTTTTGCTCCTGTCGATCATCATAACCGACGATTATCCGCTGAAAAAAAACACTTGAACAAGAGGGTGTCTAGGTATATAATAGTGGCAGAAAGCTTTATGGTTATTATTGGAATTTTGTTTTTTAGTGTTTGGAAAGAATACATAGTTGTAGCCTCGATGGCATTACTGCTTGAAGGAGCAGTATTAATACCATATAAATTAAGTAAGGAGGAAAAGGAGCATGAAAAAAGCAAGTTTATTAGTAACAAAGATGTGTAGCTCTTTATTATCTTTATCTGTTTTATCGCTTGCATTATTTAGAATTGGTGATTGTATTTTAATCTTTTTTGAGCCTAAGCGTCCTGAGAACATTGATAATGTAAGTGTTAAGGAGCTTATGGGTGGCATTAAATAAACTAGTCTATGTTTTTTGACAGAATATATTACTAAAATGACTTATGCAAATTGAAATTTTGCATAAGTCATTTTTTGTATCATAGAAATTCTGACTTAATATACCTACTCTGTGAAATAGTTTGTGCAGCAGGTATTTTTACAATCTGATGACGTGACACCGGCACAAACTTGAAAGTGTGAAGACCGATTCTTAGATTTACCCTATACTGAAATGCAGAATAATAAAGAAAATATGCCAAATTATCAAGAATACTATATTAGTCTTCGCAAAAGAGTGCAGAATGATATGAAATAAATATCAAATAATGAGGTATTATTGTGTTCGCCCTTTGTATATTGTAACATATTAGTGGAAAAGCAACGGATATAGGAGATAAATAGTGCTAAATATAAGAGTAAATCATATGTTAGAATTTCCCCAGGAGAAGAACGGTATATCAATCGATATTGATAATTGTACCTTGGCCGGAATTTATGGTGATAAAAAGGACGAAATTATCTCATTGTTATCCGGATTGGGGCACTTTGAAGGAGATGTGGTATTAGATTCAATAAGCATGAAGGGTAGTTATGAGGAATATATTGAGCATATCGCTGTCCTTACGAAGAATTCAATTGTTAATACCGAATTATCTGTGAATGACTTCCTTGATTTTTTTGGCACATTGGAAAATGCCTTTGACGAGAATTATGAAGAACGAAAAAAGGGGCTTTTAAAGGAATTTGGTTTACTTGCTTATATTAATACAGGAATCAATTTCTTAAAAGAAATTGATCGTAAGAAAGTTAAGCTCATAAGCTTATTTTTGAAAGAAAAGACATTGATTCTTCTTGATACCTTTTTGGAAAGCTTTCATAAGAAAGATCGGAAAAAGATTATGTTTTTCCTTCACAATTATGCTAAGGAAGAAAAGATTGTATTGATAGGATCCAATGATTATAGGCTACTTCAAAGTTTAATCGATAGAATTTATGTAGTGAATTAGTAAAGTATCATAAGGGGCAACTCTTGACTTATATCAGGTTGTATGGGGAATATACAACATTAACAGTATGCATAGATAAGTATTGGGCAAGCGATACATATCTATGCTATATTGTTATGTCTAGAAGCTATTAGCTAAGTTAGTGCATTAATTCCAGCTTCGCCAGCTGGATGCAACCCATGATACCCTGTTTATCCTGAAGGGAGGCAGGTACAATATATTGATCCAGCTCCTCCATCTGACGTGTCATGATATATCCGTTCAACAAGTTGGCGACTTCCTTGCGAATCAAAGGAAATAGCTGCTCCTGATGCATTACCCCGCCGCCGAGAACAATCTTATGAGGTGACAAGGTAAGAATATAATTAACAATTCCCTGGGCGATATAATATGCCTCCAGCTCCCAAACCTTTGCGTTAGATTCTAATTCATATGCTTTTTTGCTCCAACGCCTTTCGATGGAAGGTCCGGATGCTAAGCCTTCAAGGCAGTTCGGATGATATGGACATACCCCTTCAAAGGTATCTTCAGGATGTTTGCTCAGAAGGACGTGGCCTGCTTCGGGGTGTAGCATACCATGTAATAAAGCACCGTTCATATAGACGCCGACGCCAACACCGGTGCCAATTGTAATATAGATACCGGAATCTAAACCTTTCATGATACCCCATGTGGCTTCACCTAGAGCGGATGCATTCACATCCGTATCAAAGCCGATCGGAATTCGCAATGCGTTCTTTAACTCATTCACAATATTATAATTTGCCCAGGCAAGCTTTGGGGTTGAGGTAATGCTACCGTAGGTTTTTGAACCTTTATCCAGGTCGATCGGCCCAAAGGAGCCAATACCTAAAGCTTCTATTTTCTTATCTTTAAAATAATCAATTATTTTTACCATGGTAATATCCGGTGTCTCTGTCGGAATAGACAGCTGCTCCAGGATTTCCCCATTCTCATTGCCGATAGCCATGACCATCTTTGTGCCACCGGCTTCTAGTGCTCCAAATAACATACTTCTACCTCCAATAATAAATAAATCTAATAATCCTATTTATTATAAACGAAAGAGGTAGAAAAATATAGTAAAATAAAAAGAAGTCTCATAACTTATTATCTTATCGTATTATCTTGTTTCTTATATTTGATTAAGGTATTAAAAGATCTCAACCATATTGGCATCTTTGATACGCACAATCACTCTCTATATGGGTTGAGATATAAAATACTTATGTCATGCTTCGACAAAGCGTACCAAATCCTTATTGAAGCGATCCATTTCATCGATAAATGTTGCATGGCCACTGAACTCGTATGGAAGTAATATTGAGTTGCGAATCATTTTATTTTGAATTTCTCCAAGAGCAAAGGGTACAACTTTGTCATGAATACCGTGTATAATCAAGGTTGGTGTAAATATTCGCTCCAGATCGGTAAACAATACTTCTTCAATCCAGGTCTTTTCCACGGCTGCGGTAGACCAGACTGCAGCTTCCAGCCCCAATTGGAAGAACCAGTCCATCATTGCAGGACTAATGATCTGGAAGAAGAAATTAGCACCAAAATCTTTAAGCATCTTCGGTCGATCCGTATTGGTTTGCTGTATCATAGCTTCTATACTTTCTTTATCCACACCATATGGAAAATTTGGTCGCTTTATTAGACTTGGAGCTGCGGCTGCGCACATAACAAATTTTTTAACCCCGTATGCACGATGTCTGGACATATAGCGCACGCCAATGGAGCCGCCGGTCGAATGCCCAAGAAGGGTAATATCGTGAAGCTTTAATGTGTCGATCACACAACGAACATCATCGGATGCACGATCGTAGCCATAACCCGTCAGGGGTCTGTCAGATTTTCCGAATCCTCTCTGATCCATACCGATACAGCGATAGCCCATATTTGCCAGCTGATTGAATTGGTATTCAAATAATTCATGACTGCCTGGCCATCCATGCAGGAAAAGAATCGTTTTTCCACCCTCTGGATTCAAATCCTCAACGAATATATTGACATCAGGCTCTACGTTAATATAGTATCCCATATTATATTCCTCCGTTTAATCAGTCTATTTATTATATTCATGATCAAACCATATGGATACCTGAATTATATATGCTTATAATTTATGACATCGGAATAATCAAATCAAAATTAACGAAGTCGATATGAAAGGAAGGTATCAATCCTTGCCAATAAGAAAAATCATGGTGTGTAATCTGAGAATATCCTTGAAATGGAGGAGCAGCTGCAGATTCATAGCCTTAAGGGTGCCAGTCGAGTTTCCTGATAGGCATGGGAATAAGATTCCTGCATAAACTATGTTAGAAAGAAATGATGTTGATTTCTAATTCGGCAAATTTCTGTTTCGCCAATAGTCGAGGTGATTTGGAATTTTGAGGGATTAGTATGAAATAGTGTTTCGAAAAGAAGGCGTGTGTCGTTGATATGAATAAAAAACGCAAATCAACTATTAGGATAAGAATAGTATTATCTATGATTATAGTCTTGGCATTATCTACAATATTATGGAAATACCTGGGTGAAAGCGTGTATCATTTTATGGAATATGGGCTTACTAAATATGAGATAAGGATTAGCGAGGTAACCACCGAGGATAACAGCCTAATACATATTCAGGATGTAGTATATCATAAGGATGGAATCGAGGCCTCCCATCCGGAAATAATGTCAGGGGGAACAGCTGCGGAGCGGAAGATATGGAATCAAATCATTCGAGAGGACTTTGATAAGATTATTCAGATCTACTCCTTTCAACCTTTTCCGGAACCGATGCCTCCTTCTACAGGTACAGAGCCTACAATGCTTACCTTATCCTATGAAATTAAGGGAAATACAGAAGATTGGTTAAGTATATTCTACCTGGCAGATTACAGTAGTGCCTATTCTGCTCATCCGAGTAACCTGATCTATACAACAAATATCGATATGAGACAAAGCCGCAGAATACGGCTTAGCGATATCGTTGAACTTAATGAAGCTTTTGTAAAGGAGTTCCGGACCTGGAAGTTAGTGGATAGCTCGGAGCATACAGATGAAATTCAAGAGGTGATTTATGACTATATCAATCATATAAGTGATAAGGAGCTGCTGGCAGGCTTTCGAGCAGCGGATCAAATCGGTTCAGATAATCCATGGGGGATTTACAGCTATCTTACGAATGACAGTTTAGGAATCAGTATTGAGGTGCCTAATTATGCCGGGGACCATGCAGAGTTTGAGCAAACCTTGACTCGCCTTGAGCGATACTTAAAACCTGAGTTTTCTAAGCCGACTATACCGGTCTCTGGGCTATAAGAACTATGAAAGGAGGCTTTTGTGCAAGCCTCCTTTGTATTCATTACTCTAATATTTTCTTTAATTCATCCATGAAGGTGCTGACATCCTTGAATTCGCGATAAACAGATGCGAAACGGACGTATGCAACCGCATCCAGTTCCTTTAATTTATCCATCAAAATTTCACCAATGACATGACTCGGAATCTCTTTATCTTCACGATTAAAGATTATATTCTCCACCTCGTCAACAAGTGTTGTCATCTGATCAACGGAAATCGGTCTCTTGTGACAGGAACGAAAAACACCAGCCTCTATCTTGGAGCGATCATAAGGCTCACGATTGTTATCCTTCTTAATTACTACGAGCGGTATCGTCTCCACTTTTTCATATGTAGTAAACCTGCGCTGGCATTCATCACACTGGCGCCGTCTACGGATGGAATTATTATCGTCAGCGGGTCTCGAATCAATAACTCTTGTATTGTCCTTACTACAAAACGGGCACTTCATAGTATCCTCCTCCTAAATTAAGTCAATCTATCTCATGTCTTTACAGAACATTCTGACAATTCTTGATATACCTTGATTATATTTAAGTTTTTCAAAACGGTCAAGAAAATAATAACAAATTATCATAAAATATACGATAAACTTAGATGATTACTCAATAATCATCATATTTATACAAATTTCCATTGCATCCTATACGATTTTGACAAGGCATTTCTCTATATCTACATCTACTAATATGATGTCAACCCCAATTTGCTTAATGCAATTACGTCCGATAACGTATTCATGATCCCGGCCCAAGATTCCCCAGACCTTACAAGGACCTGGTATAATAATATGTGTAATCATACCGGTACATATATCGAATTCAACATCGCAGACAAAGCCCAGTCGTATACAGTCCCTACAATTAATGACTTCCTTTTCGCGAAGCTCACAAATGCGCATACTATCACCCTTATTCTTTCTTGGTTTATTATATGCGAAAGAAATGAAAAGGAAGCATCAATCGGTAAGGGTAAAAAATAAATCCGGATATATTTTTCTTTTTAGTTAATCTGTATTCAAAATATGATATTATGTTATGTGATAAAATGAAATATAATGAAATTCTACATAACGGATGGAAAAAAGTGTGAATTACATTATTCAGGATGACTATAATTAAGAGGGGTAAATAAGGAATGAAAGAGAAAATATATAAACGATGGGGCTCCCGGAAGTTGAAAAGTAAGCTGCTGCTGATCATTATTCCTTGTGCTTTTATTTCAAGTGTAACGATTATGGTTTTGGCAATATGCATTTTTCATAAATATGAAAATACTTTATATAGTTCGACCATGCAAAATCTTCGTATGATTGTTCGCTATATAGAATTGGATTTAGCTAAAATTGAAAATTTGAGTGATAGAATTATTACAGAAGCTAGTATTCAGACGGCGCTACAGTTTACAGAGCCTAATATCAGAAAAAAAGAAATGCTATCGGAAAATATATTAACAGCTCGAAAACTTTATCAGACACTGCAGGATTCTTTAACAACATCAGAAAATGTAAAATCAGTTTCCATATTTGTTGAAGAGGAATGGTATTATGCCGGCTCTACAAAGAGAAGCTATTCGGAGGAATTATTGAAGGAGGCAGGAACTGCTCTGGATAACAGCAATGGTGAGATTGTATGGTATCATAAGACTTACCCGACCAACCAGCTGTATAGTATACGAAAGATCAAAGAAATCGGGAAGACCAGCTATCGTGACTTGGGCGTACTTGTAATTGAGTATAATTTAAGGACAAGCATAAATAATCTAATAAAGGAGAGCGATAAGATACAGTATAATCCGAACCTTATAATCTGGAGTGACGACGGAATGATGTTTTCTTCTGTAGGTGATATTCAGGTAGTCGAATGGAAAGCAGATGTCGATTATGAGATTTTATCACTCGGACATCATAAATACTTCGTATCTTATTTACAAAGCCAAGCCTATCACTGGGAATACATGTTTTTGATATCCTATGATACCATGCTCGGATACATACAGGGATTAAAGGTTACCTTTGCTATATTATTTATGGTAGTGGTTATTATTTCGCTTTATTATAGTGATATCCTGATTACAAAGATTACATTAAGATTCAATTATTTGCTGACTCGTATGAAATGTGTGGAGAGTGGAGATTTTAGTGCAAAGATGTATATTGACACTGGAAATGATGAAATTGGTATGCTGTGTGATCATTTTGAAACAATGGTTGGGAAGCTGGATAAGTTGATACAGGATAACTATATTAAGCAGATGCTAATCCGGGAAAATCAACTAAAGGTATTACAAAGTCAGATTAATCCGCACTTTCTTTTTAATACTTTACAAACAATTAACTGGAAAGCGAAAGAAGTAAATGAAAAAGACATCTCCCAGATTGTTGAATCACTCGGAAAATTGCTCCGATATACGCTACGGGAAGATAATGATCCGGTTAAGCTGTATGAGGAGATTAAAGTATTAGAAAATTACATAACGATACAACAGCTGCGCTACCAGGAACGGCTTACGGTATCGATTGAAATACCGGAATCTCTATACGATTATAGAATTCCCAAATTAGCCTTGCAAAATGTTGTTGAGAATGCTATAAAGTATGCTCTAGAGGATATGATGGAACCCTGCTTAATAAAAATATGGGGAGAAGACCAGGGGGATACCTTCCGAATTTATGTTCTGGATAATGGGCCTGGTCTAAAAGATGATGAGGTTATCAAGAGAAACTCAGAATTAAAGAATGAAACAGTATCCGCCGGCTTAGGGATCGGGCTGTACAACATTGATAAAAGAATCAAACTGATTTTTTCAGAGGAATATGGATTAAAAATTGTAGATACCGGACATGGTGTGCTGGTGGAATTTTATATGCCGAAGGAATGAGAAAGCATGAAGAAAATAATACTTGTTGATGATGAAAAGATGGTGCTTGAATCGATCAGTCATTTGGTCGATTGGAAAAAGAGTAACACAGAACTTATTGGTACCTGCCTCAATGCATTTGATGCACTTAATGTGATTGAAGCTAAAAAACCTAATATCGTAATTACAGATATAAAAATGCCGGTAATGGACGGTTTGGAGTTAATACGCAGGGTAAGGGAAATGAATCAAGATATTGAATTTATTGTACTTTCCGGATATGAGGAATTTGAGCTTGCTAAAAAGGCAATGAAAGAGGGTGTGAAGTTTTATCTTCTAAAGCCTTGTAGCGAAGATGAGATTCTAGAGGCAGTTTCTGCGTCCGTAAGAGAAATTGAGGATCGTGAGCGGAATAAAATTAACCTTTTACATAGTGAAGAAATTCAGATGGAATTAATACGCCAGATGATTCTTATGTATATTCAAGGGGAAGCCCGTATGTTCCTGAATAATAATTTTATTCATACGATCGAAAAGAAACACCTGGTATGGATTGGTGTATCAGGACTTCAACCCAGTATGAGTAGTGATAGATTATATGAGCTTTTTCATGTTATTGATTGCGAATTGCACAGATTTATTCCGTTTATTACAAGAATAAATGACTGTATCAATGCTTTTTTTCTATGTACTAATCAAGAATTATCAATGGAGCACCTGAGTTTACTTAAAGCTTCTCTAGCTCAAACAGAAAACAAGCAGGTGAGTGTTGTTATTAACAAATCCATCCTGCTTTCAGAACTAGAGACAAGTGTTACTCAAGAATTAGGTGATTTTGAGGATTTTCATTATACCTTGCACGGTGAATGGATTTATAAGAAAAAATCGCAGCATTATCTAACAAAAAATGTCTGTAAAGAGATGAAACGTATTGAAAAATGCTATTATGAAGAAAGTATTGATAAGATGGAGGCTGTTGTACAGGACATCATCAACAATAATAGTAGTGATACGGTAATTTCAGTATTATCGAATTTCTTCCTGAGACATTTGATGCTAGGTGAAGTAAATTATGAAGCGATAGCAACGTTGTTGGACGGCTTTTTCAATGGCTATAATGCAGAAAAGGCAGCGGCTGCAGCATCAGAGTTATTGGGGATCATGATGAGTAAAAAAGGAAGTGATGATGCGATAGACATTATTATTTCTTATGTAGAAGAGCATCTGGCTGACGAAGTTCTTACATTAAAACGAATTTCAAAGGAAGTCGTTTTCCTTAGTGAAGATTATGTTGGTAAAAAGTTTCAACAAAGAACCGGACGGAAATTTACGGACTACTTAAATGAAAAACGGATTGAGCGAGCGAAAGTTTTATTGCGGACAGGCAGGAACGAAAGAAATGAAACCATTGCAATGAAGGTTGGATATGGGAATAATCCTGAGTACTTTTGCAAAATATTTAAGAAATATACTGGATATACCCCTAAGGAATATCGTAGTATCGAGGCCAAAAAAACATGACGGATTTGTGCAGTTTGATCACTGGTTTGTACATTTTTTACCGGGGTGATTGTGAGTATAATACAAATA
Source organism: Bacillota bacterium (assembly GCA_023411215.1). Taxonomy (GTDB): domain Bacteria; phylum Bacillota; class Clostridia; order Lachnospirales; family Lachnospiraceae; genus Mobilitalea. Next base: position 1,884 of record JAEYOY010000002.1, on the reverse strand, counting down.
TAAGTATTGAATTTGGAAATCGAGTCTCTACTTATGAAAAATTATTTGGAGGGTAAAAAATGAAAACGAAGTATGGAGTAAAGTTATTGCCACTAGCAATGGCGGGGTTGCTTCTATTTACAGGCTGTGGAAGCTCTGCAAATACGAAGAGTTCTACGGAGACAGGGAAAAATGTTACTGAGCAATCAAGTAAGGAACAGACGGATGCGGCAAACAGTGATGAGATGGTGACCTTCACCTTCTCAAAGGTGGCATATCCGAATGCGACATTACCTGATGGACAAACATCGGATAACAATGTGGTAATTGATTACATAAGAGATAAGTATAATGTTGATCTTGTCCTAGATTGGCAGGCAGAAAGTTCTGAGTATAATAATAAATTATCGTTGAATATTGCGTCAGGTTCCTTACCTGATATTTTCTACTGTGATGATTATAAAACCTTTCTGCAATTAGCAGAGAATGGATTGCTGGCTGATTTAACCGGTATCTACAGTGATAATATTTCAGACACAATGAAAGCAATTGATGAGTCATATAATGGCAGAAATTTATTACCGGTAACAGTTGATGGGAAGATTATGGCTGTTCCTGCCGGTAATCTGGATGGACAGCAGGATGTATTGTGGTTAAGAAAGGATTGGCTGGATAATCTTGGATTATCTGTGCCAACGACAATACAAGAGCTGGAAACTGTACTTACCGCATTTGTTAATGACGATCCGGATGGAAATGGAATTGATGATACGGTTGGTTTAGTAGTAGACGCAACAGAACCGGTTGCCGGATATAATCATCAATTTGGGTTAGAGCCTATATTCTATGCTTTTGGTGCATATCCAACTTATTGGATGAATGATGTAAACAATGAAGTATATTTCGGTTCCACCAGCGAGAACATGAAACAAGCACTGGAACTATTAAGCGATTGGTATTCAAAGGGTCTTATTGATAAACAGTTTGCTACCAGAATCGGTACTGGAGAAACAGAGGCAGTATTTACATCAGGACAGAGCGGTGCATACTTTGGTGCAGTTCATGCAAATTATACCGATGCATTTACAAACAATAATGATATTGAGCTGGTTGCAGTAAATGCTCCGTTAAGCCAGGATGGTAAATATAATTATGTTCTGCCGTCACCGGTTTCTTCAATGTTATGTATCAGTTCAAAATGTAAGGATCCAGCTAAGGCATTAGAAATAATTGGTATTACTAATGATTTATATCGCGGCTTTGATGAGGAAGCTAATCAAATCATGAGTGCTGCAAATATTGCTTCCTCAAGCAGCGGAAGAAGAGCTATCTTCCCTACAGGAGCATTAACACTTGATTACTTTGATATTATCGAAAAGCTTGGTGCTGCAACGAAAGAAAACATCGAGACAGGCAGTTATACAGAGTACAACGGTATTACCCAGTATGATAAGGATCAGGTTGTACTTGCAACTCAGTTTGCAGATGGATCAGATAAAAGTGAACTATCATTTAAAGCATATTATTATAGATATGTTGGAAGCCAGCTCTTATCAGATAAAGCTTTAAATCCCTTGGATGCTGCTTATTACTATTCAACTGAATCCAGCTCATCACTTCAAAGCGTGCTGGATACATTTGAACAGGAAATGTACTTGAAAATCATTATTGGTGAAAAAGATATTAATTACTTTGATGAATTCGCCAGCAAATGGTTTGCAATGGGTGGACAGACAATTCTGGATGAAGTGAAAGAAGTAGTAAACAAATAATAAAATAGTGAAATCCAACATGCTGCATAGGTTATACAATGCAGCATGTTGATTGATGGAGGTGTATCTGTGGAGAAACGGAAGCAATCAAGAAAAAATATGTTTAATCAAGTGCCTTATCATTTAATGCTTT
>JAEYOY010000026.1 GCA_023411215.1 Bacillota bacterium | reverse complement strand
GATTTGCCATCCGGCTTCCTTCAGATTCGTAGTCACCCACGACACCCTTGCCATTGGCTATGTCCTTCCTACTACCAGGCGGACTCGGGACTTACACCCGTTGAAACGTGCGCCCGCCGGGCGCACTGCAAAAAATGCCATTGCAGCTTCCGTGCAATGGCATTTTATTAAATTCATGACGATATAAAGTTGGTAAATTTACTTCCTATTGATTGTAGAGCTTATCAAAAACATCAACTCTTATCATAGAAAAAATTCTGTGGATCCTCTATATGGAAAAGTTCCGCTATTATAATGATTTCTGAGAAGGTCCAATCCAAAGCCCCCGTAAACTTTTTGGTCAGGGTATGGTTGCTCAGCTTAAGCTTAGTTGCCAGTTCCGAAAAACTAATCTTGTTCTCTTCCATAAGCTTCGTCAATTTTTCCTGCATAAACGCTCCTCTCCCACTGCATAATTCATAGATTTACTCCTTAAGAACGTTCTGTAGTTTTAAACCCTATCCCAGATCGCCCGTATAAACCTTCCGGCTGCCACGGCATTCTCTGGCATGGTATCCTCTAGGGTACAGTGAATGTATGGTTTCTTCTGCTTGATAAAACGGATCAGCGGCTCATAATCGAATACACCAAGGCCTGCTGCACAGGAGATTAACTTATCCCCCTGTATGTTATAGTCCTTGATATGAACTACTGCTGTTTCTTCTCCAAGAAGCTCAATCGCTTCCTGAAGAACTTCCGTCTGCTTCTCATAATTATCCATACCAAGAAGATTCACCGGATCAAGAATAATCTGAAGGTTCGGTGAAGCCATCTCATCTAGCAGCCGTCTGGCCCTCTTCGCATCATAGATGATATGACTGCGAACCGGTTCAATGGCAAATAGAACACCAAACTTCTCCGCAACAGTCATGATAGGTCGCAGGTTTGCTATTAGAGTCTGATATGCCTCCTCACTTCGACAAGCTGTTTCATATTTATATTCTACATTGGGGCAACCCGTCTCAGTACCAACAACACCACACCCAAGCACGGAAGCAAATCTCAGATGAGCGATGTATGTGTCCGTTATTCTCTTTATCTGATCCGGCTCCGGATTCGCTAGATTCAGATAGCATCCCAACACCGCGAAATCGATCCCCTCATCATAAAACAATCGCTTAAGATACATTGCAAGTCCTGGCGTCAGTGCCTGGTTCTCTACCGGAAACTCACTGATTACCTTAGACAAAGCTACATGGGCACAGGAGAAGCCCTGATTCTTCACAACATTAAGACGTTCCCTTAACGGAAGTGTCTCTACATCGTGTAATCGAATTCCTAACTGCATATCAATTCCTCCGCTTCTAATCGATCTACTTATAACATAGCATACTTACCCTGTACATTCGTTTGTGTTCTGCTCTTAGTATTAGTTGAAATTTTATAAAAACCTTTATTCACACTATTATGATAACATCTTTTCGAGTATTTGCAACCATCTCCGAAGGGTCCTGGGTAAGCAGCATATTTAAATATAGGGTTTTATAACAACTTTGTAGCTATGGATAATGATGATCTAAATACATTCATGAATAATTTTAGCGAATCGCTCGTAAAACTTTCTGAGTATAATGATTTTATAGTTAAATTATCTGGGGATGAATACGATGATCTTAAGGTAATATGGGATGAGATGTATTCAGAATATAATGGTTTATATGATAGTTTAGTAAAAAACCCACCAAGTCTTGATAATCACTCCGATGAACTAAACATGAATCCATACGGAAAAATGTATCATCTTTATGTTAAGGAAATAGATTCTATTTTCAAATAATAGATGAACATTGTAAATAGATTTCCAAGGTTGTATCGTTAAAAAATTCATTTATGTAACCCTTGTGTTAATACTCATATTGATAATCGCGCCACCCATTACGACAAAGCCGTAAAAATAAACAAAAAATCTATCACAATTGAAATAGGAGAAACCTACAATCTCCAAATCACTGGAACAAAATCTGCCGTCAAATGGTCAAGCTCAGACACCGACATTACTACTATTTCAAAATCCAGCAAGGTAACCGGAGTAAGTATCGGGCAAACAACCATCAAGGCAAAAGTTAAAACAAAGAATTATTCTTGCCAAGTCAAAGTATGGCCAGAAGATAAAAACATCACATTGTATGAGGATGATAATTTGAGATTCGCATACTTCAATACTGTTGACGGCTGGGTTTACTTTACGGTAGCCAATAAAACTAATGAGTTATTTAGCCTTGCTGACACATACTTAATTCTAGATAAAACCACCTATTCAAGCAGCTGCTCTTGTGTTGATGTACCACCAAACTACACAGAGATGTATGTGTATAATACTAAATCTGATACTGAGGTTATAAAAAAATTATCTGGGAGCTTTTACATCTTCGATAAAGACGGATTTACCATTGAAGAGTTTGAATTTAAAGATATAAGGATTGATTTAGTAAAATTTAAACCTAAAGATATCAAAATTGTCTAAATAAAATACCCCTCTTTGCAGCATTGAGGGGTTTTAAATGTGGTTGATTCGCTGTTTTAACCGATTGCTTCAATAAGTGATATCTATGAAATCATACAGTTCTTCCCTTGTAATTACCTCGACACCAGATGCTATGATATAGTCAACCAACGTCTTGAAATCTGTAATTGCCCACGCATTTCCAGAAGATGTACTATTTAATTCATGAAAAAGAAATATCCCTATGCACTTTTTCGCTATAATATCATCTACATAATCTTTACCATCTTGCAAACCAAGATTATTACCAAACGATTCACAATCTAATCTATAGTACCATTCGTTTACTGCCATAGGTGAATTTCTTACTTGACCTACGGTTCTTCCGGTTTTATACCCATTTTCTCTTAAAACTGCCAGAGTATCGTCATTATAAAAAGAGCTTGGATAAGCAACGTGTAAGCCGTCGCCTAGCTTGTTTTGAACAATAATCTGTCTACAATAGTCAAACTCTTCCAATTGCTGCTTTTTTGTAAGATTTCTTAAGTCAGGGTGGTTATTTGTATGGTTCCCTATCGTCCATCCATTATCATATGCACATTTATATTGTTGTATTGTTAAAGGACTTGTATTTCCTGCATAATTGCTCGAAAAATTAAGTGTACCACGAAGCCCTTTTTGCATCATATATGAAACGCCATTATAATATGCAGATTGCCAACAATCATCAAATTCGACAAGGATTTTAGGAGATGCTTGCTTTACATTGACAAAAATCCCACCTAAAACTGCACTTGGATTATGCCCTGCTTCTGGTTCTACACGCACTTGACACTTAATCATCGTGTTTGACCAACTATCATCTTCGTAATTTTCCCAATCTGACGAGTCAATAATTAAGTAGTTCCAGCCAGTAAGTTTTTTATAATTAATCCGCGTAGTAGCTTCGAAGGATTTTGAAAAAACTTCATCAGATGTAAACCAAACTCGTATACCCGATAAATCGTAAACATCATTTAAATATACCCACACACCTACTGTTGGTGCTTCTCCATTAAAGTTTATATTTATATTTTTTTGAGCAGAAGCTCCTGCTACAGAGTTTCTTAACAACCTAATTGATTGATTCCCAAATTTTTTAATAGTTGTTTCGGTAGCAATTATAGACGGAGAAACAGCTGTCCAGTCACTAGAGAAATCATCTAACAATAAACCATAGGAATCGTATAAATTAGGATGTGTTGCTAATTGCTTATTTCTTATTGCATCATTCGCTGTTGCTGCTAGTTTATAACCTATTTCTTGAAGTGCTCCTTCAGTATTAATGCTGCTGAATAAATTACCTTCATCACTTAAATTTACGATGTTGGCATCGGTTACAAAGTGTATAGGTTCATATCCACCGCTACCGTCTTTAACATAATACTCTGTTTGCTTCATTTTTACTTCCTCCTTATTTAACATAATTGGGTTAATATGTATATAATTGTTAATTATATACTTTTAACTTACAATTTTCAACCATATTTTGTCTGTGGTTCATCAGAAGAAGTAATAACAATTTGTTCCAATTGCGAATTATTACTTTACAACTCTTGTACGACCTACTCTAGATTTACCCTTTAATGTAGCAGAAAACCATAATTGTAATCCGGTAGTATTAGCAGGTATTGTAAATCTTGGCGTGCGAATTATTCCTTTGACTTTATCTTGTGGAAATCTAATCCCACCTGAATCATCAATATATAATCCAAATCCAGTTGCTAACGGAGAATATTCACTATCTACTGCATTCATAAATGCCATGTAATAGTCTATCGCTGTAGCTGTACTATCTATTTCAAATTCTATATATGCGTGAACTTTATCTCCGACTGAAAATCCACTAGTGATATGTTGAAATAACCTTACTCGTTCAGCAGTAGCAGAAGTAATATCTATCTGTTGCTATTCGAGACCATTTTCTCTGGCAACCTTACTCGCTGTGTATTGCGCCGAAGTCTGTATACCCCACCCTGTTGCCACTGTTTCTCCACCTAGCATATATGGATTTGATAACGGATTACTTGCGTCTAAGTTTCCACCCGTAAATACAGAAACAGGAGGAATAATGCGGTCAAAAATTTCATAAAGTTTATATGCACCTTGACATGATGGGTGAATACCATCAGAATCCAAATTTAATGCAAAATTATTAGTTGATGCATCTGCTAAAACTTCATAAATATCGCACACAATATAATTTTTCAATATAGACCTAAGTCCACGAATATAATTATTACACTCCATTATCTTAGTTTTAATTTCATTTGAAATGTCGTTTTTCGGTGGAATGGTGAGTGCAACTACAGTAATGCCATTATTTATCAATGTTTGATAGATACAAGTAAATTTGATTTAGTAAATGATGCATCTAAATATGACACAATATCATTTGTACCACCTATAACGATGCAATAAGCCGGATGCAACGCAATAACATCATTCACCCTTGCTAAAATCTGCATTGTATTATGACCACTTATGCCCAAGTTAGCTATTTGTTCGGATAATCAACCAAGCTCTTCATTTCTCTGCAGCGCGTTCGCAGAGTATCCTCATCATAGACATAGAGTGGTGATCCATATTTCTGTGTCAGCTGTTCGATACGACTCCTACTTAAGCGGAATTCATTCCCCATATCAGTGTGATTCCTCCTTCATCTTAATTATCTCAATTTCATTGGTTAGCATATCTTTAAATATTGAAAATAAATTTTCATTCTTAGAATAGAGGCAATTCTTATCCGGCAGTCCGCTGATTACCTCAACCGAATCAATGATGCATCGGATCTTGTTATCAATCCGTTCCGAATAATATAGGATTGCTCCCGGCAGTGTTACCTGATCGTTCGTTATGATGACTACCTTGATATTCTTCCTTATGAGTTCCTGAAGCTGTGGAAGAAAATGCCTCAGCAGCTCCGTATGTAATGATAGATATACCCAACGGGTTGTACCCTCCAGCATGGTTCGGAGTTTATTTAAGATATTCTGTCTTCCGGTTATTGTAATATAACCTTCTACGTTTGTATTCTGGAAGGTAATGCAGGATAATTCCTTCTTCGCTTCTATGAGGACATGGATCCGGTTATTACAGAATTCCTCTACCGAGACTGCCAGATATTTTGTTGCTTCCTCTGAAACGATATAGGCAGCCCCCTTACTTACCAGACCGGTAAGTGAGCCATAGGTATTCGATTTGGATATTCCGGTCAGCTTGGCAAGCTCATACCCTGTCATACTCTGGTTCGAAAGCAGGGTTATATAGAGGATTGCTTCCTGCCTCGTCAGTCCGAATAAGCTTAATTTGAAGATTATATTCTCATCCATCACTTTCATATTCCTTTCTTCCTTAATCTGGTGTTCCTTTTTAGGAAAACTATCACAGGTAATGTATTGTGTCAATAGCAAATTCCATAATAAAAGCTTCCTTTTCACAAGACAGACCTCTGACTACAGGGCTTTTCATGAATCAAAAAGCCTGCAGACCTCTCTCTTCCGGTATGATCAGGTATCCATCCTGTTCTATCCGGCAACATAAGGCTACAGACTTTTATAAAAGATAATATGATTATAAATTCATAGAGAAATAAATTTATTGAAATATCAAAAGACAATAGAAAGTTGGCGACGTGCTTTCTATTGTCTTGAATTAGCTTTTGACACTCAAGTCATTAAAACAAAATTATTATTTAATACTCAATCTCTTGAAGAAATAACCCCTGAGCACTGGCGGGTGCACTGGCTGTCAGGGTAGAATTCGGATCAAGGATCTCTTCAATCTCCCCTGCCCTTCTGGCACCCAAGCCGATATCCAGTAGTGTTGCTACCAGCATACGGGCCATATTGTGTAAAAAATCATTGGCACGAATCGTAATCTGTATCTCCTTCGAATCCTGATAGATGTCGATAGAATAGATTTCTTTCATGGTGGATTTACTCTTCTTTACCGTGGAGAAAGGCAAAAAATCGTGCTTACCCAATAGCTTATTGGCCCCATCCTTCATAAGTGCAAGGTCTGGTCTCTTGAAGCAATAATAGGTGTATTTGCGGTCGAAGACACTGGGCACATCGCCAATAGCGATCCGGTACAGATAGGTTTTCGCTTTCGCATTGAGCGTTGCATGAAACCGTTCCGGAACCTCCTCTACTTCGACAACCGCAATATCCATCGGAAGATACCGGTTAAAATAATTCTTAATTTCATAAAGCTTCATACCGGACTTGGTCTTAAAATTTGCGATCTGTGCATAAGCATGGACCCCCACTTCTGTTCTACAACCACAATTTAGCTCCACGTCTTCATCGGTCATCTTCTTGATCAGCTCCAGCAGCTTATTCTCAATCGTATTCTCCGATTCTCCTTTGCCAAGCCTTTGCCAGCCATGATAACGGCTACCGTCATATTCCATTGTTAATTTTATATTTCTCATTGGATACACCTTTCTATTGCATAGGGAAAAGCCTATGCTATTCTCTCCGGTAATTGTTTCTTCGTATAGTATATATAATAAATGATAAATAGAACCGAGGTCACCGACCAGGTGATAGGATAACTATATATTACCGTACTAATCTCTGGTCGAAGAGGTACTATGGTGAATAACCATAGTACACGCAGTACACAAACCCCCAAACTGGTCAGGATCATTGGAATAAAGGAATCCCCCATTCCGCGTAAGGAACCGGAATAAATCTCAATAAACACATAAGTCCAGAAGGCAGGAACCATAATGCGTAGGATCTCCATCCCCTTCTCAATGACCAGGGTGTCCGTAGTAAACATCCAATAGATATATGGACCGGTGAAGTATAAAATAGCACTTAAACCGATGGCTACCGACATTGCCATGCGAAGGCTCACCTTAGTGCCCCTACGTACACGATCGTATTTCCCCGCACCATAATTCTGTCCGACAAAGGTAGTGATGGATATTCCGAAGGAGCTCATAATCATCCAGAAAATACCATCTATTTTGCCAAATGCAGTCCAGGCCGCAATGGTATTCGTACCAAAGCTGTTCATATTTGCCTGGATAATTACATTGGAGGAGGAGTACATTAGAGACTGAAAACCGGCTGGTAGGCCTATTTGAAAGACCCTTCTCAACATTTCCTTATGGAAATGCAGCTCCTTCCAGCGAAGCTGATAACAGTCCTTCGTACGCATCAGGGTTATGCATACCAGGACGGCACTACAGATCTGCGAGATTACTGTTGCTACTGCAACGCCCATTACACCCCAGTGAAATACTACTACAAAAATGAGGTCTAAGACAATATTAATTAAGCAACTGATTATTAAGAAATACAATGGTCTTTTGGAGTCACCGATTGCTCGTAGAATACCGGCGCCGACATTGTATACCAGATTGGCAATCATACCTGCGAAGTAAATTCTGATATAGGTTAAGGAGTATGGCATAATCTCCTCCGGGGTCCCCATCATGCGAAGAGCAGCCGGTGCTCCGACCAATCCAATCACCATGATAATAGCACCTCCGACGATTGCCATAGCAATTGCCGTGTGGACAGCCTTGCTAACCTCCTCCTTATGCCTACCGCCATAATACTGGGAGATTGTTACGGTTGCACCGGTGGAAACACCCACAAAAAAACCAACAAAGACATTGATTAGCGTACCGGTGCTACCACCTACCGCCGATAATGCCTCTTTTCCGACAAAACGACCAACTACGATTGCATCTGCCGTATTATAAAGCTGCTGAAAAAATGTTCCGAATAGCAAGGGAAAGAAAAAAATCAATATCTGCTTCCATATCACTCCTTCTGTGATTCCATTGCTGTTCTCTCTAGTACGTGTCATTGTCTTCCTCTTTTCTACTCACATAGCTTAGTCCTTTAACTTATTAGGTCAAGCAATCTCTTTCTAAACCAAACGACCTCATAATTTTCTGTTTGATATACCGATTACGTGCAATTATAAACCAGTTTGTAATAAATGTATATACCTCTCTTGATTGGGAATTTTTACATAAGCAATTATTTCATTCTGTTAGCAGAAAAAATCCCAAAGAAAAAGGGTATTCTAATATAGTAACGTGAAAGCAGATATAAATCCAGCAAAAATACAACAAGTTGGATAAAGACATGACTGCTTGTCGTGTTATTAACCATAATTTCATTGCTGTAGAAAGGAGCAACACATGGACAATAACAAAAATAGAATAAAGGATCGAGAGAAGAGTAATGCGGAGCTACGTAAAATGAAACCGAAGGAGAATGCCGATGTTGGTATTGCTAACGGCCAGGTCATCGGAGTGCATGAAGGTAAGCACGAGAGAAGCAGATCCGAAAAGTAATCGGTTAAAATAATAACTTAATTAATGTATCTCCTATCATATAAAAATGCCACTCCTTGGTGCTTTCTGCCCGGAGTGACATTTTATTCATGACAATAGACTGTTTACTAGCCCAGAAGGATAAAGTAAGCAAGCACGACCACACCCAGAGCGATCCGGTACCAACCGAAGGCTTTGAAGTCATTTTTCTTAATAAAGCCCATAAGGAAACGAATTGCCAATACCGATACAAGAAACGCAACTGCCATACCCATTGCAAGAAATGCAATCTCCGTCCCTGTAAAACTGAAGCCAAACTTAACTACTTTAATAAGGCTTGCTCCAAACATAACCGGTATGGATAAGAAGAAGGAATACTCCGCCGCAATATAACGTGAGGTACCCAGAAGAATCGCTCCTAAAATGGTAGTTCCTGAGCGGGAGGTTCCCGGGATGATAGCAAGAATCTGGATGATACCGATGAGCAATGCTGTCGTATAGGTTAGCTCACTGAATTTAGTGATTTTCGCAGCCCTGCCTTTATTACGGTTCTCCACTACGATGAATAGAATACCATATACAATTAAAGTAACCGTTACCGTCTGATAATTATAAAAATTAGCGTCAAACCAGTCATCAAATAATACACCCAAGATACCTGCCGGAATACATCCCACCAATACCTTAAACCAGATATCCCAGGTTGATGCCTTCTCTTCCTTGGATTTACTCGGAGCAAAGGGATTCAATTTGTGAAAATAAAGGATTACAACCGCTAAGATTGCACCCAGCTGGATTACCACACGGAACATCTCCATGAATTCATCCGTAACATTTAAATGAATAAACTGCTCTGCCAAAATCATATGACCGGTGCTGCTGATTGGCAGCCATTCGGTAATCCCCTCAATGATACCCAGTATGACGACTTTCAATAATTCGATTAACATACTCTGTTACCTACGCCTTTCCCTATTTGTATTGTCTTTCTATTATGTTGCTTGCTCTTCACACCGACTTAGAATACTAACCTTATGTATTAGTTTGTGCCAAATGTGTTTTATACAAATGCTATGTGTGATGTAATTCTCCTAATTCACACTAACCTAACATGCCTTCTCTTTGCATTTGTCTGCGCCCGTATTTCCTTACGAACAGTTTTATTATATCAGCTTTCTTCTATTATCACCATTCCTTTATAACGACTTCAACAAATTATTTTCTTCAACTAATTTGCTTTACTATATTACCATTCCGATCATCCCCTCAGCAACCGCAAAATAAATAAGGTTTGCTTAAGATATATGCAAATTCTTAATAAGCATACATTGTAAGCGTTCACTACCACGATTCAAAAAAGGCAGCGAGCAAGCTCACTGCCTTTTTTTAGGGTATTAAACTTCAAACACCTCTATACTTTTGATCAACATAACCATCCCCTTTCCTACGAAATTGACCGGTCACTAGTATTATCTCACAGCTAATGTTAAATGCATAGGAATAGAACGATTAAATCGATTTTTTCCTATATACGATTTTCTTTATCGTATCTTCACCAAGATGGAACCGGTCTGACAGGGCTTCAATTGTCTCCCCATGTTCAAACAAATTCATGATTTTTCTGTTTCTTTGGTCAATTGCCTCTCGGGCACCACTGACATAGCCCCAGCCTGCTTTACTGCTGCGTTTCGGAATATAGACCAAGCTACCCTCGACATATTCCTGAATCTCTTTCAGCAGGCGGGCCGGCAATACATCTACACCTTTCTTGTAATTCAAATAGCATTCCCTCCATATAAACGATGTCCTCTCTATCGATACAATCTAAGCTTTTCATAATAAGCCCACCTCCTTAAATTTGATAATAACAGTATAGCACAGCTGTGCTGTGAATTCTATCCATTTATTTTTTCTTCCAGAATAATCTTATTATGACTACCGTACCAAGCACCACTGCCACAACCAATACCGCGATAAGAATTACTTCCGTACTGACAGAGGAGCCTGGCTCCGGCAGCTCTGTGGTCGGTGGGATAGTGGTTACCTCCGGCTGCTCCAGGCTTCCGGGTATGCTGGCATTGGTCGGATCGCTGAGGCAGATCCAGCCTCTATTTGCGAAATAATAAGCAACGTATCCCCACTGGCGGTCTTCTGCATCCTTATAGATATAGCTAATCTCCGGTTTATCCTCCTTTATATCCATTGCACTGATTGACATTCCGGAGCCCGGATACTGATAGAATTGTACCGGTTCTTCCTCCGGAACATAATCATCAAATTCACCTCGATAATACTTAAGCTCAGCCTTATGCTCCTCCATAAAGGAGATATTATCATAAATGACCACCATATCCTCCATTATGATCCAGCCGGTGCTGTCATCGTACTCTACAACACCCCATATCCTGCCCTTCTCATCGGTGTAGGTGAAGGACACATAGAACTCCGTCCCGTTCTCTACATTCGCTACCGTCTCCTTGGACTTTGGATCCTTCTTAATCTCGACATAGCCCCCCTCCCCATTGGCTGTATAGCTTCTCAGCAATTGTTCACACTCTTCGTAATGCTTCTCAAAGAAGTCATCGTTCGGTGTCCAGATCACATCGGCCTGTACCGACTTGCTCATCAACAATGCCATCACCAGACAGACAAGTATTCCAAGTCCTTCCAATTGAATCCTCTTCATTTTAATTCCTCCATTCCCATATCCTAGTATTAATCTTCTGTTATCCACCAATTATATCGTTTCTTTTAATAGCCCGTTCTATCGTAGTGTATTCAACAGCTGTCCGATGCAAAACGAGAACGAATTTGCACTAAGTGCAAAGAGTAAGGGCCGTGAAAAGGTCTTCCCATAGGTTTTGTAGTAATAGCCCTCTGTTAAGATTGCCATCACCTCTAAGACGACAATAATCACAATCCGGTTCATATGACTATAATGGACGACAAGGTAATAGGACATAACCACCAGCGGATTGGTAAGTATGTTAACCAAGGTAAGAAGTACAAAATCCATCTTATCTCTTATTCCGCACAGATATCCAATGAACCATTCCAATACTAAAGTAAGGAACAATGACATTCCCAATGAATACAAAAGTTCCATCCTACCGATCCACCACCCTTCGCAGCCCATACAGCAATACCATCAGGGAGAAAACCGAGGCGATGGAGAAGCCGACGGTGGTCGAGAATAGAGGTGTAAGTTCCAGATAGGAAGGAACAAAGCCTAAGAAGAGACCAAATGTCAATATGCCAAAGGCGAAGCCCTTACAGCCTGTCAATAGCCTCGCTATACCCCATAAGGTTAAAGGCATTGTCATATTGAAGAAGAACATCGCAGCGATTCCCATAATAGGTATATCAGAGAAGAGGAATAACGCGGCTGCCAATCCGAGGGATAGGATACTGGTTCTCTTAATTCCCATCCAAAGTGCTATAATTCCTCCGAACATCTTACCAAGTACAACGGCTCCTACCAATAGTCCAGCCCATTGCCCATTGCTTTTCCAGGGAAAAGTGGCGCTCATTCCAATATAAGAGCGAAGAATGACAACCAGCAGGAGACTTCCGATCGCAGTAATAACCCAAGGAACTTCCAAGCCCTGCAGAGTTAAGGCCGTATTGTCGGAGCGAAAGCTCTTATTATCTATATATTGAAATACCAGTATAAGCAGTAGCATGACGATCAATCCGATGATCGCAACAATCACAGGGAGAGCCTTCTGCTTACCGAGTAAGGTTCCCAGATAGATTCCCAAGGCACCCGGTGATATGAAGATACCGAGAAGTGCTGGCTTCTCCATACCGGCATTCAGCACCTCTATCCCTCCGCCGATGTGAAACATACCATTCCCGACTCCGGCAAGAATTGCTGCCGGGATCGTCATAGACCCTAATGGAACAGCTAAGACAACCAGACCGCAGCCCATGGCCGCACATATCGCATTATGATTGAGACGGTCGGCCAGAAGCCCCATGGGCATCTGTAACGCAAAGGCGCAGAAATTATAAATGAGCAAACCGATATACCAATCCTGCCCTCCCCGTAATATACGAAACATCAGAAACGCACATGCAAAGTCAACCACAAAATGCGCTATGGCATATGCTGATATGATAGTTATTTTCCTACTCATATTGTTCCTCCTAGGTATCCGTCTTTATCCGGACAACCATATTTTAACATCTAAAAGAATTTATTACAATGCTAATCCATACAAAAACCACCGAGTCAAGCTGCCAAGCGCTCCATCACTGCTCGCTTAACAGTTCCATCCGGTGGTTTTATTGCCTTTTACCGTGTATTCAATTGTTCATTATATCCTGTGGGAGAACAAACCATGTCGTGTACAATAATAATAAATCATTCCATGCCCCATCCTATAAATCTGCAACTGTGCATCCTGCTCCGGATATAGTTTATTAATCACCAGCTTATCACTGGTGGTATAGGCGAGAAAGGAGATATAATGCTCCTTACTCATCTCATGAGCTATGCTCAGATATAAGCCTCCATCCATCTCTTCTATCTTAAGAGTATGCTCCTGCTCCTCCTTATTTATGGGCAGATCCTCCAAGACTTTACCACAGCAGGTTGACTCCAGCTTACCGGTACTTGTAATTATATTTCCACATTCCGGACATACATAAAATTTAACACGTTTCATATTACCTGAAACCTCCTCATTTGAGGCCATTTCTCCGGAAAGAATCTCTCTGGGGCTTACACCAAGATGCTTTGCTAAGGTACTGATCAACGAGATGTCCGGGGCACCGACGCCTCGTTCCCATTTTGATACTGCCTGCTCACTGACATGAAGCTTTTCGGCCAGCATCCTCTGTGTCATATTCATTTCTTTTCTTAAGGATGCTATCAATGCCCCTGTTTTTACTGTATCCATTTCCTTCACCTCACAGCAATCATATAGCTAAATCTGAGTTCGTGCAATCAACGCTCCGTTTAGTTATTGTAACCATTATATCATGAATAAAGAACATATTCATGATCGTCAGCTCCGATCGCATCCATACAAGCACCGGAATATTGATTCCTTTCCAAATTAATATTAGCAGTTAACAGGTGTCATCGCTTACCTTCCCCTTTCGTCTCTTGTATGTCCTTATAGCCTTAACGGCAATACAAGGACCGATTAATCATCCATAATGCAAATTACCATAATAATAAAATAAAAAATACCTCAAACACTTTACAGAAAATGTTTGAGGTAAATATGGTCTGTTTTATTCTGTCTCGTCTTCCTCTAGGATTGCTTTAATCCGATGAATTAGCATCGAGGTGGCTACATCGTTCATGCCGCCCCTCGGAATGATGATATCCGCATATTTCTTATAGGGCTCAACAAATAACTCATGCATGGGCTTAACGGTGTTCGAATACTGGGTGATAACCGATTCTAAGCTTCTGCCACGTTCATTTACGTCTCGAATGATACGTCTGATTAAGCGCTCGTCCGCATCGGTATCGACAAACACCTTGATATCCATCAAATCCCTCAGCTCTGAATTCTCGTAAATCATAAAGCCCTCTACGATGATTACCTTTGCGGGATTCATGTGAACCGTCTCATCCAGACGATTGTGTACCACATAGGAGTATACCGGCCGATCAATGGGCTTATACTGTTTTAGCAGCCTTATGTCATTGATAAAGCGCTGGGTATCAAAGGCATTGGGATGGTCATAATTTAATTTTACTCTTTCCTCCAAAGGCAATTCATCATGGGGGAGATAATAAAAATCATGACTTAACAGCTCCACACTATCCTTGAATGCTTCCTTTATCCGATTTGCAACTGTAGTCTTTCCGGAAGCCGAGCCTCCTGAAACACCGATCACAACTACATTTTTCATACGTCTGCCCAGTATCACTTATATTCTGATGAGTGTGATACCATATCCTTTCCAAAATAGTCAATCTATGTGCATTTTTTTAAGATACTCGAACCAATTGACAAATCCTTCTATAAATGGATTTATTCGGTCCTTCATCACTTGATTTTCGCTCTTATAATATCATAGAACAGCATATTTTGTCTAATAGGATTTCGTATTACCGGGGGATTTTATTCAATATAAATCTATACATTAAAAAGTGCCACATCCTATCATTTTGATACGCTGTGGCACCCCCTCAGAATCCGGTATCTCAAGGAAGATGCCGGATATCCTATTTGTTGCCGGCTAAGGGTAGCTTACTCTGTCTCTTAGCCGGGCTTTCATTATGATAAATTACTATATAAGTCTTCTCTTTACAAAGGGAGCCTTCATCATTCGAAGGATGAACTTCGCATTCGTCAGCCATTCAATATGTGCATCATTCTTTCGGTTCGCTAAAATTCTTGGGATGAAGAAAGCTGCCACTGTCTCCGGGCGGTCGCCCACATTGTTAAAGATGAATTGAAAGCTTTTATCCTGCAATACCGGAGAAGTCTCTCCCTCCGGTGTCTTAGTCATGAACTCCGTCAGTACCATACCGGGAGATAATAAGCCCGCCATCACCGGTGTACCCTTCAACTCCTTCGCTAAGCCTCTGGTAAAGTATGTCAGTGCTCTCTTCGTGGTCCCATATAATACAGTCTTAACCTGAATCATATCATTGGAACCTAGACCCTCCATATTCCAGATCTGTCCATAGCCTTGAAGCAGCATCTGCTTGGCCGCAATCTGACATCCGTAAATGACACCCTTTATATTGGTATCGATTACCGCATCTACATAAGAAGCTTCCGTATTATAGCAGAATTCATGAGGAACATTCTGTCCGGCGTTATTCACCCAGATATCGATGCCACCCCATTGCTTTGCTGCAGCCTCCCATAAAGCTTCTATTTCACTGATATGTTGGACATTGCAGGACACATACTGGTAGCTTCCCTCATAGGGCTTAAGCTCCATTATCAGTTCTTCCGATGCCATAGTCGCTCTTCCGGTTAAGGTTACCTTACAGCCCTTTTTTAAGAATTCCTTCGCCATAGATAATCCGATCCCTCTGGTACCTCCCGTGATTACTACCTTTTTCATTCTTTTCTTCATCCTCTCTTCTATGCTGCGTTTGTTTCCAGCCATAACACCCACGACTGAGCCCTTATATATCATCTATCGGAGTAATGGTTATTCAATGTATCCATTATAATATTCTACTATTATTAACCATTATTATCAAATAAAAAGTATAGGAATAATTCTTTGGAATAATTATATTTACCTCTTGACTCTTACCTAACGTCACCTAATACAATGCACTCATACGAACTTAACCGGACTCAAACGGTAAAGGTCTGAAGTGTGCTAAGCACCAATATTTATAATTGCCTAAGGGCAGAATGGAGGATTGTATTATGAAGACTTATTTAGTAACAGGAGGTGCCGGGTTTATCGGATCTAATTTCATTCATTATCTGATGGAGCGCAGGCTCAAGGATGGAAGTATTCCGTCTCGGAACCATGAAACTGAGGATTTCAGAATCATTAATCTGGATAGCCTGTCTTACTGTGGCAACCGTAGCAATGTCAGCTGTTATGAAGCTTATGACAACTACCGTTTCTTACAGGGTGATATCTGTGATGAGGAGCTGGTTGAAGCACTATTTGAAGAAGAGAATATTGACTATATTGTACATTTTGCAGCACAGACCCATGTGGATCGGAGTATCGCTTCTGCCATGGAATTTGCAAGAACCAATGTCCTTGGTACTCTAAATCTGTTGAATGCAGCCAATGCTGCCTGGCTGGGTGAAAGCCGGAATTCAAAGCGCTTTCTCTATGTCTCTACCGACGAGGTCTATGGTGATCTGCCCGGTGAGGGCTATTTTACAGAAGAATCTCCGCTTCACCCAAGGAATCCTTATTCTGCAAGCAAGGCAGGCGCCGATATGATGGTGAAGGCTTTTTATGAGACCCATCAGCTACCCATCCTCATAACCCGATGCTCGAATAATTACGGTCCTTATCAGTATCCGGAGAAATTCCTTCCACTCTGCATCGAATGCTGTCTACGTGGGACAGATATTCCCGTATACGGCGATGGAAGCAATATCAGAGATTGGCTTTATGTTGAGGATCATTGCAGGGCAATTGATGCGGTATTACAAAAGGGCCGACTGGGTGAGATCTATAATGTAGGAGGGCACAACGAGCGATCGAATCTCGAGTTTGTAACTATCCTATCTGATATTCTAACTAAGGAATTTGGACAGAAGGCTTCCCCGATCCGCTTCACCACGGACCGAAAAGGACATGACCGAAGATATGCGATTGATTCTAATAAGCTTCAGAAGGAGCTCGACTGGCAGCCTCTTACCGACTTCTCCGAAGGTATCCGCCGTACCATAAGCTGGTATCTGGAACACAAAGATTTTCTGCAGCTCTAAATAGCAGTGTGATATAATTTAAACGTAGTGAGCATACCACAAGTTTGCTTGTGTGTTGCGATCGGAGTGGAAGATCATGAACATGTTTTATGTTCATGATCTAATATTCACGAATAAGCAGATTACTCTATAGAATTATAAGCAACTTACATGCTTGCATGTGAAGTTGTTTATGCTTCTATAGATAAGGGCAACGTATTAATCTTTCACATAGGAGGTAGGGGTTGTGATGCAGGATCAAAGCATCTATACGACAGGAGAATTTGCTAAGCGGGCTAACGTATCCGTAAGAACTATACGCTATTATGATAATAAAGGCTTACTGAAGCCTTCCGAAATCAAGGAATCCGGCTATCGTTATTATACCGATCTGGATTTTATCAAGCTCCAGCGGATTATTGTACTCAAGGGACTTGGCTTTTCGCTGGAGGATATTGCCGAAATCTCCTCACGAGATAAAGATACTGATTTCATACGGGAATCCTTTGAGCTTCAGCTTAAATTAATACAGAGTAAGCTTGCTGAACTTCGGTTGATGGAGCAAACCATCACAGAAGCGAAGGAGTCTATCAGTACATCAATGGTACCGGACTGGAATAAGCTGATTGGAATGATACATCTACTGAATATGGAAGAAACGTTGGCGGATCAATATAAGAATTCTGTGAATGTGGATGCCAGAATTAACCTTCATCGTAGCTATTCTCTCAATCCTCAGGGGTGGTATTGTTGGATTTATGATCTGCTTCCACTTAAGAATATGACGCAAATCCTAGAGGTAGGCTGTGGTAACGGACAGCTGTGGAAGGATAATCTAGACCGCCTACCGGCAAAGGCTCATATTACATTATCGGATATCTCCCCAGGAATGCTTAGAAATGCACAGGAAAATCTAAAGGAAAAGGCACAAAGCTTCCATTTTGAATGCATAGATCTTCAGAATATCCCATATGAGGACCAATCCTTTGATCTGATAATAGCAAATCATGTTTTATTTTATGCCAAGGATAGGGAGAAAGCATTCACAGAGCTTTCCCGGGTCCTAAAGAAAGGGGGATACCTCTGCTGCAGTACCTATGGTAAGCAGCATATGAAGGAAATTGAGCTCCTGGTGAAGGAGTATGACGAGCGCATTGCTCTGTCAGAAGTAAAGCTCTTCGATATCTTTGGCCTGGACTATGGTCAGATGGAGTTATCCCGCTACTTTTCCTCTGTTGAAAGAAATATTTATGAGGATTCCCTCCTTGTCACAGAGCTTACCCCTCTTGCGGACTATATCTATTCCTGCCATGGCAATCAATGTCGGCTCTTAAGCGGCAGGAAGGCCTCCTTTGAGCAGTTTCTGAAGAAGAAGCTGGGACATAAGGGGATTCGCATAACGAAGGACGCTGGGGTTTTTCTTTGCAGAAAATAATAAATCATATCACGCCGTTCCATTCAATAAAATGTATCAGGAAATTGTTCTCTTCCAAAAGATACACTTGCTTTGTATTATTTTAAGTGATATACTGTCAACGTATACAAAGACAAATGTCTTTGACACAAAGACGAAGAGAGGGGTCAATATTATGAAACGTAAGGTGATAACATTAGTACTCAGCCTCTGCTTAGTGGCAGGTTTATTCAGTGCATGTGGCACAAAAGCAGGCGATGGCGGCAAAGTTATTAAAATCGGTGTGTTCGAGCCAGTTACCGGTGAGAACGGAGGTGGCGGTTTCCAGGAAGTTCTTGGTATGCGCTACGCGAACAAAATGTATCCTACTGTTGAGATTGACGGCGTTACATATGATATTCAATTAGTCGAAGTTGATAACAAAAGTGATAAGACGGAAGCAGTCAGCGCAGCTCAAAGCTTAATCAGCTCCGACGTAAAAGTAGTATTAGGTTCCTATGGGTCTGGCGTATCCATCGCTGCTGGTGAATTCTTTAAAGAAGCTAAGATCCCTGCCATCGGTGCTTCCTGTACGAATCCTCAGGTTACCCTTGGTAATGATTTTTACTTCCGTGTATGCTTCCTCGATCCTTTCCAGGGTACTGTAATGGCAAATTATGCTTTCCAGGAGGGTGCTAAAACAGCTGCTGTTATTACACAGTTAGGTGATGACTATTCTTCCGGTCTCGGAAGCTATTTCGTAACAGCCTTCAAGGGGCTTGCAGGTGATAGTGCAATCATAAGTGAAGAACAGTTCCAGACTAATCAGACTGACTTCAAGGCTATCTTAACGAACATTAAGGCAGCAAACCCGGATGTTATTTTTGCTCCTTCCTCCATTGCAACTGCTCCTTTGATCATCGCACAGGCTCGTGAGCTTGGAATTACCTGTCCTATTATGGCAGGTGATACTTGGGAGAATTCAACTATTATCGAGAATGCTGGCGAATATGCTGAAGGTATTGTTCTCTCCACTTTCTTCGATGATGCTGATCCCGCTACAAAGGAAGCCGAGTCCTTTATCACCGGCTTCAAGCCTTACTTGAAAGAGAACAAACAGTCTGAGATTATTCCTGCTGTATCGGCTCTGGGCTATGATGCTTATTTAGTAGCTCTGGAAGCAATCAAACAGGCTGGCTCTACCGACTCAAGCGCTATCCGTGATGCTTTGGTTAATGTAAAGATCGATGGCGTTACCGGTTCCATTTCCTTTGATGAGAATGGTGATGCTAAGAAGGACATGGCATTCATCAAGACAGTTGAGGGTGGTGCCTTCAAATTCTTAAAAACTGTAACAGTTGCAAAATAGTGGTAATTGTTCAGAGCCAATCTCGAAAACACTTCGTGTTTCCTCGATGTGGCGTATCCGCCAAATAAATTTGATAAAATAAGCTCACGAATGCGAGCATTCATCACATATTTTATCAAATTTGCTTGGCTCTGAACTGTTACAAATAATGAATTGAAGTGTGGGGGCTGCCTTCGATATCTGCAGGCAGCCCTTTTCTGATTAAGGCAGTTATTTTGATGAAGTTTGATGAAGGAAATCTCATACACTTCCCTCACACACAGGTTGAAAGACATCTCACTAATTTGTATGTCGCAATCGAACATTAAAATGTTCGCTCTCGACATACAAATCAGCAAGTCGTCTTTCAAACAGTGCATTATGGGAAGTATATGCGCTTTCCTTCATCAAACCCTACAGTAACGGTTGACTTAATCAAAAAAGTGGTAATTATTATATCTTCGCCGCCCCTACCGGGACGAGGATTCAAATGTTTTGGAGGACATCTCATGACAGTATCAACCTTATTCCAACATGTACTAACTGGTATATCCCTTGGTGGTGCATATGCATTAATAGCTATAGGTTATACCATGGTGTATGGAATTCTCCGCCTCATCAACTTCGCTCACGGAGATATCTTTATGATGGCCGGATATTTCATGATCTTTTCCATGGTTACCTTCCCCTGGCAGATTGCTATCCCATTAACATGTATCCTGACAGTAGTTCTTGGCGTTGTAATCGAGCGTGTTGCCTATAAGCCAATCCGCTCCGCACCACGAATGTCAATCATGATTTCTGCAATCGGTGTATCCTATCTGCTGCAGAATCTGGCAACCTATTTATTCACCGCACTTCCACGTGCATATCCGGAAATACCCTTCTTAAAGAAAATATTCCAGATAGGAAGCATCTCTTCCTCTTTGGTTACCTTTATTACACCGGTTTTAACGATCCTAATTGTAATCGGGCTAATGCTGTTAATCAATCACACCAAGATTGGAATGGCTATGCGTGCTGTATCAAAGGATATGGAGACCGCACAGCTAATGGGTATCCGAATCAATAATACCATTAGCACCACCTTTATCATCGGCTCTTTCCTTGCTGCAATCGGATCGATCCTTTATTTTACCGATCGTATGTCTGTTACTCCGTTCAGCGGAACTCTTCCGGGTTTAAAATGCTTTATCGCTGCCGTTCTTGGCGGTATCGGAAGTATTCCCGGTGCTGTTGTCGGCGGATTTGTTATTGGTATCTGTGAAACCTTCCTGGTAGCATTTGGATATTCCACTTATAGTGATGCATTTACCTTTGTTTTATTAATCGTCATTCTACTTTTCCGTCCAACCGGTTTATTTGGCGAGAAAATGATAGATAAAGTCTAGGAGGCTCGTATGAAAAAGTCAAAGAAAATTATTTATACCGCCATCCTAGGTGTCCTCGTGCTAGCACTCCTACTCTTCCTGGAGGCTAATAAAAACCAATATGGTATGGCATATACTGTCTTACAAAAAGGAATTATTCTATCAGTAGTAGCGGTCTCCATGAATCTGGTAACCGGCTTTACAGGTCTTTTCTCTCTAGGCCAGGCAGGCTTTATGGCGATCGGTGCATATGTTACAGCTATCTTCTTAATTCCTGTAGATAGTATTTCTGATGTATATTATATCAGCGGCATCTCTCCCACAATCTTAGGCTTTAAGAATTGGCTGGAGTCAGGTCCTGCATTTACACAGGCACTACTACCTTATATTGCTTTAATTATCGGTGGCTTGGTAGCTGCTCTGTTTGCCGCTGTCATCGGTTATCCGGTTCTTCGGTTAAAAAGCGATTATCTTGCAATTGCTACCCTTGGTTTCTCTGAAATCATGCGTGCTATTATCTCCAGTCCGCAGATGGATACTATCACCAATGGTTCCTACGGTCTGAAGAAGATCCCCGGCTTCCACTCCATCGTCGAGACCTTTATCATTATGGCAGTATGCGTACTGTTAATGGTTCTTTTGCTACGAAGCACCTATGGCCGCGCCTTCCGCGCAATCCGTGAGGATGAGATTGCAGCAGAAGCCATGGGTATCAATCTCGCCAAACATAAGCAGATGTCCTTTATTGTCGGATCCTTCTTCTCTGCAGTCAGTGGCGGTATGCTGGCTATGTTCATGCGTTCCATTGATTCGAGGACCTTCAGTGTATCCTTGACCTATGATATATTGCTGATTGTTGTAATCGGTGGCATCGGAAGTGTAACCGGTAGTGTCCTTGCCGCTTTGCTTGTTACGGTCAGTAAGGAATGGTGGCTGCGCTTCTTTGATAATCCCTTGTCCATCGGAGGCGTTCAGATTCCATTTTTCCGCACAGGCTTCCGTATGGTTATATTCTCGATTATTCTACTTGTGGTAGTTCTCTTCTATCAGAGAGGTATCATGGGTAAGAATGAATTCTCCTGGGATCGTCTTGAACATAGGTTGAAACGGCTATTCTCTTCAAAAAAGGGAGGTGCAAAGAATGCCTAATTCCGTTCTGAAGTTAAGTGATATCACAATGCAGTTTGGCGGCGTCGTAGCAGTAGACAATCTATCCTTAGAGGTGAATCAGAATGAGATTGTCTCTTTGATCGGACCGAATGGCGCAGGTAAGACGACTGCCTTCAATGTAATTACAGGTGTATATGCTCCTACCAACGGAGTTGTTTATTTTAAGGATAATATGATCACCAGCAACTTCCCGAAGGGCAACATGAAGAAGCTCTATTCCGGAGAAAATAAAGGCCGTTATACAACTACCATGAAAAAGACTCCGGACCAGATCACAAAGCTTGGTGTGGCAAGAACCTTCCAGAATATACGCCTCTTCAAGGAGCTGACTGCTTTTGATAATGTACTGATAGCAAAGCACATGCGACAAAAGGCAAATATTTTCTCGGCTACGCTTGGCATCAACTTTAAGGAAGAAAAAGAGATGCGTGAGGACACCTTAAAGCTCCTTGATATTTTAGGGCTAACTGAGGTAAAGGATGAGGTGGCTAACTCTCTTCCCTATGGCCAGCAGCGACACCTAGAAATAGCGCGTGCCTTGGCTACGAATCCTGAATTACTCCTTTTAGATGAGCCAGCGGCAGGCATGAATCCTCAGGAAACGGATGAATTAACCGCTTTCATCTATGACATTCGTAAGAAATTTAACTTAACAATATTTATGATAGAGCATCATATGGACCTGGTTATGGATATTTCCGACCGTATCTATGTACTGGACTTCGGTAAGCTGATTGCTTCCGGAACTCCGGTAGAGATACAGAATAACCAACGTGTAATTGAAGCTTATTTGGGGGTACAGGAAGATGGCGAAGAATAATATATTAACCTTAGATAATCTGTATGTCTCCTATGGTGGTATCCGGGCAGTTAAGGGCATCAGCCTGAATGTTCCCGAGGGTGAGATTGTTACTCTAATCGGAGCAAACGGTGCCGGCAAGAGTACCATCCTTCGAACTATCGCCGGACTGGTCAAAGCAGAGAGCGGTAAGATCTTCTATCAGGGCGAGGAGATTACCGGAAAAACCACCAATTCAATTGTAGAAAAAGGTATCACACTTGTTCCGGAGGGTCGTCGCGTGTTTGCTAACCTTACCGTACTTGAGAACCTCAAGATTGGCGGCTACCTTCGCAAGGATAATCTTGATCAGGATGTTGAGTGGGTTTATAAGCTGTTTCCCAGATTAAAAGAACGCTCATGGCAGATGGCAGGTACTCTGTCCGGCGGAGAGCAGCAGATGTTAGCTGTTGGTCGTGCCTTGATGAGCAAGCCCAAGCTCATAATGATGGATGAGCCTTCTCTCGGTTTAGCTCCGATTATCGTAAATGATATTATGAATATTATCAAAACCATCAATAAAGAAGGTGTTACCATCCTGCTGGTGGAGCAGAATGCGAATCTTGCATTGAAAATTGCCCACTATGGCTATGTTTGTGAGACCGGTAATATCTCCTTAGCCGGAACCGGTACAGAGCTTCTCAATGATGAGTCCGTAAAGGCTGCCTATCTAGGTAAATCAAAACATAAATAAAACCATTAAGAGGATATCGGGTTAACAGGACTCTCTCGCGATAATCCTGCTTCTGGTTATACGTTTATAGCCAAGAGGGGCTGTTGTATATTGTAAGCAACGCTGCAGGAAAGGACAATATTCATCCCATAATACACTGTTTGACGGACAGATTGTTGATTTTGTATGACAGAAGCAAACATTTATGTTTGATAATGGCATACAAAACAATAAGATGTCAGGCAACCTGTGTGTGAGGGATGCTTGTTGTCCTTTCCTGCATTTATACCATACGTTTTGCAACAGTCCCTTGGTTCCTTTTGCATTCTGGAAATAATATGTTATAATTACCGTAATTGTTGCATCTATAGTAAGGGGACAATAGATTGCCATGTCATGTCTGGCAAAAGATAATGTGGATAAAGGGTGGGGGAAACCGAATGGATATTCGAGGGGATGTTAGGCAATGTAATGAGCTATTAAAAAACGAATGGCTTGCTGCCAAGGAGGACTTTCCTGATTTCTTAGAAGAAATATCAACAGAAAAGAAACAAGAAAACGAATCTTATACAAGTAGAGTATCGGAATGTTTTCATAAACAGACCGAACAGCTTCCAAGACTGCCGTTTGGACGAAGTAAATGGAAGAAGAGGACACTGAATATTATATTTCAGGTCCTTTATCAAGAGAACATAATCGGAATACATAATGCAATGCAGCAAAAGGAAATTACCGCCTTCTATGAGGAGCTGATGGTATTCCTAAAGCAGGTGCGCCTCTTCTCACCGGAGCTAAAATTCGATGAGATCGGGCAGGGGATTCGCAATTATATCGTATATGCCATGTTTAAGGTGATCCACCATGTGCAATCCGGCTTCAGCAACGCAGGCTTCGGATATAGCATGCTCTATCCCTTTACTGATAATTATATTGATAGCATGAAGCCTTCTTCTGACGAAAAGAAGGAGTACAACCGATTAATCCGCGATAAGCTTATGGGTAGGGAGGTTCATCCCGCCTGTGAGCATCATAAGAAGACCTGTGATCTTCTTCAGGCCATCGCTACTGATTACCCCCGTGAGAAGGACGATCGTATCTACACCCTGCTCCTTCTGATGCTGGAAGCGCAGGAGGAGAGTCTTCGCCAGCAAAATCAGACTATTATGCTTAGCGAGGAGGAGCGTCTAGATATCTCACTGTTTAAGGGAGGAGTATCCGTTCTGGTAGACCGCTTCCTTGTTAACAAGGAGCTGACACCTGCCGATCTTCATTTTTATATGGGCTTTGGCTTTTATCTTCAATTAGCGGATGATCTTCAGGATATTAAGGAGGACAGTGAGAAAGGCCATCAGACCTTGTTCACCGTAGACCTTTCTACAGAACGGGAAGAGAAGCTGGTGAATAAGCTGCTTCATTTTCTGAACGGCATTATGAATACCTACTCCGCTGAAAATGACACCTTTAAAAACTTTGTTCTTGAAAGCAGTAATCAGCTAATCTATACCTCCCTCTGTGGAAGCAAGGAATTCTTCTCACGGGAATATCAGGACAGAATAGAGAAGTACCTCCCTATCTCTCTTTCCTATCTTGAGGCTACCAAGGCAAACTCCCTCGACCGACAGGATGATAAGATTCAGGATAATTATATAAAAATATTAGACCTGCTGATTAAATAACCTCATACTAACCTTATCTACATATAGCAACTGGAATAGGAAAAAGCTTGGAAGGATATATTCATTATCCACCCAAGCTTTTTATGAATTACTCTATCTTATCATACAGATATCATTATTCCATCCAAGCCCTCTCATGTCTGATTCTATAATACAATATAGTAGAAAGAATTCTTGAACTCTGTACTGCCTCTTTCTTATCAACGATAGCCTTTTCTATTCTTGTATCTCCGACATGGACTCAAGAAGCTCCAGTATCTTCGGGGTACACCTTCTACCTCCGCAGGGACCGCTTCCTGCTCCGGTCGCTTTTTGCACCTCCGCTAATGTCTTGGCACCATTCTTTATTGCATTCTTCATGGTAGATCTGGGTATACCCTTACAGATGCATACCTTTGTCATCTTGTCCATTATCTCCTGATTTAGATTCTGTTCTTCCATATTCGTTATCTCCTTATTTGCTTTTTATATTATTGCACTGATAAATATTCTTCAGTCAGCTTTTCACTCAGTTCAAAAAGCTCCTTTGCCTGCTTGCGACTTTTGGCTGCCCGCGACGTGGCTGAGATTTGGCAGCGGTAGAAGTATTTCCCTGTCACCCTGCCTACTTCCGGTGAAGTGGCTAGATAAATGGCTGTCTTAGCTCCCTCCTCTGGTGTTAAGAATATCGGCTTTAACAATCCTGTAATCGCTGTTCCAAAACCAGTATTACGGTCAACTCCCATTGAGGTTGCCACTGCTCCCGGATGGCAGCAATTTACGGTGATTCCTTTCGCCTTTACTCTCATTGCCAGTTCACGTGTGAACAATACATTGGCAAGCTTTGATTGGCCATATGCCTTCATAACATTGAAGCCCTTGGTAAGGTTATAGTCTTCAAAATGAATCTTACCCACTTTGTGCGCTCCGGATGCTATCACTACAACTCTACTTCCCTTCTCCATTATATCCAGCAGACGCAGAGTTAAAAGAAAATGACCAATATGGTTGACACCAAACTGTTCCTCAAGACCATCAGAGGTCTCTCTGCGATCTAAGGATATCACTCCCGCATTATTCACCAATACATCTACTCTGGGAAAAAGACACTTAAATTCCTCGGTAAAGCGTCGTATATCCTCCATACAACCAAGATCACATTGCATCAACCAGATATCTCGGTCCTTCTTTCGCATTAAATCCCGAAGGGCAGTCTCTCCTCTTGTTATACTTCTACAAAGCATAATTACTGTAAATCCACGATCTGCTAAGGCTGCTACCGTTGCCTTACCCATGCCGGAATTTCCTCCAGTAACCACTGCTATTTTCTTATCCACATCTACCATATAATCCTCCTTCTTTATGATACCATTGTTCTGGATCTTTCAATCAGATTACACATGTATCCGTTCACAAGCCACCTTTAATTTAACATGTATACGTTCTCTTCGCAAACCCTTATTCATCATGTATACATAATAGATCACTTCACAAACCTATATTTAGATGGATACATATAAATCCACTTCGAAAAACCTCTATGTATCATGACTTCATAATAGTAAATTCGTTTACATTTTATGTATTATATAATCAATAATGTCAGCTTCGCATTCATTTCCCAAATTATTAATATAAAAGCCCCAGAAATCTGAGGCCCTTGTCTATTATTTGTCTGTAAGCTCGCGGGCTTTGTACTCCTCGCGTAATATAGAGTATATCATATCATCATAGATGACATCTTGATACCCTTTAACGCATCTGCGAATACAACCCTCATGAACAAAGCCAAGCTTCTCAATCAACTTTTTCGAGGCTTCGTTACTCTTAAATGCCCTCACAGAAAGAACATCTACCAATCTTTCTTCAAATACATAACGAATCATTTCTCTAAGAGCTTCCGTCATATATCCTTTTGCGGCATACTGCTCTCCCAAGTAATATGATATACATAGCGCATTAACCCCGTAACGCAGGGTATCGGGGTCGATACCAACCATTCCGATAACCTTGCCGCTTTCTTTCAGAACGATGTAATAGATGTCCTTCGACTCCATATCCTTCATGACCTGCTCTTGCAATTGTTCCATTGTCAATTTTTTCATGCAGTTATATTTTAGTACAAATTCACTGTTCCGTATCTCAAATAAATCTTTCTCATCTCCGGGCTGTGCTCCTCGAAGTAGTAATCTCTCTGTTTCCATACTCTTACTCCATTCTATCTTGTGTTGTATGCCGTTATTCTGATCTTCATCCCGGTATCGCTATGATAATCCTGTGCAAGGACAACATTCAGCGGATTCCTGTTAACATTTCTTATAAAGTACTGCCCACAAATTGACTCCTGTACATCTCGGAATAGAATCCACCATAATCTAAAAGTTCCTCATGTTTTCCTTTTTCAATGATTTGACCATCCTTCATAACAAGTATCACGTCCGCGCTTTTTATTGTAGAAAGCCTATGTGCGACAATAAAGCTGGTTCTTCCTTGCATCATATGTGCAAATGCATCCTGTACACGAATCTCTGTGCGGGTATCGATAGATGAAGTAGCTTCATCTAAAATCAGCATAGGTGGAAGCGTAAGCATGATTCTTGCTATACAGAGAAGCTGCTTTTGACCAGCCGAAAGATTACCACCCTCATGAGAAACTACCGTATCGTAGCCTTGGGGTAGTTTATTGATAAAGTCATCTGCATAGGCCTTTTTGGCGGCCGCTCGGATTTCTTCATCAGTTGCACTGGGTCTTCCCATCGCAATATTATCTCTTATAGTGCCGCTTTTAAGCCAGGTATCCTGGAGCACCATACCATAATTATGCCTTAAGCTATGCCTTTTTAGTTCCTTGATATCAAACTCTTCCACAGATATATTTCCGCCATCCAATTCATAGAACCTCATAAGGAGATTGATGATCGTCGTCTTTCCGCAACCGGTCGGCCCAACGATTGCTATTCTCTGACCAGGCTTCACGTCAAGGTTCAGATCCTTAATCAGTGACTTACTCTTATCATAGGAAAAACGTACATTTTCAAGCTTAACATGTCCTTGTATATTCGATGGCAGCTCCTTTGCAGCATCCTCCGCAGTAATCTCCTCTTCATCCAAAAACTCAAAAATGCGTTCCGCAGAGGCTAATGAATTCTGGAGCTCGGTTACTACGCTTGAGATCTCATTAAAGGGCTTTGTATACTGAGTTGCGTAGCTTAGAAAGCTTGTCAGCTTACCTATCGTAATCCTACCGTTTATTGCACTTACTGCGCCGAAGGTAGCAACCACCGCATAAATCATATTGTTTACAAATCGGGTCGTTGGGAATGAAACCGATGATAGGAACACAGCTTTTATACTGGCATCCCGAAGTTTACGATCCTTTTCTTCAAAATCCAAGCATACTGCATCCTTCATATCATAAGATTGTACCGTACTTTGTCCACTTACCATTTCTTCGACAACCGCTGTCACATCTGCCCTACATTCACTCTGCCTCTTGAAATAGGTATAGGTTCTTTTCGCAAAAAAATTCGCCACAAGGATAGATAACGGTGTCAATACAACAACCACAAGTGCAATGTAGGGATTAATTGTAAACATAAAGATCAGGGTTGTTGCAATCGTAAGAATTCCTGTAAAAAGCTGTGCAAAGCCCAGAAGCAGACCTTCTGAAAACTGGTCGACGTCCGTAATAATCCTGCTGATAAGATCTCCATGACTATGAGCATCTATGTAAGCGATAGGCAGCTTGTGAAGCTTATCAAAGGTCTTTTTCCTGATATCCAGTACCACACGGTAGACCGTCCTATTGTTGATGACATCCATAAGATATTGAGTAACAGAAGTTATCAGTATGGTAATACCCATACGGATGATGACTTTTATCACTCCTTCTAGATCGGTAATCCCCTTACCAAGCAGAAGGTCTACCGCATTTCCTATAAGAACAGGCATATAAAGAGTTGTTGCAACTACGATAATAGCAAGAAGCAGGCTCAGAATACATCTCCATAGATAAGGTCTTATTAGCCTAATAACACGATGCATGGTATCTTTTTTATTGGTATCTATTCTGACTTCGGATTTACTCATTTTCAACCTCCTCTTGCGAGAGTTGTGACAGGCAGATTTCCTTATAAACCTCACAGTTTTTGATTAATTCCTCATGTCTGCCAAACCCAACCACACATCCATTATCCAATACAAGGATTGCATCAGCATACATAACTCCGGAAACACGCTGCGTTATATTAATCACAGTAATATCTTTACTCATACCGGAAATTTCTTTTCGCAGAGCAGCCTCTGTTACAAAATCCAATGCGGAAGAGGCATCATCCATTATTAGTATTTTGGGATTGCGAACCAATGCCCTTGCAATAGAAAGTCTCTGTTTCTGGCCTCCGGAATAGTTTCTCCCAAGCTGTTGGACTTCTGATAATAATCGATCTTTTTTGTCTTCAATAATATTGCCGGCTTGAGCCATAGCAACTGCCTTCATAAGCTTATCATCACTTGCTGATTGATCTCCCCAACGTAGATTTGACGCAATTGTACCTTTAAATAATCTTGTATTCTGTTCAACAATACCGATTGTTTTACGAAGTGAGCTTAAAGAGTAATCCTCTATGTTCTCTCCGGCTATCATAACCCTGCCGCTGGTTGCATCATAGAATCTTGACAGCAGTTTGATTATTGTACTCTTGCCTGAACCAGTTCCGCCGATAATTCCCAAGGTATCACCCTGTTTTACGCTGAAGCTGATATTGGAAATCGCTTCTTTCGAACTGCCCGGATAGGCAAAGCCCACATTACAGAATTCGACTGCTGGCACAGCAGCATCCGTAGTAAGTCTGTCATATGCTTTACAAGCGTCCTCTATTCCTTGCTTCATAGTATCGGTTAATGCAAAAACTTCATTGATTCTCTTTGCCGAAGCAGATGCTTTTGACATAAGTATCAAGATATTTGCAAATTTGATCAATTCAGTAAGAATTTGCGACATATAATTAATAAGTGCCACCACTTCACCCTGGGACAGCGTTCCAGCCTGTACATCAATTGAGCCTATTCTTAAAATTGCTATAATGCCCATATTGACCACGACATAAGTAAGAGGATTCATCAACGACGATATACGGCTGGCATGAATCTGTTCGTTGGCAAGTTTTTCATTCGCATCATCACTAATCTTAATTTCTTCATTCTCACGGCTGAAGGCTCTTATGATTCGAACTCCGGTAAGATTGTTTGAGCTTTCATTCAGTACTACGTCCAGTTTACTTTGAACTACGCGAAATAATTTAATATTCTTCTTCATGATCACAGCCACAATCATGCTCAGTAAAACGATAACGCAACCGAAGATGATAGTTTCTTGTCTCTTGATTGTTGCAGCCATGATAAAAGCACCTAATACGATAAGAGGTGAACGCAGTACCAATCGAAACGTGCGATTTACTCCGTCTTGAACCTGATTGGTATCATTCGTAAGCCTTGTTATTAGCGATGCTCGTCCAATTTTGTCAGTTTCATGCAGCGGAAGACTCATCACATGCCTGAACAAATTATCTCTCAGAGCAGTTCCCATACCTACTGCTGCCTTGGCAGAAAAATATTGTGCAATGATCGATGAGCCCCATCCAAGAACTCCGAATATAAGCAATAAAATGCTCATTTTAAATATATATTTATCATCTTCATTACCGATTCCTAAATCAATTATTCTGGCAACGATCATCGGAACCAGTAATTCAAATACGGCTTCCAAAGATTTGAAAAGAGGTGCCATGATAGACTCAGCACGATAACCCTTTAAATATTTAATCAATTTTATCATCTAGTTATTCCTTCGCTTTATAATTATTGCCCATTCCATTTATTCTGTTATAAAATTACAACTTCATAAATCGTCAGTATATTATCCTTCACCGTGAACCTGACATCAAAGTCACCAAATTCAAAACCATAGATACGTTCCGGATCCTTCTGGTATGCAGGACGCGGATCATGGGCTAGTACACCCATTAGAGCTTCTCTCCGGTCCTCCGGTATCATATTGAGCCACCGTTCCGGGAAAATAACCTCCAAGGAATAATCCTTCACCGGATCGGCAAACCCTCCCACAGCCTCCGGGTGACTGTCTGTATATGGGAGATAGGGCTTGATATCATAGATTGGGGTCTTATCCATCAGATCAGCCCCTGACACATGCAGTACCGGTCCATTCTCGGTATATAGCTCTACCCTTTCTAATCTAACGCAGGAAAGTCCGATGGAATTCGGCCGAAAAGGCGATCTGGTCGCAAAGACCCCCATTCGCTTGATTCCTCCGAGTCTTGGTGGTCGTACCATCGGTGACCAGGTATCCCTCATCGTCTCTGAGAACGCCCAGATCAGCCAGATATGAGTAAAGCCTTCTATCCCACGAAAGGCCTCCGCATTGCGATACTCCGGTTCGAATACAATGGTAGCCTTCAGTTCATCGACTATCCCGCTCTGCCTCGGTATTCCGAACTTGGTCGGAAAATCGGTATGAATATGGGCAATTACTTTCATAGAATATTCCATTGGAGGATCTTCCTTATTCGTCAACGGAACCTTTCTCGGTTTACGATAATCCTTATAATCTGCCATGAATTTTCACTCCTATACCCAATTTTCATAAACCTATTTTATAGTAAATCCGAGCAGGTGTCCATCATAATTGATAATCCTCTCTGTGACTCGAATAGGTTCTTGTTACCCCAGTCCACAGCCTGCTCCAGTAGACTCTTATTGGTGTCCGGCCGTAAAATTAACCATGGCATCGGATAACAGCCTAATATTCCTCTCATCAAATACCGTATCAAAGGGTGTATGAATTCTTCCCAGATAATAACCCAGAATGGGTGCCTTACGAACTGCGGCAATCGCAAAATACTTCTTGAATTTCATCTGATCCGAGGGATAAAATGTCCTGGCTGCTGATAAATAATCCACCTTCTTATCCTTAACCGAGGTGAGACTTGCCTTCATTAATTCATATAAAGCAGTGTCCTTTATCATCTTCTTGTTTGCAATCGCAAGAATGTAATCTCCATCCGACACACAATCGAAGTTAATCACAAGCGTATCCTGTACACTTTTATGATGCTTCTTATAAAAAATGGATGAACCTAACAATCCAAGCTCTTCGTTATCAAAGAAGACAAAGGCAACCTTCTTTCGCTCTTCCACCGGCAGGCTCATGGCTATCTCGACCAGAGTAATAACGCCTGATGTATTGTCATTATATGTATTGGGATTGGCTATCCCAGCCATGATCTGAAAACAGCATAATAATATTAAAAGCATCGCAACAATGGAACCGACTGGCTCATTCGTAACAAGGGATATCAGCCGCCCAATTAGAGAGCCTGCTCCGAGTATGAGTACAGTCAATATCAATTGATAGATGATATAAAACAATAAGTTATTCGGTGTTACAAAATTGGGAAGAGGCATAACAGCACAAGTATCGTAATGTGCAGTATAGATAACTTTTGCTGTCCCGATGTCACCTACCACGATATTCCTGCTCCGAGCCAGGCCACCTTGTTCGATCTCCACCGAATATCCTTGGTCTTCAAGTATCTCTTTGGTCCGATTTATAAATTCAGTCTTCTGTCTTCTATTCTTACGGACTAAGTACCTCCATAAAATCTCCTTCGAATATTCACTAATATTCCTATCTACCATGTAATAAGCCCTCCATTCCTCCCCAAACCTCGTAGCCAGTTATGTTACCTTATCATAAATCTTAACCTCTATCCGGAGTAAAAGCAACCAAATAATAAAGGCTTATTATATCCGTCAATTCAAAAAAGGAACCGGTTATGATGCGATCCCACAAAGTCAGACTTTGTAGGTTCTCATCATATCCGGTTCCTTATCTAAAATTGGTAATCGTGTCCAAGGTAATCCCACATAGGTACCTTGATTTTATTACAAATTCAATATACTTTCTGTCGTTCTGTCGATTAAGAATTGCTTAAACGGATCTTCCTGCTTCTCTAGCTGCACCACGCCCTCAGTGGAGAGCAGCATATCATATGGAGTTTCCTTCGTATAAGGGAGCCATTTCGGCATATCGGTTCCATCGGCATCCTTTCCGTTTGGATCACCGTTCTTAATAAAGTTCACCCAGTAATTACACATCAGACGGGCAAGATCATAATGCTTTCCGGTAAAAGGTCTCCAGCTCTTTGCCAGAGTCTCAAAGAAGAACCATAGATCCACCGAGTGAAAATTACCTGCATTATCCCAACCCGGAATATCAGCATCAAAGCGGTAATAAAAGTTCTTCTGTGGATTGCCGGACTCTTGATTACGTAAAAATACGCTCTTTATTGTACATTCAATACCGCTGACTGCTGCATAATTTTGATTCTTATCCTTTACCCAGGCTTCGGGAAAGTGAAGAAATTCCTCTGCATAGGATCCAAAGATATCCTTAGCTCTTTGCACAAACTCAGCATCATCCTTGGCACGTATGACATTCAAAAACTCCTCGGAAGTATTACCCGACATCACAGGAACCATTGCCTGCTTATGTTCCATATAAAGCTGAATTGGATCTCCGACACAGAACCTTCCGTCGATAACCGTTCCCATCCATTCATGACTCTCTCTGAATTTTGCATACATATCACGAATATGGAATGCATCCAGTTGTCTAGCTTCCTTCAAATTCTTCGCCCCGATAAATTCAAAGAATTTCTTACCAAGCTGTTCAGCCTCTGACAGCGGTCTCGGAAAGCCGATCCCTCTCTCCTTGTATGGGCTTCGGATCATAGCGCTTTGGATAACAGCCCTCTTGAACAGCCCAAAATTATCTGGGCAGGTCATCTGGGACAATACGCTGCCTCCTCCGGCAGACTGACCCGCTATCGTTATATTATTCGGATCACCACCAAATGCCTGAATATTTCTTATGACCCACTTCAAGCCTGCCTGTTGATCCAGATTACCGAAATTCGTAGGTGCCTCTGACTGCTCCTTTGTAATTTCCGGGTGGGACAGAAAGCCGAATACGTTAATCCTATAATTCACGGTAACAACCACAACACCACGTCTGGCTAGTCTCTCCCCATCGAACTCCATCTCCGCAGGATATCCCCATTGCAATGCACCGCCAAAAAACCATACCAGTACAGGCTGCTTTTCATCATTATTTTTTGCTCCGGTCCAAACATTCAGATAAAGGCAGTCCTCGCTCATTGCAATGTCTGGATCCACATGCCATTCACGTATATATACATCATCACCGATACCCGGTGTGTCCTGCACAGAGATAGGGGCAAATCTATATGCTTCTAAGACTCCCTCCCAATTATGGCAAGGCTGCGGAGCACGCCATCTGTTTTCTCCGACAGGCGGTGCCGCAAATGGAATTCCTTTAAAGGCCGTAATTCTTGGATCTGCAGCTTCGATTCCTTTAACCATACCATTTTCAGTCATAGCTGTTCTAATCATATCTCATCCTCCATCTCTCGAATTTCTTTTCCCTTTTCGCTTCTTATATTGATTCTCTCCATTTGTCAATCGTTTTACCATCTCTTATTATTATATTGACTTATTTCACCAATGTCAACCATATGCATGCTATAAAATTTGTGCATTTACATTGTTGTTTATAGTAGAATGAATGTAATTTGTACATAAGTATATTTCACGATAAAACATTAAGCTTTATAAAATTCTCTTGATTTAGTAAATCGTTTTTACTTGCAAGGTCACCGTCATGTCTTTATAAGCATAAAGCAAAAGGAAGGCTCCTATAGAATACAGTAGGCTCCTATAATGACTTTTTAATCAGTCATTATTGGAGCCTATTCGTTTATTATTCATTATATGGTTTCCATCAAATTATTCAAAGAGGTAATCTACTCACCGATTCACGTTCTACAATCTGGCAAGGCATTCTGACTATCTCTGAATCATTGCCCTCCGAATCATCATCTTCAATCATTCTTAGTACCATCTCCGCTGATTCTCTTCCAATCTCTCTAAGCCTAAGATTATTTGTTGTTAGCTTTGGTCGCAAATACTCCGATATTTCCCTATTATCGTAACCAACCACTGAGACATCCTGCCCTATCTTTATATCATGTTCATAGAGATAATCATAGACTCCTGCTGCCATTATATCATTCATACAGAAAATTGCAGTAACACCTTCCGCCGTCAGCTTCTGAGCCCCCTCATAACCGGACTCCCTCATCCAATTACCGTATCTAATCCAGTCCGGATTAAATAATATTCGTTCTTCGAATAAAGCACGCTGATATCCCAGGCTTCGCTTTTGTGTATGAAGATTATCCTCGGTACCGGCAATCAAGCCAATTTTCCGATGACCCATCGATGTCAGATATTTGGTCATATCATATCCACCTTTCTCATCATCGAGTACAACTGATGGGAATTTGGGTGTTTTAGAAAGGGCATAAACCACGATAGCAGGAATATCAAAGCTATCCGGAAAACAATTAATAATCCGGCAATGGCCCGCTACATACATAATTCCATCCACTTTGATTGATAACAGCTCACGAATTGAGGGCTGCAGGACAGACTGTAATTTGTTCTCATCATCGTACCACGTATCCTGCCACTTATCATAAAGCCGCATGTTGAGTAGAATGGTTCTGTAATTATTATCTTCACAATATGCCATGATAGCTTCAACAATGGGTGTGGTACTAAATTCATTCAGGTCCTCAACAATAATTCCTATAATTCTTGTCTTTTGCTTTCGCATTCCTTGAGCAAAATAATTCGGTTGATACCCCGTCTGTCTCACAACTTCCAGTACTCTCTGCCTGGTTTCTTCGCTTACCTTCGGTTTACCATTCAATATATTAGATATGGTGGATGCAGAAACACCGCACATCTTTGCTATTTCTTTTAAAGTAACCAAGACTTTTAAACCCCTTCTTCGATATAATCTGTTAGTAAAACATTTTATATAATAAATACTATAAATACGCCATTTCTGCAATACACAAATAGTATATTTGTTCCTCATATATTGCTAATCTTACAAAATCACACTAAATCAGACGTAAAGGTAAGACTTACACTTCCTTGTCTTATATTCGGAAAATATAACATATGAACACACTTCAGGATTATTAACCATTAAGCTTCGCAACAAAATGATATTAACATAAAGAATCAAAAAACTCAATTCATTTTATCGACACCTCTCTACATCTTTGTCCTGATCCATCAGCATTTCAATCGTTCTACTATTTTATACCGGGGTATATACACCACCTAATTAATTTATATCTCTTTTACCATAGCATATTGAATAATATCCGAACCCGGTAAGACATCCTCTGAGAGCACTTTAAAACCAAGCTTATTATAGAAAGATACATTCCTTTCACCATGGGTCTCTAGATAACAATCTTGACCCTTCTCTTCTGCTAATTTAAGTACCGGAAGCATCAATTTTTTGCCATAACCCTGGCCCTGCTTATCAGGATCAACCCCAAGTAATATGATATATTGATGATTATCCTTCATCAGCCTTTTATGTGTTTCTGATGTAAATCGATCAAATTCATTAAATCTCTTACCCGCATCCGAACCAATCTTCATCAGTGGTAATATACCTGATCTTATCGATCTTATCAAATTAAACTTATAGTTTTTAGAATCAGTAAATAAAATGATGCCTTCGTTTTGCTTGGAATACGCATACGCCTCTGCATATAGAATTGAGTATGTAATTAAGAACTTAAGAAAAGTTTTTATATTTTCGTGATTCAACTTATCAGCTAAAATGTGTTGGAACATCGGGTAGTCATAGAAAGCCTTCGCCATGCTATCCGTACTCTTATCAATATCTTCCTTCCCCAGCCTATATAAATTATTCATACTCACTCATTCCCTTCGATTAATTTATTATACCATATATTACCATATTTTGAGCACTCCGAATAGTATTAATATTAACAAATTAACCAGTTCTATATTACTCCTTCACTTCATTGTTTTCTATCCCTATATAAATAACCCCTTAAACTCTTTGCACAAACTGCAGTGAAGTTCAAGGGGTTTTTACAATTTTATTATCTTCCCAATAATATTTTGAATAAGTTTTTCTCACAAATAGTGCATCAAGGGACTAGGCACTCATCGTTGCATAGTCTTTCTTTGCATTACAGAACATGATTCAGTATCGCAACAAGAAGTATTACCGCAATTCCTCTATGTAATATTAACCATGTCTTACTCCTCTTCTTTTGGACCTGTCCGTATACACCCAATCCAACCTGCAACAACAATACCCCCGCAGCGATACTGCCTGTTATGCTAATTCCATAGCGAGTAAACTGTAAATAAAAATGAATTAATATCATAAGTACAGCAGCGCCACCAAAATACTTATGAGACTTAACAAAGAACTTAAGAATTTTCATATAAATGTTATAAAAACCTTCATTCTTTTTCAGTGTATCTCGATAATTACGATTCAAAAATTTAAAACAAAAATTAAGTACCGAAAGAATATAGAATAAAATAATTAGTAATCCAAACAATGTACCAATATCCACCATATTATCTCCTCCTTATATTTTTATCCTCGACCTGCTCTATAACCCATAATCTGATATATTCCTTTATAGCATGGTTATACAATAATTTATTATCGCCTATCACTATTTAGGTATTGTTCTGTTTAAATTCTTAATTTTATTACCTCATCAGAGGAATCAGCAAAAAAATCGGTTATGTTTATATTACATTATACTTAACCCATCACACTATCCGACTCATCGGATAAATACCATATAGTCCTGCAAAAATCCGGATTACTATACTCATGAGTTTCATCAAATAGTTTTTTAGTGTTTTTACATGCTCCTCACATATATGGATTTGTATTGATACACTATCCTCATACGGAATATATTTCCATTTCTTTTTGTATATTGTATACTGTTTTTATATATTTTACAATATTTATTCCTCTATTTCAAGAAATAAATAATAATGATTATCATTATTGACTTTTATCATACATATATATATAATAAAGTCATTAACTAGAGAGGAGTGATAAAATGAAAAGATTAAAATTAATCATAATATGTTTTATGTTACTATCATCTGTACTATTGATAAGCTGTTCCAAAAAAGAAAATGGTAGCACAAATGATACCTCCGAAAATGATGCTAGTAGTCCCGGCACTCAGATATTTACTCTTGAAGAATTAAAAACATATGACGGTCAAAATGAAAATCCCGCCTATGTAGCAATTGATGGTACCGTTTATGATGTTTCTGATGTTGCTGCATGGAAAGATGGTAAACATAAAAAAGGTCTCACTGCAGGTGCAGATTTAACAAGTTATTTAGATGACTCACCTCATGGCGCAAAAGTATTAGAAGATTTACCCATAGTAGGAAAGCTCGAATGAGTTCTATCAAAGATAATTGGCTCTATGAAATCCAATGATTTCATAGAGCCAGTTTTTATTGTCCCCTATTCATTAAAAGTCCTATCTTACACCATCATTCATCAAGATAGAAACAGCCATGCTAATGTTGTTCCCCTCTGAGTAAATAAGGATTCTAGTTAATGAAAGTATCAATAGCAGTTATCCAATAAGGGCCTTTTCTAACGTTAGTATATCTAACTTTTTCATTGGCAAGAACGCTTCTGTTAACCTCTTGATTTCCTCTTCCGTTCCATTTTCCATTGCATCAATCATTACTTTGGGAACTACTTGCCATGAGATGCCATACTGATCTTTCAACCACCCGCACTGCTCTGCTTCAGAGTCAAAGGATAGCTTCTCCCAGTAATAATCTATCTCTTCTTGATCTTCACAGAGTATAACTAGAGAAAACGCTTCATTAAAGGTATAGTCGCCACCCATGGCATGATCCATCAACAAAATTTGAGAACCATCAAGATTAACTTCTGCATAATTAATGATGGCCCTAAGATCCATTGCTTCATTACTTTCATAACGACTAACCCATCCAATTTCTGAATTACTAAAAACTGATGCATAAAAATCAAGTGCATTTTCAGCTTTTCCACACACTTCACCTGCAAATAATAATGTTGGTCGTATTTTAGGAAGTTCCTTGGCATTCTCATTGAAAAATAGTTGCCAACTTAACCCGTACTTATCTTGCACCCATGCATATCGTTTGCTAAATGGATATTCTCCTAGATCCATAAGAACAGCACCATTCACGGATAACTCTGCATATAACTTCTCAACCTCTTCTATCGAATCACATGCTACCATCAAAGAAATCGATGGGTTAAAAGTAAAATATGGGCCCGCATTAATTGCATTAAACCTTATGTTGGATAGCTGAAAATCTAATATTACTGCATCTCCGGACGGAGTATTAGGAAGCTTTGTAATACTTTGAATGCTTGAATTGTCAAATAGACTAACATACCATTCTACTGCTTCTACTGCTTCTTTATCAAACCATAAATGTGGAATAATTCTTTGCATTATAATACCTCCTCATATCATGCATACAACCAATCTATTCCCCCTCCTTATAACTAAAAACAGATCGATCATACTATCCCATGACTGCTACAATGCCGCCAAAGATCGTATAGGTCAGTAAATAGAGAACATTATTAATGACCAAAACGATGGGTTTTCTACCTTCAAATTGAGTGTTCAGACTATGTGTAATGACAAATCCCATCCATAATACAAATCCAACGAAAGCTCCGGATGTAAAATCAGTGGCATTTATACTATGTACAATGACCTGCAGTCCATAAGAAAATAGGAACGATGAAACGACAGCACCTCCCATGAGTCTCGGCATGCTTTTCTTGTCTTCCGCAGTCATTTTAGTTTTATTTGGATCCGCTCCCACACTGATTTGCCATGTTTTAAACCATGGAACCATGGGTGAATAGTATATCCAACTGAGGAAAAAGTTTGCTGCAAAAATAATAAAAAACGGCAGAATAGAAAGTCTTAAATCAATCATATGTTTTCCCTCCTTGTCTTTTCTACGCAACAACACCAAATATTTTCTTTGTTATAACTCTTATATGTGTTTTTAGTTCCATTTCTTGGGTATTGCAGACATGCTAACACAGAGAACAAGCTTGATAATGTAATTCTGTAATTCCTGATGAAAATACACGGAACTCGATAAGTATATTTCATTCCTTGTTATTTACCTCAGCACTCAAAACTAATAATTCATTCTAAATGATACCTATTATCAATTATACATTAATTGCTTCATTTTGTCAATTTTTGCACGAACACAAAAGTCAAGTATCAAGTAGATCGGAAATAAATAGATTTAAAGTGTAAAGTATGTCCTCATTGTGATTCTGAAATGGTGGTCAGAAACGGTAAGTATAAAGGTAATCAAAGATATATCTGTAAGTCCTGCAAAAAGACTTTCAGCGATTTCACATACTCTCCTGTGGCTCATTCAAAGAAGCCTTTAGATAAATGGTTAGAGTATGCTAAATGTATGATTATGGGCTATAGTATTAGAAAAAGTGCTGACGCAGTTAAAATAAATATTGCTACTGCTTTCTTTTGGCGACACAAAGTTATATTAAGTTTACCCAAAATTCAGGATTAGACAATAAGCGTGTCAAAACAGGTCATTACAAGGAAGGGCTATACCATATACAGCACATAAATGCTCTACATAGTAAGTTGAAAAAGTGAATGAAAGACTTTAATGGTGTAGCAACCAAGTATCTTTCAAACCACCTATATTGGTTTAATAAAATCAAAAGCACCGATACCAGTATAATAAACTTGGAAAATATGTTATAATTGGAATATTAATAAACTATAATTTATTGCACACTTGTATTTAAGTGCGTATTAAAGGGGGAGAATTATGACAGTATTTTATTTAGTTAGACATGGAGAACCAACATATCAACCTGTTAATGATAGAAATTTTATTGGACATGGGTTGGATTTAGCACCATTAACTGAAATTGGAATACAGCAATTAAAAGAAACATCAAAAGACAATCGACTTAAAAATTGTGAAGTTATTGTTTCATCACCTTATACAAGAGCACTTCAAAGTGCATCAATTTTATCCAAGGAATTAGGAATAGATATAGAAGTTGATGTTGACTTACATGAATGGATACCTGATATAATAAACTTTCAACATAGAACCTCAGAAGAATGTTTTTTCT
The DNA here is from genome assembly GCA_023411215.1 of Bacillota bacterium. Lineage (GTDB taxonomy): Bacteria > Bacillota > Clostridia > Lachnospirales > Lachnospiraceae > Mobilitalea. Next base: position 402 of record JAEYOY010000026.1, on the reverse strand, counting down.
TGAGCAGAGATTTTGATTTACATAATGGAATACATCCTAAGGGTGAGGTCAAGGTGTGGGAAACTAAGGAAAATATGAAGAAAAGAATAAATGATGTAATGGAAAAGTATTTGAAGTATAACAGAGTGATTGTAGTTTGTCATGAAATGGTTATAAAAACAATTGAGTATCAAGAGAAAGTTGCATATGGTGAAATTATTGAATATAGCAGATAAATAAGCAATAAAAAAATAATAAACTTGATGAACAATTTTCTTAAAAAGCGAATAAGGGAAGTGAGTGTGTGAAGAAAAGTCTGTAAATGACTTTCTATGATAATAGGATTAAGGATGTTGTGGCTGTTTCTAAACAGTCCAATCCTTGGATACACTATAAACAATAGCAAAGAGCATGTCAAGAAAA
>JAEYOY010000025.1 GCA_023411215.1 Bacillota bacterium | reverse complement strand
GATTTGCCATCCGGCTTCCTTCAGATTCGTAGTCACCCACGACACCCTTGCCATTGGCTATGTCCTTCCTACTACCAGGCGGACTCGGGACTTACACCCGTTGAAACGTGCGCCCGCCGGGCGCACTACAAAAAGAGATCAGACACTCGCTGCGAAACAAACTCACATCGAGTATCTAACCTCTTTTTAGTACAGGATTGATAGTTGGAACTAATATATTAGTAATAATATGGTAAATACTTCTTATCCATGATAGTATATAGTAAATATATTGATTCAGATAGTACTTTATTTTGCTGTAATCTATATCCATTATTTAAGAGGTATTCCATTGAAGGGAATTAAAAGGATTTTATTTGGAATCGCATTGATTTTAATTGCAGGTTTTTTTATTGTAAGTCAAGACAGTAATTTAGGTGGCCTTGGAGAATTAATTCTTATTGTTTTAGGATTAATGGCTTGTATCCAGGGTCTTAGAACAGATGATTAATAAGAGTGTGCCAAACGTAATAATCTTCTTTTTATTAGCTATTGACTTTTATATAAATCACGGGTTTTCAATGCATGAGGCAGCTATATATGAAAGTATATGGCGAAGTTTACAGTTAGAATATATGTCATTATCAAATCAGTCTAAGTTTTATGTGGCTGAAGGTAGTGATCATCATATTCACCTGGAGAAACCTGATGTGATTATAGAATGTATAAAGGAAATACTTATGAAGTGCTGATTGTATTCAGACAAACAAAAAAGCACCAACCCCGAAGCTCCTAAGTCTTCAAAATTGATACTTTGTAAGCGCGTCTCCAGGGGCTAGAACCCTGGACACCCTGATTAAGAGTAATTAAAACCTATCAGCGTAGGAAACAGCTCTTGGGAAGCAAGTGTTCCCACTGGCAAGTAACTATTGCTCAAATGATATATTTGAGTGTTACATTTGGTGTCCTACGGGGTATTATTACATAATAAAATTAATTACTTAGATGAGTAAAAAAGGAATCCGACGCATCAGATTCCTTTAGGTGTAGTCCGAAGACGACCACCGCAATTCATATTTTCTAGGCTCTTGAAACTTCATAAAGATTGTTTTTTCTAGTACTATTAATTGTAGAATTATTCTTTAGATGTAGAGCATATTTTCTATCACCGTTATTTTCTGCTTTTGTTCTAGTTGAATCGTCAAACCATTCGCAATCTGAACACATGTACGCTCCAAAATATGAATTATAAGAGGCAAGTTTACCGCATTTTGGACATACTTTCATCTTACACACCTCCTAGTATAAATTTTATTATAAATCATTCTTTAGAAAATATCTACAGAATAATTTCACAATATACTTTAAAATATGAATTGTATGTAATACCTTCGAAAGCTTCTTGTTCAATTTTAGCTGCCGATAATGTTTGTTTTGCTTCTTCAACAGGATATGGTTCTAAATATATTACCTTCCTCAGTCCTACTTTCGCAATTTTGTTAGCGCATAAATTACATGGATATGTGGTGGTATACAATGTTCCGTTCTTTATTGCAGATGCACTACCAAATCTCGCAACGTTAAGAATTGCATTCTCTTCAGCATGTAATGCACGGCATTTTTCGAGCACCTTTATTTTTTTCATTATTACTTTCTTAGGTTCAGTTAAAATTCCAGCATCCTGTAGAGCATCTTCTATTTCATTTTTAAACTTACTTCTATAACATTGTCCACACTCGTTCTTACAAGGTTTTTCTAAAGGGGGGACTTCATTATATCCCGAACTAAATATATTACCTTCTCCATCTACAATTACAGCCCCTACCTTTCTTTTTAGGCAGCTAGACCTTTGGCTATTAGCATAGGCCATGGTCATTATGGCCTCTATTTCAGTTGGTCGTCTACCCTTTGCTCCGTTTCTAAGCAAATCAATATATTGATTTATTTTAGTTTTCATTAATGTAAAGGCATCATTTTCTCCTGATATTACTATATTATTTGCAATTATAACATCAGCCAATAAAAAACAATCTGTTACACGTTGACCATTTTCAATATCTTCCCCTTTATCACGTTTTTCATCTTTATTAAATAATCCTTCATTTTCATCATATTTATTTTTAACGCGATTCCAACGTATATCTTTATCAGAAAATATTCCTATCAAATCAAACTCTATAAATTTACTTTTAAAATATTCAATCTCGTTTGGATTTCTAAAACTATCTACAACAATGTTTGTCCAAGAGCTTTCTTCTATTTTTTCTACGGCTTTTTGTGCCAAATAATTATTCCCTTTTACTAGACGAATTTGATTTCCATAATCCTGCATGACTTTCCGCTCTAGTGATTCTTCTGGACATAAACCATTCTCTTCTAAATACAAATCACGCAATATATCTGATAACGATAAATAATGGTACCCATTATTTGCTATAAAATTTTTAGCAATATATGTACAACCGCTACCGAAGGCACCTACCAATCCTATCACATATCTATCCATGCTCTCTCCCTTTAAACTAATTTAATTCTTTATGTATTCTTCTCTGAGAAATTGACATAATATAAAATTTTCTCCGTAATTTTTACAGTCATTTAATATAATTCCCATTATATAACATTTTCTATAGAATAGCAAATATGTTTAAGTATTAAGTTTAAGTATTATTTGTTCCGATTAGTTCCTAATAAAGAAAGTGAGCTAACGCTTAGTTTATTAAGAGTTAGCTCACATATAAATTATATTATAGTTTATCTTGTACTTATCACTGTTACTCATCTATCCATTGCTTATCCCTTTGCACTTTATATATTATGCAATTTCTTCCGAATTCCGCTTTATCTCTTCTACCAGATTCATTATCTTTCTTGCAGTCCCCATATCATCCTTGAATAGTGTCGTAATACTTCCTACACTACGGAACGGCTCCTGCATCAGCAATGCATTGTCTTCGACATTCCCATTTGCAACTATATAATCAATGATCAGTCGTACAAACTTAATCTGATTTCCGTTCAATTTTTCATCAGACAAGAATTCACTAAATGCTTCATTCACTACTTCTCTGCTTACTCCAACTATTTTGCGTATTAGCTTCCCAATCGGTGTAACCCCATATTCTTTCTCATAGTCAGCTTTCGTTCCAAGCTCTTTCCAGAGAATATTTTCCAACTCCTTTAAATCACCTTGAGATAGTTTCTTATTATTGCGTATTTTATATACTGCAATAATATCCTGATGCTCCTTCAGGTAATACTCAACCTTTTTCCTGTAATTTTGTAAATCATTTGTATGATATAGAGACTGACCTTCATTCACCGCTAAAATCTGATCTGTAAAATCGGTATAGTATATTTTCTGACCTTCTTTTTCTATAAACTGAACTAGGTCTCTAAGAGCTTCTCTTACTAAGTCAAGCTCTAGAATTGATACCGAATCCCAGAATTCCTTCATCTGAACTTTCTCAATCGTATGCTGCTCTGCCTTTACTTGTGGGATATTATACAGCTTTGATAACTGTTCTGCCGTTCCGATTACGCCGTTCACTGCTTTTGTCGCATCTCTACTTTGCAGTAATGCCAAGTCAATAGAATAGATCAGGTAATCAAATCTTCTAGCTAACTCATTATCCTCCATCGGAACTATAATCGAAGCGATATGTTCTTTTATCTCGGATACCTTAACTGTCTCAAGATTTGCCCATATATGCTTGTCCTTATATTTTTCTACGTACCTCAAATGAAGCTTTACACGAAAGCTCTCTTCATTTAGGGAAGTAATTCCACTGATTAAGTCTACTACCAATTCATTACGATAATTAACATAGACTTCTTCACTCTGATACCTTGCCTCTTGCAATTCCCTTGCTATGGAAACCTTACAATTATATATTTTTTCACTAATTGATTCCTGAATCCCAGTCTCTGCTCCATGTGAATCGACACGGAAGAACTCAAAGTTATTACAAAAATCGAAGATCAAGAATTTCTCTTTATCGTGACCCACTCCGAACAGATCCTTACACAATCTTGTTCCTCTACCAATCATTTGCCAGAACTTACTATATGATCTAACCTTTTTGAAAAATACTAGATTAAGAATCTCTGGAATATCGATACCAGTATCGAGCATATCAACACTTACTGCGATTTGCGGCATCTTTTCCTTGGTACTGAAATCATCAATCAAAGTATCAACGTATTTAATGCTATAATCAATCTGCTTAATGAAATCTGGCCCATTCTCTGGATACCGTTTGATAAATCTCTCAACGATTGCTTGTGCATGTTTGCTGTTCTTTGCAAAAATTATTGTCTTCCCTAATTTATCGCCGCCTTCTACTTTCAGGCCTTGTTCCATTAGAGATTTCAAAACCAAGTCGATCGTATCATTATTGAACAGCCATTCGTTTACCGCTGCGCTAGATACCGTATCGTCAACCGATTCATCATCTTCGAAGGTCTCATCGAACAGCTCCTTCTCTTCTTCGGTGAGATCATTGTAATGAATTCCTTCTTCCATAATCTTCGTCTTAACTTCAATTGTGGAGTAGTCTACCAAATACCCTTCTTCAACTGCTTTGTCTAACTCATAAGCATAAGTCGGTACGCCACGCTCCAGATCAAAGATACTGTATGTATTTTTATCAATCTCATTCTTAGGAGTAGCCGTTAATCCCAACAAGTTAGCATCAAAATAATTAAAGATATCCTGATACTTTTTATAGATACTTCTATGACTTTCATCTATGATAATCAGATCAAAGTGTGCTGCCGTAAAAAGCTTTTTTCCAAACTCATTCTTTGTTTCATCAATCGCATTCATTATAGTAGGATAGGTGGAGAAGATCATACGCGATTGTTCTGGACTATCCTTACCTTCTAGCAGATTACAGCATGTTAAGTTTGGCATAAGATTTACAAAGTTTTTCTTCGCCTGCTTTACTAATGCTTTTCTATCCGCCAAAAACAAAGCATTCTTTACGTAATTATGACGGCTCAAAACATCCACTATTGAGATTGCAACTCTTGTCTTTCCACTACCAGTTGCTTGAACAATAAGCATCTTTCTATGCTTACTCGCTATAGATTCACATACTGCTGTAATCGCTTCCTTTTGATAAGGACGATCGGTAATATTATCATTAATCTCTAAATTCACTAATGGCTTTAGTTGGGTACGTCGATCTATGGCAAGTTGAAGATCATCTTTGGTGAATATACCGCTTACTCTCCTTCGTGCATAACCTAAGGAATCATCGGTAAAAAACACTTCGAATCCATTGGTCGTGAATATAACAGGTCTTTGACGATATTGATTCTGGAGACAATCTGCATACAATTTGGCTTGCTGGCTTCCCACTAATGGATCTACACTTGTTTTCTTAGCCTCTACCACTGCAAGGGGCTTTCCATCTTCTCCAAACAGTACATAATCCACATACCCTAGCCCTGTAGGGTTTGGCATCCCCACTACTTCCACTTCTTCCAAGCAGTCTATACCAATATTCCAGCCAGCTTCTTTTAGCTCTAAATCAATATACTTCTTGCGTGTCTGGGCTTCTGTTATCTTATCAACTCTAAAATGCCTTATACCCTTGTTAGCTAACCTAGCGGCACTCATCCTCTCCCTCAGAGCATTCTTCTCATTACGAAGCTCTTCGAGTTTTTTATCTTTGGAACTCAGTTGCTCATATAGATCCCTGAGCTCCTCAGGACGTACCTTCTGCTCATTACTTTTTTCAAGTAATGATTCATCAAATACCCCATCCGTATATTCATCTGAATAACAATAATCAATCCATTTACAAAATTCATATAGATTCCTCAGAGATAAAACAGCATCATCTCTTTTAATTGCGTTATTTGTATGTGCCGATATGTTGCCTAGCTTGATAACGAATTTAAGCATCGGGAATAAACTCGGCTCAATGATATTTTGAAAGGTCGGTTCATGAATTAAGCTTGATATATTATCCTGGTAGGGTAAACTTAGAGCATTGTCATACGAATATACCCATCTGATCGATAACTCTAACGCTCTTCTGCTAAGAATTGCACTCGTTGCTGATGATACCAACAGACTTTTCTCTGCTTCGATTGCCTGCTCAGCAAATGAGCTGTATTGGTTATTCTGTTTTAGAAAATCAAAGTTAGTACACATAACAATATCCCCCTACAATTACTTTTCTATATACTAATATTGCTTAGCCTTAACGTAATTTCTGGATTATTATTTTTTAAAGCTTAAAAGCGCTTCATTAACTTCTTTCTCATATAATACCATAATTCTACCAAATATTATTCAAAGTATCTTTGCATCAAAGAATTAAATAACCGCTGTGTCTCGTTAAGTGATTTCTGAACTTCAACTTTCAATTTGTCGACTTGTTGAACAAAGTTTGCAAATTGGTTTTGGAGTTCGATTTGTGGAAGTGGAATTTCTAAGTTCATCAATCTTTCTTTAGATATATTTGACATGGATTGTGCAGACCCACTTGCTAAGCCCTTGATTTTCTCTCTAAATAATTCATGGTTTATCAGCTTCCACAGATATATTTTATTACAGTTTTCCTTTGTATTTAGTCTAAAAATCAAATCAGGCATCATTAATCTAGGCGGTGTTTCATTAACATAAGCACACATTCCAACTAAATCAGGGGTATTTTTTCTTGTAAACAACAAATCTCCATTATGAACTTCTGCTGCTTTCACAAACAAGTTTTCATCAGTAAGAGCTTTATTTTCATTTGGATTATAAACTCCATAAGTTGCTGCGCTTAATTTTAGAATTGCTGGAAATTCACCTTTTCTACAGCTATTGTCACAAACAAAGCTTCTTCCATTCTCTATATTTTCAAGGCATTCGCTTAGAGGGTTATAAAGCCACCCTTTGGGGTTGATTATAGGGTTACCAAACATCTCGACAAATCGGGATTTGATGAGCAAATCAAGTAGTTCCAACTCTAGTTTTCTTTTATCTATTATGCTATCGATTTTCGTCAGAATACTGGCTATTTTATGTTGCTTATCAATAGGTGGATATGGAACTTCTATATTGTCAAAATCATTTCTAACAATATGCTTCATTGTGGCACCATGCATCTTTAGTCTCATTTTGTCAAGGCTGTATTTAACTGCAAATACAAAGTATTCCTTATCGATTACCTCCTTATCAAATACAACTTTAAAAATATGCTGGTTTAACAACGCTTTTCCTCGATTCCATATATAAACACCCAAACTTGCTGACCATGATATAAGTACATCTCCATCATTTATTTCAATTTTTTGAGGATAGTCACCATCATAATAATTTAGCTGATGGCTTGTTCCCGTCAAATCTTGTATCCTTATAATCGGCAACCCCTTATCATTCCAATCATCTGGCTTAAAGGCGAATCCATTCACATATGTTGCCAAAGCACCAAGTTTTTTTCTAGTCATAATCATCCCTACAAATCTAAATTTATTTTTTACCTATTATTCTTCTAACATGATATCCTTACGATAAAGCTTTTCTGACTCTTAATATACTTATTCAGAAGAATATATTGATCAGATATACGCATTCTTAATCTTCCAACATTGTTTCCAACTCCATTAATGCCTGTTGGATCCCTTCTTCCAGAGCATTTATTCTTTGCAGAATAACCGATGGATGATCATAATGGACTTCTTCATATTCAACTTCTTTATACTTATTAATTGACAAATCGTAATCATTACCTTCAATCTCATCAACTGGCACTAAGAAACTCTGATCAGTCCTCTTTCTTCCTATTTCATTTTCCATATGATTAAATCGCTCAATTATATCTGGAATATCATTCGCCTCAACCGACTGTCGCTTATCATCTAAGCTAAATCCGTCTGCTTTCATATCGTAGAACCATACCTTATCTGTACCACCTGCGCCTGTTTTTGTGAACAGCAATATAGCAGTTGATACCCCTGCGTAGGGCTTAAACACACCACTAGGCATAGAAATTACCGCGTCCAACTTATTATTGTCAATGATCTCTTTACGAATGTCTTTATGTGCATTACTGCTTCCGAACAGAACTCCATCTGGTACGATTACCGCTGCCCTTCCACCAATTTTCAAAGTTTTAAGGAATAGTGCCAGGAATAACAATTCCGTTTTCTTCGTCTTGGTTACCTTAAGTAGATCAGCTGCTACTCCATCGTAGTCCAAACTACCCTTAAAAGGTGGATTTGCTAATACTAAGGTATATTTTTCTCTTTCCGTATTTACCTCAGATAAGCTATCCTGATATGAGATGTTGGGATTGTCGACTCCATGAAGCATCATGTTCATCGCACCAATACGGAGCATTGTTCTATCCATATCAAACCCATTAAACATCCTGTTGTTAAAATGCTCCCTCAATCCTGCATTAAGGAATAAATCGGCATGATTCTCGCGTAAATATGTCTGCGCTTCAACCAAAAATCCCGCACTGCCCATAGCAGGATCAACTATCATATCACTTGGGGTCGGTTTCATTAAAGCAACCATCATCTTAATAATATGTCTAGGTGTTCTGAACTGCCCATTTGTCCCACTTGTGGATATTTTACTAAGAAGATACTCATATAAATCTCCTTTGCTATCTGCTTCTGACAAATCAAGAGCATCAATACCATCTACAATTTTTGATAGCATAACAGGTGTCGGTATCTTAAAAATAGCATCGCTCATATATTTTGAATATGCAGAATCTCCATCCTGATGCAGATTTTTAATAAAGGGGAATACACCATTTAAGACCACGTTATACATTTCCTCCGCAGAACCTAAATTCTTAAACTTACTCCACCGATATATTGTGCACTCCTTGGGAAACATTCCTTCATACGGAACCCTTAAGAAATTCGCTTCTGTTTCCTTTGCTGTCTCTATCTCATCTAACTGCTTAATAAAAAGTAAATATGTGAACTGTTCAATGACTTCCAATGGATTGGCAATACCGCCTGTCCAAAAGATTTCCCAGATTTTATCGACCTTATTTCGTAATTCTCCTGTTAACATTTGTGTTTATCTCCTTTTTCGTTACTCTACTAAATTATATCAGATGTAAATTTTTCTTGCTATAAATATTTGTAAATTAGTTCGTTTTTAAATTACTTTAACATAGCTTTGGTTCCATAGTATGGTGCATAATAAATTTAATGAAACATTTAGTTATTGATTTTCTCTATTATTTCGTGGTGTTCTCCTTGGTGTCCGATGGTGTTCCTTTTGATACTTTTGCATTCCACTTAGTTCCACTAGATTCCATTTCCATAATACTCCGTGATTTCATCTACCCGAATCACTCTGCTTCCAACAAACTTTTCTTGACGCAATATATTCAACTAGCAATCCATTCCATAATCCAAAAAAATAAGGGAAAGCACCTGCTTCCCCTCGATATCCTTGCCATAACCTTTATTAAAACTGAGCCCTGCACCGCCACCTCGAGACCTCACGGTCTCTTCGGTCGCGTAGGCTTCGCCTATACAAAAGACGGATAAACACCCTCCTTGCGAGCTAGCTCGCGTCGTGTGTCTACCCATCTTTTTGTGCAGGGCTCAGTTTTTTTACACAACAAAAAAGCACCAACCCCGAAGCTCCTAAGTCTTCAAAATTGATACTTTGTAAGTGCGTCTCCAGGGGCTCGAACCCTGGACACCCTGATTAAGAGTCAGGTGCTCTACCAACTGAGCTAGAAACGCTTATTTGTCGTTTGGTATGTTTTTTTTGCTTGTTTTAATTACCGAACGCAAAAGTTATTATATATGGTCTAGAACCAAATTGCAAGTGTTTTTTTTATTTTTTTAAAAAAATATTTAATTTGCTTTGATAACGGTTTTATATTTGGAAGAAAAGCCCCAGATTTCCAGGCTTTTCTTCCTTTCTTGTTCTATTTCTTACATGCGTTTCCAGTTACTTACTTACAGGAAGACGTTCAAGCATATTTCCCCAGAAATTGTAGCTCCTAATTCAGTCTTACTTATGAGCATCAAGCTTGTCCTGAAGTACCTGCTTGGAGACGAGTCCGACAACCTTGTCTACTGCTTCTCCATTTTTGAAGATAATTAGGGTCGGAATTGACATAACACGATATTTCTCTGCGGTATTTGGCTCCTGATCTACATTCAGTTTACCGATTTTGAAAACACCCTCATATTCCGTTGCCAGCTCCGCAACGATAGGTGCTATCATCTTACAGGGGCCACACCAGTCAGCATAAAAATCTACTAATACAGGAATCTCTGATTCCAAAGCTTCATTTTGAAAATTTACATCTGTAAATTGTAATGCCATTCGATTTCCTCCATTCTTTTCTTGAAGCCGATGAATTGCTTTACGGAACAAGAATTTATCCTATTGGTGTTTAGTATCTCAATTAACACCATTTTTATGTGATTACAAAATAATATTATATCAATTGATATAAAAAAACAAGCTGGAATTATGCGTCTATTTTTTCTTTTTCTTCCTCACACTGCTATTCAGCAGGTTCGACACCTCATCCCAGGATTTCTTCATCTTCAGGACCTTCCGATCGAACTTCGGATTCGTCCCTGTAACCTTAGCAGCCTGCGATTTCCAATTGCTTTTCATATAAATAACCTAGCCTTTCTTCATAGCCAGCAAGCTTTGGGCGGTAGCAAAAATTTGACGATTGAAAAAGCTTTGATTTTTCAATCTATCCCCCGGCATTCTTATATAATCATTCTATGATAAAGTTGTCGGTTTAGTCCTTTCCTTTTCATAGGTTATTTAAATTGGAGTGTCAATAGCCATGCAAATAACTTATATTCGTCAATTCACACATCTGCACCTTGTCTTAAGTATGATGCAGAATATCGATCGATGAACAACTGTATGAAGTCATCACCACGTACTTTTATCCAAGCAAGAGATTATTTTCGATATGCTACCAGTCGATGGATCGGATTACCCATTGCTGAGAATCGCTCCTCATACTCTGTCATAACATTTCCCTCTACATATTCGCTATGATGAAGATCATAGGTGACCTCGCGTAGCTGCCATCCCGCAATACCCGCCTCCTCCACAGAGAAATCAAATAATAGCCGGTTATCCGTCTTAAATATAACCTCCCCTTCTTTCTTAAGACACAGATTATACTTCGCCAGGAATTCCTTGCTGGTCAGTCTGCGCTTGGCATGACGATCCTTTGGCCAGGGATCGGAGAAGTTAAGATAGATGCGGTCAAGCTCCTCACTGCTAAATATATCATTCAGGTATTCCGCATCAAAGCGAATGAAGAATAAGTTGGTCAATTCTGTCTCCTTACTTTTCTCCAGAGCACGGAGAAGTACGCTAGAGTATTTTTCAATACCAATATAGTTAATCTGCGGATTTCTCGAAGCCATCTCCATGATGAAGCGTCCCTTCCCCATACCAATCTCGATATGCAGGGGATTATCATTACCAAATAGGCTCTTCCATTGTCCCTTCCATTTCTCCGGCTCTTGAACTACATAGTCGTTTGCCGCAACAATTTCCCTAGAGCCCTTAATATTTCTAAGTCTCATAAATTCCTCCTTGAATATTCTACCTATATCAGTTTATACTGTGTTTTATTCAGCAATAAAGAATAGTATCATCGTTCCAATTATAAATTCATTCACACCTTTCGTCAATTAGTCCTTTTTGCATCAAGTTTTCCATTCCTTGTCTAAAAATTATTTATTTTCCTTAGCCTATATAGTATACTGAATGGGATGTTAGTCATTATGAGAGGAGAATTGCGAAATGAAGGTTATTGCTATCAATGGTAGTCCAAAACCAAAGGGTAATACATATACAGCTCTTAAGACTGTATGTGATGAATTGGAGAATCAGGGCATTGTGACTGAGATACTTCAGGTGGGCAATATGGAGATTAAGGGTTGTATTGGTTGTGGTCGCTGTAATGCTGGTCATTGTGCCTTCTCGGATGAACAGCTACGCAGGATTGTAGACAAGGTACATGCTGCTGATGGTCTTCTTCTGGGAAGTCCTGTCTATTATGCAAGCATTGCTGGCACGATGAAAAGCTTCTTAGATCGCTTATTCTTCCCAAACCGTGGACAGCTTCGCTTAAAGGTTGGCGCTTCCATCGCCGTCCCTCGTCGCTCCGGTGGAGTTACGACCTTCGACCAGCTTAATAATTATTTCTTAATTTCAGAGATGATGATTACTCCTTCCTATTACTGGAATGTTATTCATGGCGGTGCACCAGGAGAGGTAATCCAGGACTGTGAGGGTATGAGTGTTCTGAAGAATCTGGCAAATAATATGGCATGGATGATTAAAGTTAAGGAATATAGCAAGGATTCATTTCCGATTCCTGATCCCATGCCGCGAGAATGGACGAATTTTATCAGATAAAATTCACATTTCTTGCCCTTTTTTGGGTTTACAATTGAATATCTCGTATAGTACAATTGTAAAGACTGTAATAGCCATCCTTACTCTATTCGGTTATGGATGGTCCCAAAGTTAACAGGTTTCGAGAAAGGTATGGTTTTAATAATGAAACGACAATTAATTGCTTTTTTAAGCATTCTTATATTATTCCTATCACCAATATTAACTGCTGTACCTGTACAAGCTACTACTACAGACGATGGTAAATCCTGGCCGGATGGACCAAATGTCTTTGCAGAGTCAGCGATTGTTATGGAAGCCTCTACCGGGCTCATTCTTTATGAGAAAAATATTAATAAAATCCATTATCCTGCAAGTATTACGAAGATTATGACTGCATTACTTGCAATAGAGAATTCCAATATGGGCGAGATCGTGACTTTTTCTAAGAATGCCGTATTTGATGTTGATTTAGATAGCAGCCGAATCGGTATTGATGTCGGTGAGCAGCTTACGATGCAGCAATGCCTTTATGGAATTTTACTGGAATCGGCTAATGAGGTTTCGTATGCTACGGCAGAGCATGTAGCAGGCAGTGCGGAAGAATTTGCGAAAATGATGACCAAGAGAGCGAAAGAACTGGGTTGCCTTAATACCAATTTCACGAACCCACACGGGCTACATGATGAGGAGCATTATACCACCACTTATGATATGGCACTTATAACCAGAGAAGCGATGAAAAACGATACCTTTCGCAAGATTTTTTCTTCTCGTACCTACCAAATTCCTCCCACCAATATTCAATCCGAAACCAGATATCTGAGAAATCATCATAAGTTTGTTCTTCGGCAAGATTATCGTTATGACGATTGCATTGGCGGCAAGACCGGTTATACCTCAAAATCTAAGTTTACCCTGGTATCTGCAGCAAAGCGTGGTGACCTCGAACTAATCTGCGTTATCATGAAGGATGACAGCTCTGAGCATCAGTATACGGATACCCAGAAGCTATTCGATTATGCCTTTGACAATTTCTCGATCTACCCAATAGCTGATTTAGAATCGTCACAAGCATTAGCTGAATCACCAATGTTCACTCGTTATAACCCCTTATTAAGCGAGAATTCTTCACCTATCTCTACCGATGAGAAGGGTTACCTTATATTACCGAACAGTGCTTCCTTTAAAGATGCTAAAAAGGATGTTACCTTTTACTCAGCGTCGGAACAGACTGCAACTCCTCAGAATAAAACAGTCATAGGTAAAATTTCATATACCTATAACGGAAAATATGTTGGTGGCGCTGATATTCTATATCACCATGATCCGCTCTTGCAGTTAAAACACGCTGAATCCCAAAAAAATAACCCTACCTCTGCACCTACGGATTCTACGACAGCAAAGGCGGATAAAAGTCTTCGTCCGTTGATTCTAGGCGGTATTATAGGGTTATTTGTATTAATTATTATTCTATATTTTGTATTGGTGGAAGCTCCGCGTCTGAAACGAAGAAAAGCTTATTATAAAAAGCGCGCGAAGCGTAAATCTTTCAAAGATGATAATTTTCTAGATCTATAATTATTGTCCAAAGGATGCGAATAGGGATGCAATTTCATCGGCCGATAATGCCTTATTCGGATCTTCATATAAGGGTTTAATTTCCGGCTTTTGCGTTTGTGACTCATCCTTTTCCTGTTCGTCTAATGCTTCAACTACCTCGGGTATTATATTCCCTTCCTCAGAAGGCAAGATATCCGGGGTTTTTTCATCCGTGAGCTCTTCGTCCCAGCTCACAATCAGATTATTCAATTCTGTATTAATACTATTCCAATTGGTGGCAAGCTCAGCTGTCTCTTCATTCGATTCCTCACTCTTCCAATCGGAGTTAGCCTCCTCCTGTGTAGCAGCAGTCCTCCAATCGTTATTTAATTCCGTCTCTTCCTGTTCTACACTTGATTTCCAATCTGTATTATCTTCCTCCAAGAAGGAAGCTTCATCACTATTCCAGCTGCTGACCTTAGCACCCAGTTCTACCTCTGCATCTACATCCCATCCTGTCTCAGTAAGGTTCTCTACTCTTGGTTCAGCATTCATATTCCAGCTGCTCTCAGAATATTGATTACTAATCGATGGAGCCTGAACCGCATCACTCATATTCTGAAGCTCCTGCTGTAGCACCTGCGTACTATTCTCAAGACGCTCCACTATCCTTCCAAGCAGCTCTATCGTCTCTGTTTGATTTCCTGCTTCACCAATGGCTTTCATCAACTGCCTTGTATTCTCTTTGTTATAATTGATCTCAAGAGTAAGCGCCTTCTTCTGTCCTTCTAACGCCTTCCTCTGTAGGTCCGTAAGTCGTTGAAGAGCCTTGGCATTGTTCGCATCCAAAGAATCTATTCTATCTGTGAGATCCTCCAACTGCTTTGATAACGTCGCTGTATTCTTCTTTGTCGCGGTATAGGTTGCCTTCTGCAGATTCTGTATTTCAGTAAGGCGATCATTCCAACGCCCTGTTTCCTCAAGATACATCTGGTCTATATAATTTCTAATCTCTTTGCTGCTCTCAGATAGCTTACTTCGAATGGAATCCAAGAAAAGGTATCCTGTTATCAATACAACTACACCAAGAGCTAATATACTGAATAGATTACCTGCACCTTCCTGAATAAAATATGCTTCCGCTATAACAGATCCTAGAAAGCATAAACAAAAAAATATTATATTTAACCTCTTCTTCATATTAAATCTGCCCCTATCCTCGCTTTATCAGCGACTCCGATTTATTTTTTGACGTTTGTCGCATTTTATTATATATCGTCATAACGCTTTAAAAAGTTTATGTCTAGGACTAAAGTTTTAGTTCCGAATAGGTGGGACTTCGACTCACAATGAAGCCAGTTACTTATGGCCATCTTCTGTGTTTTAAGATGAACAGCAGTTAACACTAGAAAAGAGCTCAATGTAATGATATGCTTCCTATCTTGTACCCAGTTAAAATATCACTGTTTACAATAAGGGGATCTCATATCTTAATTGAACTCTCTAAATTAACACAAGTTAAATTTACCACTTTTATTCCGTCTTATCTTCCTTCTCTAGGAGCTGTTCGGAATGCATTGGAAGCCTTACTGTAAATTTTGATCCCTCTCCTATCTTGCTTTGTAACTCAATGGAGCCATTATAATAATTAACAATATGCTTTACGATGGAAAGTCCGAGACCTGTCCCGCCTACTTTTTTACTACGTCCCTTATCTACACGATAAAAACGTTCAAAAATTCTTACCTTAGCATCCTCCGGTATTCCTACTCCGGTATCTTCTACTATAATAATTATTTCACTTTGTTCGGAGGTTACCGTAACTCCTACCTTACCCTCCGGTTTATTATATTTTATGGCATTAATGATCAGGTTATTGAACAGCTCTCGAAGCTGCTGCGTGTTAGCGAACATCTTAAGCGGTCTACAATTGGTGCTGATGCTTACCTGATATTCCTTAGCAAGTGGCTCTAGTGAAGTGCAGACCTCTTTTACAAGAGGAGCAAGCCTTACATCCGACAAGGTAACCTCTGCTTCCTTCGTCTCCAGTCTTGATATCATCAGAATATCATTAATCAGACTTGTCATATTGATGGTTTCCTTCTTTATTCTTGCAAGAAAATCCTTCTTCCTATTCTCATCGGACACCATATTGTTCTCCAATAACTCCAGATAGCCACACACTGAGGTAAGAGGTGTCTTGAGTTCATGTGATACATTAGAGAAGAATTCCTGACGAACCATACGTTCAAATTCAATGCGATTCATAGATTCCTTGACCGATTCTGACATTTTCATAGTGGTATCTGCTATCACGTTCATCTCATCATATTTATATCTCTTAAAATGAAACTCCGGCTTGTCCTGTGATAGCTTATTCAACTCCTCAGCAATCTCATTTAACGGCTTTGTTACGGAACCTGCAAAACGGTTTGATATAAAGATGGATACAATCAACGTAATGCCTATACTAATTACAATAGCAGGAATTAATAAACCGGCATACTGCTCCACACCAGAGAACGGAATTGCCATACGGATTATATAATTATCATTGTGAGAGACACTGGCCACATACAACATAGGTAGCATTAAGGTTTCCGATTCACGTGTCGCATAACCAAGACCGTCTTCCAGTGCTTCCTTCACTTCTTCACGATCACTATGATCCTCCATGGTAGTAATGTCTTCTATCTCGCTATCCGCAATAACCTTACCGTTAAGATCAATTACCGTGAAACGAGTCTGCTCATTTCCTTCCACCAGCTTGAGTTCATCTACCTGCGCTTTAAGATTGCCCCCATAGTTCAAGCTATGATCTGTAATTCTTACCGTATAGAGCATATTTTCTTCGGTCCGATCAAGTATAATCTTGCTGATGGCTGCACTAAAAATACTGCCGCTTAGAACAAGCGCCAGTAATACAACCAGTATGAATCTTTGAAATATTGCTCGTTTCACATATCCTCCAATAATACTTTTAAGTTTTTGAGAATCGATAACCTACACTCCGAACTGTCTTTATATGCTCAACACCAATCGCACCTAGCTTCTGTCGCAAGGTACGGATATGAATGTCCAGTGTTCTGGATTCTCCGTCATATTCATAACCCCATATTTGATTCAAAAGCTCATCCCTGCTGACTACCCTTACATCGTGATCAATGAGATACATTAATAGCTCATATTCCTTATAAGTAAGCTCAACCGGAATGCCATTGTTGGTTACCTCTCTCGTCTGAGGATTAATCTTCAAGGTATCGATTATAATGATATCACTTACATCCTCATTCTTTGCTCTGCGAAGCAGAGAACGGATTCTCGCAGCCAGCTCTAGAACCCCGAAGGGCTTTGTGATATAATCATCAGCACCGACATCAAGACCCATTACCTTGTCTAATTCCTTATCCTTTGCCGTAAGGCAGATAACAGGAGTATTTTTAAGTTGAATATCCTGTCTCAATATTCGAATTGCTGATAGACCATCCATTCCAGGCAGCATCAGATCAAATATCGCTAGATCCGGATTCTCCTCTTTCATATCCTGTAATGCCGGCTCTGCTGCTTCATAGGCTTTTATGATATATCCGAAGCCTTCCAGCGCTATTTTAAGCAATTCTCTGATATTCTCATCATCCTCGATTACATAGATTCTTTCCATAATGATCTCCATTCTAATAATATACTGCCTATAGTATTCTTACATTATTAACAGAGCCGGTCTCATGGAATTCAGTCCATTCACAGATGTTTACCGCATGGTCCCCGATACGCTCAAAATACTTTGCAATCATAAGAATATCGACACATTGATCTACATGCTCGGAAGAAGATCGTAACAGAGATGCCACCTCCGCCTTCACCTTATCAAACAGATCATCAACAACATCATCTCGTTTTATGATTTCCCTTGCTTCCTCTACATTCACCAAAGTAAATGCACGAACCGCATCATGAACCATGGATTTTGCAACAAAGCCCATCTCCGGAATATGCTTTACCAAATCATAGACCGGATCCCGTTTCTCGCGGATTATAAGCTCCGCGATATCCGCAGCATGGTCGCCGATACGCTCCATATCTGTAACAACCTTTAATGCGGTTGTAACAATTCTTAAGTCTCTGGCTACCGGCTGTTGTTTCAGAATCAAGGATAGACATCTTGCTTCTATTGTTTTTTCAATATCATTAACATTTCTATCTTCTTGTATAATTTCATTCGCCAATGCTTCATTCTGTTCTTCAAAGGCTGCTAAGGTTTTTTCTATTGCTGCTTCAATGAGATGTCCCATTTCCACAAGATTCTCTTTTAATAACTGAAGCTCATGTTCAAAGCTTAGCCGTGCGGTCATAATAATTCCTCCTTATAAACATAATTATAGTTGAAGTGGTTTCCTGTGTCAAATCCTGGCATCAACCGAATCTACCGGTAATATAATCCTCTGTTCTCTTATCGACCGGTCTGGTGAATAGAGTATCTGTCGAGGCAAACTCAATAACCTCCCCAACAAGAAAGAACGCAGTATAATCAGATATTCTGGCTGCCTGTTGCATATTGTGAGTTACAATGGCAACCGTATATTTTTCCTTCAGCTCGGACATCAGATCCTCTATCTTCAACGTGGAAATCGGGTCAAGTGCTGAGGTTGGTTCATCCATCAGGATTACCTCCGGTTCTACCGCCAGGGCTCTGGCGATGCATAGTCTTTGCTGCTGTCCTCCTGACAATCCGAGAGCTGATTTCTTAAGTCGATCCTTCACCTCGTCGAAGAGAGCCGCTCCTCGGAGACTTTCCTCCACAATCTGATCCAGCTTCGCTTTCGACTTGGCCCCATGGATTCTTGGACCATAAGCCACATTATCATAGATCGACATCGGAAATGGATTGGGTTGCTGGAACACCATACCGATTTTCTTGCGAAGTAAAGTCGTATCTACTCTAGGATCATAGATGTTCTCGCCGTCCAGGGTTACAAGACCTTCTATCTTAACATCAGTAATGAGATCATTCATACGGTTCAGAGTCTTTAAAAAGGTTGATTTACCACATCCGGAGGGGCCGATAAATGCAGTGATGGCCTTTTCCTTTATGTTCATATCAATTCCTTTTAATGCATGGTTCGTACCATAATAAAGATGTAAATCCTTCGTATTAATCTTATCCTTTAACATATATTTCTCCGTTCTGCCGATAAAGCCTTTACTATTTATTTACATTAAATTTATTGGAAAGATATTTGGTAAGCATATTAATTCCGAATACAATCACCAATAATACCAGAGCAATACCGAAGGCTGCGTCATACTGCGCTTTCTCCATGCTGAGGAAAAGCTGTATCGTTAGGGTTCCACCGGGTTGAACCACCTTCTCAAATAAGCCTTCGCCGTATAGTCCTAGCTTGGGAAGCAGATATCCGCTTCCTGCAGTGAATAATAGGGCAGCGGATTCTCCTACAATACGTCCGATGGATAATATGATGCCGGTAATTATTCCAGGCATAGCGGAAGGTAAGAGAATTGTTCGGATCATATACCACTTTGTAGCTCCTATTCCCAAGGCACCGCTGCGATAGCTAGCCGGTACGGTCTTTAATGCCTCCTGCGTATTTCTGGTGATTAGCGGCAATACCATAAGTGACAAGGTCAAGGCACCCGTTAATATGGAATAGCCTAGCTTTAATGTTATTCCAAAGAACACATAACCGAAAAGTCCGAAGACGATGGAAGGGATACCTGCCAAGGTCTCTGTTGTAAACTCAATCAGGCTGACCAGCCTTCCGGGCTTTGCATATTCATTGAGATAAATAGCTGCTCCAACACCAAAAGGAACTGCAATAAGTAAGGTGATTACGATGATATACAGGGTATTTACGATACTTCCTGCGATACCGAAGGTTCCTTTAATAGCGCTTGGTACTGTCGTTAGAAAGGACCAGCTGATTGAGGAGAATCCCCGATAAGTAACATAACCCACGATGCCCGCTAATAATAAGATGGAAATCGATGCACAGAAATAAATAATAGCATGCGCACAGGCATCCAATGGCTTTCTTTTCTTCTCATAGATGCTTTTAGCTGTCGGCATTCTGTTTACCTCCCTTTATCACTCTGTTTAGCACTATATTGATAATCATAATGAAGGTAAACAATACTAGGCCTATGGTAAATAGGACTCTCTTATGGGTATCTGCCGAATAGGACATCTCACTTACCACTGCTGTGGTTAAGAAGCGAACTGAATTAAAGGGCAATGGCATATTTGCTCCGTTACCAGCAACCAAGCTGATAGCCATGGCTTCACCAATGGCTCTGCCAACTCCAAGGACAATTGCTGTAACAATACCGGATTTTGCTGCCGGGATAAGGACTTTAAATATGGTCTGAATATGGGTTGCACCTAATGCTAGTGATGCCTGCTTATAATGCTTTGGTACAGCTCTTAGGGCGGATTCACTTATATTGATTACAGTAGGCAGGATCATGATCGCTAATACCAACACAGCGGATATCAAATTAGAGCCTCCGGTAAACTGATGCGTCGGATCGTCTTTAAATATTGCCATTTCTAATTTATAGATCAATGGGTTTAGGATCAGAATTCCCAGCAGACCATAAACTACAGAGGGAACACCAGCTAGTAACTCAACCGCCGGCTTAACAATCCCGGCTAGACGCTTTGGTGCTGTCTCAGCCAAAAATACTGCCGTCATCACGCCAATTGGGACCCCAATCAGGATAGCCAACAAAGTACCGATAATGGATGTAAGTATAACATATAGAATACCATAACTGGGATCAGCAGCTGTTGGCGCCCATTTTGTGCAAAACAAAATATCAACCAGACCAACCTCAAAGATCGCAGGAGTTCCGCTGATAATCATATATAAGGAAATTGAAAATACTGCTAATACGGCAAAAAAGGCACAGACTATGAATACTACTGCTGCAATTTTTTCCACTGCGTTTTTCGTATTATAGCTTCCTATAATGGAATAACTTTTCTCACTCATACAAACCCCTTCCAGAACTAATTTCTTTTATATCCTTTGATTAATGACTTTACTATCGGAGTAATTCTTCCCTATAAGGAGTACTTTACTATGTTCTCCTTATAAGGAAACGTTCTTTATTGCTTTACTATTACCTCTCTTTTTAATCAACTGTGATTAACCCAATATTCTTTATTAATTGTTTCCCCTCGTCAGATTTGAGATACTCAAATAATGCCTGAACCTCTTTGCTCTGAGTAGTAATCTCACCCTTCGTTGACATCACAAATGGACGGCTTAACAGATATGTACCTGCCTTGATGTTCTCTTCCGTCGGTTCTACACCATCTACCTTTGCAGCTGCTACAGTATCATCTACAATATCAAGGGATACATATCCGATTGCTCCGGGTGTTGAAGTGACCTTCGCCATGACACCTCCGGTACTGTTGATTTCATTTGAATACTTACCTTGATCTTCAATACCTAACAGCTCTTCAAATGCACCTCTGGTACCGGAACCGGCCTCTCTACCGACTACCACGATTGGCTGGTCTAAACCGCCAATGTGGCTCCAGTTATTAATCTGCCCGGTGTAGATCTGTATCAACTGATCCTTTGTAAGATTCGTCATTATATTCGCTTTATCAAGAACCACGGCAATCCCATCAATTGCTACTATATTTTCAACAGCCCCTGCGTTCTTCTCCGTATCCTTTAAGTTTCTGGATGCATTGCCAATATTAACGGTTCCGGCTAATACCGCCTCCACCCCTGCGGAGGAACCAATGAATTCTGCGGATACTGTAACCTCCGGATACTTTTCCATGAAAGCTTCTGCAACTACGTTAGAAAGCTTCTCCATTGAGGTTGAACCTGCCATAGTTATTGTTCCGCTCAAATCTGAACTTGCCCCTGTACCTTTATCCGCCTCAATATTTTCTGTATCATTACCTGAATTATCTTCGTTTTGTTTACTACAAGCACTTAATGCACCTATCATCAATAGACTTATCAATAAAAATGCTGCTATTCCTCTTAATCTAATCATTCTATTATCTCCTAGATCTTTTCCTACTGTCTACAATACAAAAATATCATGATACCGGATAATCAGATACCATGATTCTGTATAGTTTTTGTAAAGTCTATGTAAACCAATCACATGTTTTTGAAAACAGCCTGCAAACATTGAATATGTTTTGCGTAAACTTGCATTTATGTAAATAACATGGTTTTATTATTATAAGAACAAAGTGTCAGCATGCTGATACTTTCGTTGCTTGCTTTGCAAGCATTACCTGATTGCGGGTTGCCAAGCAACTACTTCCATCGCATTCCTACGTTTTCCGCTGAAGTGCGTCATCCCAAAGTGAACTTCATTTACTTTTCGGAGCGTTTTATCGTATAGGACATAATTTCTTATACAATGAAAAGAGGCTCTCACATTTATATGTGAAAACCTCTTACCTCAGACACCCCCAGCAGGAATCGAACCTGCAACTAGCCCTTAGGAGGGGCTTATTATATCCATTTAACTATGAGGGCACTTACTATATATTTCATTAACATGCATTCCGCGAATGTATCCGTTACGCATGCAACGTATCTATTCTACTATTTCCTGCAGGCTAAGTCAATAATCTAAATAAAATATTACTCCTTCGTCTGCTCAGAAAAACCGATACAACCCTGCATCCAGATGTTTCCTTTGAATCTACGACCAATCATAGGCTCTCCGAGTAGATCCTGTTTATTAATGCATAGACGGAAGGTAATATCATTACAAACTAATTGCAGATCATATACTTCCTCTTTCGTATATTCATTAATAATTTCACTGCTTTCAATGATGGTTGCAATTATGCTGTAGTTATCTGATTCTGAACCAAAAGGAATGAAAGAGGTGTCCACGATGGAATATACATCTTCCTTCTTTGCTCTTCTTGATATCATAGCATAAGTATCAATATCATCAATCGTCAGACTGTCAATCGCATCCTGATTTCCCTTCTTTGCTTCGGCAATCAGATTGTTTCTATGCTTCGTCTCAGCTGTAATATTTCGTACCTGTACTTCATCCATCTCAATCGGAAGCAAAATCCTTCCCTCTAAAGATAAAGCCGCAAGAGTAATTGGAAAGGAAGTACTCATTGGCATATTCTGGTTCTTCTTTTCTAAATATTCAACCACATTCTGTAGATAGAAAATCAAGGAGACCCCAATTCGGAAATCATCGCACATTCCTGTATATGCATCAGAATCAACTCTCTTATTTATTCCAACCTCTTCCCGGGTACTAACAAACATTCCATTCAAACTCGGAAAATAATGTTCCATATGAAATTTACTATTCTCATCCAGTTCGCCACGGATTGTTATACCTAATCCGTCTCCATATTCCGTGGTAATCTCCGATAAGCCGGTGCTATTACTCAATTGTACTGTACGCTGCTTCTTAGGCTTCTCTAAGGCATGACTTAATAATTGATCTAATTCCGTGCGCGTATTTATATTACTAAAACCAATTGCTCTCAAATAACTATGCATTATATCACTTCCATTCTATCCAATCCAAATAAGGGCTAAAGTTATTATATTTTACGTGTTTTGACCATATTTCATGTAATAATTATTTATATCATATTTTATAACGGTACGCAAGTAGCATATCTTCGCAAAAAACTACCGTTCCCTCTCTAATTCTTATCTTCTATTCTATCACCTAATTAAAGGGGCATACGCCCTGCACATAAGGTTAATAAAAGACTATCATTACCAGTGAAACTAACCTGTGTCTGATAATGATAGCCAATAAATAATTGATTTATTCTTTTCAATAACCTATTCTTGCACAACAAGGCAATGATTCAGGTCAAAAATCCACATAAATCTGAGGTTATCCACTTTTTACATAAAACCCCTTTGCGTCCTGTCATTATATATCAAGAGTATCCGTGATAAATAATGTTAGCTCCTTTGTCAGATTCTTCTCTGTCCAAATATCCGGTTTCTTCCCTTCTTTATTCTCTACGATACGAATGATCGGCCGGGTAGGGCATTGAGGATTCTGTCTGAGTACGATTCCCACCTCCCCTTCATTCGTCCTCACCAAGCTTCCAGTCGGATATGCTGCAACCGAATCTACAAATGCTTTTACAACGCTAAAATCAAATAGAACACCTACCTGACTTACAATATAATCAATCGCATCATGAACCTTCATCCTTGAAACATAATTACCGTATACCCTGCTGTCAAATTCATCGCATACCGCTACAATCCTACTTCCTATTTTAATTCGTCCCGCTTTCAAATGAAACGGGTAACCGCTTCCGTTTAATCGTTCATGATGACTGATAATAATATCCTTCGACGTTGAGGATAGCCAATGCATCTTCTCGATTGCCGAATAACCATAGATAATATGCTTCATTATCTCTCGCTTCTCTTTCTCAGAACAGGTATCCAGATTAAGATTATAATATTCCGGATTGATATAGGTAAAGCCTATATCATGAAGTAAGCTTCCAATTGCAATTTCACGAATTTTTTTCATAGGCAGCTTCATTTTAGATGCCAGAATAACAGATAAAGCACATACGTTCAAGGAATGAGAATATGTATTATCACTCTTATCTCGAATACTGGATAGATTATAAATTACCTCAGGCTCATCCATAATATCGTGAATGATCTCATCCGCAACCACTTTAATATCCTCCAGCTCACCATGCTCATTATAGGAGTATTTAATCAAAAGCTCTCTCACCGCATCTTGACATTGCTCCTTTATCTGTAATTCAAGACTATTTGTCAAATTCACACCCTGTGAAAGATCATCTTCTATATAAACGTATTCTATATCCAGCTCCTTAAGCCTTTTAACATATTCTTTTTTAATCATTGTCCCAGCAGGTAATAATAACGAATCACTGGCTGTAAATAAATCCTTCGCCAATAATTCGTATCCCTTTACTGCGTCCAAAGAGATAATTCTCATCATAATCTCCTTTCAGCGCGCATTATTACAAGTATTCCAGTTGTATTAAGAACTTGTTTTTCAATATTTTTTATTTGCACTATCTAAATCATAATATTAAAATATGCCTGCTCTTTGAATTAGTTTGCGCCAAGTGTGTCCTTTACGCTTTGAAGACTACAGGCACAGCCTTCTGAATGTGAATTATGCTTTTCTATATTTCACACTAATCCTGCATGCTGCCAAGACACCGCGAATTTGGGCAGCAGCACAAATTTGCCGATCAGAAAATCTATGATTTTTCAATCTATCTATATAGTCTAATAATCATCCCCTTTTTTCAATCATACGAAGGAACTACATGATTATAACAGATAATATGCACTAACGCACAAAAAATTTTTTAATAATATAAAGCCATTATGCATTTTTTATTGAATGTTTGTAAAAGCTTACATCTATTGTATATTTTTAATAAATTTTGTTATAAATAGTTACAATTTTTGATTGTTATTTTTTTAACAAATGTATTTACAAAAGAATATTTTCATGTTATATTTTACTCATCACCAATATGTTAATTTTTTAACAATCCAAAGGAGGATTATTATGTCGAAGGAATTACAGCAACCTACAGCAAAAGAACACGTTGATCAACTAGTGAAAAACGCTCTTACTGCATTAAATGATTTCTTATCCCTTGATCAGGAGACAGTTGATAATATAGTACATGAGATGGCTCTAGCCGGACTTTCAAAGCAACAGGCTCTAGCAAAGATGGCAGTAGAAGAAACCGGAAGAGGTATCTATGAAGATAAGATAACAAAGAATATATTTGCAACAGAATATGTATGGCATTCTATTAAATATCAGAAGACCGTTGGTATTATTGAAGATAATGAAGAAGAGGATTACATGATTGTGGCTGAACCCGTAGGTATCGTTGCTGGTGTAACACCGGTTACCAATCCCACCTCTACTACTATGTTCAAGTGCATTACCTGTATTAAGACCAGAAACCCCATCATCTTCGGTTTCCATCCCAGTGCACAGCAATGCTCCAAAGAAGCAGCTAAAACCTTATATGATGCAGCAATAAAAGCGGGTGCTCCAAAGAACTGTATCCAATGGATTGAATATCCTTCCATCGATGCTACCAGAGAGCTAATGAATCATCCTGACGTATCCATGATTTTAGCAACCGGTGGTTCCGGCATGGTTAAACAGGCATATTCCTGTGGTAAGCCGGCACTTGGTGTTGGACCTGGTAATGTTCCATGCTTTATTGAAAAATCCGCTAACTTAAAGCGTGCTGTTAATGATTTAATTTTATCCAAATCCTTTGACCATGGTATGATCTGTGCTTCTGAGCAGGCTGCTATTATTGAGGCTCCTGTATATAATGAAGTAGTAGATCTCATGAAGAAGGGTGGCTGCTACTTTGCAACCAAGGAAGAGATTAAGCTTCTTGAGCCTGTTGTAATTAATAGTAACACTGGTGCAGTAAATGCAGCCATTGTAGGACAGTCCCCTGCAGCCATCGCTGCTCTGGCTGGTATTACAATTCCTTCTACAACTAAGATCTTATGTACTGAGCTTGACGGTGTTGGACCGGAGTATCCTCTATCCAAAGAGAAATTATCACCTGTACTTGCTGTTATCAAAGCACAGAATCTTGAGAAAGGCTTCCAACTCTGCGAGAAGATGATTGAACTTGGCGGACTGGGTCACTCCTCTGTAATTCACTCCAATGATGATACAGTAATCAAAACCTTCTCTGCAAGAATGAGAACCGGACGTATCCTTGTTAACTCACCTTCAACACATGGTGCAATCGGTGATTTATATAATACTAATATGCCTTCTCTTACCTTAGGTTGCGGTTCTTACGGTGGTAATTCTACAACGCACAATGTATCCGCTGTCGATCTGGTTAATTATAAGCGCGTAGCTAAGAGGAGAAATAATATGCAATGGTTTAAGGTTCCGAGTAAGATTTATTTTGAGTCTGGCTCAACAGCTTATTTAGCTAAAATGCCTAATATTACGAAAGCCTTCATCGTTACCGATCCATCCATGACTCAGTTAGGTTATGTAAGCAAGGTATTGTATCAATTAAGAAAACGTCCTGATTATGTTCACTGTGAGATCTTTGACCAGGTTGAGCCCGATCCTAGCCTTGATACAATTCTTAAAGGTGTTGAGGAAATGAATAAATTTAAGCCCGATGTAATTATCGCCCTTGGTGGTGGTTCTGCAATTGACGCTGCAAAGGGAATGTGGCTATTCTATGAAGATCCCACCGCTGATTTCAAGAACATGTCCTTAAAGTTCCTTGATATCCGCAAGCGTACCTACAAGTTCCCTACCCTTGGTAAGAAAGCTCAATTTGTAGCTATTCCTACAACCTCCGGTACCGGCTCTGAGGTTACCTCCTTCGCCGTTATTTCTGATAAGAATGAGAACAAGAAATATCCTTTAGCAGACTATGAGTTGACACCGGATGTTGCCATCATCGATCCAGACTTTGTAATGAGTGTACCGAAGAAATCAACCGCTTGGACCGGAATGGACGTATTAACACATGCAATCGAAGCATACATCTCTGTTGTTGCTTCTGACTATACCGATGCTCTTGCAATTCATGCCATTGACTTAGTATTCAAATACCTAAAGGAGTCATACGATAAAGGCGCTGAGAGCCCGATAGCACGTGAGAAGATGCACAATGCCTCTACTATCGCAGGTATGGCCTTCACCAATGCTTTCCTCGGAATTAACCACTCCTTAGCTCACAAGCTTGGCGGTGAGTATCACATCCCTCACGGTTGTGCAAATGCAATCCTTTTGCCTCATGTTATTCGTTACAATGGTGTAGATTGCCCGACGAAGGTAACTTCCTTCCCGAAATATGAAAGCTATATCGTAGGTGACAAAATCTTCGAGCTAATGAAGAAGTTAGGAAAGAACCCGAAGAATAATGCAGATGCGGTTGAGATGTTAGCAAGGGATGTTGAAGAACTGAATAAGCACTTAGATATTCCTTCCACTTTACAGGAATACGGAATAGATGAAAAAGACTTCCTTACAAAGGTTCCTGCACTGGCTGATCTCGCATTTGGTGATCAATGTACTACAGCTAATCCCAGACTTCCTTATGTATCTGAATTAGAGAATCTTTATCTTACTTCCTTCTACGGTAAAGGAAATATACCTAAGAAGAATAAATAATAAGTCTTTCAGTGTAATGGGGAATGTATCCACTGTGGATACAGAAAAGGAGCTCGGAGTAAATACTCTGAGCTCCTTTTTTATCTTGACAACAGAAAATTTCTGACGCATTCTTTCTATCGTTTACGCTTAAGTATAATGATAAATAGCAAACCATAGCAATTTTGCGTAACAGGCCTAACTCTTCCGGTAATCAGCAGCAAGAATTCCGTAGTAAGCTACATCACAGATACCTGTGTTGTTTTTATCTGCTTTTCTATGTATCCCTTCTACTTCAAAACCACATTTCTTCATTACCTTACCCGAATTTGGGTTATTTATATCATGCCTTGCTTCAATTCGATTAACTTCTACCTCTTCCATGAAAAAGTGAACAATAGCTAAGAGTGCTTCACTTGTGATACCTAAATTCCAGAATTGTTGACCAATGCAATATCCAACTTCAACAGCTTCTGTTTCATCATTGATATGAACGACACTGATACTGCCAATGGCTTCATGAGTTGCCTTCCATTCCATACACCATTGATAATAGTCATCCTTCGCATACTCAGATAACCAGCTTTTAATTACTTTTTCTGTTACCTCGATATTTGGGTGAGTTGGCCAGGTAAGATATTTAGTAACATCATTGTCACTAGCCCAATTGTGATACATTGCAGGTGCATCTTCCAGTGTGAAAGGTCTAAGAATCAGCCTATTCGTCTCAATTACCTTTGTTCCTACATGCTTCATGACAGCATCCTTCCCGCTATGGTTATCCTATAGCTTCTGTAATTGTTATTATAACATAACAATAAATCTATAGACTATTCCATAAAGTTATTACTACTTAAAGCCTGATTTAAGGCCTTCTTCTCATCTTCTGATAATTCTAAGAAGGATTCCCCTTTAATAATTTCTTTCAAATAGGTATAGCAGCCTTCTCTACTACTATGAACGGAATTCAGAAGAACACCGTTATTATTCTTATCTAATAAAGCTAATACAAAGCTTAATTTACCGCCCATCTCTTTAAAAGCATCATATTTTACAACTCCAACTTTCTGATAGGTTATAAGTAGATTCTCCTTAACCTTGGCCAGTTCTTCATTTAGGAACTTTGAATCTGCTTTTAACTGATCGATATCCGTAAACCGGGCTAAAATCTGACCCTCTAGATTCTCACCTGTTGCTCCAGCCATAAATCTCTTATACTTCTTATTCAGTTTACTTTGTTTAATCGACAAGATAATTATAAATAATAGAAGCAGTAGAGAAAAAGCTGTCAATCCAAGAATAATATAGTCGTTATTACTGCTGATGATTTCTGATAAATTCATTAATATTTCCTCCATAAGTACCTTTTATTCATACCAAAATACATATATTTACATATTATCATTTGTTTACGATTATATTTTTAATTCATTGTTTCAAACATATCTACAATTCTTTCTAATTCTTCCGAAGAATAATATTCAATTTCTATGGAACCTTTATTATTATTCTTTTTATGTATTGAAACCTTTGTTCCAACTATACTTCTAATCTTATCTTCCAGATTACGAAATATAAAATCATCTTCTTGCGTAACAGCTATCTCCTTATGAGATTTTTCGTTGAGAATATGCTTAACCAGCTTTTCTGTCTCTCGTACACTAAGTTTTTCATCAAATATTTTACATGCAGTATGATACTGCTTATCTCCATCTTCAATCGGAATCAAAGCTCGGGCATGTCCACTAGCGATCATATCGTCAATGATCATCTGTTGAACTCTTTCATCCAATTTTAATAATCGCATGGAATTTGTAACAGCAACACGACTTTTTGAAACACGTTCAGCCACTTCATCCTGTTTTAATTGAAAATCATGAATTAATCGTTGGTACGTTTGAGCTTCTTCTATCGGATTAAGATCTTCACGTTGTATATTCTCAATTAATGCAATCTCAACAATTTCTTGTGCTGTATAATCCTTTATAATAGCAGGCACTTCTTTAAGACCAGCCATCCTAGCCGCTCTCCATCTTCTTTCACCGGCAATAATTTCATATAGACGACCGTTCTTCTGTAGAATCAACGGCTGTATTACACCAAATTGCTTGATTGAATCTGCTAACTCTTGTAAAGAATCCTCATCAAACTTCTTTCGAGGTTGCAATTTATTCGGTTCAATATCATTGATATGTATCATTGTTTCACGTGAAACATTTTCTTTCTTTTCTTCAACACTTTCTATCTTCTCAGGTATCATAATGTCGAGACCTTTTCCGAGACCCTTTTTAACAGGCATAATATCCTCCTCTTATAACTAATTAAACTATGATTACTTTTTTCTATATTTAAGTTCACCTATTTCATTTTTGGCATAAGCATCTGACTCTTCTTTCTCGATTACCTCCATAGCTAATTGCCGATATCCATCAGCACCTGCTGACTTGGGATCATATAGATTAATCGGTAACCCATGACTTGGTGCTTCAGCTAAACGGACATTTCTAGGAATTATAGTTTTATATATGTTTTGTTTTAAATTACTCTTAACATTTTCAACTACCTGGAGTGATAAATTTGTCCTTGCATCAAACATGGTAAAAACAACACCTTCCATCTCAAGATGTGGATTCAATCTTTGTTTAACTAGATTGATTGTATGAATCAACTGTGTTAATCCTTCCAAAGCATAGAACTCACATTGAATTGGTACCAATACCGTATCAGCTGTAGTCATAGCATTTACAGTAAGAGTATTTAAAGAAGGTGGGCAATCGATAATAATGAAATCATAATCATCACGAATTTCGTCTATATGCTTTTTTAGTATGTATTCTCTATCTTTAACACCGATTAATTCTATCTCTGCGCCGGCCAAATTAACACTAGAGGGAAGTATATCAAGAAGTTCAATGGGTGTACTTATTTTACAATCATCTAGAGAACATTCACCAATAATCATCTGATAAATTGTATTTTTTAATTTATTCTTATCTATACCGAGCCCACTTGAGGTATTTCCCTGCGGATCAATATCAATCGTTAATACCTTGCGCTTCTTTTCTGCCAAACATGCAGAAAGATTGATTGCAGTGGTCGTCTTTCCAACACCGCCTTTTTGATTCGCAATTGCAATAATCCTTGCCATAAACTCCACCCTTCCAAATGCATATTAAAAAATTTATCAAAATTTATCCTAAAGTCTACATAAGCCATATTATATCATCTTTCGAATATTATATCTATACTATTTTGTCTGTTTGTTACGATCTCGCAACATATTATTTTTATATATTACAAATACTTTTAAAATATAGTAAATATTCATTGTTATCTAATATAATATACTGGATTTCCGAATTTAATAATTAGATAGTAATAGGTAAGCAATTAAGCTTATATGAATTATTATATAAAATCTCCTACTAGCTATTATTCGGAATATATTATCTTCGAATTAGTGTTCTACGTGAAATACATCTAGTTACTACAACTATATGTTAATCTCTTTCTATACCTAATCCTTAGGTTATATTAATTTCCCCTACTATTTAGAACTAATATTTACTTAATAAAGTAGTAGGAGTAAAATATTTATGCTTATCATAGATTAATGACTTTTATGTTTCACGTGAAACATCATCTAATAAATATAGTTCGACTTGCTAGATTTAATTTGGTTATTAATTTAATGTATAACTATTTCTATCATAATTTAATAATATAAATTTCGATATGTGGCTGCTACCCAATATAACTCTGTATAAACACGAGGCATATGGATTTGATGCAACCTTCTGATTTGCTTTATATAGCCGGTTAACTACCAGTAGCCAAACGGATATTTTTCATTTTACAAAAATTCTAGACAGTATCAATTTATTAGTATCGATTAGCATTTCAAAAAAACATTTTATAAATAACTTATCCAAAATAGCATAAATCCAGGAATGATTTATGAGTTATATTTAGAACTATGACTTTCTAAGCATAATTGATATATAATCATGTATTATATGATAATGTTTTGAATCAATACCACTTGAGAAACAATATATGTTCTAATGTTTCACGTGAAACATTAATATATCATTCATAGATACAACTGTTTATTATTTGCTGATCACTTTTTACTGAAAGTACTTGTTACTTCTCTTATTTAAGCATCCTACTATGTACATATTATCTTAATTACTATAATATATAGTTCCTTAAGATGTTTTTATGAAATTAGATTATATCATAATAATAATTTACCACTAATTACAATACCAACTTACTTATTTCATAGTAAATGTAACGCCATGTTTTAATTAGATGAAACTTAATCAGATTGATAATTCTATATGTAACTAATTGATACAGTCATTTGATACAGTCATTTGATACAGTCATCCCATAGATAAAGAATTCTTATATAAGAGAATAACAAGTAACATTGATGACATTTAGATATAAATTATAAAACTCTCACTGTTTTCTATAAAAGGAAGGATAAACTCTAATCCAGATGAAAATGGTATGATTGTATTAATATTGAAGGGCTCAACTTATGAGTTCTAATCATATCATTAAATAATGTTTATAAATATTATGATGTTTTATTACAAAGAGCTATATCTATATTTGATGCACTAGCATTGATCTAGAATGTAAAAACAGTTTAGTAAAACACTACTTGGTTAATATGTTATATACTCTTCTTCTTTACTTATTAGAATAGAATAAATTTTTAAAATGCGTTTATATAAACTAAATCAAGAATCTTACAACTTTTCGTTAATTGTATGTTTGGGGTGTATTTATAAAAAGATATGGATAAACATGAAATTCATATAAAAGTCAAGTGAAACAGTAATATTTACTGCTACTGTATGGTTGAATATTCCGGTGGTGAATCCATCGCCTGTCCGGTCATCGGAAATCAAGAAATTTCATCTCTGAATCTGCTTCGTATAAGGTATCATGGAATAGAAAAATCATCAATGCTGCTTCGCACCGCTGATGCGGTAAGGCATTGACAATTTCTCAATTCCAAGATCAATAGTAATTAAGCAGAATTAAGGTGATTTCCGTCAACCGGAAGACTGATTTCCATTTTGCCGGAATTCTGATTTCAGATGGCAAGAATATTCAATGGTAGATAAGAAAACTATACCTAGATAATCTAATAGTATATATCATCTTCCTTAATGTAATCTATAATTCATACATTATTCTGAAGAGGCCATAATGCAGTAAAGATTATATCTATTAGGATTCGACCCCCAATAAGCTTCTGGAATAATTATAATGACAAAGACACAAAATTAAAACACTATCTATGATAGATAACAGAACTTTATTTAGATAATAATGCAGATGTATATTAGTTCCCATAATTATATTAAAAAAGGAATGTTTCACGTGAAACATTCCTCGATTAGTTTCTTTATATTGGTTAGAATAGCTCAACCAGATTATTTCTAATGGCATAAACAGCTGCCTGCGTACGATCCGATACATTGATTTTCTTAAAGATATTAGATACATGATTCTTTACTGTCTTTTCACTTATCGCTAGCATATATGCTATTTCTTTGTTAAATAGTCCCTCAGCCAATAACTTCAATACTTCAATTTCTCTCTTGGTTAATGCACCATCTTCATTCATCTGGTTATTCTTCTCTTCTAACTTCATCTTTAGAATTGGGGTTAATTCCGGTTGGATATATGCTTCACCACGATTAACACAGAAAATAGCCTTCTTTAAAACAGAAGAGTCAGAATCCTTTAATACATATCCATCAACACCCAGCTCAACGGCTCTCATCAAATACTCAACTTCATTATGAATTGTCAATATTAACACCTTAACTTTTAAACGATTCTCTCGAATATATTGTAATACCTGAAGACCATTCATTAACGGCATATTGATATCTAAAAGCAGTACATCAGTTCTGTTTTCGTCTAAAAGTTCTATACATTGCTTACCGTTACTAGCTTCGGATGTTACTAATATATCGCCATCTAATTCCAGTAATTGTTTAATACCTTCTCTTACCATCGAATGATCATCTGCGATCATTATATTAACTGGTTTGTTCATTTTTATCCCCCTCGTATATAGTTAGTGGTGCTGATACAGTTACTGTTGTACCATAATTCTTCTCAGATTTAACTTCTACGGTACCTGATAATAAAGATATTCTTTCTTTAATAATTGATAACCCAAAGCTTGAGGAATGTTCATCACCATCTCTCTGAGTATTATTTATATTAAATCCACTACCATTATCCTTAATCGATACATTTACCAAATATTCATCATAAATTATATCAATATTTATGGTTGTAGCATTCGCATGCTTTATTACATTATTACAGGCTTCTTGTATTATACGAAATAAGGTTAATTTTATTACAGGGTGTATTTCCTTTGTTTCTTCGTTTGAATGAACAAATACATTAATAGAATTTAAATCCATTAGTCTGCTAGCATATCTCTCTACGGTTACCGTAAGACCGATATCATCCAATGACATCGGTTTCAAATTATAAATAATACCTCTCATCTCATTGATGACTGTTTTTATCGTATTAGACATCGAGTTCAGTTCTAATTTAGCTCTTATAGCGTCAATTTCTATGAGTTTAATACACAATTCCGCTTTATGTACTAAACTGGTAAGATTTTGTACCGTAGAATCATGTAAATCCCGTGCTATTCTTTGACGTTCTATTTCTTGAGCTTCCAATATACTTAATCCCTTATCATTAACTACTTGTTTATTCTCAATTATCTTATCTGAGTGTTTCTCATTATCGATAGCAAGAATATCATAACGATTAATTATCTGTATCGCTGTCTTTAATCCAGTTATCTTTTCTTCATACTGAATACAATCCTTATTCAACTCATCGATTTTCTTTTTTATATTATCGATTGTTATAGGTAACTCTTTTTCAGCCTGGGATGACTTATAAATTGGAGAGAAAAGATCAATGTTATGCACCTTCGTTCTTTCTCGTTCAAGCAAATCATTTTCATAATGCTTTAAAAGATTCTGCTGCGTTTTTAACTGAATTTTAATTGAATACAATTCCTCTTCATATTCAATCATTAGCTCTTTCAATATTAAAATAGTAGAATTACTATTATCTATCGATTTATCCATCTTGTGTTCTCTGATTTCATTGCTGTCACACATAATATATGCTCCCTTTCCATGCTCAGGCAACAATCTCATATTATTAAACCTATTATGATTAATTATCATAGAGCTATCATTTTTTAGTAACACATTTGACAGTCATTTGAGACTTTAAGTCTTACAATATATTAAACTTATAATACATTTATCATATCGAAATCATGGATACTAATATCATATAACAAAATTCACCATTTTGGAAGTATTTTCTGCAATGAACCAATAAATTCATCATTTTATATTCCTTTGTGACATGCCGTTTTGATATCCTTCGCACTGATTTCCATTAAGTAATATGCTTGATTATGATCCATCAATTCATCACTAATAATATGAAAACCAATTTTCTCAAAAAATGCTACACTATCTGAATAAACCATACTCTTAACAACATGAATGCCTGAAGTAAATGCTTTATTTAAAAGCATTCGAACTGTAAAATCTCCGTATTGTTTATTTCTATATTCCTTTAAAACAGCAATATAGCCTATTTCACAGCATTCTCCATCAAAACTTATTCTGCCGGTTGCTACTGCTTTTTTGCTGCCAGCCTCCTCATAGACAATTACATGAATCGACAGATCATCCTGTCCATCATATTCAACTGCCTCCGGAAGCTTCATCTCTTCAATGAATACTTTTCTTCGAATAAAATAGACCTCCGAGAGATTACTCCCTTGAGATAGTAATTTTCCTTGTATTAACATCCGTATCCTCCTCTATTATAAAGGCTCCTTTGATGGTTTTCCGGCACCACGGGGATAAATTTTCGGTGTCTTTTCTATCTTCTTGATCACGATTAAGGATCT
Organism: Bacillota bacterium; assembly: GCA_023411215.1. GTDB lineage: Bacteria > Bacillota > Clostridia > Lachnospirales > Lachnospiraceae > Mobilitalea. The sequence continues at coordinate 21,632 of JAEYOY010000025.1, read as the reverse complement.
CTCTATGTCTGTACCAGGTAACAAAAAGCTGTCTACCTTCTCAAGCTTTGCACCTAATAACTTAAAAGCTCTCTCAGAGGAAATAAGCTCCTCCTCTACTTTACCAGATTTATATGAGATAAAAAATCCGTCTTTATTCACATATGGAATACAAAATTCGGATAATGAAGATAATTTAGCAACCGCTCTGGATACACATAAGTCAAATTGCTCCCTATAAGTAGAATTTTTACCGTAATCCTCAGCCCTTCCATGAAGAGTAGTGATATTCTTAAGCTGTAATTTTTCTATTACTTCCTGAAGAAAAAGTAATCTTTTATTTAAAGAATCTAAAAGCACTACTTCCAAATCTGGAAATGCAATTTTCAAGGGAATACCGGGAAATCCAGCACCGGTTCCTAAATCCAAGAGTTTTTGATTCTTGAGTGTAATTACCTTGTTTAACGTTAAGCTATCAATAAAATGCTTCTTTATTACTTCGGAAAGCTCAGTAATCGCAGTAAGATTCATTACCTTATTTTTTTCTATCAGCATTTCATAATAATCCATAAATTGCTGCTTCTGAGTATCTGACAATTCCAGGTTCAATTCCTTCAATCCCCGCTCAAACTCTTTGATCTCCGGGTAGAATCTATAATCCATACTTCACCTCCATTAAGGTGGGTTAACACCTTTACAACGATTAAATCTGCTCCATGGTAATTACTCAAATTATATTTATACTTCTAATTAACATCGTATTATATATTTTTTCAAAGGCGATTTATTGCCTTAGCTGTGTCAAATAAACCAACAGAACAGAAACATCTGCGGGAGAGACACCTGAGATTCTGGATGCCTGTCCGATGTTTGCCGGTTTAAACTTGATCAACTTCTGTCGTGCTTCGATACGAAGACTTGGTACTGCATTATAGTCAATATCTTCCGGTATTCTTCTGTTTTCCAGCTTTTTAAACTGCTCCACCTGACTAAGCTGCCTCTTAATATAGCCGTCATATTTTATATTGATATTGACCTGTTCAATAACTTCATCTGCTAATGGCTCACGTTTCTTATCAATCGATTCGAGTAATTCATAGTTCAACTCAGGTCTTCTTATCAGCTCTGCAAGAGTAGTTGCCGTATTAAGTGTAGAGCTTCCACACTTCTCTAATAGTTGCTGAACTTCTTTATTAGCACCGATTACCGTATTTTCAAGCCGATTCATTTCATTATTAATCTGAGACTCTTTCATTACTAAATGCTGATAACGTTCTTCATCAATCAACCCGACTTCATAGCCCTTTTTTGTTAATCTTAAATCTGCATTATCCTGACGAAGCAATAGCCGATACTCAGCTCTGGAAGTCATCATTCGGTAGGGCTCATGTGTCTCCTTAGTCACGAGGTCATCGATCAAGACTCCGATATAGGCCTCTGAACGATCAATAATAAGCGGTTCTCGCCCAAGAATCATTAATGCAGCATTAATTCCAGCAATCAATCCTTGAGCCGCAGCTTCCTCATAACCGGAACTTCCGTTAAACTGTCCTCCACTAAATAAACCCTCCACCATTTTAAATTCCAAAGAAGGCTTCAACTGCATCGGATTAATACAATCATACTCGATTGCATATGCATTTCGTACTATTTTTGCATTTTCCAGTCCCGGAACTGAACGGTACATCTGATATTGCACATCCTCTGGAAGTGAACTGGACATACCTGCAATATACATCTCATTTGTATATATGCCTTCCGGCTCTATGAATACCTGATGTCTATCTTTATCTGCAAATTTAACAACCTTATCTTCAATGGATGGGCAGTAACGCGGGCCGGTACCCTTAATATCACCGGAGTAAAGAGGTGATCTACCGATATTTGCACGAATTATCTCATGTGTTTTCTCATTAGTATAGGTAAGCCAGCATGAAATCTGATCTTTTTGAAGGTCTTCCTTTTTGTTTGTAAAGGAAAAAGGAATAACCGTTTCGTCTCCAAATTGCTCTTCCATCCTACTAAAATCAATGGATCTCTTATCAATTCTGGCTGGCGTTCCAGTCTTAAAGCGATACATCTCAATTCCAAGCTCTTTCAAGGAAGCTGTTAAATGTGTTGCTGACTGTAGACCATTCGGTCCTGTATTATTCACCGTCTCACCATAAACGCATCTTGCATTCAAGTAAGTACCGGTACATAATACAACTGCCTTGCAGGGATAAATTGCTCCCGAATAAGTCATTACTCCACTGATTTTGTTATCTTCTGTAAGAATCTGAACTACCTCCGCCTGCTTCAAGGTTAAATTAGGCGTATTTTCCAGAACCAATCTCATGGATTTTGAATATTCCTGTTTATCCGCCTGTGCTCGCAGTGAATGAACCGCAGGCCCCTTGGATACATTAAGCATCTTGGATTGAATATAGGTTTTATCGATATTTTTTCCCATCTCTCCACCTAATGCATCAATCTCTCTAACCAAATGCCCTTTTGATGTTCCCCCTATATTCGGATTACATGGCATCATAGCAATGCTATCCATACTTATTGTAAATAGTATAGTATTCAGCGACAGCCTTGCGGCAGCTAATGCTGCTTCACAACCGGCATGTCCCGCACCTACAACCACCACATCATAGCTCTCGTATACGTAAGACATAATAACCTCCCATACTGCAATAGGTGCAGCTCAAAAATGCTGTTAGAACAAGAAGTTTGTAACTATAAGATACATTCTTAATCATGTGACTTCTGCTGCTAAATTACATATCTATTTGCCCATACAGAATTCTTTGAATATCATATTAACCAAATCTTCTTCTACATTCTCGCCAATGATTTTACCAAGAAGCTCATAAGCACTCATAAGGTCAATGGAAAAGAAATCCTCCGGCATTTCTTCTTCTATACTCGAAATAACAAGCTTGAGACTTTCCAAGGTCCTGACAAAAGCCTCTTTATGCCTTTCATTCGTAATATAAACATCCTCATTAAAGGTGATCTTTCCTTCAAAGAACATGTCCTTAATGGATTGCTCCAGATCGCTGATACCAATATTCTCAACTACAGACATTGGTATAATCGGATGAGAGGTCATTTCTTCCATCTGCTTTAATGTAATTCTTGGTTCCAAATCCGATTTATTTAAAAGCAAAATTGCCTTTTTATCCTTAATCAACTCTAAAATTGATTTATCATTCTCATCCAGCTCTGTCGAAGAATCAAGAACATAAATGATAAGATCCGCTCCCGACGCTATCTTGATAGCCTTCTCTACACCTATCTTTTCGATGATATCATTCGTATCCCTAATACCTGCCGTATCAATGACTTTAAGCACGATACCATTCAGGTTTATTATTTCCTCCAGGGTATCCCGTGTAGTTCCGGCAATATCCGTCACGATAGCACGTTCTTCTCCTACCAGGACATTAAGAAGACTTGATTTTCCGGCATTTGGTTTGCCGATTATAACCGTTTTGATACCTTCTTTTATTATCTTACCATTATCCGAATTTTTAAGTAACTGCTCAATTACTGTAATTTCTTTTTCTATATGCTCCCGCAATTGTTCATTATATCCATCCAAAGTATAATGCTCCGGATCATCCAACGCTGCCTCGATGAAAGCGATATCTCGAAGAATCTTCTCTCGAAGATCTTTTATTATCTGACGTTCCTTCCCTCTCAGCTGATTCATGGAATTCTGAAGAGCTAACTCATTTTTCGCAGAAATGATATCGGATACCGCTTCTGCTTGTGATAAATCAATTCTCCCGTTTAAAAATGCTCTTTTCGTATATTCTCCTGGCTCCGCAATTCTTGCACCGTTCTTTATTACAGTCTCGAGAATCCTTCGTGTAACAATAATCCCACCATGACAATCAATCTCAACTACATCTTCTCTTGTATAGGTAGCGGGAGATCTCATAATGGCAACCATAACTTCATCAATTATCCTATCACCATCAACAATGTAACCGTAATGAATGGTATGACTTTGTTCCTTGGATAGAAGCTTGTTCCCTGATTTAGACTTATAGATGCGATCTATAATATCAAAAGCCTGACTACCACTTATTCTAATTATACTAATGCCTCCGCTACTTAAACCGGTTGCAATCGCAGCAATCGTATCCGTTTTCATAACCATTCCTCCATTCCTCACGTTATAAAGGTATTATTTTGTTTAATATCCTTATAATAACTAACAATAGCTACATTTCACTTTATATCATGGTCTACATTGAATGCTTTCACTTCTTATTGAAATACATTACCCATGAACGATAGAGAGCATGCTTCACTTACTTTCTTTCCTCATGAATAAAAAGGTGTCTTAAAGTATGCTCTACTTTTAAGACACCTATTTCAACATACAATTAATATCCCAGACTACTCTAGCATACCTGCTCTTTGAATCTGTTTGCACTAAGCGTGCTACGCGCACCTTGAAGACTGCAGGAACAAATCTTCTCAAAGTGAAATAATATTCATGGAATGTGAATTATTCTTGTCAATAATTCATACTACTCCGCAGGCTGTTGATTCTGCTTTTCTTTGCTTTCTTTGTATTTCTCGTAGTCCTTCTTGTAGTCGGTACTGTAATTCTTGTTAAAACCGCTCTTACTAGTATTATAAGGCTTATTATATCCCTTGTTAAAGCCTCCGGAACTACTGGAACCGCCGAATCCACTACCGCTTCTACGATCGTCCTTACGGTAATTATTGTTACCGGCAGGTCTCGTATTCGGTCTTGTATCGCGATAAGTTTTCTTTACATTGATTACAACTTTACGATATGGCTCCTCACCTTCTGAATAGGTCTCAACATATTTATCATTCTGTAAAGCAGAATGAATAATCCTTCTCTCATAAGGATTCATAGGCTCGAGAGAAACCGGTTTTCTGGATTTCTTTACCTTGAATGCGATATTCTTAGCGAGGTTTTCAAGAGTTTCTTTTCTTCTTGCTCTATAATTCTCTGTATCTAACTTAACCTTAATATAATTCTCGCTATTCTTATTTACTACTAAGCTTACTAGATATTGAAGAGAATCAAGTGTCTGACCTCTCTTACCAATCAATACACCCATTTCATCGCCATCAATATTGACTTCAACCGTTGTATTCTCCTGATCATAGCTTACTTCAATCGATGCATTGATTTCCATTGTACTGAATATATCCGTTAAGAATTTCTTTGCTGTATTTTCAATTGTCATCTTGATTCTTGCTTTGATTCTTGCCGGTTTACCGAACATTCCTAAGAAACCGCTGGATTCTTTCTCAATCACTTCATACTCTATATTTTCAATTGTAGTACCAAGCTCAAGCATAGCATTTGTTAAAGCTTCATCAACTGTCTTACCAGTTATTTCTTTCCACTCCATCGCTATTTATCCCCCTTTTACTTGTTCTTGAGAAGGTTGGCTATTTCTGAAATACTCTTAGGACCGGTTGAGGCATTTGTCTCACTACTGCTATTTGCAGATTCCTCCTGTCCTTCACTCGTAGCTGTACTTTCAGTAACCTTTGCCTTGTCATATACCGAACTATCGATCGACTTTGTCTGCATCTTTGCTAAATCCCGCATCGATGTATTAGACTCTGGTGCCTTTATAAAGGTTCTCTTCTTTGATGCTTTAGCAACATTCTTAGCAATTAGTTCATCAACATCAATCTTGTCCATATACTTATTTACAAAAAACTGCTGAATGATTGCATATACACTGGTTGCAATCCAGTAAATACCAATACCGGTAGGTAAAGTTACACAAAAGACACCTGACATGATCGGCATTACTACATTCATCGATTTCATTGCATTTGCGGAAGGATCTGCATTATTCGTCTTATTTTTAACTTCCAGCTGCTTACCCTGGAAAAATTGCAATACCATCGCCATAATAGGAACTAAAATTCCTGGGAAGGCCCAGCCTGGCTTTTCGGCAATATTTAAACCTAAGAAGTTATTAACATGAGAGATATTTTTATAGGATTCCTGAATTACAGACTGCATAGAAGAAAATACAGTTTGCAATGTATCCCATTGGGCTTTTTGGAATTTTGCCAATGCATCAATCACGTAATTAACAGTCGATAAATCATTGTTTCCAAATTGTATTCCTTTCGCATTTTCAAAAATACCTTTTAAGGTATCCGTATATCCGGCAGTACCCATAATTCCCGTTGCAACCGGCTCATATAATTCTCTAACCGAGGTAACATATGCCGGGATATTATTGATTACCGAGTATAATGCAAACATGATCGGCAAAGTAATCAGTAACGGTAAACATCCGGAAGTCGGATTAGAGCCGTATTTCTGATATAATGCCTGTGTTTCCTCTTGCTGTTTTCTTAAAGAAACTTCATCCTTCTTACCCTTATACTTTGCTTGAATCTTCTGCAATTCAGGGTTCATTCTGGAAGAGAGCTTCGTAAATTTCTGCTGTTTGATCGTTAAAGGGAGCATTAAGGTTCTAACGATAAAGGTAAAAAATATAATAGATAATGCAATATTTTGAATGCCGAATAAATGAAAAAATTCATAAATCGCATTCATGATCCAGCCTAGAACTGTTGCAATCGGTCCTAAAAGTCCCCCGCCTGCCGTTAACAATGTAACCACCAATTATTTTTCCTCCTTAGAGCTGTAGTCCAATTGACACCTATCTACAAGATGATATGATAATTTGTTTCACTTGTCATGAATTAAGGGACCGGGTCATACCCACCCTTATGAAAAGGATGACAACGTAATACGCGTCTTACAGCTAAATATGTTCCCTTAAAGACTCCATATTTTTCCAATGCTTCAATTGCATATAAAGAGCAGGTAGGTGCATAGATACAACTTGGTGTTCTCTTAAGAGGCGATATATATTTTCGATAGCAATTTATCATAAATATAAATATTTTCTTAATAATCACTTTTATACCCCTACATTACTTCCTATATATCCGATTAGTTGTTACTCTTATCTTTTCCAATTTTATGGAGCTTCATCAGGTGTAACAAAGCGCTTTCAATTTCTTTAAAATTCTTATCTCTGGCACCCACTCTGGCCACAACGACAATATCTAATCCGCTTAAAAAGCTATCCTCCGATAGCCGATAGCTTTCTCTGATCAATCTGGTTATTCTGTGTCTAATAACACTATTGCCAACTTTTTTACTAACCGATATTCCAATTCGATTATTATCTTTTTCGTTTTTTCTGACATACATGACCAAATATTTATTCGCATAGGATTTTCCGGTACGATATATTTCCCTAAACTCATCGTTTTTCTTTAATGTTTCCGAATATTTCATTCTTATATTACCTTTGCAAATGATAACACATATACATCAAATACTAATGTTTAAAGAACTTTGTTGTCATGTATTATGCGATTATTATTTATACTCTATGCGGTAATGTCTTACCGCATTAAGTACAAAAAAGATTCATAGAAGAAAAGGTCACAAAATTGCGACCTATGCAGACAATTGCTTTCTTCCTTTTGCTCTTCTAGCAGATAATACCTTTCTGCCATTAGCTGTTGCCATTCTAGCTCTAAAACCATGAACCTTTGCATGGGATCTCTTTTTCGGTTGGAATGTCATTTTCATTGCTCTGCACCTCCTTTTAACTGCACCGTGCTTTATGCTTAGCGAATTTTATCTTATTGATTTCTCACTTTGAACAAATTACACACTTTGTGAGAAATAGCTTTGCCATAAATAAGGGATATGGCTGTCCATACCGCTACTTATGCTATTTTGGAATATCACGTCTATTATATTCGCAATGCTTGCCTTCGTCAAGTAAATATTTTGCTATAAGGCTTGTTTTATCCTTGTGGATATTTGTATTTCTACCTTATTAATATATAATAGTGTTGATAAATAATACTCATATGTGGATAAACTGTTATTCTATCACTATGATTCTAGGCTGAATCCTTGATTCTATTCACAATATTAGGTTGTTAATAATGTTAAGATTCTTGTCCACCCCTTCCACAGAGGGACTAAAAATAAAGAAAGGCATAATAACCATTGAAAATTTAATAAATTTGTTATAATATATATCTATGTGAGTATTGATGGAGGCTACAATGAAGAATTTAATTCAATCTAAATGGGATGATATTTTAATATATTTGAGATCGGAATACGGGGTAACAGATGTATCTTATAATACCTGGTTAAAGCCATTAAAGGTTTATGATGTAGTCGATCATGTTATCACGATTCTGATTAATGATGAACGTATTGGACCTCCAAGCATTAATGTTATCCGTAATAAATACGAACTGCTTTTAAAGGTAGCAATAGAGGAGATCATGAACGAACCTTATGAAATCCGATTTGTACTTCAAAGCCAGATTGATTCTATAGAAAAAACACCGGAACCGGTAGCTGTAAAGAAGAAAAACAGTGGTCCTATTTTCTTAAACGCCAGATATACCTTCGATACCTTTGTCGTAGGTGGTAATAATGAATTTGCAAGAGCTGCTGCTTTAGCCGTAGCAGAAAATCCGGGTGAAATATATAACCCGCTTTTTATTTATGGCGGTGTAGGTCTTGGAAAAACCCATCTTATGCACTCAATTGCTCATTTCGTATTGGAACAAAATCCGGATACGAAAGTTCTTTATGTTACCAGCGAAAAATTTACAAATGAGCTGATTGATGCTATCCAAAAGAATACGACACATCAATTTAGGGACAAGTATCGATCGATTGATATCCTTTTGATTGACGATATTCAATTTATAATAGGTAAGGAGAGAACTCAGGAGGAGTTTTTCCATACCTTTAATACATTGCATGAATCTAAAAAACAGATTATCATCTCCAGTGATCGTCCTCCAAAGGAAATGCTTACTTTAGAGGACAGGCTTCGGTCCCGCTTCGAACATGGTCTTCTCGCAGACATCCAATCTCCTGATTATGAGACTAGAATGGCCATTTTACGCAAAAAGGAAGAATTAGACGGTTTGAAAATTGACGAGGAAGTTCTTCGTTATATTGCGACAAATATAAAATCAAACATACGTGAGTTGGAAGGTGCATTAACCAAGATAGTGGCCTTTTCAAGATTAAAGAAAAGGGATTTGAACCTTCTTCTCGCAGAGGAAGCTCTGCAGGATATAATCTCTCCTAATGAGAAAAAGGTCATAACCGTAGACTTTATTGTAGAAGTTGTAGCAGAACATTATAATTTATCTCCTTCTGAAATATATTCAAAGGATAAGAGTAGAAATATATCTTTCCCTAGACAAATCGTTATGTATCTTTGCAGACGACTTACTGATCTGTCGGTTACAGAGATAGGTAAGAGCTTAGGTAATCGCGATCACTCCACTGTACTGCATGGTTATGATAAAGTGGCCGGTGATATCCAAAAAGATTCCTCTTTACATAATACTGTTGATGTATTAATAAAGAAGATTAACCCGGAATAATACAATGCTTTTCTATATAATAATACTTCCTATTATATATAGAAAGATAACTGTTCAGGAACCTCGAAGTTACAGTCATCTTACGATGCCTATGCATACGGATTATTTAAAAAGACTAATACTAGTGCTGGCTCATTCATAATCCTACGAATGCCACGGAGCTATTTAATAATTATAATGGAACTTATTTTGGGGAAGCTCTTTTCTCCAATGTTGATATTTGGTTGATAATTAGTTGATAATAAGTTAGTATTCTGTTTGTAAATTATTTTACAATATTTGCATCCTTGATTCTATAATAATTTCCACACGTTATTCGTATAGAATCCTGCCGGGTTATCAATTGCTCAAAGCATTGATTCTTAAATCAAAAACCCTGATATCAACAAATTCACACCCCTTATGATTAAGATTACTAAGAATCTTTAATATATTTCTATAAAAGCATGTGAAGGGAGATTATACACATATGAAAATCCAATGTCAAAAAGCAGATCTCTTAAATGGTGTTAATATTGTACTAAAGGCTGTACCCGTTAAATCGACTATGCCTATTTTAGAATGTTTGATTATAGAGGCAACAGATTCTTGCATCAAACTGATAGCAAATGATATGGAGTTAGGGATAGAGACAATTGTTAAGGGTAATGTAATAGAAAACGGAACAGTTGCTTTAAACGCAAAGATCTTTTCTGAAATAGTTCGAAGACTACCTGAAAATGAAGTTAGCATAACAACCGATCAAAATTATCTTACTGAAATAATATGTGAGAAAGCAAAGTTCTCTATTTCAGGAAGATCTGCAGAAGAATTTCCCGGATTACCAAAAATCGAAAAAGAGAATGCCGTTGTTTTATCACAGTTTACTCTGAAGGAAATTATTCGTCAGACAGTATTCTCTATTTCTGATAATGAGAGTAATAAAATTATGACAGGTGAGTTGTTCGAGATTAAGGATAATGAACTTAGGGTAATATCTCTGGATGGACATAGAATCTCAATCCGTAAGATATTTATGAAGGATTCTTATGAGAACCGTAAGGTTATTGTACCTGGAAAGACCTTGAATGAAATTAGTAAGATATTATCAGGAGAAGTATCCTCCATGGTAAATATTTTCTTTACGGAAAAGCATGCGTTATTTGAATTTGATAATACGGTTGTATTAACAAGATTAATAGAGGGAGAGTATTATCGTATTGATCAAATGCTATCCAGTGATTATGAAACAAAGTTTACAATCAACAAAAAAGAGTTTCAAAACTGTATAGAAAGAGCCTCACTGTTAATCAGAGAGACGGACAAGAAGCCAATTATAATCGATATTAAGAATAATAATTTTGAATTAAAGATTAATACTGCAATCGGTTCTATGAATGAAGAGATTGATATTACCCTGGAGGGTAAGGATATCGTAATTGGATTTAATCCTAAGTTTTTGCTGGATGCATTGCGTGTCATAGATGATGAGACAGTAGACGTCTATCTGATTAATGCAAAAGCTCCCTGCTTTATACGTGACAAGGATCAATCATACATTTATTTAATTTTACCAGTTAATATTAATGTTGTTGCATAATAATGTGAATAAAGGATTTTGCTTTACAAAATCCTTGGGAAGAACTGCAAAGTTCGCCCATTGGAGCGAACTCTTGGTTCTTCCGGTCTATGAGTTTGCACAAAATAATTCGAGGGAAAGAAATTATTAACTGCAAAGTTCGCCCATTGGAGCGAACTCTTGGTTCTTCCGGTCTATGAAGGTATAGAAAAAAAATTGATAGAGTAGTATTTATTATTACTTATTTTTCGTTAAGAAAGGATGTATTTAATGCATCAAATCAAATTAAGAGAAGAGTATATCAAGCTCGGACAGGCGTTAAAGGCTGCCGGACTTGTTGATTCCGGCGTTGAAGCGAAGGAAGAGATTCTTGATGGCAAAGTAAAAGTGAACGGCGTCGTTGAAATTCAAAGAGGTAAAAAACTCCATGATGGAGATGTAGTGGATTATAACGGCGAACAGATTCAGATTGTAAAGTAGCACAAAGTATGGAATTCATTTAGATGATTCTTTGGTCAATGAATCAATAACTTTGTTGGTATAAATTATTTTTGTGCTTTTTTAAATTCACTTAAGTTGTAAAGGAAATGTTGGTGCTTATATGATTGTTAAGTCTTTAGAACTAAAGGATTACCGAAATTACAGTGATCTGAGTATACAGTTTCATAATGGTACCAATATATTATACGGAGAAAACGCTCAAGGGAAAACCAATATACTTGAAGCGATTTACCTTTGCGGAACAACAAAATCTCATCGAGGGAGTAAAGACAAAGAGATTGTCATGTTCCAGGAGGATGAAGCCCATGTCCGAATTATTCTCGAAAAAAATCAGATTCCACATAGGATTGATTTACATTTAAAGAAGAATAAAGCAAAGGGAGTGGCCATAGATGGTATCCCGATTAAAAGACAAGGTGAATTATTCGGAATGTTGAACCTTGTGTTTTTTTCGCCAGAGGATTTGTATATTATAAAAAATGGTCCTTCTGAAAGAAGACGTTTTCTTGATTTAGAACTATGTCAGTTAGATAAAATATATTTGAATCAATTATCAAATTATAACAAAATTCTTGCCCAGAGAAACAATTTATTAAAGCAAATAAGTACAAACAGGAATTTATTGGATACACTATATATATGGGATTCTAAACTAGTGGAATATGGTCGTAAGATTATTGAAACCAGATATGATTTTGTACTCCGGTTAAATGCTTTGGTTGGAGAGATACATAAGAGGTTGAGCGGTGGCAGGGAAGAATTGAATCTACAATATGAGCCTAATGTTAAGGCAGAAAATTTTGAAGATAAATTAAAAAAATCCTTAGATAGAGATTTATATCTAAAAATGACTCATGTGGGTCCCCATAGAGATGATTTGTGCTTTTTGTTAGGACAGATTGATATCCGTAAGTACGGTTCCCAGGGTCAGCAAAGAACAGCTGCACTATCCTGTAAGCTAGCAGAGATTGACCTGGTTAAATCCGTAATCAAAGAAAATCCCATCTTATTACTTGATGATGTTTTGTCCGAGTTGGATCGACAGAGACAGACCCATCTACTAAACAGTATCGGTGATATTCAAACAATGATTACTTGTACCGGATTAGAAGAATTTATTAGTAATCAGTTCGAATACAATAAAATATTTCATGTGGTAGAAGGTACTGTAACCAGTGAAAATTAATTATGTTAACTTTAGGATGTAAACAATGTAGGAATTTAATATATACTTTTATAGCTACAAAAAGAATACAAGAGTATAAATTATTAGTACGGAGGTGAAGTCCTCCAAAAAAATTGGAGGAGAAATCATGAGTAATGAATATGGTGCAGATCAAATTCAAATATTGGAAGGACTAGAGGCAGTAAGAAAAAGACCCGGTATGTATATAGGCTCCACTTCCTCTAAGGGATTACATCATTTGGTATACGAAATTGTAGACAATGCGGTAGATGAAGCACTTGCCGGATATTGCGATACAATCGATGTTACGATTAATGAAGATAATTCTATTACCGTAATTGATAACGGAAGAGGCATTCCGGTAGGAATAAACCAGAAGAAGGGTATCTCTTCAGTAGAAGTAGTATTTACCATTCTGCATGCAGGCGGAAAATTCGGTGGTGGAGGATATAAGGTATCCGGTGGTCTTCATGGTGTAGGAGCTTCGGTAGTAAATGCTCTTTCCGAATGGTTAACCGTTGAAATTTGTGTTGATGGTAAAAAATATTTTCAGAGATATGAACGAGGCAAGGCTTGCGGAAGATTAGAGGAGATTGGAGAAACGGATGGCAGAGGAACTACCATTACGTTCTTACCGGACAAGGAGATATTTGAAGAGACGGTATATGACTATGATATCTTAAAACAAAGACTCCGCGAGATGGCATTTCTAACCAAAAATATCAAAATCATTCTCCGAGATAAAAGAGAACCGGAGGTAAAGGAAAGAGAATTCCATTATGCGGGCGGTATTAGGGAATATGTGGAGTATCTCAACCGTCATAAGGATCCATTATACCCTGAGATTATCTATTGTGAGGGAACAAAGGATAATGTCTATGTAGAAGTAGCACTTCAGCACAACAGCACCTATACGGAGGGCTGTTACAGTTTTGTTAATAATATTACTACTCCGGAGGGTGGAACTCACCTGGCCGGTTTTAAGAATGCAATTACGAAAACCTTTAATGATTATTCCAGATCTATGAAATTCCTTAAGGACAGTGATCAGAATCTATCCGGTGAGGATATAAGGGAAGGTTTAACGGCAATTATCAGTATTAAGATTGCAGATCCGCAGTTTGAAGGACAGACCAAACAGAAGTTGGGTAATTCAGAAGCAAGAGGTGCCGTAGATAATATTGTAAGTGATCAATTAACCTATTTTCTGGAACAGAATCCTCAGGTAGCAAAGACTATTTGTGAAAAAGCGGTGCTTGCACAAAGAGCAAGGGATGCAGCTAGAAAAGCAAGAGATCTGACCAGAAGAAAGACAGCTTTGGAGGGAATGAGTTTACCAGGTAAGCTGGCTGATTGTTCAGAGAAGGATCCGTCCAAGTGTGAGATATACATCGTTGAGGGTGATTCTGCGGGAGGCTCTGCTAAGACTGCACGTACCAGAGCAACGCAAGCAATCCTTCCCCTTCGAGGTAAGATTCTGAATGTTGAAAAATCAAGATTAGATAAAATATTGGTAAATAATGAGATTAAAGCGATGATTACTGCATTTGGTACCGGTATTTCCGATGATTTTGATATAAATAAACTCCGTTATCATAAGATTATCATTATGACCGATGCGGATGTCGACGGTGCCCATATCAGTACCTTATTATTGACCTTCTTCTATCGTTTTATGCCTGACCTTATTAAGCAAGGCTATGTATATCTAGCACAGCCGCCGCTTTATAAAGTGGAGAAGAATAAATATGTCCGTTACGCTTACAGTGATGATGAGTTAAATCAGATATTATTGGAAATTGGTAGAGATTCCAATAACAAGATTCAACGTTATAAAGGTCTTGGAGAGATGGATGCGGAGCAGCTATGGGATACAACCATGGACCCTGAGAAGAGAATTTTACTCCGTGTCAGTATGGATGAGGAAGAATCTTCAGAGATAGACTTAACATTTACCACCTTGATGGGTGATAAGGTAGAGCCAAGAAGAGAATTCATTGAAGCAAATGCGAAATATGTAAAGAATCTTGATATATAAAGGCTTTATAAAATTATAAGCTGAATGAAAAGCATACAAGAAGAGACAGTAATTTGTTTCTCTTGTCATGATTAACGGAGGAATAACAATGGATGAGAATATCTTCGACAAGGTGCATGACGTCGATCTAAAGAAGACAATGGAAGCCTCGTACATCGAGTATGCAATGTCAGTTATCGCGGCACGTGCCCTGCCCGATGTAAGGGACGGTCTTAAGCCGGTACAAAGAAGAATTTTGTATGCAATGATAGAATTGAATAACGGACCTGACAAACCGCATCGTAAATGTGCGCGTATTGTCGGTGATACCATGGGTAAATATCATCCTCACGGAGACAGTTCAATCTACGAGGCTTTGGTAAAGTTGGCGCAGGACTTCTCTACCAGATATCCGTTAGTCGATGGCCATGGTAACTTTGGTTCCATTGATGGTGACGGAGCTGCAGCGATGCGTTATACGGAAGCTCGTTTGAGTAAGATTTCTATGGAGATGTTATCCGACATCAATAAAGATACCGTAGATTTCTCTCCCAACTTTGATGAAACCGAGAAAGAACCCTTAGTATTACCCGCCAGATATCCGAATCTATTGGTTAACGGTACCTCCGGTATTGCGGTTGGTATGGCTACCAATATTCCTCCTCACAATCTTCGTGAGGTTATTAATGGTGTCATAAAAATTATTGATAATCATGTCGAAGAGGATAGAGAAACTGATTTAGATGAATTGCTGAAGATTATAAAGGGACCGGATTTTCCTACCGGTGCAGAGATTCTCGGTGTGACAGGAATAGAAGAGGCATACAGAACGGGTAGAGGTAAGATTCGTGTTCGTGCGGTTACCGATATTGAACCGATGCAAAATGGTAAGAACCGTATTGTAGTTACTGAACTTCCCTACATGGTAAATAAGGCTCGATTAATTGAGAAGATTGCAGAACTTGTTAAGGATAAGAAAATAGATGGTATCACAGAGCTACGTGATGAATCAGACCGTACTGGTATGAGAATAGTAATAGAGCTTCGTAGGGATGTGAATTCCAATGTTATGTTAAATCAATTATATAAGCATACTCAATTGCAGGAGACCTTTGGTGTAATTATGCTTGCGCTGGTGAACAACGAGCCAAGAATCCTCAATCTGTATCAGATGCTGGATTATTACCTGAAGCACCAAAAAGAGGTTGTTACAAGACGTACCCTCTATGATTTAAATAAAGCAGAAGAGCGTGCTCATATCTTACAGGGATTGCTGATTGCTCTTGATAATATTGATGAGGTTATCCGTATCATTCGTGCTTCCGCTAACGGAAATGCTGCAAAGGAAAAATTAATCGAGCGTTTTGCACTGACGGATGTACAGGCTCAGGCAATTATTGACATGAGACTTCGTGCGTTAACCGGTTTAGAGAGAGAAAGACTGGAGGCGGAGTTCGCAGAGCTTATGACAAAGATTGCAGAATACAAGGCAATCCTTGCAGATGAGAAGAAATTACTTGGTGTAATCAAAGAAGAGATTACCATTATTCGTGATAAATTCGGTGATGAAAGAAGAACTAAGATCGGATTTGATGAGTTTGATATCTCTATGGAGGATCTGATTCCCAATGAAACTACCGTTATTGCTATGACAAGACTCGGTTATATCAAGCGTATGACGGTTGATAATTTTAAGAGTCAGCATCGTGGCGGTAAGGGCATTAAGGGTATGCAGACCATAGAGGAGGATTTCATTGAAGATCTCCTTATGACGACGAATCATCACTATATCATGTTCTTTACAAATAAGGGCAGGGTATATCGGTTGAAGGCATATGAGATACCGGAGGCTAGTCGTACGGCCAGAGGTACAGCAATTGTTAATCTTCTACAGCTGTTACCGGAGGAACGAATTACTGCAATTATTCCGTTGAAGGAATACAAAAAGGACCGCTTCCTATTCATGGCAACCAAGAAGGGTATCGTAAAGAAGACCCCGATGAGTGACTATGAGCACATCAGAAAATCCGGACTTCAGGCAATTAATTTGCGAGAAGATGATGAACTCATTGAAGTAAAATCGACAAATCATCTAAAGGATGTTATTCTGGTAACCAAGGATGGTATGTGCATTCGCTTTAATGAGCGAGATGTAAGGCCTACAGGAAGAACCTCCATGGGCGTTATCGGTATGAATCTGAATGAAGAGGATGAAATCGTAGGAATGCAGCTGCATACACAAGGTTCTTATTTACTGTTCGTTTCTGAGAACGGTTTAGGAAAACGTACCGAAATGGATGAGTTTACCGTTCAGCGTCGTGGTGGTAAGGGTGTAAAGTGCTATAAGATCACCGAAAAGACCGGCGATGTGATCGGAGTAAAAGCTGTAAACGAAGAAAACGAAGTAATGCTGATTACGAACGAAGGTATTATAATTCGGATTATGGTCAATGATATCTCTGTACTTGGCAGAATTACCTCGGGCGTAAAATTAATGGATATTGATGTTGATAACAAGATTAAAGTAGCAAACCTAACCAAGGTTAGAGAAAGCACCGCATCAGAAGAGGAATTGATTAAAAATCTTGAAAATGAACTCAATGAAGAAAATCAGGTTGTTGATACCAGTGAATTTTTAGGAGAGGATTCCTATGATGAATTCTCAGAGGACTCCTTTGAGGAATTGGTAGAAGAGAGCGAGAGCGAGAATGAGGACAATTAATACAGATGACATTATTAAAAATATAAAAGAGATGTGTATCGAAGCCAACTATAAGTTGGCTTCTGATGTAGAATCCAGAGTTCGCAATGCAGGGGAATCGGAAACGAGTATTCTCGGAAAGCAGATATTAAATCAACTAAGTGAAAATCTGGATATAGCTGCGACAGATAATATTCCAATCTGTCAGGATACCGGAATGGCAATCATATTTGTTAAACTGGGACAGGAGGTACAGATCAAAGGTGAATTTTTGGAGGATGCAATCAATGAAGGAATTCGCCAGGGCTATGCAGAGGGCTACCTTCGTAAATCTGTGGTTGGAGATCCCTTAATTCGTACTAATACCAAGGATAATACACCTGGAATCATTCATTATGAGATCGTTCCCGGAGATCGATTAGAGTTAACAGTAGCACCGAAGGGGTTCGGCAGTGAGAATATGAGCAGGGTATATATGTTAAAGCCCTCGGATGGAGTAGAAGGTGTTAAAGAAGCGGTACTTGAGACAGTAAAGCTCGCAGGTCCTAATGCCTGTCCTCCGATTGTAGTCGGCGTAGGTATCGGAGGAAGCTTTGAGAAATGTACTCTTCTTTCTAAGAAAGCCATAGCAAGAAATATGAATCAACCTTCTCCTCTAGAACATATCCGAAAGCTGGAGGAAGAATTATTAACCGAGATCAATAGACTTGGTATCGGACCCGGAGGTTTGGGTGGCAGGATGACTGCTCTGGGAGTTAATATTGAGACCTATCCGACTCATATAGCAGGTCTTCCGGTGGCGATTAATATCTGTTGTCATGTGAACCGCCACATTAGTCGTGTATTATAATAAATTGAATCGTTAAGACAGAAATTATTAAGATATATTCTTATGAGATATTTGAGGTTAAAACAGATTGTTATGGATATACTATGAAGAGTCTTTACTATACCATAACAGATACTTTGAGATCATATAAAAAAGGGGATCGAAATGGATAAGTATATCACTACACCATTAACAGCACAGAAGGTAGAAGAGCTTCAGGCAGGTGATTATGTATATATTACAGGAACCATATATACTGCCAGAGATGCTGCTCATCAGAGGATGTATGAGACTATGTTGCAAGAGGGTCCTATACCGATCGATTTACAGGATAACATTATCTACTACTTGGGACCCACCCCGGAACGGGAAGGACAGGTTATCGGATCTGCCGGACCTACCACCAGTAGCCGTATGGATAAATATACTCCGATGCTGTTGGACCGAGGTTTAAAAGGTATGATTGGCAAAGGAAAAAGGAGTAAAGAGGTCATAGAATCTATGGTGCAGAATAAATCCGTTTATTTTGCTGCGGTAGGTGGTGCAGGTGCTCTTTTATCAAAGAAAATCAAATCGAGTAAAGTTATTGCTTATGATGACCTAGGAACCGAAGCAATTCGGGAGCTACAGGTAGAAGAATTTCCTGTAATCGTTGTAATTGATGCCAAAGGCAATAATTTGTATGAAATAGTGACGCAAAATTGTTGACAAAGCTAAAGTCATTTGTTATACTAGATTTTGCTTCTGTGAGAAATGGCAGAGAGCATGTTACCAAAACAAGTGGATTGATTTATCAATTCATCTTGCATAAAGAACTTACAAAGTTCGGATCTGGAGAAATACTCAAGAGGCCGAAGAGGCGCCCCTGCTAAGGGTGTAGGTCGGGCAACCGGCGCGAGGGTTCAAATCCCTCTTTCTCCGTACAAAAAGCGTACCAAGTTGGTACGCTTTTTTAGTACATAAATATAAAAAACCAGTTGACTCTTGGGTTACCCAAGGGATTACAATGATTTCAGACGACAGGGGTGCACACCTGTAAGCCTTTGATGAGGAGGAATGTTATGTTTCGTATTGGCGAGTTCTCGAAGCTATGTGGGCTATCCATTGATACCCTCTACCATTATGAAAAAATGAAAATTCTTAAACCTACCAAATTGGATCAGTTTACCGGTTATCGTTATTATGAGGCTGGTCAGTTGGTGACGGTCAATAAGATTATGGCATTAAAGGATGCTAACTTCTCCCTCGAGGAGATCGCTGCGGTACTCAATCAAAACATTCCTTTATCTTCCTTGATCAGTTTGTTAGAGAATAAATCTTTAAAGCTGGAGGAAGAGCTCCATTTGGAGCTGAATAGGCTGGAACGTCTCCGAACCAATATATTTCTAATTAAGAATGGAGGCATACCCCAAATGAATGAAATAACAATTAAAAGTGTGGAACCTATCTTGATAGCATCGATACGAAGAAGCTTTCATAGCAGCCGCTTTGACGAAGAGTTGACTGATATGTGGGCAAAGGTCAATGAACACATTGATAAATTAGGCGGAAAACGTACGATACCTTGTATGATGCTGTATCATAGGGGATGGGATGATCTGGATTCTACATCATCCCTGGAAGTGGAAGTTGTTGAACCAATTACGAAGAGCTTTTCGGAATCAGATATGGTTAAGGTTTATGATCTGCCGGCAGTAATGAAGATGGTATGTATTGTACACAAAGGTCCTTTCTCAACCATTCCGAGGACATATGAAGCATTATATGATTGGATCAGACAAAATGGATATAAAATATGTGGAGCCCTTCGTGAGATATATCACAAGGGAGAATGGATCACCGATAATCCGGAGGAATACATTACCGAACTTCAGGTACCAATTGAATAACATGCTTTAAAGCATTACAAGAGAAACTAATATTAGGAGCAGTACAAGAATTAAAGCGTTGAGCTGTTGTACTGCTCTTTTTGTTTTGGTAAGATAATTCTTCATATATTTATCAAAACATAAAGAATTTCAGAAATTACATGATGCTAAAAAGAAGGTAGCATGGTATAATTTTCTATGTTAAGTAATTTATATACAATAATTAATATTCTATTGGAGCAAGCTGTGTAGCTGGACTGTCTTAGCAGATACTATCATTCCTAGAAATCCTTTAAAGCTTTAAATGCTTTATGGAAGCAGATTAATTAATGGAATGATTAGAGATAATATTGACTTTATCTTTACAAGCTAATGAAGGGAGACAATGATATGAAGAATATTACACTTGAAGTGAAGGAAGAGCTACAGCGACTTGGAGCGGATTTAGTTGGCATCGGGGATATTACCATGCTACCGGTAGAGGTAAGAAGCAATATGACGTATGGAATTGCGATTGCAGTAGCTATAGATTCCGAAGTTATTAAAGGAATTGAGTATGGACCAACAATGGAATACCGCCTTACTTATGATGAATTAAATGAAAAGCTGGATGAAATTGTAACTTTAGGAGCAGAATACATACGGAGATTAGGGTATGAAGCTATCCCACAAACGATATCAGAGGTTTCAAAGACAGAGACAGAATACAATTCGGTGCTTCCTCATAAGACAGTGGCAACACGGGCCGGGATCGGCTGGATCGGTAAGAATGCGATGCTTGTGACGAAAGAATTCGGAAGTGCTGTTCGTATTTCTGCAATATTAACTAATGCCAGCCTGCAGGCAGATCATCCGATAAATGAATCTAGGTGTAAAGATTGTATGCGCTGTAAGGAGGCTTGTCCTGGTGAGGCTATTACTGGATTGAATTGGAATATAGCTTCTAATAGAGAGACATTCTTCGATGCTGTCAAATGCAAAAGAGTAGCAAGAAGAATTACGAAAGAACGATTAAATATTGAGAAAACATTATGCGGAAAATGCGTCCTTGTATGCCCGTTTACACAAACATATTTAAAAAAATGCAATTAAAAAGTGGGTTAGGATTATAATAAAGCCTTATTTTATAAGGGTTTGGGAGCATTGTTTGAGTTTGATAAATTGTTTTAAAAAAATAAAAAATTTAAGGCAAAAAGTTGTTGACAAAGATATGCGCATGTGGTATCATTTATTTTGCTGACGCGTTAAAGAAAATAAACGCAAAGCACATCGAACCTTGATAATTGAACAGTGAAACAACCCTGAAAATTCTAAAAAACTCGAAGTTCCACATGGACTTCGAAAATAGATTTTCATTATGATATATCGTAATGGTATGTCAACGAACCGTATCTGGAAACAGATACAACCACAAAAACAGTAAAGATAACAGGATTGCTTGAACAACCATTTGGTTGTAACGATTAATCAGAAATGATTGATCAAGGCTAACGTTTATCTGACTGGATCAAAAACTTAAACATGAGAG
>JAEYOY010000087.1 GCA_023411215.1 Bacillota bacterium | reverse complement strand
ACTTTTTCTTACGTCTTACGCTGGGCTTCTCATAATGCTCCCTCTTGCGGATCTCCTGTTGGATACCGGCTTTCGCGCAGTTTCTTTTGAATCTGCGGAGAGCACTATCTAATGTTTCATTGTCTTTAACAACTACATTTGACATATTCTCACACCTAACCTCCCTCCAGTTGTGTATTGTGCGTAGACAACTGTTTGGGTATTTTTTGAATAGCACTAGAGATATTATAGCATATTTTTCAATTTCGTCAACCTATTTTTGAGGCAATATGCTTATTCTATAGATTTTGTACAATTTATATCATGAATATAAAACGTATTCATGATCTTTCGCTCCGCTCGCATACTTACAAGCAAGCTTGTAGTATGTTCACTACGCTTTTATTGTATCATGAATATAAAACGTATTCATGATCTTCTACTATGATCGGATATGCTAACAAGTTAAGATATCCTTATTATGCTATCATTTTATCCCGTTTTTTATCTTTTGAATACTGAACCGTACGTTTACTTTCTGGTAAACCTGCTTAACTTTGTTAAATTATTTGATTTGATTGCTAAGAGTGTCCTGCGCCTTTGCAATTACTGCGTCAATACCGGCTGCATTCTTACCGCCGGCCTGAGCCATGTTCGGCCTTCCACCGCCGCCGCCACCAACCAGTCCGGCAAGCTCTTTGATCAAATTGCCTGCATGTGCGCCCTTTGCCATCGCTCCATCGGTAGCCATTGCAATCAGATTCACCTTGTCCGAAGCCATAGCAGATGCAAGAAGAATAACTCCTTCTCCCAGCTTCTCCTTTAATTGGTCGCCAAGATTACGAAGCTCATTCATATCAATGTCGGCAAGCTTAACTGCTAAGAGCTTAACACCCTTAACTTCAACTACCTGATTCATAACATCACCAAGGGAATTATTAGCCAGCTTACTCTTTAGCTTCTCATTTTCTGATTTTAGTGTTCTGATTTCCTCGAGATAACTCTCTATACGATTCGTTAACTGACCCGGCTCTGTTTTAGCTGCTTTTGCTGCTGTATGAAGCTCATTCTCCAGCTCCTTGTAATATGCAAATACACCGTTGCCGGTCAAGGCTTCGATTCTTCTTACGCCGGCTGCGATTCCGGTCTCCGTTAATATCTTAAATACGGTAATCACTCCGGTATTCGCCACATGAGTACCACCGCAAAGCTCCTTACTATAGTCACCCATAGAAACAACACGAACATCACTGGCATATTTCTCTCCGAATAAGGCCATAGCGCCTTCCTTCTTCGCGTCCTCAATGTTCATAACCTTTGTGCTGACCGGAAGACTGCTTGCAATTTGCTCATTTACCAGGCTTTCTACCTTCTCTAGTTCCTCTGCTGATAATGCGGAGAAATGAGTAAAGTCAAAACGCAGACGGTCTTCGCTAACCATAGAGCCGGCCTGCTCTACATGAGTACCAAGTACGGTACGAAGTGCCTTCTGTAATAAGTGGGTTGCACTATGATTCTTAGCGGTAGCCCCTCTTTTAAGGATATCTACCTCTAAGGATACCTTTTCATTCTTCTTAAAGATTCCCTTTGTAACGGTTCCGACATGGCCAATCTTACCACCCTGAAGCTTAATGGTATCCTCAACTTCAAATTCAGCATCCCTTGTGCGGATCATTCCACTGTCCGCTAACTGTCCACCGCTGGTTGCATAGAAAGGAGTCTCTTTAACCAATATAGTACCCTTCTGTCCTGCTACCAACTCGTCAGTCAACTCAGTCTCTGTTGTTAATACAGTAATCTCTGAGGAATAGGATAGGTTGTCATAACCTACAAAGGAGGAGGTAATACTGGGATCAATCTGTTGATATACGGTCTCTTCCGCACCCATGTAATTCGTCGTACCACGTGCATTTCTGGCAGTTACTCTCTGAACCTCCATTGCTTCACGGAAGCCCTTCTCATCTACCTCAAAGCCTTTTTCTTCTAAGATTTCCTTCGTTAAATCGATAGGGAAGCCATAGGTATCATAAAGCTTGAATACGTCTTCACCGCAGAGTACCTTTTTATTACTTTTCTCCAGTTCCTTCTCCATCTCAGCTAGGATGCTAAGTCCCTGATCGATTGTCTTATTAAATTTATCCTCTTCAATGGAAAGAAGCTTTAGGATATATTCCTTCTTCTCTTCTAATTCAGGATAACCATCCTTATGTCCGTTAATTACAACCTTAGCAAGTTCAGCCATGAAGTTCCCTTCGATTCCGAGCAGTCTTCCATGACGGGCAGCACCACGAAGTAGACGGCGGAATACATAGCCTCTTCCTTCATTGGAAGGAATAACACCATCGGAAGCCATAAAGGTTGTGGAACGTACATGATCGGTAATCTTACGGATAGAGACATCCTTCTTTGCATCTACCTGATATTTCGTATGAGCAAGCTCACAAACCTTATCACGGATTGCTTTCATGGTATCCACATCGAAGATCGAGCTGACATCCTGCACTACAGCTGCAAGTCTTTCAAGCCCCATACCAGTATCAATATTCTTACACTCAAGCTCTGTATAGTTGCCGTTACCATCGCCGTTAAACTGGGTAAATACATTGTTCCATACTTCAATATAGCGGTCGCAGTCACAGCCTACAGTACAATTCGGATTGTTCTCGCAACCGTACTTCGCACCACGGTCATAGTAGATCTCTGAGCAGGGTCCACAAGGGCCTGCACCATGCTCCCAGAAGTTGTCCTTCTTACCAAAACGGAAAATTCTCTCCGGCGCAATACCGATTTCCTTCTCCCAGATCTCGAAGGCTTCATCATCCTTCTCATATACGGAAGGATATAGACGATCCTTTTCCAGTCCTACCACCTCGGTTAAGAATTCCCAGGACCAAGCGATAGCTTCGTGCTTAAAATAATCCCCGAAGGAGAAGTTACCAAGCATCTCAAAGAAGGTACCATGTCTTGCTGTCTTACCAACATTCTCAATATCACCGGTACGGATGCATTTCTGACAGGTAGCCACACGATTTCTCGGTGGTATCTCCTGACCTGTAAAATATGGCTTCAGAGGAGCCATACCGGAATTAATCAATAATAAACTATTATCATTATGAGGAACCAAAGGAAAGCTGTTCAGCACCAAGTGCCCCTTGCTTTCAAAGAATTCCAGAAACATTCTTCTAAGATCATTTACTCCGTAATTTTGCACGTTAATTTGCCTCCTATGTTATAAAAATTGCATTTATTATTCAACTTATTATTGCCTACCATTTGAGTTAGTTTGTGCCGAGTACGCAACGTCTCGTATGCGAGATGGTTTATACTTTGGTAAAACACTTGCGCAAATCCCGGAAGAACAAGGAGTTCGTTCCAATGGACGAACTTCGTAGTTCTTCCCAAGGATTTTATGTTTTATAAAATCCTTTATTCACCCTATCTATACATGCCTGCCCATTGAGTTAGTTTGTGCCGAGGAAGACGCAGGCATAAACTTGGAAGTACGAATTATGCTTTTAATAATTCGTACTATTTTCTATGAGCTAATTCTGTCGTAATATCATCCCAATCCAGATTGCATTCCACCATTAATACCATCAAATGATACAAATAATCCGCAATTTCATAGCGAAGCTCATCTGCACCGGGGTTCTTGGCGGCAATCGTAATCTCCGTCGCTTCTTCTCCACATTTCTTAAGGATCTTATCGATACCCTTATCAAACAGATAATTGGTATAAGAGCCTTCCTTCGGGTTCCGTCTGCGATCAATAATCACATCATACACATCCTTAAATACATGGAAGGGATCAATATCCTTAAACTCCTTCTTCACCAGTTCCGTGTAGAAGCAGCTCTCACTACCGGTATGACAGGCAACACCTACCTGAAGAACTTTGGCTAGTAGAGTATCTTTATCACAATCAATGGATAATTCCTTCATATATTGGAAATGCCCGGAGGTCTCACCCTTAATCCATAATTCCTGGCGGCTTCTGGAATAATACGTCATTCGTCCGGTCACAACAGTCTTATTATATGCTTCCTCGTTCATATAAGCAAGCATTAGTACATCGTTCGAGCGATAATCCTGTACCACTACGGGAATTAACCCATTTGAATCAAGCTTGAACTCAGAGAAGTCTAAGCTGCTCTCGAAGGAATTAATCTCTATACCCTCCGCTTTTAACGCAAGCTTTGCTTTCATAATATCTTTCTTTTCAAAGAAATTCGTCGATACTCCGGTAACATTTTGGATGGCTAATAGACTACCGATGTCATTGCGTATCAGGCTATCACGGATAATCACCGGAAGAGGTGATGCTTCAATCTTCGCCTTCGTATTGGCTGAGAGAGCTACGTGCTTTACTAATACTTTACCCACCTTATAGCCTGCCAGAGTATGAAATAAATCATCGCCTTCTGACTCCATATAATCCATCATGTCTAATTCCACAATGATTTTATCGGAACCGAAACGATCGGAGGCCTCTCTTAAAAGCTCTTTCTTACTTAATAGTGTATACTTGGTCAGGATGGCTTCAGCACCGGTATAAATTGCTTTCTTTATGTCCTCCAGCCGTTCTACGTAAAAACCGATGATAAAGGGTATATCAATTTTCTTGGATAGCTCCTTGGCGAGAGCTAGAAATTCTTCTCTTGACTTCTCATCCTTTGAGTAATTGTAGATTAACAGCTCGTCAGCTCCCCCATAAGAATACTCCTCGGCAAGCTTTAATACATTACCGGGGATTTCATTTTCCGCATTAATATAGGGGATGATTTTTTTATAAGACATGTGGACTTATACCTCCTGGAGTATTCCTCTTCTCGTATTGCTTACTTAATTCTTGATTATATATAATAATTGTTCCATGTTCAACCACAATTCTTACATTTCCATATCTTCTTACAAATAACGTATAACTATATTTCTTAAGAAAATAAATCTATCACTGACATATATGACAATCCTTCTAAGTGTGAATATGAATGCTTCTAGCAAATCCGGTTAAAGAGGTATGACTGATTTTGCGTAACCACTAACATCATTATCATGACTTCTTAATCTCAAACAAATTCACCGCTTTCTTAAGATCGATACGATTCTCGTATAAGGCCTTACCAACGATTGCGCCGTATACATTGATCTCTTCTAGCATCTCAAGATCCTTTAAGGAGGATACACCGCCGGAGGCAATGATATCAAGACCGGTTACCTCCACCATTTCTTTGGTATGTGCAATATTAGGTCCTTGAAGCATTCCATCCTTTGAAATATCAGTATAAACGATTGTCTTAACGCCTAGCTTCTTCATCTCCATCGCCAATGAGACCGCCTGATAGCTGCTTACCTTCTCCCAGCCCTCGATGGCTACCATACCATCCTTGGCATCAATTCCGATCACGATTCTCTTGGAACCGAAGGTAGATATGGCCTCCTTGATAAAAGCGGGGTCCTTCACCGCTTTGGTGCCAATAATCACTCTGTCAATACCCAGGGCTAGCTTGTTTTCGATATCCTTAATCGTACGAATTCCTCCACCGACCTGTATCGGAACCTTAACTTCAGATACGATGCTTTTGATTACTTCATCATTTACCGAATGGCCGACCAGTGCGCCGTCGAGGTCCACAATATGGATAAAGGAAGCTCCACAAGCTTCCCATTGTTTTGCTATTTTTAAGGGGACATCGGAATATACCAAGACATCCTGAAAACTCCCCTGTCTTAATCTTACACATTGCCCATTCTTGACATCAATTGCGGGAAATAATTTCATCATGCACCTTTGCCTTTCGCTAGTAAATATTTAGTCAATTGACCCCTTGGTGGATAATACCCCCTGGATACGTGCGTCTACACTGCAAGCCTCATCCAGTGCCTTTGCAAAGGATTTAAAGGCTGCTTCAATAATGTGATGGTTATTACCGCCACTCAGCTGCTTGATATGTAAATTCATACCGGCGGAATAAGAGATTGCATAAAAGAACTCCTTCACCATCTCTGTTTCCATATAACCGACTTTATCAGACGAAAACATGAGATCATAAGAAAGATAAGGACGTCCGGATAGATCTATGGCACAAAGCACCAAGGTCTCATCCATTGGAAGAACGAAGGATCCGTATCGTTTAATTCCTTGTTTATCTCCTAATGCGCTCTTGATGGCCTGGCCAAGTACAATTCCGGTATCCTCAATCGTATGATGGGAGTCAACATACAAATCTCCTTTTACAGCCAGCTTCATGTCAAAGAAGCCATGGCGTGTAAAGCTGTCCAGCATATGATTAAAGAAGCCGATACCGGTCTCTATCTGTGCCTTTCCGCTTCCATCTACTATGAATTCCATACTGATCTCTGTTTCCTTGGTATTTCGAGTAATCACCGCGCTTCTGGTATTCATTCTTCTCATCCTTCCATTCTATATAATTATACAATAAGAGCAATAAATGTCAAACTTCTTTTCTTTCTAATGTAAGAAATACAAATGTTACTGTTGAGACCCCAGCCACAATGCAACGAAGCGAAAGAGTCTCCGATTTTGGATGTATAGGTTGAACTCATATATTAACTTTGGCCGGGGTCTGAAAAGTTGCTATCCATTATTCAAATCTGACTGCGATGGAATTGGCATGTGCGGTCAGATATTCAGAATTCGCGAAGGTTACGATATCCTTATAAATCGGTTCCAATGCCTCTCTCGAGTAGGAAATGATACTTGACTTCTTGATAAAATCATCCACACTAAGGGGTGAAAAGAACTTAGCGGTTCCGTTGGTCGGTAGAATGTGATTGGGACCTGCCATATAATCTCCCAGTGGCTCACTGGAATATTCGCCGATAAAGATCGCTCCTGCATTCTTTATCTTCGTCATCACAATGAAAGCATCCTTTGTCATGATCTCCAAATGCTCTGAGGCGATCTCGTTAGCAGCGTCAATCGCTTCCTCCAGTGTATCAGCAACCATAATATAGCCGTAATTGTCTAAGGACCTTTGGATTATCTCACTACGAGAAAGCTCCGCAACGAACCTGGCTACCTCCTTATTTACCTCCTCGGCAAGCTCCTTGCTGGTGGTTATTAAGATAGAGGAGGCTAATTCATCATGTTCTGCTTGAGATAACAGATCGGCAGCCACATATCTCGGATTGGCCGTCTCATCGGCAAGAACCAGAATCTCGCTGGGTCCTGCAATGGAATCGATACTTACATGTCCATATACTGCTTTTTTCGCTAAAGCTACGTAGATATTGCCAGGACCTACAATCTTATCCACCTTCGCAATACTTTCCGTGCCATACGCTAGGGCTGCAATTGCCTGTGCCCCACCCACCTTATAGATTTCTGTTACACCAGCCTCCTTAGCAGCTACCAAGGTTCCCGGATATACCTTACCATACTTATCCGGTGGAGTTGTCATTGCGATTCTATTTACACCAGCTACTTTAGCAGGAATTACATTCATAAGTACTGAGGACGGATAAGCAGCCTTACCGCCGGGCACATAGACTCCGACCGCCGCAATCGGTGTAACCTTCTGACCAAGGATCGTACCGTTATCCGTAGTATCAAACCAGCTATACTGCTTCTGTTTGGCGTGATAGCTTTCAATGTTCTTAATTGCTTTCCTTATAACGTCAACTACAGAGGGATCAATCTTTTCATAAGCCTCATTAATCTCTTCTTCCGTTACCTTAATGGTATCCTTATTAAGCTCTGCCTTATCAAAACGTCTGGTATACTCGAATAGCGCTTGATCCTTGCGAGTTCTGACCTCCTTTAGAATATCGGCAACCACATCGGCATATTGTTCGTATTGATTGGGACTTCTTTTCAATAAGTCCTCTAATATATTCTTCTTTGTTTCTGCATTCAGCTCGATCATTCTCATCGGTTATTCCGTCCCTTCCTTGATAGAATATTCATATATAAAATATCATGGATGATTTGACTGGAACCTCTCCAGTTAGATGTGTTAATCCTGAAAAGGAAGCCCAACAATCATCTTATTTACTATCCTGTAACAGTTCCTTCAGTTCCTTGATCATCTTTGAGATGCGCTCATGTTCCATCTTCATGCTGACTTCATTAACTACCATTCTTGCTGAGATATTACAGATTTCCTCCAAAACCTCCAATCCATTCTCACGAAGAGTAGAACCCGTCTCAACAATATCAACGATTACTTCAGATAACCCGACAATGGGTGCCAGCTCAATAGAACCATTCAGCTTTATAATTTCTACCGTCTGGTGCTTTTTATTATAAAAATAATCCTTCGCAATCGTTGGATATTTGGTTGCCACCCGAATTAACTCACCGTGCTGCAGTAATTCCTTCGCGGAAGCCGGTCCGGCTACACACATTCTGCACTTTCCTAGCCCAAGGTCAACCACCTCATACATTTTACGGCCTTCTTCCAGTATTGTGTCCTTACCTACTACGCCGATGTCTGCTGCACCGTATTCCACATAGGTTGGAACATCATTGGCTTTGGCCAGGAAGAATTTAAGTTTTAGCTCTTCATTGACAAAGATTAATTTTCTAGAGGACTTATCCTTGATCTCCTCACAGGAGATACCGATCTTCTCGAGTACCTCTAATGTATTTAATGCCAAGCGTCCCTTCGCCAGTGCAATTGTAATATATCTCATATAAAATCCATCCTTTCTTCTATCAAAGACAGCTTCAATAAAGCACTGCTACTGAAGGAATTCCTGCATTGGTGCAGCCTGTAGTGTTCCGGAAGCGATATTCAACACTTTTATTTCCTTCTCATTATCAAGAAGTAAGATGCCACCTATGTTCATTCTTTTTGCATATGCGGTGTAGTCCTCTGCTTGAAAGCTTTCATTCGATTTCTGTAGAATAGTATTAATTCCACCCTTTCGGAAATGATTTGCCAAAGCAATCGCCTGCTTGCGATAGTTTTGCTCGTATAGAATTAAGGTATCCTGTGCATCCAGCTCCGGAAGCAGCTTCTGTCTGGATAAGGCAAGAATTAATTGGTCGATTACGATTGCCAGACCGATTGCCGTTGCCTCCTTACCAAACTGTACCACAAGCTTATCATATCGTCCTCCGGTCACCACTGCATCACCGGTGCCATAGGTATAGGCTTTAAAGATAATTCCAGTATAATAGTTATATTGACTAAGCATTCCCAAATCAAAGGAAATGTACTTCTCATAGCCGTATTCCGACATGATATCATATAGCTTCTCCAAACGTTCAATTGCTTTAATTGCGCGTTGATTTGTAGTAAGCCCTTTCGCAAAGGATAGAATATCAAGATTTCCGAAGAGCTCCGGAAGCTTTAAGAAGATTTCCTTCAGCTCTTTACTCATCATTCTTGCCATCACGATCTCCTCAACGCCGAACATGTTCTTCTTGGAGATCAACACACGGAGCTGAGTAATCTCTTCTTCATCGACAATTCCTGCTTCTTCAATCAGAGCACGGAAGAAATCCGCATAACCGATTTCCAGTTGAAATTCC
The DNA here is from genome assembly GCA_023411215.1 of Bacillota bacterium. Classification (GTDB taxonomy): domain Bacteria; phylum Bacillota; class Clostridia; order Lachnospirales; family Lachnospiraceae; genus Mobilitalea. Next base: position 16,054 of record JAEYOY010000087.1, on the reverse strand, counting down.
TTTAGCCCTGATTGTAACAGACATTCCACAGTGATCGCTAAAAGTTCCGCATCTGCTTCTATACTGTCATCATTCATTAGCTCTGCACCTAATTGAGTGGCTTCCTTCAATTTTCCCTGGTAGCTGGTATTATTAATAAAGGTATTACCGATATAGCACAATCGGATCGGAAGATTTTCCTCCTTATAATACTTTGCCACACAGCGCGCTATGGAAGGAGTAATGTCCGGTCTCAGTACCAGTGTATTGCCATCCCGATCAAAGAATTTATACATGTCCTTCGAGGCTACGGTTCCTCTCTCCTGACTGAATATATCAAAAAATTCAAAGCTTGGAGTCTGTATATCACGAAAGCCATGGTGCTCAAGCACATGATGGAGTTGTTGCTGCAACATCAATTTTGTTGCACATTCCGAATTATATATATCTCTGACTCCCTCAGGTGTATGTAGTAATTTGTCCTTCATAATCAGCACCTAGCCTTTCTTACTAATAATATGATTATTTGATTGGTTTGAAACAATAGGAGATTTTTGCGAGTGATTTATTGTCATAAATAGTACTTTAGTATGGTAACGTGATAATTCGCTACCATACTAATATGTTTTTACATTATAATTTATAATCTAAATGATGTCAACCAATTTCTCTACGGTCCAAATCCATCTGAAGAGTATGTAAATAATGAACGCAGGCACCGGTTTGTAAGGGTATCTGATAAGCTTCGTCCAGTTCCTCATAACGAAAGCTCTTTCTTCCGCCCTGCCTCGCTCGTTCCCAAAATTCATAGAGCCGGTCGAAGCTTAGGTAGTAATAAGTATCTTTTTTCTTGAAGTAAATCAAAAGAAACGCGATTCCGTTCTGCTCCTCGAATTCCTTCATGAATGCAATCTGATGCTCATGAACATTATTCATACTGAAGGTGTCTACTGCACATTCCTTTGCATCAAAACACACTGGTATCCCTTGTACTACGCCAATATAGTCCACGGTACTCTTCTGTTCAAAATAAGCAAGGGTTATATGTCGATTTTCTTTGTCGATATTGATCGGCGTAATCGGAGTTGGTACCTTCTGAATTAACGCCAACCCTTTCTCTCGGTATTTTGTATTCGTAAAATTAATCATTTCTTCCAACAGGGAGCCTCTTAAGCCCCGGGAGTTCCATGACGGCATTCCGGTACCTCCTTTCCAATGATATGATATCCCAGCTCTCTCTAATCATTCATGCTGCCAATGTTCTGTGAATGATCAAATAAATCATTCTTAATCTTCTCAAATTGCTCCGGTAGCTTAGCAGTAAAGCTCTTTCCGGACAGATAAGAAAGTTCTCCCTCTAGCTTGGGAAAAACCATCTGATAGGAATGCAGCAGCTGGCTGGACAAATCATAATTCACCTTAAAGAAATGATTCGTCTTCTGATCACCATATTTATAATCGCCGATGATTGGATGAGAGATACTTGCAAGATGGGCACGGATCTGATGGGATTTACCGGTAATTAATTTTACTCTAAGCAGGGTATATTTGTGTTCTGCATAAGAGACCGGTTCATATTCGGTACAGATATATTCCGAATTCTCCACCTCTGCGGGATGTATTGTAACTTGATTCTTCTTCTCATCCTTACTTAGGTATCCTTCAATCCGTTCCTTCTTCTCCACGCGGCCTTTGACAATACAGAGGTAATACTTACCCAACGAACGATCCTTTAATAATCTTGCCATCTCCTGTAGACCCAGTAAGGACTTACCGGCAATCAGAATTCCACTGGTATTGCGATCCAGACGATTGCATATCGCAGGCTTAAAGCTTATAAGCTGCTCCTTAGATAGCTGATTCGTGGAAAGAAGATAGGAAATAATATGCTCCACCATAGAAACATCGTCTTTCTCTGCCTTCTGCGATAAGATGCCCAGTGGTTTATTCACGATCAGAATGTGCTTATCCTCATAAATGATAGCCAGATCATGTTCTACATTAGTAGTCTGAACTTCTTCACTAAATAATGCATAGGTCTCATCCGATAGAAAAAGCTTGATCTCATCCTGCACCTCAAGCTTCTCAGAGCCCTCCGCCTTCTTTCCGTTCAAGGTAATATTCTTTTTTCGAAGCATCTTGTAGATAAAGCTCTTAGGAGCCTTATTTAATAGCTTTGCTAGGAGCTTATCCAAGCGTTGCCCTGCCTCATTCTGTTGTACATAAAATTGCTTCACACTAATCCTCCATGCTTCCAATGCTCCGCGTATTTATTCTAATTAGTTACCGTAATTATATTATGTTGCCTAAAGCTAAAATACAATTTTCCTACGGTAGATTAAGGACTTCGGACATAGAATGAACATAGTAATCCGATAAATTAATCTTCTCATCCTGATCCTTTTCGGAATATTCATCATATACGGCACAAACCTTCATATTCGCATTCTTGCCTGCCATAACTCCCTGTAGCACATCTTCAAATACCAGGCAATGCTCGGGTAAAACTCCGAGATCCTCGGCAACCAGAAGATAGATATCCGGCGAAGGCTTTCCCTTTGCTACCTCACAGGAAGTACGTATGGAACCGAAAAAATCCTCTATCCCATGCTTACGAACAATTAATTCAACCAATTCCCTGGAGTTACTGGTAGCAATTCCTGCCGGTATTCCTTTCTGCTTCAAATACTGCAACAGCTCGGCAACCCCTTCCTTGAGTGGCACTTCACTTTCATACTTATCCCAAGCCATCTTATTCCAGTCACTCTTAATCTGCTCCAGGCTGTCTGGTAGTTGAAAACGCTCTTTGAAATACACTGCTGTTTCTGAAAAGCTTTTTCCTTCTATACAGCTCTGAAGCTCCGGTGGCATCTCAATCCCAAATCGTTTCAGATATTCGATATCAATACTCCTCCACATCCACATGGAATCAACCAATGTTCCATCCAAATCAAAAATTACAGCCTCTATATCCTTTAACATATAATCTCCATTTCTGAATTAAGCATACTTCTAAATATCTGGTAATATATTATGCTATTCTCAAGTAACAGAACAGAAGGTTGCTCTTATCCGGTCTCAAGCAAATTCATGTCCTCTTCTTAAGCTCCGATAATTCCTGCTCCGTCAGCTCCCTATACTCACCCGGCTTTAGATTAGGGTCTAATACAAGGGTGCCCATTGATAACCTTTTCAGATATATCACCTCTTTGCCTACTGCTTTAAACATTCTTTTCACCTGATGAAATCTTCCCTCCTGGAGAGTTAATTCAATCTCCGATATATCATCTGAGATTAGGATATTTAGAACAGCTGGCATCGTCAGCTCCTCATCCTTGATATCAACTCCTTTTAGAAAAGCGTCCTTATCCTCTTGGGTTACTCTTCCATTCACCTTAGCATAATATACTTTATCTACGTGCTTTTTGGGTGACAGAAGCCGATGAGCAAGGTCACCGTCATTCGTAATCAGCAGCAAGCCCTCCGTATCCTTGTCCAATCTTCCTACCGGGAATAGATCTTTGCTCATTCTATCCGTGATCAGGTCCAAAACCGTCTTACTAACATTATCATTGGTAGCAGATACAACCCCCGCAGGCTTATGAAGCATAATATACTGGTTCTGCACATACCCAACCGATTGGTTATCAAAGCGAACAAGATCAACACCAACAATAACCTTACTCTCCGGTTTATTGCATACCGTTTCATTCAGTTTTACTCTGCCCTTACGAATCCATTCTTTTATCTCACTTCTGGAACCAAGCCCCATATCGGCCAGATACTTATCCAGACGTAACTGTCCTGCCATGCTAACCTCCTAAACCTACAAAATATCATAACCCGGAAGAACAAGGAGTGAGCACCACTGTGCGAACTTCGCAGTTCTTACCAAGGATTTTTGCTTTTAAAAATCCTTTTTTCACGCTAGACCCAACTTGCCTATCCTTTGAATTAGTTTGTGCCAAGTGTGTCCTTTACACTTTGAAGACTGCAGGCACAAATCTTCCCAAAGCGAATTAGCATTCGCTTAGTGTGAAAATTGCTTTATATTTTCACACTAGACCCATCTCCAGCCGGGTAGGTATTTATTCTTATAGCTGTGCTTCGCTGCTTTTAACCATCCCAACGGGAAATCCTCAACACAAACAAGGTACCAGCCATCTGCCAATTCTTCTTCCAGTTCGATTGATTCACATTTCAGATAACGAATAACATTAGAATCATCCACTTTTAATCTCAATTGTTTATCGTAATCCTTCGTAGTAAGAGCACAGGCTAATGCTTGAGCAGGCTCAAAACGCTGTTTCTTCATCTCACCAAGGAGTAGCCCCTGTCTCATGATACGAAGACCCTTCAGATCAGGTAATCCCTCCGGTAGCAGGTATAACCGATCCTCATGTACATGAAGCAGTTCTTCCTTCACCGGGAATTTCAAATTCTTGATGAATTCCAACGCTTCATCAGAGATGAAACTTTTATTCTTTCCCATTGAGTTCTGAGGTGAACTACCTCCTGCATTTCTGCCCGCCTTACTCGGTTTCATCTCTTTCTCAGAGGAATAAGGTTTCTCAGGGATACTGGTAGACTCCTCTGCTCTTTTATGAAGCAAGGTGATAAAATGTCCTTCCCCGTCAATCCGATGGGGCCATAACCGGATACAATTCTTTAGTTCCTCCCTACGTTCAGCAGATATCTGAGGCGGATTCGCAAGCTCCTCCAGCCAATGGGGCTTACCTTGATCAAAGCCTTCATAGGATACACCGTTTTCCTTTTGCCACTCTTCCTCAGGAATCGCCTTGACCACATGAAACTCAGGGCATTGCTCCATCAGAAAGGCAATGGTACCTTCATTCTCCTCGGGAGAAAAGGTGCAGGTCGAATATAGCATATAACCACCCGGCTTTAACATCTTTGCCGCAAACAATATTATTTCCTTTTGCAGCTTATTATAATAATCCACTCCATACTGCTCCCAATTCTTCATGATTGCGGGACTCTTACGAAACATTCCTTCACCGGAACAGGGAGCATCAATTAATATCTTATCAAAATAACCTTCAAAATAATCTACCAGCTTATTCGGTGCCTCAGATAACACTAATGCATTACGTATTCCAAACAGTTCAATATTCTTAAGTAAGGCTTTAGCCCTGGAATTACTGATATCATTCGATACCAGAATACCTTCTCCCTGTAGCCTTGCACCCAACTCAGTACTCTTACCGCCGGGAGCTGCACACACGTCCAGGACCTTATCTCCCGGATCGATGGGCAACAGACTTGCTGGAGTCATAGCACTCGGTTCTTGGATGTAGTAGACTCCTCCGTAATAGTATGGATGCTTCGCCGGCTGCTCCTGTGTGTCATAATAATATCCGTTATTGACCCAGGGTATTCTTCTTATAGCAAAAGGACAGATGCCTTCGAATTCGTTCGGGTTAGTCTTCAGAGTGTTTACGCGTACCCCGCCAAAATGCGGTTTCTCATAGCACTTCAGATACTCTTCATATTCCTCCCCCAAAAGTTTTCTCATTCTGTCCTCAAATAATTTAGGTAGATTCATTGTTTCACTCCATTTTTCATCTATAATGATAAGGCTTTCACATAATAAGTTATAATTATGCGAAAGCCTCATGTAGTCTATCGCAGGCTTTGCGCACGATATCGAGCTGAAATCAGATCCAGCTCCTTACTAAATTTCTCCAGCTCCATCTGATCACCACTCTGATAGATGCGGAAGAAATCATCCTGAATTGACACTACCTCCTGCTTATTTGCAACTTTATATAAATTCTGGATATTTGTAAGAATGTCAGCTACTATATTAGCCTTAATTGTAAAAGAATTCTGTGCATCCATAATCTCATCTCTGACCACACTCATCTCTCGATCAAGGATTAAGATTGCCTCGGCAGCTGAGGTTAAGCGCTCTCTGATATGCTCGGGCATATTCTGCTTGTACTTATACTGCAGGGAATGCTCAATTGTTGCCCAGAAGTTCATGGCCAGCGTACGAATCTGTATCTCAACCTGAAGTGATTTCTTCCCCTTCAAAGTCTCCACATCATAATATACAATCAAATGATAAGAACGATAGCCGCTCTTTTTCATATTATTGATATAATCCTTCTCATTCTTAATTCTCATATCGGATCTATTCTTGATGATATCAACCACCTTGTAGATATCTTCAACAAATTGACAAATAATACGGATTCCGGCGATATCGTCTATCTTCTCTTCAAAATTAGCAAGGTCCAGATTCTTCTTCTGTGCTTTTTCTAAAATACTTGAAATAGTCTTGACTCGGCCCGTCACTTGCTCAATAGGAGAATATACCCCTACATGCCGGTATTCATCAATAATATGATTGAATTTAATGATTAACTCGTCAACAGCCAAGGCATAAGGATCCAGTATCTCTCTCCATAATTGTATCTCCATTAATTACTTACCTCCTATATTACCAGTGTTATTTCCGGAAAACGTTGTACTGATTAAACCTCGTCCAAGACCAGTACCATCATTGCTAATACAGCTAAACCGGCTGTCTCTGTACGTAGAATACGTTTGCCAAGGGTAATCGGGTCAATTCCTGCCTGTTTTGCACGATCAACCTCAGTCTCTTCAAAACCGCCCTCCGGACCAATAAATACTCCAACGGTTTTATATTTCGAAAGACCATTCATAATATCTCTGGTATTTTGCATCCCCTTCGCATTCTCATATGGAATGACATTCTTATCGAAGGTTTTAGCATAATCAATTGCCTGGGCATAGGTTTGAACCGGTTTGATGATCGGTATAATACCGCGTCCGGATTGCTTTGCAGCTCCTTCTGCGATTGCCTGCCATCGTTCCAGTTTCTTTGCTTCTTTCTTTTTATCATCTAATTTTACAATCACTCGTTTTGTCATTACCGGAACAATTTCATACACACCAAGCTCAACTGCTTTCTGTATAATAAGCTCCATCTTATCCGATTTTGGAACCCCTTGAAATAAGGTTATTCTGGTACCGAGTTCCGTTTCTGTATCCTTCACCGTCTGAACCAATGCAATGATCTCATTCTCAGATACCCTATCAATTATACAATAACAATCTTTTCCTTGTCCATTGCAAATTATGATTTCCTCGCCCTGTTTCATCCGAAGTACATTCTTAATATGATTAACATCAGGTCCGGCAATCCGTACTGCCTGATCTGTGATCTGATTCTGATTTACATAAAAACGATGCATGGTTCACTCCTTGATTTTTCATATTCAATGTATTAAACTACTGTTGTCTGTAAGTATAAAAATGGTATATACACCCAAAGTTATTATATATCAATAAGAACATATGTTCAACACCTTTTTAATCTACTTTTCAGTATTTACTAATGCAATTATTCCCAATAAATTCTAATCCTATAGTAAACTGAAATTATCAAAACCGTTAAATATTTCAAAGCTTATATCTCGGAGATACACTACCCAGAATAGCCTTGATACAGGAAGGAGATCATTATGAATGTGGATTTGACCGGCATTATCATAACAGGCTTCATATGGCTGCTATTAATCGGATTAGGCGTTGTATTACGCTCGGGAAGAGGGGCTTTTCTTATATCCGGTTATAATATGCTGTCGCAGGAGCAAAAAGCAAAATATGATGAAAAGGCTCTCTGTCGCTTTGTAGGAAATATACTTTTTGTCATTGCATTATTTTTAGTTTTTGCCGCAATTGGAGGAATTTATGAGATTATCTGGTTAATTACTCTGTCAACCACAGCTATCTTCGCCTTTACCATAGGTTGTCTAATCTATGCGAATACAAATAATCGATTTAAAAGGAAGTAAACAATATCCTTTGAAGCATTTTCTTCTGAAATCATGAAACAATTCTTTCTTACGTATCGTCTATTCATTAAAATAGACCAATATTTTTGGTACTATGTGATCATGAAATAAGAAAGAGGGATTTTATGAAAAGAGTAATTTATATGGTGCTTACATTGGCTTTTGCCTTGAGTCTCGGAGGCTGCTCGTCTTCAATAACCACAAAGGATCTGACAATGCTTGAAGAAGCAGAGAGCCAAGAGACAGAACATACATCCTCTGCATTAACTACTGATGTCAATTACAAAATATTGCCTACCGTCATGCTGGAAACCACGAAAATATAACATTATTTATTATGGATTGGTCTATATTACGCTAAATCTCCCGGTCGTATTCGTTGATACTTCCGGGAGTATTTTAACGATAAAGGCAGTGCCTTCATCGATTCTGTCATTAAATTATTTATAGTCAAGGTCTTTACTTTTGGGCAACAAATGAAACCCAGTCTCCCATTTTATTCACTTCCAATATTGAAAAATGGTTCTTCAGAAGTGCTTCCCTTACCGCTTCCTCTTTCATATATATAATCCCGGAGCTGATGAATATTCCTCCATCCTTCAGATTTTCTCCAATCACATCGGATAAGGGTATGATAACATCCGCTAATATATTAGCCACTACCATATCAAATTTCTCTCTGCCTATTTCTGTTCGGATTCCATCGTCTTCAATTATGTTCCCGGTAATAAAGCTCAGCTTACCAATCTCAACTTCCAATTGGTTCACTTCGGCATTCTCTATTGCGGAAATCGTTGCATTGGGATCAATATCCATTCCGAGCACTTCCTTTGCGCCAAGCTTCTTCGCAAGAATAGAAAGAATACCGCTGCCGCTACCCGCATCCAGAACAACAGACTCAGGCTTCATATACTGCTTCATTCCGATGATACAAAGCTTCGTCGTCTCATGAGAACCAGTTCCAAAGGAGGTACCAGGATCAATCTCAATAATCAAATCCCCTTCTTTCTGATCGGTCAATTCCTCCCAAGTTGGTTTGATGACTATCGTATCGTCAACACGGAAGGGTTTAAAAAATTCTTTCCAATTATTGATCCAATCCTTATCTTCAGTCTGTGAAACCTCAATTTTTCCTGTTCCAATCTCGGTATAGGCAGATAGTTCCTCAAGCCCTGCATTTACCTTGCTGATCAAAGCATCAATATCTTCCTCTAGTTCCACATAAAAGCTGACCTGAGCAGTCCCATCATCCTCCGATAGTTCCGGTAAGATATCAATAAACATCTGCTTCCTCTCTTCTTCCGTAATTGGAACATTGTCGCTGATCTCTATACCGGCAATCCCTAAGTCATTTAACATATCACTGACTAAGTCGACTGCTTCTGTTGTTGTATCTAGTGTGAATTTAGTCCACTTCATTGTGAATCCCTTTCCATCGCATGTAAAAGATAATTGCAACTGCTTTTTTGTTAGTTTGCTCCAATAGCGCAACCAGTAGGAATTTACTTTGCATAATTCCTACCGTAGCTTCTTCCTAAGCGAATGACTATTCGCTTTGTGAAGGTTTTCCTTCACACTAAATTCTCATGCCTACCCTTTGAGTTAGTTTGTGCCGAGGAAGACGCAGGCACAAACTTTTAAATATTGCCAGATACCGGAAGAACAAGGAGTTTGCTCCAATGGGCAAACTTCGAAGCTTCTTCCCGTGTGAAGGTTTTCCTTCACACTATTTCCAGAACTTCTTCTTGCCCTTTTCGTTCTCCGTACCCTCTGCACCACGCTCTGTTTTACCCGTCATGGCATCATCAAATTTCTTCAAGAGGTCCTTCTGTTCCGAGTTAAGATTAGTAGGTACCTGAACCACCAGGGTGACGTAATGATCACCGCGAACCGCTTTATTTCTCAGACTAGGAACACCTTTTTCTCTCAGGCGAACCTTCGTATCCGTCTGTGTACCGGCTTTTACGTTATAGATCACGTCGCCGTCTACGGTGTTGATCTTAATATCACCGCCAAGTACTGCTGTTGCGTAAGAAATCGGAGCTGTGGAGAAGATATCGTAATCCTGTCTCTGGAATATAGGATGTCTGCTCACCTCAACCTCTACTAAGAGATCTCCTCTCGGACCACCATTGGTACCCGGTTCACCTTTACTGCGAATTCGAACACTTTGACCACTATCAATTCCAGCAGGGATGGATACCTTAATTTTCTTCTTGCTGCTGATATATCCTGTGCCATAGCAATCAGCACATTTATCCTTAATAATCTTACCAGTTCCCTTACAATCCGGACAAGTCTGTACGTTACGTACCATACCAAATAAGGATTGCTGAGTATATACTACCTGACCTTTACCACCACATTTTTGACAGGTATCTGCTGTGGTTCCCGGCTTGGCACCGGTACCATGACAGGTTGCACAATCATCCTTCAGAGTAAGATCCAGTTCCTTCTCTGTACCAAAAACCGCTTCTTCAAAGGTGATTCTGACAGAAGTACGCAGGTTCGCTCCTTGCATAGGTCCATTATTGGTACGTCTGCTTCTGCCACCAAACAAATCACCGAAGATATCACCAAAAATGTCACCCATATCCATGGAACTGAAATCAAACCCACCGGCACCTCCTCCGGCGCCTCCGTCAAAGGCCGCGTGTCCGAATTGATCATATTGCCTACGTTTATCAGCATCACTTAAAACGGCATAAGCCTCAGAAGCCTCTTTAAATTTAGCTTCCGCTGCTTTATCCCCTGGATTTGTATCCGGGTGGTATTTCTTTGCAAGTTGTCTATATGCTTTTTTTAGTTCGTCATCCGTCGCAGTCCTACTGACACCTAAGACTTCATAATAATCACGTTTATCCGCCATTGTTCTCTTCACCTTTCATAGCTATGCATTATATCGGTCAGGAAACTTACTATTTCCATCCTATGTTAATCGCAAATAGGCAGTCAGTGCTGACCGCCATAATGCCATCTATTATAAATCACCAAGCCAGGAAGAATGATTTTACCGATATAGATCACTCTTCCCGGAAAGGTTTAATCCATTTTTATATGGTTGCTCTGTGAGTGAACCGATTATACTTCGCGGTAATCTCCGTCAACTACATCATCGCCATAATTTCCACCGGTAGAACCACCTGCCTGACCACCGTCAAAGCCTGCACCCGACATATCAGGACCTGCTCCGGCAGCACCGCTTTGCTCATATAACTTAGCAAATAAAGCCTGTGCATCCTCCATTAATTTATCCTTAGCTGCTTTAATATCAGCAACCTCACCTTCACTCATAACCTCAGGATTGGATTTCTCGATTAATTCCTTTAGTCTTGCAAGGTCAGCTTCTACCGTAGACTTTGCTGCTTCATCAATCTTATCTCCAACCTCAGTAAGAGCTTTCTCTGTCTGGAATACCATTGAGTCTGCATCATTTCTAACATCAACCGCTTCTTTACGGAGCTTATCCTGAGCCTCATATTCAGCAGCTTCTCTTACTGCCTTGTCGATATCAGTATCTGATAAATTGGAGCTTGCTGTAATTGTAATGTGCTGCTCTCTACCGGTTCCAAGATCCTTTGCAGATACATTTACAATACCGTTCGCATCAATATCAAAGGTAACTTCGATCTGAGGAACACCTCTTCTTGCCGGCGGAATACCATCCAGACGGAATTGTCCAAGACTCTTATTATCCTTCGCAAATTGTCTCTCACCCTGTACAACATTAATGTCAACAGCGGTCTGATTGTCAGCTGCAGTGGAGAAGATCTGGCTCTTCTTGGTCGGAATGGTTGTATTTCTCTCGATTAATCTGGTAGCAACACCACCTAAGGTCTCGATAGAAAGGGACAACGGGGTAACGTCGAGAAGAAGGATGTCTCCTGCACCTGCATCGCCTGCCAGCTTACCACCCTGAATGGAAGCACCGATTGCAACACACTCATCGGGATTCAAAGTCTTGGAAGGCTCCTGATTGGTTAATTGTCTTACCTTATCCTGAACAGCAGGGATTCTTGTTGAACCACCTACCAATAATACTTTCTTTATATCGGAAGGAGTAAGACCCGCATCACGAAGTGCATTCTGAACCGGTACTACGGTTCTCTCTACTAAATCATGAGTCAATTCATCAAATTTAGCGCGGGTTAAGTTCATATCAAAGTGCTTCGGACCTTCCGATGTAGCTGTAATGAAAGGAAGATTGATATTTGTGGTTGTAGCTGAGGATAATTCTTTCTTAGCCTTCTCTGCAGCTTCCCTTAATCTTTGAAGTGCCATCTTATCGGTAGATAAGTCAACACCATCCGTCTTCTTAAATTCTTCGATCATATATCTGGTTACTCTCTCATCGAAGTCATCTCCACCGAGTCTGTTGTCACCGGAGGTTGCAAGTACTTCGATAACTCCGTCACCGATATCGATTATGGATACATCGAAGGTACCACCACCCAAGTCATATACCATGATCTTCTGCTCGTGCTCATTATCAAGACCGTAGGATAAGGCAGCTGCGGTAGGCTCGTTGATAATTCTCTTAACATCAAGACCAGCAATCTTACCGGCATCCTTGGTTGCCTGTCTTTGAGCATCATTAAAGTATGCAGGAACTGTAATAACTGCTTCTGTAACCTTTTCTCCTAAATAGCTTTCTGCATCTGCTTTCAGCTTCTGTAAAACCATTGCTGAGATTTCCTGGGGTGAATATCTCTTGTCATCAATCTTTACTCTGAAATCTGTACCCATATGTCTCTTAATGGATGAGATTGTTTTATCGGAATTAGTAACTGCCTGACGCTTAGCAGGCTCACCAACGAGACGTTCTCCTGTCTTTGTAAATGCAACAACGCTTGGTGTTGTTCTTGCACCCTCTGTATTAGCAATAACTACCGGCTTTCCACCTTCCATAACGGCTACACATGAATTTGTTGTACCTAAGTCAATACCTATAATTTTACCCATGTTCTATTCCTCCTTAAATTAATTGATAATCTTCACTGTCTACATTAGGAGGAATTGTTCCTCCCTTAATATTTGATTCATAAAAGTTTGCGAAGCTGACTTTTTAGTAATAGCGTTGTTAATGTTGTTATGAATTATTCTAATTAACTACTTTAACCATACTATGACGAACTACCATATCCTTATACATATAACCCTTTTGGAATTCATCGGATACGATGTTCTCTCCTAGGCTTTCATCTTCGCCATGCATTACTGCATTGTGAAGATTAGGATCAAATTCATTGCCTACGGCATCAATCGGCTTCACTCCGACTTCATCCATGGCGGTTAGAAGCTGACGATAGATCATTTCAATCCCTTGTGCAAATCCACTTTCTTTCTCTTTCTCAGTTATGGTACCGAAACCTCTTTCAAAATTATCAACGATTGGGAGCATCTTCTCAATGAAGCTTTTGATTCCCATATCGTACATCGTGGCTTTTTCCTTCTCGGAGCGCTTGCGGTAGTTATCAAATTCAGCCATTGTTCTCATCAATCGATCTGTTAGCTCTTCGATCTTCTCATCCTTGGCAGCTAATTCCTTTGATTTGGAATTCTTAAAAAATGTCTTGCCGGCTTTATCTGGCTTTGCTGACGCCTCAGCCTCATTCGTCTCTTCACTACCTGCTTCCTGTGTATCACAGGCGGTTTCATCCAGATTTACATCCTCAGTCATTTGCTCATTCTGATCATCTATATTCTGATCCTTTGCATCTGTCGACTTTTCGTTCATTCCTTTCTCCTTCTCCATGGCAGCTTTCATAATTTCTATTGCTTTATCCATATCCTCCAAGTGTTGTTTACCACCTTTCTTCATACCTTCTTATTAATAAAAGATATGTTGTTAAGTCTTCTTCTTGAAGATATCATCCAGTTGTACCATCAGTGATTGCAAAGTACTAACCACCTTCTGGTAATCCATTCTCTTCGGTCCGATAATTCCAACCTTTCCATAGACACCTTCTTCAATTTCATATGTTGCAGTTACAACGGAACACTCCTTCATGGCTTCCACCGATGTCTCGTCACCGATATAAACCTGAATTCCACGGTTCTCTTCATCCTCCATCTTATCCTGGATTAATTCGGTAAGGACTTTCTTCTCTTCTAAAGTATACAGAATTTCACTGGCCTTTTCCTTATCACTTAACTCTGGGTATCGTAAGATGTTGGTGGCCCCGGAAGTAAATATCTCAATATCTTCTTCCTCTGTAACTGCCTGCATTACAGCATCCAATATATCATTCACAAGGTTTCTGTAATCACCTGCCTGCTCTTTCATCTGAGAGATTACAGGAAGATTAATTTCACCAAGATCCAGGCCTTGTAAAAATGTATTGATGATTATATTAAGCTTAAGAAGTGTTTCCTTATCTAAGGATGTTGTTAATTGAATGATTTTATTCTTAACAATATTTCGTTCAAAAACGATTACGGCTAAAAGTTGTTTCTCATCCACTTCTGTCAGCTGAATAAACTTAACCTTCTTCTTGTACTGAGGTGTGGATACCATCGTTGTATAATGAGTATTCACTGCTAGAAGCTTCGCCACCTGTTGCAACAGGTTCTCTAATCGATCAGCCTTCTGTATTAGCAGTTCCTTCATGTCCTCGACTTCTTGAGTCTTATCCTGCAAAAGCATATCGACATATAACCGATATCCCTTATCGGAAGGAATACGTCCTGCAGAGGTATGAGGCTGGACGATGTATCCCAGCTCTTCGAGATCTGACATTTCATTACGTATGGTGGCGGAGCTTAAATTAAGATCCGTATACTTAGATATCGTTCTGGAACCGACCGGTTCTCCTGACTCCAGATAATTACGAATGATAGCCTGCAAAATTTTCAATTTTCTTTCATCCAATTGCTGCATGATCCACCTCGATCCATCGTAAGTTGATAGTTGCCATTACTCTTCTCATTTGCTGTTAGCACTCAACTCGATAGAGTGCTAACATCTATAAATAAAATATCACTATCATTTTCTTTTGTCAAGGCTATTTTCGAATAATATTATTAAAAAATGGTAAGAAAATCACTGTAAATTAGCCCTCGCGATTACGAAGGCCAATTATAGGAGCTACATGATTGTCTAAAGAACCATGAAGATCGATTGCTGATGCAAAGGAAATGCTATCCTAAATACAATCTATATTAATTTAATAAAAATTCCGATAGTACAGTGTTGCTGACATCAATTCCATATTCCGTCAACCGGATTTGATCCTCGGATTTTTCAATCAAATTTTGCCGTTCCAACTGTATTAATAAATCACCATATATAGTTTCAATATTCTTTCCAAAGCGCTGAAAAAAGGCCCCTTTATTAATCCCTTCACATCTGCGCAATCCCAGAAACATGAATTCTTCCATCTGCTCTTCAAGGGAAAGCTGCTTCTTATCTCTACGTATTCCAAGCATATCCACATCCATTGTAGTTATTGCCAGATGATCAGCCTCGTCACTTCTATGCTTTTTCCCCTTCATCCTATGGTCATTTATTCGTTTGATATATTGCTTAATATCATCTACATTTGAAAATCTTGTACCATTCAATAGGGACGCTGCACCTAAGCCAAGACCTAAATATTCAGTACCAATCCAATAAGAATTATTATGTCTGCACTCAAGGTTTGCCTTTGCATAATTCGATATCTCATATCGGTGGTAACCATAGCTCTCCAACACTTCCTTTGTTCTATAATAAATCAGCCGGTCGGTTTCTTCATCTGGCAGCTCACTCTCATAAGGTGCTCCGGGCTTATATCGTTCATAGAATCCGGTGCCCTCCTCAATAATCAGACTGTAGGCTGAGATATGCTCCGGCCCAAGCTCAGCGATCATACGAAGGGTACGCTCCCAGGAAGCTACCGTCTGTCCCGGCAAGGCTGACATCAGATCAACATTAATATTACTATAACCAAGCTCTCTGGCAAGTTTATAGTTTTCTAGAAACTCATCATAACAGTGAATTCTACCTAGTCGCTGTAATTCCATATTATCCGTCGATTGAAGCCCAAAGCTGATTCGATTGATGCCGGCCTTTTGATAGCCCAACAGCTTTTCTTCTGTAATGGTACCGGGATTTACTTCAATCGTTGCTTCCAGCTCCTCTTCTTTAATACAGAAGGTACTTCTCAGCCTTGTCATAATACTTATAATATCCGACTCTGGGATACAGGAAGGCGTTCCTCCTCCAAAGAATATGGTCGGTACCACAC